>CAMBBS010000024.1 GCA_945863875.1 Desulfopila aestuarii DSM 18488
CATGCACCGGCTGGCGCAGGCCGCCGGCACTGCCGAGCAGAGGGAAAAAGCCGAAGCGGCGGATAAATCGGGCTATTTCGGTGATATTTTTGTCCCGGCCAAGGCCGTAGATCAGGGTCGGCCGCAGAATGAGCCAGTCGGCCCCTGTTGCGGCGGCCCAGTTTTGCAGGTCTTCTTCGCCCTGCAACAGACGGGCGGCCATGGCCACTTCGGCTTGGTCGGAAGAGGCGGTTTTGCTGAAGCGGCTGGTCGAAGACAGGGCGACGATACGGCGTGCGCCGCATGACTCGAGCAGCGGGTAGTGTTCCTGGAGCAGCCAGATGGGGGCGGCGCACAGCCAGTTGTCGATGTGGCCGGTGACGCTGCGATGTTTCTCGGTCAGCCGGTGCCATCTGATGCCGGGCCTTGCCGGGGCCTGCGGTTTTCTTGAAAAGGCCTCGACCGGTACATTATCTCGACGCAGCCGGGCAATGAGTTGCTCGCCAACAAAGCTGCTTGCCCCGAGCACGCCGACAGCTGCTCTAGACATTTTTTCCTCCGACAAAGGCGGCGGCGATACGGCCGCCGTGGTAGCCGGCAATCAGGGTAAAGCGCAGCCAGACGCCGAAGACGACCAGCGGCCAGAGCAGGCCGGGATACTGATGGCGGAAAAACTTGCGGTAAAAGCGCATCATGCCCTTATGTTTATGCCACTCGACAAAGATCGGCCGGTTGCGGCTGCAGGCGCCCTGGTCATGGATAAAAAGCGCCTGCGGCACGAAGAGGATTTTCCACCCCTGTTGCCGAAAGCGCATGCACAGATCGAGATCTTCGCAGTGGAGGAAATATTCTTCATCCCAGTCGCCGACGTCGTCCATCGCCTCACGCCTGATGAGCATGCAGGCGCCCGAGGTCGCCTCCACCTCGACAGGTCCTTTGGGCAGCGGCTGTTGGTGCAGATTGAAATCAGAGAACAGGCGTGGCCAGCGTCGAGAAAGACCGGCCAGGCCGAAGGCGCGGACAAACGAGCGCCAGGGCGTGGGTACGGCGCGCCGCCCGCCGACCTGTTCGGTGCCGTCCATGTTCCGCAGCAGGCCGGTCGCCAGACCTGCGCGCGCATCCGCATCCATGATCAGCAGCAGCTGGGACAGGGCGTCAGGCTCGAAAAAACAGTCGGGATTAAGAAAGAGCAGAAAGGGACCGGAGGCGACGCGCGCGCCGGTATTACACGCCGCGGCGAAACCGACGTTGGTGGGATTGTCGATTATCCGGACGCCGGGCAACCCCTGCAGGGGGGCAAGGCTTTCATCCGTCGAGGCGTTATCGACGACGATAATCTCGATTTCCTGCGGACATTTCAGCAGTGAATTGACACAGCGATGCAGCAGTTCACCCGCGTTATAATTAACTATAATTGTTGAAACGATAACACGCATGATTGTTTATATACACTGTCTGCCGGGCAAAAGACCGGTGATCTTTGGTCGCTGATACTGATGTGATATGGCTGGAAAAAAACGCCGTGACTGTGCTTGACTGTGAGTAGAATCTTTTAATCTACCCGCTTGTGCATGGATCGGCAAGGTTTTTGTGGGCACCTAGCTATAAAAAAGAGTCGAGAGATGGGCGCCGTGGCCGTTTTGTTGATGGAAACCCTATTTTTTCTCCCGGTTATTCAACAGCCGTTTCTCGCTTCTCCTGGTAAAAAAGATGGACAGGAGCTTGAGCGAAAATACATAGGTGAGAAGGCCAGTCACCAGGCCGATAGCCAGGCTGCCGAGAACCAGAGGGATGAGGATTTCCTTGCCCATCTGCAAGACGGCGAGAAACTGTTCCTGGATATCCCAGAATTCAAGCGAGGCCATGGTCCGGCCGATATCAATAAACAGTCCGGACACTTCCGACAGGGGCGGGCCGTGCCAGATTTTTGCCCCCAGCCAGTAGTTGAAGGTATAAATGGGCGCGAGGGTGACCGGGTTGGTGATCCACACCGGTATCATGGCGGCGGGCCGGTTCAGATTGAAAAAGGTGGCCATGACAAAGGCCAGAATGAGCTGGACGCCGATCGTCGGGGTGAAAGCAATAAAGGTGCCCAGGCCGAGACCTCCGGCGATGGCCCGGGGAGAACTGCGCAACTTGATGACCCAGCGCAGAACCGGTCGCATACGGATGAGGATTTGCCGTTTGTTTTTCTTTTGAGGTAATTCTTGCATTATTTTATTAACCGCTTCCGGATCAAGGCTAAGCTTACGGCAAGATTCTGATGCTCGGGTACATGCCGGCCTTTGCACCGAACTGGAACGGTTGGATGGTGTTCAGGGAAAGCTTCTGATTTCGCTGGGCATGGCCGGCATTTTCCCCGTTGGCGAAAAAAGCCCCGTTGGCCTCGAGGATATGATGAATGCGGTCCTTGAAGGACTGGACGAGCAGGGCCCCTTTTCCTTCAAAATGCATGCGGCCTTTGGTAAACGACGATTCAACGCTGGCCAGTTCGTCGAGGGAGAGGGAGTTTGTCGCCAGCTCCTCCTTGTTTCTTATCAGCCCCCAGACGAGGTGCCCGGCCGGAATTTCCAGCGGCTGGTCGATGTCGATGATGGTATGCGGCACAATGACACATCCCGTACCGATGGTTAGCCGGCTGTCCTTTTTGCCGTAGAGAAAACTATTGAAACCGACAAAGACATAGGGCCCGAGCTGCGCCTCGATTATTTTCGCCCCATGGGCGGTGACGTTGTAGCCTTGAAGGCAGGAGTTGATGATAAAACAGTTTTCCTGGGCGTTGGCCCCCTTGCCGAGAGTGGAGTTTTCCAGGTAGGCCCGCTGGGAGACCAGCACGTTCTCGGCGATTTTTATATTGGGCAGGACCACGGCATAGCGATCCAGCGAGGCCGTTTCGGGAATGGATTCGATGGCGTCAAGGTTGACAAAGTCGAACACCCGCTGGAATTGCTCTTTACGTTCTTCGATGAAATCGATGAGGACGCCCCAGGGCACCTTGTCCGGTGACAGTGAAACGTAGTGGGCGAGAATATCCTGCGGGTATTTATAGAGAAAGTTGAACTGACCGGGCTTGTGCACCCAGATGGTGCCGGGATCGACCTTCTGGTGGCTGATTTCTCCGGCCTGGATATAGGAGTAGGAGCCGATCACGCAGTCGCGCATGGTCGTCAGGTCGACGGTGGCAAAGGGGCCGAGAAAACTGCCGTCGGTCGGTGAGCCATGGATGTTGGCGTAGTCCATGGCCAGGGTATCGGTTATAAAGAATTTTTCCGGGGTTTCCGGATCATGGGAATAGTTGTGCACCAGCGTTTTGACCAGCGCGCTGTCCTCAATATCAATAATTTCGTCCTTGTTCAAGGTCAGGGCAAAGTCGCCGAACTGGATGGTATTGTCTTTGCGTTTCAGTTCATCGCCGCGGATATCACTCTTGTAGAGCAGTGAATTGCGCACCCGGCATTTTCCAAGAAAATAGCTGCCGGCAAGGGCGGAATTTTCAAAGTGCAGATCAAGCGGATGGTCCGGGGTTATGCCGTAAAAGGCATAGAACTTGCTCATCTGATCCGGTGGAATAAGGGCATCGGCATATGGTCTGACATCAAACTTCTGTTCTCGGAGATTGATGTTGACCCTCTGGACAATTCTATTGAAGAGTTTTTCCAATTCTTTCATAAGGTATCCGAAGATTGAGGTTTTTATGAATTTGCTCTGCCGCCGACGACTCAGGGTGCGTTTACCGGTTCGTTTTCCAGTTTTATCATTTTATGAAAAACAGCGGCAAAGACATCGGAGATCCTCAGGATACCGACGATTTTTTCATCCCGGGTGACCAGCAGGGACAGATGGGTTCCGGCAACCAGCCGATGTATCGCCGTGTCCAGGCTGCAATCTTCGGCGACGTATTCCCCGGCTGACGGCGTCTGCATGAATTCTTCAACCTTTTTCACCGAGGCGGCCCGCAGCGATTCCTTGCTCATCACCTTGCCCCTGTAGCGATACAGGTCGCGGAGCTGGGTAATGTATTGATCGCTGAATTTGAACCCTTTGAGTTGTTCGATATCGGAGTTAGCGGTAAAATCCGGTTCAATGGCTTTTAGTGCCCGCAGCTGACTGATTTTGCCGACAATGCGACCCTCCACGTCGAGGACGATGATGGCGCGGTGCTGGTATTTGCTCGTGGTATAGGTTTCCTGGGCCTGCTCCAGGGCCTTTACCGCATCGATGAGTGATGTGCCGACAACGACGGTTGCATATTCGGAAATCGGCACCATAAGGTCTTTGACACGATGATTTTCCATATTCCCCCTGATCGGACTGACTGAGTTATGGGTAACATATCTTGAACGGATTATGCTTTGTTATCTATGATAAAAATTCGATTTTGTCAACCATTCCGGACGGGAACCCCTGCGTTAGAGCGGCAAGAGTCGCCTCTGGTGCCCCCCGCCCCTGCGCTGCAGTCCCGGGACTTCCGTGGCAGAGGATCCGGCGCATGGCTGCCAAGGGAAAGGTTACTGTCCCGGGCTGGCCGGAAGAGGGAACTGGATAACGGCGAATTTGACGGTTTCCGAGCGGCCATATTTATAGCGATGCTGCAGGGAGCGGACGGGGTACTCCGTCGGAACAATATTGTAGGTCCTGGTCAGAAAGGAGACAAGCCCAGGCGGCATTGACAAAGAATTATCGGCTTGCCAGATGACCGCTGCCGAGGAAAAATTGTGGGGCAGGGTGCGGCTTGCCAATTTGTAGCCGGGGATGAGAGCGGTGCTGCCGGGAAACTGCATGTGCATATTGCCGGCGACAAAACGGTTGTCGCTGATGATCAGGCCGTCGGAAAACCCGGATTGGCGCAGCTCGCCGGCCATTGCCGTAAAGGGATAGTTCATCCGGCAGAAACGCCCTGTGACCGAGGCGCCGACCACCCGTATGGCAAAGGCGCAATAGACGGCTGCTGCCGTTATGCATACCACGCCGATAAAAACCTTGAACCGCTTTGGCGTGATCCGTGCCGGCGCAAGTCTGGCAAAGAAAAAGAGCGGGACGGCAAAGAGTAAAGGCTGCAGCCAGCGGTCTTTGACGTAGGTTACTTTAAAGAAAAAAACCACCACCAGGAGGATGAGAAAGAGCGTGAGCAGATACCGTTGGATAAACTGCTGCTGCATATCGCCCTCGGAATTGTCGTTTCGAGTGAAACCGGCGGGAAAGACCAGCAGCCAGACAAGCCACAGCGGCGTGAGAAACAGGAAGCTCTTGACAAAAAGACTGATGATGCCCTGCACCTGATAGCCTTCGACGACCCGTTTGAACTTATGGCTCGCCGAAAAGACGATATCCTGATTATGGAACATCCACAGCAGATACGGTCCACTGACCACGGCCATGATCGCCAGAGTCAGGAGGATTTTCGGGGAAAAGAGCGCTTTTCTCCCTGCGGCAAAGGTGGCCATGGTCAGCAAAAGCGTCGCTATGAAGAGCGCGAAGTTGGCCTTGCCGAGGATGCCGATGGAGAGCAGCAAACCAAAAAGACCATAATTGAGCAGCTCCTGCTTCTTCAGAAGACGCAGCGCCTGCCAGAGAGAGGCGGCGGCGGCACAGACCACCAGCGTGGTGTGCGTCATGTCACGCTGGGATTCCCAGCCGATCTGCGGGATAAGCAGCAGGGAGCAGGTGGCGAGGATCGCCGCCCGGCTGTCCTTGAGAATTTCCCGGCCGCTGAGAAAGACGAAGACATAGGTGAGAAACAGCAGGGCGTTCTTCAGCAGGCTGACGGCAAAGACGTTTTTACCAAAGAGCTGAAAAAGGGCGTACTGCATCCAGGTATAAAGCGGCGGCTGTTCGGTATAGCCGGCCAGCAGCCATTGGCCGAGGAGAACCTGTTCCGCCTCGTCGTAGTCGAGGGCATCGGAAACCAGCACGCGCAGGACAATGTGCAGGGCAAAATACCCCCCGAGCAAAAGGAGAAATTTGCTTGCCAGCTGCGGCGGGGATTCCGGGGAGGTCGTCATTGTGCTACGTCCTGCGTCGAGCGGCTGTGGCGCAGGCCGAGCAGAATGTTTCTACTGTAGACGACCACGCCGAATAACTGACCGACCAAGAGAACCGGGTCTTTTCTGAAGATGGCGTAGCTGAGCAGCATGATCGAGCCGGTGATGCTGATGATCCAGAAACCGATCGGCAGCATTGATTGTTGCCGTCTTTCGCTGTAGAGCCACTGGTAGATGAAGCGAAAAGTAAAAACACACTGGCCGACCACGCCCCAGAGCAGAAGCGACGAGGAAATATCCTTGTTGGCAAAAAGTTTGTGGATGTTATAGGTCTCTCCGGTGAGCAGCCAGCAGATGGCCAGGCCGGGGAAAACAAAAACCAGGATCCGCACCGGGCCCGGGACCTTTTCCCAGAAGCCGAAGTAATAGAGATTGCGGATGTACACCCCATAGGTAATAACCTGGCCGAGAATGATGACCAGATCATTGCGCAGGATACCGTAGACCATCAACAGAAAGGAGGCGAGGATGCTCAGCTGCCAGAAGAGCAGGGGCGAGAGAATCCGTCCCGCCTTTTCCGAGGCAATCCACTGGGTGATCTGCCGTGCCGAAAAAAGAATCTGGGCGAGAAAACCTATTGAAAAAACGAGGTATTGGTTCATGTATTCCGGTCCGCTATCTTGTAGCGGATATATCGACTGCGCATCCAGCGAAAGGCCAGGGTGTCAAAAAAAGGCCCAACAAGACGGTTGAGGAGATGGTATTTGGCGGTACCGGCATAACGGGGCGAGTGCGTTATGGGAAGCTGCTTGACTTTGCCGCCCTGCAGCTGGACGAGGGCGGGAAGAAAACGGTGCAGGCCGACGAAAAAAGGCATTTCCCGGGCGTAGGTGAGTTTGATTATTTTCAAGGGACAGCAGGTATCCTTGATGGCATCATTGATCATCAAGCGCCGGTAGGTATTGGCAATTTTCGAGGATAACCGTTTTATCAAACGGTCCTGTCTTTTTTCGCGGATGCCGTTGACCATGTCATAGTCGGGAAAATAACTGAAATATGATAAAAAGTCGGCGGGATGGGTCTGCAGGTCGGCATCGATATAGCCGACCAGTGTCGTCGTGCAATGATCAAAGCCGGCCTTTATGGCGACGCTCAGGCCATAGTTTTTATCGAGGGACAGCACGGTGCAATACGCGGTCTGCTGGCATTTTTCCGTGAGTATTTTCAGGCTATTATCTGACGATCCGTCATTGATGAAGAGGACGCGGCTTGGCACGGGGCTGGAGGCGATAAAGGTGTCCATCTCGAGAAAGAATGCCGGAAGGCTCTCTTCTTCATTAAATACCGGGACGATGATGGTCAGTTCATCACTCATGTGTGACTCATGCAATTGGATGTATTCGCCGTTTGCTTTTGGGCGGCCGGGATCTGCTCTGGCAGGGTTCTACGGGTCTATGCGATAACCGCATATGGTTACCAGACATCGTCATGAAACTCAAGTCAATTTCTTGGCGGTGGTGGGTCCTCTCTCCGGCCCGAGCCGCACTATCTTGTCGGTATGTCGATTATAGTTTTCCCGCAGGGCTGGAAGTATGCTAATGTTACAAAAGTAAAAAGCCAGTTTAAGAGTACCCTCTTTTGGAAGGTGTGCATGTACACGTTATTTTATAATTTAAAAACCAAGCCATTTGCCATGAATACCGACCCGTCTTTTGCGTGGATTGGTGAAAAACAGCAGGAAGCCTTGGCCAGACTGCGTCGCGGAATAGTGGAGACGACAGGTTTTCAGCTTGTAACCGGAGCCGCCGGGACCGGCAAGACAACGCTGCTGCAGGCCCTGACGGCACGTCTGGACCGGGATATTGCCTGGGCGGTTATTGACGAGCCGAGCATGGAAAGGATCGATTTTTATAATGCCATTGCCGGAAAGTTTGGTGTGCAGGAGTCGTTTACTTCAAAGGTGCAGTTTCTTCTGCAATTCCGTCAATTTTTACATCAGGCCGCTGGCGAGAAGAAAAAGGTGCTGTTGCTGCTTGATAACTGTCACCTCCTGCCGCAGGAGATGCTCGAAGACCTGCGCCTGCTCGCCAATATTGAAAATGCCGGAGTGAAGCTGATGCAGATATTTTTCTTCGGGCAACCCGAATGCAAAGATATGCTCATGCAGCCGAAGAATAGGGCGGTGATGCAGCGTTTGACCCATGTCGCAGAATTGCTGCCCTTGAACGTCACGGAAACCGGTGACTATATCCGCCACCGGCTGAAAATTGCCGGTACAGAGGAACCATTGTTTACCGCCCAGGCGGTGCAGATGGTGCATCGTTATGCCCAGGGCAATCCGCGCCGGATCAACGCGCTTTGCGACGAGGCTTTGGCCGCTGGAGCAGTGCAGGGTGTAAAGAGCATTGACGCGAAGAGTATTGCCGCCTGTGCGAACCAGTTGACACCCGGACCTGTCCGGCGACCGAGCTCCTTTACCGGGGCTGGTCTTACATCGCACCCTTCACACAGCTGGGCCAGGTATGGCCTCGGCCTCTTGGTTCTTTGCCTGGTTGGCATCGCTTTCTGGTGGCCAAGGGGGGATTCTTTGCAGACTGTGCAGCAGGCTCCGCCGGAGACGGCAAGGACGCCGCAGGTGGTGGTGCCGCTCGCGGTGCCGCCGGTGGAGGTGCCGAAGTTGCAGGACGTGTCGCCGATCAGCCCCCTGCCTCCGGTGATGACCTATAAGGATGATGTTAGTGCGACGAAGCCTCCGGAAAAAAGTGAAGTGAAGCCTCCGGAGGCGGCGGTTGCCACGACGCCGATAGGTACCGAGGTGGCGGACCTGCCCCCCGGAGAAACAGCCGCCGCAGTCGTCGCCGCCCCGGCAGGGGAACCGCAGGCGCTTGCCGCCCCGGGTGCGGGACAACCGGAGGGAACGCCGGAAACCACGGCGGTGGCCGGGGCTCCATTGCAGCAAGAGCTGACGACGATGGAGCCGCGTATGATACGCCTGCCGATCCATTCGAATTCCCTTGAACTGACGGCTGCCGCGCGAAATGAGCTGGACGGTTTTGTTGAAAAACTACACGATTATCCCCGGGCGAAGCTTGTCGTAAAAGGCTTTGTCTCGGCACAAGAAAATTCCCCGGCGAACACCAAATTGTCTGAAGACCGGGCGATGCATGTGCAGAAAATTTTACTGGCCAAAGGAATCGACGCCAAGCGCATTGAGGTGGTGGGCATGGGCAACCAAGAGCCGATCGCCTCGAATACGACCAGCGCAGGGCGAAAGAAAAATCGGCGGGTGGAGGTGCTGGTTATCCATGACGGCATCTGAGCCGGCGGGGGAGGGGCGCGGCCGTCACTTGTTCCGGCGTACCTGCCGTGAGACGGCGACGAGGTTTTCCTCCAGCAGCCGGTAATTGACATCCAGGTCATGGTTGCGGCGGATATGTTCGCCAGCGGCCGTTGCCAGCGCCTGTCTTTTTTCGGGCCCGTCGATCAGGCACTGGATATGACCGGTGAAGCGGGACGGTTCGGCCGCCGGCGAGAGCAGCCCGGTCCGGCCGTGCACAACGGCCTCGCCGCCGCCCCAGTCGCCGCAGGCGACCACCGGCAGCCCGCAGGACTGGGCCTCGAGGTAGACCAGGCCAAGCGATTCTTCAATGCCGGGAAAGGCGAAAATATCGGCGGCGCTGTAATACCGATACAGCGCGTCGCGGGCTATCTTGCCGGTAAAAACGACCCGGTTGGGCAGAAGTGCGACGGCCTTTCTTTCAAGGTGCTGCCTGCCGCTGCCGTCCCCGGCTATGATGAGTCGAAGGGACAGGCCGCGCTGGACAAGGTCGCTGCACGCATCGATGACCGCTTCGATGCCCCTGGTCTTCACGCCGGACCGCATCATCGCCGCGGTCATGACTATTGTCTCACCACTGATCGCCCATTTCTGGCGTAACCTCTCTCTCCAGTCCGGGGAAAATTCGAACAAGCGGGGATGAATGCCCGGGGCCGTATAGCTGAGGCGGTCGTCCGGCAACAGCCTCTTCAGGTTGGTCAGGTCCCTTTTTTTATTGGTGAAAACATGGTCGGCTGTCTGCAGAACCTTCCTGTTGAGGAGAAACCCCGGCAGGGTTTTCAGGTGCTTGCGTCGTTTTGTCGAGTAGATCCCCTGGAAAATCACATAGGGGATGCCGAGCCTTTTGCTGCACATTGCCCCGAGGAGATCCGGGGCCTTGTAGTAGGAATGATACGTGAGCCAGAGATCCGGCGGTGCAAGAGCGGTGTCCCGTAAGATGCTGTTTTTCTCACGCAGCAGTCGAAGCAGGGTCAAAGGGTGATAGTAGATCCAGCGGCAGCGGAGTCTGCTCGCCAGGGCGATGTCGTGCCCCCGGCCGGCCAGATAGCTGTACAGTTCGGTGCCGGTGACCAGATCCCCCGAAGGGTTGGCGTGGTCCAGGGGCTTAAACGGCATGTAGTAGGCGATCTTCATAACTTTTTCGTCAGGTTGCCGGCTGAGCAGGCTGGCCACCTTTTGCCGAGGGGTGAAACAGGTTGAAAAACATGTTGTATTGGTGCAGAAAACCAAATATTCTGAGATATTGCATTGATTTTCTGCGGCTGTTGATCGGCTGAAGTCGTCTCACCATGACCGCACCTGTAACATTTCCCCGGGAGGGTTGCCATGCCGCAGACGGTTCGGCTCGACGTTTTAATTTATGCCCATGATGGCCGCGGTCTCGGCCACGCCGGCCGCAGTATCGGCATCGGCATGGCCCTGCGTCGACTCTACCCCGACCTGAAGGTTCTTTTTGTCTCGGGCTGCAGTCTTGCCCAGGAGTTGATCGGTGCGGCGCCTCTCGACTGGCTGAAACTGCCCTCCTACGAAACCAGGGTAATCGAGGGAAAATCAATCGGCATCCATGGCAAATCAATGTTTTCCGATGGGGAGCTCGGCCAATTCCGGGCACGGGAGCTGGCCCAGCTGGTCTCCCTGTACCGGCCGAGACTGGTGCTGGTTGATCATACCCCGCAGGGCAAGCACAGGGAGCTCGTCGCGGCTCTTTCTGCCGGGAGTGGCGGCGATACCCGGTGGATCCTCGGCGTGCGCGGCGTGGTCGGGGCGGTGCTCCAGGCCCGCTCCGGGCTGGCCCGGGAGCTGTTCAGGGCGCATTACCATGGCCTGCTCTGGTACGGCGATGCGCTGGTGCTCGGCGCATCGCACTGCGAGCAGCTGCGCCTGCACTATGACACGGAGCCGGTGGAGTGCGGCTATGTCCTGCGGCTGGCCGAGCTCGCCCGGTGGGAGGGACGTGTTCCGGGGCCGGAAGAGCCGGTGGCGGGGGCTATCTCCATTCCCTGGCTTGGCGAAAACTCCCTCGACTTCCTGGTGCTTCTGGCCGGGGTGTTGCAGAAAATACCCGAATCCTATGGCCGCTGGTGGCTTTTTGTCAATATAGACCCCTCCACGGCGGCCGGGCAAAGGCTCGGGGCGCTCTTTGCCTCAATGCATAACTGCCGGCTGGAGCCTCCGGGACGAACCTATGCCGCCGTCCTGCTGCAGGCCAGGACCGCACTCATCTATGGCGGCTATAATAGCCTTATGGACGTGCTGCATGCCGGGATTCCGGCCGTGGTTGTGCTTCGTGACATGCAGGACGAAGAGCAGCAGCTTCATCTGCACAAGCTGCAGGAGGTTGCCGGCGAGGCGCTTGCGACGGTTTCTGAAACCGGGGTTACCGCCGAGGGGCTTGAGAGGCTGTTGCTGGCCAACCTGCAGCGGGGCGCACTGCCCTCGGTCGTTCTCAACACCGACGGCGCCGCGTGTGCGGCAAAGTATCTGCATGGCCTGCTTTCCTGGGGGTAACCTTCCGCCCGCCGTCATTCCGGGCTTGATGCGGAATCCATGTTTTTAAGGGTTGCGAAAGGCGCCGTCATCCACCTTGGCAAGGAACACTTTTGTGCATATCAACACGTTTCTCGAGGTATCGCCCGCCTGGATACGCAGCAGTCCCTCCCGGATGATGATTTTTTTCAGCAGCTCCCGGCCGTTTGACTGATTGTAGTAGATATCCGAGTCGAGAATGTCCTTGATGTTTTCCGGCTCGACCTTGTCGATGATCAGCTGGATACCAAGGTTGAGGAACGAATCCTTGATCTGCAGAAGTTCGTTTTCCAGGCCGAGGATGCCCTGCTTGGAGACGAGTTCCGACAATTTTTTCAATTGCAGAACGAGGGGCACCAGGGATTCCTGGTCTTCAAGGCTGCACGATGCCTTTGCGGCAAGGGCTAAGTCGCGTATCATAATTGTCCTTTGTTGGTCTCTGGTTAACGGTCCTTGTTCGGCGGCTTTTTTGCGGGAGGCCGGCCTATCTTACCCGTTTTTGTCTGAACAGGAAAGCCGGCTTTTTACGGGTTCGGCAATCTTTCTCCGTCACTGCCTTCCTTTCTTTTTATCACTTCCCCCATCTGGCCCAGACCTCTTTTTCGAAAAAAGTTACAAAACTGTAATAAATAAAAACTCAATACTGCAAAAATGAAATAAAAATACCAGCCAATTCCGGGTGTAGGTCTCGATTGCTTGTGCAACATCTTGATAAAATAGGTGATATTTAGTTTCCAGCCATCTGGCATAAGTCTTGTAATACGTGAAGGCAGGTACCGAAGTGGAGTGAAGACGATGTTGTTACATTGATGCTCTGTATTGAACGAAGAGGGATGTATAAATTAAAGGAGGAGTAAAGTGAACGAAAAAATGAAGTATCGAAAGTATTGGGGTCTGGCTGTTTTTCTGGCAGCAACGGCCGTGGCCGTACCGGCCTTGGCTGAGGAAGCAAATTTAAAAGATACCGTGGTGCAGCTGGCCTATTCGGTTGATACCTTTTACTTCCTCATGACCGGTGCCCTGGTCATGTGGATGGCCGCCGGTTTTACCATGCTCGAAGCCGGTCTGGTGCGCAGTAAAAACACCGTGGAGATTTTAACGAAAAACGTTGCGCTCTATGCAATCGCCTGCATCACGTATATGCTGGTCGGTTATAACATAATGTACGGTGACAGCATCAACACCATTATTCCCGGACTCAGCTTCCTGCTCGGGGCGGACCATACCGTCGAGGAAGTCCTGAAAAGTAATGGAGAAATCTACTATTCGTCCCTTGCCGATTTCTTTTTCCAGGTGGTCTTTGTTGCGACGGCCATGTCAATTGTCTCCGGTGCCGTTGCCGAACGGATGAAGCTCTGGGCATTCCTGGCCTTTGCCGTGGTCATGACCGGCTTTATTTATCCGGTCCAGGGCTTCTGGAAATGGGGCGGTGGTTTTCTTGACGCCCTCGGCTTTTTGGACTTTGCCGGTTCCGGAGTTGTCCATTTATGCGGTGCTTCTGCAGCCATAGCCGGTGTCCTTCTGCTTGGCGCACGAAAGGGAAAATATGTCGGTGGCAGGATTAAGGCCATTCCCGGGGCCAACCTGCCGATAGCCACCCTGGGCACCCTGATTCTCTGGCTGGGATGGTTCGGTTTTAATGGCGGCTCGGAGCTGAAAATAAGTGATGTGACCGAGGCCAACGCGGTTGCCATGGTCTTTGTCAATACCAATACCGCCGCGGCCGGTGGCCTGGTCGCCGCTCTCATGCTGTCCAGGGCCTGGTTCGGCAAGGCCGATCTGACGATGGCCCTGAACGGGGCGCTGGCCGGTCTGGTGGCGATTACCGCCGAACCCCTGACGCCGACACCTCTGGTGGCGACTCTGGTCGGCGCTATCGGCGGCCTGCTCGTCGTCACGGCGATCATCTGTATCGACAAGGCGAAAATTGACGATCCGGTCGGGGCTATTTCCGTCCATGGGGTCTGCGGCATCTGGGGTCTGCTGGCCGCCGCCTTCACCAATCCGGAAGGATCGCTCATCGCGCAGCTGACAGGGATCGTGGTGATCTTCGCCTGGGTTTTCGGCACAAGCCTTGTCACCTGGTTCATTATCAAGGCCGTTATGGGGATTCGGGTCAGTGAAGAAGAAGAGATGGAAGGCGTCGATGTTGCGGAATGCGGTCTGGCTGCATATCCTGAGTTTACTAAAGAATAGATAGGGGGAGTCCTCGTGAAAAAAATAGAAGCAATTATCAAACCCTTCAAGCTTGAGGCGGTAAAGGATGCACTGACCGACATCGGCATTACCGGTATGACCGTTTCCGAGGTGAAGGGATACGGACGGCAGAAGGGGCATAAAGAGATGTACCGCGGCGCCGAGTACAATGTGGACTTCAATCCGAAGATCAAGATAGAACTGGTGCTGGCGGCCGAAATGGTCGACAAGGTTGTCAATGCGATTCGGGAAGCAGCAAACACCGAAAAAATCGGCGACGGGAAGATCTTTGTCCTGCCGGTGGAAGATGTCCTGCGGGTGAGGACGGGCGAAAGAGGAAAAGAGGCGATTTAGCACCGTACAGGCTGTTTTCCGTTGACCCGGGCCGGTCTGCCCTGAACTCAGCCATGACAAGGTCAGGCGGTTAAGCGTCATCTGAAGGAGCCTTCCTCCTGCGACAAAGTCGCAGAAGGAAGGCTCCTTTTTTTTGTTGTAATCTTCCGCTGTTAATGATAATTATTCTTGACAGCCGGTCCTGCTTTTGGATATATGTGAAGATCTTGCAGGCCATCCGTGACAAGAAGTGCATTCTCGTGTTTTTTGTTGTTTAGTGCCTTACAGAATAGTATCTTTTTTTGGCCGGAAAATATTCTGCGAAAGGCACTAACCCCGGCGTATTTTCCGTTTACCGCGGTTGGTCGAGGTATCCAAAAGCTCTTGATAAAACGAACGAGGCAGGGGTTGCCGGAGTTGCTGAGGAATACTATGGTATTGCCTACTTTTTTGAAAGTATATCGATTTTATCTGGACGGCTTTAAAAGAATGACCGTCGGCAGAACTTTATGGAAGATTATTTTCATAAAGCTGCTTGTCATGTTTGCCGTTTTGAAGCTGTTCTTTTTTCCAAATTTCTTGCAGACAAACTTTTCGACCGATGAACAAAGGGCCGATCATGTCATCCAGCAGTTGACCGGATCGGAACAAAATAAATAATTACGGAGGACCTTGTAATGGGTGAAATAGATCTGGCCACGGTGAACTGGGCGAGGGCACAGTTTATCCTGACTGCGATGTATCACTGGCTTTTTGTCCCGATCACCTTGGGGCTGTCGTTTCTTTGCGCGTTTTTTGAATCGATGTACGTGCGCACCGGAAAGGAAGAGTGGAAGCATCTCACTAAATTCTGGATGACACTGTTCGGTATCAATTTTGCCATTGGTGTCGCGACGGGTATCATCCTGGAATTTGAATTCGGCACCAACTGGTCAAACTATTCCTGGATGGTGGGTGATATCTTCGGTGCCCCGCTGGCAATTGAAGGTATATTTGCCTTTTTCCTCGAAGCGACCTTTTTTGCGGTGATGTTTTTTGGCTGGGAGCGCACGTCCAAGGGGTTCCATCTCTTTTCCACCTGGATGGTTGCCATCGGTTCCAATCTTTCCGCCCTGTGGATTCTTGTTGCCAACGGCTGGATGCAATATCCGGTCGGTATGGCCTTTAACCCCGAGAATGCGCGTTTCGAGATGCAGAATTTCTGGGAGGTGCTTTTCTCCCCGGTGGCCATTGCCAAATTTACCCATACTACCAGCTCAAGCTTCGTCGTCGGCGCGCTGTTTGTCATCACTATTTCGTCCTATTATCTGCTCAAGGGGCGGCATGTGGATATGGCGAAAAAATCGATCATCGTCGCCTCGGTTTTTGGTCTGCTTTCCTCGCTGTTTGCCGCCTTTACCGGAGATGAATCCGCGTATGCCAATGCCTACACGCAACCGATGAAGCTGGCCGCCTATGAAGGGCTTTTTACAGGATCGAAGGGTGCGGATCTCGTCGCTCTGGGCCTGTTGACCAGCGGCAAGAAAGTTGGTGACGGGCAGGATCCGTTTGCCTTTGAGGTCTCCATCCCCAGGGGGCTGTCCCTCATGGCCAAGCGTGATGTAAATGCCTTTGTCCCGGGCATCGAAGACCTCGTCTATGGCAATGAGGCGGAGGGCATCATGTCTGTTGCCGAGAAGATGGAGAAAGGCAAGGCGGCCATCGCCGATCTGGCCGCGATGAAGCAGGCCGGTAAGGCCGGCGATGAACCGGCGAAAACCGCGGCCCTGGAGAGATTCCTGGTGAATCAGGACTATCTCGGCTTCGGCTATCTCGATACGCCGGAGGAAAGTGTGCCGCCGGTGGCGACCACCTATTATTCTTTTCATACGATGGTCTATCTGGGCACCTTTTTCATCCTGCTGACCCTGCTCTATCTCTACTATTCTTACAAGGACACCCTGGAAGACAAGAAATGGCTGCTGATGCTCGGAGTCAGCTCTTTTTTCCTGGCATTATTTGCCTCGGAGATGGGCTGGGTTGTAGCTGAAGTCGGCCGTCAGCCCTGGGCTATTCAGGATATGCTGCCGGTGAAAATGGCCTCGACGAACATTGGCGCCGGGCATGTGCAGGCATCTTTTGCTATCTTCTTCGTATTGTTTACCACCCTGCTCATTGCTGAGATTAAAATTATGCTGCGGCAGATCAAAATAGGACCGGAGGGCGTGTAACATGATTGGAAAATTAGATATTGTCACCCTGCAGCAGATCTGGTGGATCATCTGTTCGATCGTCGGGGCCCTTTTTCTTTTCCTGAACTTTGTTCAGGGAGGGCAGACCCTGCTCTGGCAGGTGGCGAAAAGCGACCGGGAGAAATCCCTGGTCATTAATTCCCTCGGCAGAAAATGGGAACTGACCTTTACGACGCTGGTTCTTTTCGGCGGGGCCCTTTTTGCCGCTTTCCCGAAATTTTACGCAACGAGTTTTGGCGGCGCGTACTGGGTGTGGATGCTCATCCTGTTCACCTTTATCCTCCAGGCGGTAAGCTATGAATATCGGACAAAACCGAACAATTTTCTTGGTGCCAGGACCTATGAGCTGTTTCTCTTTATCAATGGTTCCGTTGGCATTCTCCTGATCGGGGCGGCTGTCGGCACCTTTTTCACCGGCTCGAATTTTACCTTAAATGATTTTAACCAGGTGACATGGACTCACCCGCTCAGAGGGGTGGAGGCAGCTTTTTCGCTCTTTAATCTCTCCTTAGGTCTTTTCCTCGTCTTTAATGCCCGGGTGCTGGGGGCGATGTATCTGGTGAATAATGTCGATTTCAAAGGGGTTCCTGAATTTGAGGCACGGGTGCGCAAGTCGTGTCTGATCAATTTCCTCTGCGCCCTGCCCTTTCTGCTCTATGTGGTGGTCAGCCTGCTGCTGATCGATGGTTTTGCCACCGATGCCGCCGGCGTCGTCAGCATGGTGGCGCATAAATACCTCAACAACCTGCTGGCAATGCCGATAGTCCTTGGCCTGCTCCTGGTTGGCCTGTTCCTGGTTATTCTCGGGGTGACCCGGACCAGTCTTGGCAGATCGACGAAAGGAATCTGGTTTGGCGGCCTGGGTACCGTCTTCGTCGGGCTGGCGGTTTTTTTCACCGCAGGCTTTAACGGAACGCCATTTTATCCGTCCAAGGTTGATCTGCAATCGAGCCTGACCATCTATAATGCCTCGTCAAGCCACTATACCCTGACGGCGATGTGCTACGTCGCCTTGTTCATTCCGGTCGTGCTTGCCTATATCGCCTATGTGTGGCGGCAGATGGATTCAAAGAAAATCGGTATGCTTGATATCAGCGATAAAAAAGCATATTAAGAAAAAGAGGAGTACACTATGGCTGCAATATTATTGCTTGGCTGGGTTGCCCTGATTGTTGTCTCCTACAAGGCGGCGGTCGCGGTTCTCGTTAAGACGAACAACCTGTAATATAACCCCAGGATCACCCGTGCGGTGCGTTGTACCTGTAAGCCCAACCGAAAGCATCCGCTTCGGTTGGGCTTTGTTGTTTTCTGGTGTTAAACGACGATCACCCACCAGATGAGCTGCAGGGAAATCAGGGCGTACAGCCCGGCGACGACGTCATCCATCATGATGCCGATGCCGCCATGGATGCGCTGGTCGAACCAGGAGACCGGGAAGGGTTTGAAGATATCGAAGATGCGGAACAGGACAAAGCCGAGCAGCCAGGCGGCGGCATGCGGCGGCGCGACGGCCAGGGTAATGAACATGCCGAGTATCTCATCGATGACGATACAGCCGGAATCCGGACTATTGAGAATTTTTTCCGCTGAACCCGAGACAAAAAAACCGACCACAAACAGTGCCCCAAGGATCAGGAGGTAGTTCGGCAGGGACATGTCCTTGATCAACAGCCAGGGCAGAAAGGCCGCGAGTGAGCCCCATGTGCCCGGGGCTTTGCCGATCTTGCCGACATACAGGCCGGTGGCCAAGGCCATGATCAATTGATTCATTTTTTGGTCGCCCTGTCGCTGCGTATTTCGTTGTAGACCTGCTGCAGCGGTATCTTGTGCCGGACAGCAATTTTTCGGCATTCTTCATATTCCGGATAGATGATCATCCCCGCCGGGGTCTGCACCTTTTTGGCCGGCACCTCGCCCCATCGGGTCGGTACCGCGACCTGTTCCCGGGGCAGGGTGCGTCGTGATTCCTTTCTGAAGCGCAGGCCGATGGCGGTTGTTTCCGAAAGAATGGTATCTTTCAGCTGCTCGGCGCACGCCGGGGGACTAATCACCTGCAGGGCAAAACCCGGACGGCCTTTTTTCATGTGGATCGGGGCGATGGTCACGTCGAGGGCGCCCTGGTCAAAGAGCAGCTCGGACAGGTAGGGAAATCCCTCCGGGCTCCAGTCGTCAAGATTGGTTTCCATCACCTCGACGAGCTGTTGTTCGCTGGGGTCAATACCCCTGCCGATGATGATGCGCAGCAGATTGGGCTGGCCGTTGGTGAGGACGTGGCTGCCGGCGCCATAGCCGGTGGCCGTCGGAGCCATCGGCGGCAGAGGGCCGAAACCGTCGACAAGGCGTGCAATAAGTGCCGCGCCGGTCGGGGTGATCAGTTCCTGCTGCAGATCGACGCCATAGGTGGGGATTCCCTGCAGCAGTTCGCATACCGCCGGAGCGGGCAGCGGCAGCAGGCCGTGGGCGCATTGGACAAAACCGTGACCGGTCGGCAGGAAAGAGCAGAAAAGTCGGCTGATGCCGAGGTGGTGCAACCCGATGATGGTGCCGACGATATCGACAATGGTGTCGAGGGCGCCGACTTCGTGAAAATGTACTGTATCGATCGGCACATTGTGCACCTTGGCCTCGGCGCAGGCCAGGGCCTGGAAGACGTCCGCTGCCCGGTCTTTTATCGCCGGCTCAAGTGCACTCGTCTGAAGGAGGTGCAGAATCGCCGGCAGGGTACGCAGCTCCTGCCGGCGATTGCTGCTGATGGTTACCTTGATGCCGCTGATGGCGTTAACACACTTTTCCTCGACCGAAAACTGAAGATCGTCAAGGTGGAGTTTGTCGAGTTCGCAGCTCAGCAGCTGACGGTCGAGACCGGCATGGAGCAGGGCGCCGAGCAGCATGTCGCCGCTGACGCCGGAAAAGCAGTCCAGATACGCTATTCTGGCGGAAGATGGTCGTGTCACGTTAGCCTTTAATAACTCAGTTACTCTGCAAAAGAAGTGTGCCGGCGGCTATCGGATGGCCGCAGAGAAAGGACTCCGCCGGCATGCGCTTTTTGCCCTGCGGCTGAATCTCTTTTATCAACAGGCAGTTATTGCCGCAGGCAATCAAAATGCCCCGTTTGTCGGCCTGCAGCACTGTCCCCGGCGGGGCATCGCTTTCCCTGTACACCACTTCCGGGTTGAACAGGCGTAAACGTCCGCCATCAAGAAAGCAGAAGGCGGTGGGCCAGGGGTCAAGACCACGGATGAGGCATTCGATCTCTTTGGCGTCTTTCTGCCAGTCGATCAGCCCATCGTCTTTTTTCAGCATGGGGGCAAGCGTCGCCAGACTGTTATCCTGGGGGACGGGAATAAGCGTTCCTTCCTTCAGCCCCTTGATCGCCTTTAACAGTGTGACGCTGCCAAGCTCCGCCAGTTTGGCAAAGAGACTGCCGGCGGTTTCGCCCGGCTCTATTTTCATTGCCGCCTTGAGCAGGATGTCCCCGGTATCCATGCCCGCATTCATCTGGATGATCGTCACGCCGGTGTCTTGCTCACCCTTGATTATTGCCCATTGGATCGGTGCGGCGCCGCGATAGAAGGGAAGAAGCGATCCATGCACATTGATACAGCCTAACGGGGCGAGTTCGAGCAGCGATTTGGGCAGAATCCTGCCGTAGGCACAGACGACGAACAGGTTCGGCCGATAGGTGAGCAGGCCGTTGCGGAATTCTTCCGTCTTGATTTTTGTCGGTTGGAGGACGGGAATATCCGCCCCTTCGGCGAGCAATTTCACCGGCGGAGGCGTCAGTTTTTTGCCCCTGCCTTTGGCTCGGTCAGGCTGGGTAACCACGGCGACCACCTCGTCGGGACCATCGATCAGCGCCTGGAGTGTCGCTGCGGCAAAATCAGGGGTACCCATAAAAATAATGCGTAGCGGTTGTGCCGACATCTTCGCTCCTGTTATTTTTCCAGCCACTTCTTTACCTTCTTTTTATAAAGACCGCGCTTCAAAGGGCTGAGGTGATCAATGAAAAGAATACCGTTTAAATGGTCGATTTCGTGCTGCAGAACGACGGCAAAACGATCCTGGGTCGAAATCTCATGGGCCTGGCCCTGTAAATCCTGATAGGCGACAGTGATCGTCAGATGCCTTTTCACGTTGGCGGTCAGTTCCGGGACGCTCAGGCAGCCTTCTTCATCGATCTGGGTACCTTCATGGGCGATAATTTCCGGATTGATCATGGGGATGTACTTCTTTTCACCCTGTTTATCCTCGGACATGTCAACGACAATCAGTTTGAGGGATCTGCCGATCTGCGGTGCGGCAAGACCAATGCCCGGGGCATCGTACATGGTCTCGGCCATGTCTTCGACCAGTGCTGCCAGGCTGCTGTCAAAGGTGTCAATTTTTTGCGTTTCTTTACGCAGAACCGTTTCGGGATATTGATAAATTTTCTGGATGCTCATTGTGGTGTCTATCTCTTATAACGTAATCAGTCTTCAGGGCCTTTCCCTGCTCCGGACAATGTACCATAGCAGCCTCATTTCTGCTATGCTTACAACGATAAGCACACAAGCGGTAAATGCGAAGCAGGCTTTTACCGCCGGCGAATCTTTTTGTTATCGGTTGGTAAACGTCAGATAGAGGAGGATGCCAGAGAAATACGTGCAGGGCGGATGGCGTATCTCCAGGCGTAGCCTGTTCCGTCAATGGCGCATGGCGCGCAGGGTTTTATCACGAGTAATGAATTGACCTATTCATTACACTGCGACGAAGTGCATACGTTCCAAGATATGAATGCCCAATAGATGATAAGGGGGGACTCGTTGGTAGGACGCACGCAACAGAGAATCCGGTAGCCAATGAACGCGGAGAAGATATCGTCACCGAAGAATCATATCCCGGTCCGGGACTGGATCGTCGCCTTCGTCGCCGCGTCTTGTGCGGCCTTTCTTATAATAGGATATGCCGGCATCTCGTACCTCGAGGTCATCAAGCGTGCCTTTCTGCCGGCAATAATCTCTTGTATAGCCCTGGTCTATCTTGTCCATCCGGAAGCTTGAAAATGGGCCGGAAAGGGTTGCCGAAAAGAAAAACAACCAAGACCGCGGTGCAGAGCCTGGTGACCGTTGGCTTGGTGTCTGGCCGTTGAACGATTGTCCCCGGCTCTCTCGGCCTTCTGGGCGAGATGCTGCTCATCTTCACCGTTTTTATCAGTCTTGTTCTCGGGATGGGGCTGCCGGCCACGGCCAATTATACCGTGGTTTCCACCCTGATGGCCCCGGTTATCGTCAGCCTCGGCGCCCAGAACGGTCTGCCCGTGCCGCTCATTGCCGTGCATCTCTCTGTCTTCTTTTTCGGTATCCTGGCCGATGATACGCCGCCGGCCGGTCCAGCCCGCCTTTGCCGCGGCGGGGGTTTCCGGGGGGGATCCGTTACGCACGGGAATGCAGGGTTTTGCCTATGCTATCCGGACGGCGATTTTGCCGTTTATTTTTATCTTCCATACCGAGCTGCTGATGATCGGGACCGGCGGCTGGCTGCACCTGACAATTATGGCTGTTGGCGCGGTTGTGGCCATGACGGTCATGTTGCCGGTGGGAAATGAACCGACCGCTTTTTCTCAATATTCCGAGGGCATTCTCGGTTATGCCGCCGATCTCACCCAGTCCACCGGGGCGACACTTTTAGAGGTGAACGTCATCAATCAGCGTCATCTTGACGCCGTTGACAAGATGACCTCCTTCGGCTACAAGGTGGATATCAGCCATTATATGGAATCCCTAAAAAAAGAGCGCCGGGAGGAGTTGGAAAAAATGATGAGCAGTCTGACGCTGGCGGAGGAAAAGGTCAGCCCTGTTTTTACCGGCTCGTTGGCGGAGAAGATGTTTCGTAAATGCCCGGCTGCGATAGCTTCCTGTCGTGATGATGCTATTGCCGCCAGACTGCGTAAAAAATTAGCCCGGCACAGGAGCAAGCGAGAAGAGCGATGAGCATTATTTTTCCGGTAATTGGTTATTTGATGGGGGCAATCCCTTTTGGTCTGGTCATCAGTAAGATGGCCGGTGTTGACGTGCGGACCCAGGGCAGTCGCAACATCGGGGCGACCAATGTCAACCGGGTGCTCGGTAAAAAACTTGGCTTTGTTACCCTGGTCTGCGATTGCCTGAAAGGTTTGCTGCCGATGTATGCTGCGACGCTTTTTCTGCCTGAATCGGCGACAAAGGAACTGCTCATCGCCGTCACCGGGGTGATGGCGGTAGTGGGCCATATGTTTTCCGTCTACCTGAAATTTCGCGGCGGCAAAGGGGTCGCCACCGGGCTTGGGGTGTTTCTCTTTCTCTCGCCTCCGGCAATAGCGCTCAGTCTGGTGGTTTTTGTGCTCACCGTCGCCCTCACCGGCTTTGTCTCCGCCGGCTCTCTTCTCGCCTCCGGCCTTATTCCCCTGTGGTGTTACCTGCTCGGGGCGTCGAACACGACCATTGCTGCCGCGGCCGGGGTGGCGCTGCTCATCTGGCTGAAACATCATGAAAATATCAACAGGCTGTTGCGCGGGCAGGAAAAAAACTGGAAGAAAGACAAGGAGAAAAGCCATGAAGGTAATCGAGGTTAAAGAGTTTGGCCATCCCGAGGTCATGGAACTGGTTGAAAAACCAGCTCCTGCAGCGGGTATCGGAGAAGTGGTCCTGCAGGTTCGGGCCATTGGCGTCAATCCTGTCGAAAGCTACATTCGGGCCGGAACCTACCCGAAGCTCCCTGGTTTACCCTATACGCCCGGCGGCAATGTTGCCGGAATAATCAGCGCCCGCGGTGCGGATGTCCGTCAATGGCAACTCGGCGACCGGGTGTACAGTGCGGCGACCATCAGCGGCGGGTATGCGGAGATGGCCCTCTGCCGAACCGATCAGGTCTTCCGGCTGCCGGAAAACATTTCCTTTGCGCAGGGGGCGGCCATCGGTGTTCCTGCGGCAACGGCATGGCGGGCGTTGTTTCTCCGCGGGGCTGCCAGGGCGGGCGAGCGCCTGCTGATCCACGGGGCAAGCGGCTCGGTTGGTCAGGCGGCGGTACAATTGGCCAGGGATGCCGGAATGGTTGTTTTCGGTACGGCCGGAACTGCGCAGGGCTGTTCTCTGGTGCAGGATCTGGGCGCAGTTGCCGTCAATCATAACCAGGGGGGCTATGACGAGGCACTTCTCAGCGCAACCTCGGGCGAGGGCTTTGATCTTATTCTGGAGATGCTGGCCAATAAAAATCTGGCAAAAGATCTGCTGCTGCTCGCTCCGCGCGGGAGGGTGATTGTCATCGGCAGCAGGGGACGCATTGAGATTGATCCTCGCCTGACCATGGGCAAAGAGACGGACATCCGCGGCCTGGCGGTTTTTAACGCCAGCCGCGAAGAAGTCGTGGCAACGCATACTGCCTTGATTTCCGCCATGGAGCGAGGTGTCCTGCTGCCCGCCGTCAGCCGCGAGATGGCTCTGGAGGATGCGCCACTGGCCCATCATCTGGTCATGAATGACGGCAATTGCGGGAAAATCGTCCTTATTCCGTAGGGGTGGTTGCCGGAGAGAAAACCGGCGTTGTGGCGCAATGGCCCTTGATGCGACAGGCGATCGACTCAGGCGATCGACTCCTTTTGGCTGACCAGCTCATCGAGATATGCCTCCGCCTCTGCGGACGTCTTCACATACTTTGGCACATAGTTCTTTGTTTTGTCCGAAAGTTTCAGCATCTGCAGATAGATTATCTTGGCCTCGCCGACAATACGGACAATCTGGCCGACTTCTTTTTCCTGAAGGAAATGCATGATTTTCCGGAAGGTGCCGATGGCATTGAGATGGCCTATGCGGCATTCGCTGAGGTCGGTAATAACCGCGAAACCAGTGCCGAGATCCGAGACACAGAAGCGAATATCGGTATAAATTCTTTCCGCTTCCTTCTTCGACATTATTCCCTGCAGTGTGATGTACAGTCTCTTTTTTTTGATGTTCGCCGAGACTGTTGAGATGCGCCTGGTTTTGTCCATCTTTTTTCAGTGAGCAAACGTTTGGTCTAAGAAAGAGGCTTCTGCCGACAAGAAAACCTGTCGGGGGCGGTGGAAAAGCCGCAGCAGCCGGCTTGTTGCACAGGTTTCGTTCTCGCCGTGCTTGATTTTTACTATGATAGCTTATTTGCAGGTGCTTTTACCAGGCCGTTTACCTGTTTTTTTTATTGCAGTACGAACTGCACCGGCACCAGTACCTCCATCGGTGCGGCAATATTGTTTGTTTTCCCGGGAAGAAAGTGCCAGTCTTTCACTGTCTGCAAGGCGGTTTTATCAAGCAGGTCGTGGCCGCTGCTGGTATGAATTGCCAGTCGCCCGGGGGAGCCATCCGCTAAGACGGTGACCGCGAGAATGACCACACCCTGCCAGCCGCGCCGCCGGGCTAGAGCTGGATAGGATGGTTTTGGGTTCTGGTCATAGAGTGGTCTGGCCTGAATTATCGACGGTGATGGGCCTGACCTTGGCTGGAACCTTTTGTTGGTCGTTGCCCGGGCTGCCGGCGAAACTGCTGCGGGACTGGCCGGAGCCTTGGCGGCGACAGGGCTGGGGGCGGGCGGGGCGGTTGCATGACGGGCCTTGACTCTTTTTTTGCTCTCTGATCGAAGCAGTTCCGGAGCCTTGGTGTTCTTCGGGATCGGCCGTACCGGTTCGGCGACAGGGACAGCACGGGCAGGGGTGATTGGCGCCGGTGTGACCATTTGCGGTGGACTGCTTTTTTTCGCTACGGCACTGGCCTGGCGCAGATTGACAGTGATCGGTAGCTTGTCGGCAGGCTGGACAATCGGAGGCTTTTCCTGCGGCCATGGCAGCACACCGAGCAGCAGATGAAGAGAAAGTGCCAGGAAAAAGGCAGGGAACAACCGCGACATAACTCCTTACTCCGGGTTTGCCTGCAGGGAAATCTTTGTCATCCCGGCTCGTTGCAACTCGTCAAGCACCTGAAAAAGCTGCTGATAGGAAACATTTTCTTCGGCAAAGACGAGAATTTCTCCGGCAGACCCACCTTGTTCAGCCGTTCCCGGTAAATGTTCATGCAGCTCGGCCAGGGGAACCGGCGTTTTATTGAGGAAAATCTCCAGCTCTTGTTCCGGGCCCAGCGCCGATGCCGTCTGCGATGTGCGAAGAGAAAGAGTAAGCACCGTCTCCTCGGTCTTGGTCGCCTGGGAGGATTCCGGCAGGTCAAGCTGCATGCCCTGATGCACCGTCATGGACAGCATCGCGTAAATAAAAAAGACCAGGAGGAGGAAGACGATATCGATCAGCGGCAGCATCTCGATTCGGGCAGGCCGGGTGTTATATCGCGTGATTTTCATTGGCGTTCTTTTCGTTTATCTTCGCGGTCTTGTTGAAGACGACTTCCAGGCTGGTGGCGTATTTCTCCATGACATGCATGGCCCTGGTGATTCGGGTATTGAAATAGTTATAGGGAATGACGGCGACAATGGCGATTCCCAGCCCGGCGGCGGTGGTGATCAGGGCCTGGGCGATGCCCGAGGTAACCAGTTTTGGATCGGCAATCGAGGCGGCGCCAAGCATTTCAAAGGAGCTGATAATACCCAAAACCGTGCCAAAGATGCCAAGTAAGGGCGCCACGGTGATCATCGTGTCGAGCACCGGCATGAAGCGCTGCATATTCTGCACGCTGAGATTGGCCTCCGCCTCCATTGCCCGGCCCATATCATAGTCCCGGTGCAGAATGCCGACGATCAGCAATCGAATGACGTGATCTCTGCATCCGGCTGTCTTGGTCCTGATTATCTCCCATTCACTCTCTTCGGCCAGGGTGAGGATTTCATCCATCAACGGCCGGTTTCGCCGGCGTTGAAGGGTAAACCAGAACATCATCCTTTCCAGAATAACGGTGAGGACGATGAGGGAACAGGCGAGCAGCGGCCAGATGATCGGCCCGCCGCTCTGTAAAATTTTATACACCATCATTGTCTTGCTCGCTGGTTAAGTTCTGGATGGATAAGGCGGGAGATGATCGCCAGGGCCTCGGCAAAGGTGGCCGGTGAGGGACTGCAGACCAGGTCCGGATCAATGATATGCACCCGGCCATCGCGCACCGCCTTGATGACCGGGATGTTCCGCCATCGTTCTTGCTCCTTCCCGGCAAGACCGGTCTCATTGCCCATGATGGCGATGATGATGGTATCGGGATTCTCGGCGAGCACTTTTTCATCATTGGTTGTGCCGGACAGTTGATCATCGATGATATTCGCACCGCCACCCAGCACGATAAAGTCATCGGTGAAGGTGTGTTGCAAGGCGCCGACCAGCGGCTGGCTGCCGATCTGCAGAAAGACCTTTTCAATGGGCAGACCCGCTACTTCCCTGGTGACAGCTGCCACTTTCGCCCGGGCCTCGCTGACTATCGTGTGCGCCCTTTGTTCGAGACCGAGCAGCCGACCCAGGGTGATGAACTGGGTACAGATGTCGTCAAAGGAGGTTGCCTGATGAAACTGGACAACGTTAAGGCCGAGGCTGCGCAGCTTCTCCAGCTGCTGCGGCGGGGAGAGATCCGTCGCCAGCACCAGGTCCGGCTGCAGACTGAGGATCTTCTCAATGGATATCTGCATGACCGAACCTATTTTTTCCTTCATCTTCGCCGCTTCCGGACGAATACAGTAGCTGGTATTGGCCAACAGCCGATCTTCCGCCCCCAGGAGATAGACATTCTCCGTGTTAGTCGGACCGAGGGAGATGATTCGCTCGGGAGGTTTGCCGGCGGTGGGCGCCGGTTGTGCCGCGCTCAGGACAACCGTCAGAGCTTTACGGATGACCAGCGGCAGCTCCTTGGCGGCGGAGTCGGGCAATGCCGCCAGGGCCGCCACAGCTGGCAAAGCTGCCATTGTCGCCGGGTGGCTGCCCGGCAGCATCGACCTGCACCAGTCATCAAAACTTGTCAGATCGCTGACCAGGCCCCGTTCATAATCGTCACTTATCGCCAGCGCCGCCGAGAGAAAAGAACTGTAGCGCGGCTGCAGCAGGAGGTGTTCGACGTCGGATCGCAGCTGCGGGTCCCCTTGACAGAGTGGGGAGAGTTCAATTTTCCTTTCTTTTAAGCGCTTGAAAAGAGAGCGGTTGGTGGCCAGGCCATTCTGCCGGGCTATGGCCTCCTGCACCCCCTCATAGACGGCGCGGCCGATGAGCTCGCCCATCTTGGTATGGCCGCCGGTCGCATCGATTGCCGGACCCCTCCCTTCCACGACGATGATATTGTCGGTGCCGGTGCCGGTGGCGGAATGGTGTGGCGAGGTGTAGCTGGAACGGATATCCAGATCCTGCAGGGCGGCCGATTTTGCCTCGGTACTGCTGATTATCGCCCGGGTCATGGCCCTGGGTGAGAGTTGCATATTGGTTAAAAGGAGGATGTTGATGGTCCCCGGTTTGTCGCTTTTTTTAATTTCGTCCGGCTCGTAGTAGCTGCCGGTGTCGCTGCCCATGCGGACGCTGTTGCCCTCCACCCCGGCGGTGACCAGGGCGACCACCTCCATGTCCCGGAAGGACTTTTTCACCACCGCCAGGTTAGCCATATCCGCGCCGGTAAAGAGCATTGCCGTCGAATCTGGTGGAAAACCAAGTATTTTACTGGTCGACATTCGCAGCTCGGCTAATCCCTGGCCCCGATCAAGGCCCCAGGATGGAGGTGGAAAATAGTGATTGGCGACGGTGAGGATGCCCTCTTTCTGACCTTCCAGAGTGGAGACCACCCGCATCGGCTGCTGGAAGGAAAGTGCCAGGGTTTTGTTGTGAAAATCCTTTATGCTGCTGGTGATGATTTCCGCCTGCCGCAGGTAGTCAAGGTCGAGGTGCAGCGGTTGTTTGTCGACGACCTCCTCGTCCAGGACATAATTGTCACTGTTGCTGAACGAATCGCTATAGATACCCGAGGCCAGTGCGGAGACCAAGGTCCCGCTCTGACCGGCCAGCCGGCAGGTAAGCTCGCAGGGAAAAAAGAGCACACGGTTATCCCGCACCGCATCAACATCGCGCCAGCCCTCCTGTTGCAAAGCGGCTAAGGCTTGGTCAGGACTGCCGCAGCCGTAAATGACCTGCGGGTTGAATTGTTGCCACTGGGCGAGCGTGACCGGCGTACTATCGCCGTTTGCGCCAAACTGCGGGGCTATACCGCCCGCCGCACGGATGTACTCATTCTGGAACGAGTCGTCTCCCGGGACCATGAACGGCTCGTCGCCCATCAGACGGATGACGCGTTGCCGCTCTGCTGCAGGGATCTTCGCCACCTTCAGGGCGATGACCTCCAGCTGTCGTTGCTGTTCGGCGATGATCGCAGCGCTTTTGGCTTCCCTGTTAAAGATGCGGCCAAGAAGTCGAATCTGCGCGAAACTTTCGGCAATGGTGCGGGGCGTGAGGCGAATAAGAATGGCTTTATCCTGGAAACGGGCGATCTGCTCCCCGTGCAGATCGGCATAAAAAATCACCTCCGGCTGCAGCCCCGCCACCCGGTCGAGATCAGGACGGAAAAAACCGCCGATGATCTCCTTGCCCGCCGTTTCCGGGCCAAGCAAAGAGTGATGGGTGATGCCGACCACGGCATCGGCTGCGCCTAAACCCAGGACTATTTCCGTGATCGACGGCACGAGCGAGACTACCCGGCGGGGGGCGGTGTCGAGGGTGATTCTCTCCCCCGCCGAATCGGTAAAGGTAACTGGCCATTGCCCCGATAACAGCTCGACCGGCTGCAGGAACAACAAGAATATGAAGAAAAAAGGAAGTCGTTTCATCTGCTCTTTCGCTCCTGACTAATAATCCCAGCGCAGGTTGACATAGAAGCCGCGGCCGGGCATCGGGTAGCCTTTGACATAGGCATAGTCTTCATCAAAAAGATTGGTTATTTCGCCCCGGACCGTAAACGTCCCGTAATTCGCCGTTTCCAGAAAACGGTAGGCGGCGGTGAGGTCGGCGACGGTGACACTCTCCAGTTTGTCGACCGGTGCCGGGTAGCTGCCGGACTCCCAGTCCTGCACATCCTGGCTGCCGGTATAGGTGACGTTCAGGCGGCAGAAAGTGCCTGCCCCGTTGCTGGTGACGATTCCGCCGGCAAGGGTCGTGTCGCTGATATACTGCAGATCGTCGCCGGTTTCTTCGTCCTCGTATTTTGTCAAGTAGGTCAGATTGATATAGGGCCGCAATTCCCAGTCCCAGGCCAGAGGGACGCCGAGATCATAACTCAGTTCGCTTTCGAAGCCGGAGATGGTCGCTTCACCGATATTCTGCCAGCTTTGTGCGCCGTCGGCGAGGTAGTCGGTGGTGATTTTGTCTTTGAAGTCGGTCGAGAACCAGGTCAGTGCGCTGTTCAGGCCGTTATGGCTGAAATCAAGACCGCCTTCGCAGGTGGTGCTTTTTTCGGCATCGAGATCAGGGTTGCCCACCACCCTTGAGCCGAAACTGGTAAAATCGGCGGCCAGCTGATCGGCTGACGGCATCATAAAGCCCTCGGCATACTGCGCCCTGAGCTTTACTCCCTCCAGGACCGTCCAGGCCAGGCCGATCTTCGGTGTGAGCCTGTTCTGGTCCTCATCCCTGCCGGCCGGTTCGCTGACCTGAACATGGTACCAGTCATAGCGCAGGCCGACATTGGCTGCCAGCTGGTCCTCGAGGAAGGTGATTTTGCCGAGCAGAAAGACAGCCGGGTTGGTATAACTGGTTTCTCTTGGTGTCCAGCTGTTTTCCACCCCGTAGTCCAGCCAGTCGAAGCCGCCGGTGAGGGTTGAACTGCCGAATGTACCGGTCAACTGGGCCTGGGCGCCCTGCTGGTCGGTGGTGTTCGATGAGAGCAGGCCGCTGTCCCATCCGGTGGGATCGGACGCAGTCGGGTCCAGCCAGCTGTTCTCATCCTGGCCGAAAAAATAGCGGGTCATCCACTGATATGTGCCGCTGGTGGATCCTCCGGTATAGTTCGTGTCGACCGAGTAGTTTTCCTTGTTGGTGCTATCGTCAAGATCAGCGGTGCTGAAATAGTCGGGATTGCCGGCCTCGTCCGTCTTAAAGCTGGTGACGATAATGCCTATGCGGTGGTGGTTGGAAAATGAGTAGCCGGTATTCGCGCTTATGCCGGTTTCATAATCTATGCCGGTATTGTCGTATCGTTGGCCGCTGCCGGTATCGTAGTCGTCCCTCGTGCCATAGGTGGAAGAACCGGCAAAGTCAAAACCCTTCTCCTTGATCGTGCCGCCGATACTGCCTTCAGCCGCCCCATAAGAGCCGATACCGGTTTCGGCAAAGGCGGAATTATTCTGCCCCTGCCGGGTGATGATGTTGACCACGCCGCCCATACCCGCCGAGCCGTATTGTACCGCACCCGGACCACGGATAATTTCCAGCCGCTCGACGTTTTTGGTGAGCAGCTTGGCAACATTGCCGGTCCCTGCTCGACGACCGTCGAGGAGGATGAGCACATGACCCTGCAGGTCGTTGCCGTGCGTGTCGCTGCGAAAACCCCGGATGCCGACGGAGGTGAGATTACCGGGGTATTTCTGGACATGACCGAGACCTTTTTCGGCGAGCAGGTCGCCGACGTTGCGGCTGGTCGATTGCTGCAGCTCCTCCTGGTCGATGACGGTGATATGGCTGCTGACAATTTTTATGCTCTCCGGGGAGCGGCCGGCGGTGACAACGATTGTCTCCATCAGGTCAGGCGGCGGCATGCTTTCTGCGGCGAGGCCTCCTCCAGCGAGGGTTCCGGCGAGCAGCTGGCAGAATAGAACGGGGTACGACATTTTCATTATTGTTCCTCCTGTGGTGTTTTGCCCGGGGGAAAGTGCAAAGAAAACGGCAAAAAAAATCCCCGGACCAATTAAAAAATTGATCCGGGGATGCCCTTGTTTCTCCACAGATTGCCTATAGAGATCTCTTGTCCACGGAGATGTCCAGGCTGGCATAACAATCACAGTCAAGCCGATTTTCAGGCAGGTCTTCTGACTTCCGGCTCAGCCTACTTGTTGCGCCTTCCCGTTTGCATCGAGCAAACAGTGACATTCATGCAACGTTCGTCCCCGGTTACAGCGGCGGGCCCGTCCCGGATTTACACCGGGTTCCCTCTTTTTCCACTTTCGTGAAACCTGAAAAATTATAGGATTTGTTTACCGCCTTTTGCTTTTCCTGTCAACCGGCAAAGGTGTGCTTGGTTGCAGCCGCGACGTTTTGCTGGTTCAGCTGAAAAGTGTCGCATAGGCTCATTTATCGTTTCATCAATATCGCGCCGTAAAGCCCGGTCGTTGAGGCCGGGGCTGCAGGGGGTAAGCTGTTCATCCGGTGTCTGCTGCTGTTCGACATAGTGCCGGATAATGGAAATCGGCGCAGTGCCGCAGGAAGGTGCAAGGTAGCTCGGGCTGCACAGAACATCTGTATAATACCTTTCGGCTATCCCGGGATAACGCTTCTCGGAGTATTTCGTTTGTTTTTCCGTCCAACACTTTTTTCCGCTATCTGGTCACAAAGACCAGATGGACGTGCATATTGAAAACGCAATTTCATTCGGTTCGAATCTCGTTTTTTCTTCTCCATAGACCAAAGTATAATTTACCCTATGAAGATACGCCAGGCATATAAATAGAGGCTGAAGGTCAAACAGGATCAGCAGCAATTGTTCCAGCAACATGCATCATTTCAGGACCGGCGGCTTGTGTTGATGCACGGGTCAAGGGTAGAAAATCGATGGCAGCCAGAGGGTGAGTGGCGGCCAGAGGCTGGTCAGCACCAGGACGGACAGGGCGGCCAGAACAAAGGGCAGAACGGCCCTGGAGGTCTCGGCCAGGGACGAGCCGGAAATGCCGCAGCTGACAAAGAGGCAGATGCCGACCGGGGGAGTGAGCATGCCTATGGCCAGATTGGTGACAATCAGCACGCCGAACTGGGTGGGGTCGACGCCCAGCTGGGCGGTAAGGGTAATAAGAACCGGTACCAGCAGGATCAGGGCCGCCGTTGTTTCCATAACACAGCCGACAACGAGCAGACCGGCCATCACCAGCAGCAGCAGGCCCCAGGGCGGCAGGCCCAGATTCATCATCATTGTGCCGAGCAGCTGGCTGGTCTGTTTCATCGCCACCAGCCAGGTGAAAACCTTGGCCATGGCAATGATTAACAGGATGGTCGCGGCGATGATCTGTGAGCGCAGAATCTGATCGGGTAAATCGGCCCACTTCAATTCGCGGTTGATCGCCAGGCTGACAAAGAGCGCATAAAAGACGGCCAGCGCCGCCGCCTCGGTGACGGTGACGATGCCGGTGAGGATGCCGCCAAGGACAATGACCGGGGCCCACAGCGCCCAGAAGGCGTCATGGAAGGCCTTGCCAACCCCGGTAAACGAAAAATTCCTGCGGCTGCCGTAGCCCATGCGCCAGGAGATAGCCGCAGCCGTCAGCATGAGGAACAGGCCGAAAATGATGCCGATCATCATGCCGCCCATGAACAGTTTGGCGATGGAGACATTCGTCAGAAAGCCGAAAATAACCATCGGAATCGACGGCGGGATGATAACCCCGAGGGCGCCGCCGGCAGCCACAACCGCCGCGGCAAAGGCCGGAGGATAGCCCTGGCGGATCATGGCCGGAATGACCACCGCGCCGATAGCCGCGGTATCCGCCGCCGCCGAACCGGAGATGCCGGCAAAAAACATCGAGGCGACGATACTGGCACAGGCCAGGCCTCCGGGCATCCAGCCGACCAGGCTGTCGGAAAAATCGATAATCTGCCTGGAGATGCCGCCCGATTCCATGATCGCCCCGGCCAGCATGAACAGCGGCACCGCCAGAAGATCAAACGAATCGACCCCGGCAAAGAGCAGCTGAATGATGGTCTGGCCCAGGGCGGCAAACGGTACCGTTGCCGGGAAGACCCCGGGGGTGAGGATCAGGCCGATGGCCGGCACGCCGATGGACAGGGCAATCGGCATGCCCAGCGCAATGAGCAGAAACAACAGGGCAAAGAGGAGAGCGACAATCATGAAGTACGCCCTCGCACCGTCCGGATAATATCGGCGGCGGTATGCAGCACGAGGATGGCCATGGCCAGGGGAATAACGGCAAAGGGAACGGCCATGGGGATCTGCAGGGAAGCGGTGCTATGGTGCCAGGCTTTCAGGGTATAGAGAAGGCCGAACCAGGCAAGAAGGGCAAAACAGGTCAGCGTCAGTAATTGCAGGACAACAAGAATTGCCCGTTCACAGCTCGGCCCAAACCACTGGCCAACCCCGCGCAGGCCAATAAAATTGGCGCGTTTGTAGGCGGCGGTACTGCCGAGAAAAGTAATGGTCACCAGCAGATGGCGGCTCACCTCCTCCGACCAGCCAAGCGATGAGCCGAGATAGCGCCAGACCACCTGGGCAAAAAGAATCAGGCAGATGGCGGCCCCGGTGCCAACGAGGAGCTGTTCAACCACCCGGTTGACCCGGCCGCTGATCTTCTCAACGAAGGTCGGATCAGCGGCGGGAGATTTCTTGATTTGTTGTTGGTTCACTTCACCGCCTGTTGAATCTGCTCGACAATCGTTTTCGCCTCCCCGCTCAGATCGGCGAGCACCGGGGCGGTGGCCTGCCGGAAAGCGGCGAGATCCGGCTCTTCTTCGATGACCATGCCGGCGGCTTTCAGTTCAGCCAGCTGTCTGGCTTCATTGTCACGGATGAACGACCGTCCCTGCAGGGAGGCATTGCGGGCGGCATCGAGAAATACCTTGCGGTCCGCTTCGGGCAGACCATCAATAAAAGCTTTGTTGCCGATAAAGACCAGCGCCGAATAGACGTGGCGGGAAAGAGTCAGATATTTTTGTCCTGCTTCGAGCAGTTTGGCGGCATGGATAACGGCGATCGGGTTTTCCTGCCCGTCGATGACCCCCTGCTGCAGGGCGGTAAATATCGGCCAGGCCATGGGCGTCGGATTGGCACCGATGGCGCGCCAGATGGCCAGGTGCGTCGGGGCTTCCATGGTGCGGATCTTCATACCGGCCAGATCCTGCGGCGTTTTGATCACCTTTTTCGAGTTGGTGACGTTACGAAAACCGTTGTCAAGGAAGTGCAGCACGGTAAAACCCTGCCCGGCCAGACGTCCAGCCAGGTCCTGGCCTATCGGGCCGTCAAGGACGGTATCGGCTGCCTGGTAGGTGGGGAAGAGAAAGGGCATTTCCAGGGCTTTGATCTCGGGCACAAAGGCTTCGATCGGCCCGGTGGTGCAGACCGACATCTGCGTGGTGCCAAGCTGAATCTGCTGCAGAACCTGGGTTTCGGTGCCGAGAGCCCCGGAATGATGCACGACGATGTCATATTTCCCCGGCAGCTTGGTCTCTATTTCTTCCTTGAACCAGTTGGCCGCCTGGGTGTGGACAAAGGTCGGGTTGACCACGATGGCGATGTTGACGGTTGTTTTAGCAAGCGCCGTGCCGGCAGAAAAAGCAAGACAGGCAGCTAAAACCACAAAAGTTGTGCGGATACGCATCTGGGCCTCCTTGGTACTGTGGTTGGTGGTTAAAGTACTTTAAGCCAGTCGCACACCCGGGCAATGGCTGTTAGCGGCTCCTGACAGTGGTGTTGCAGAAATTGCTCGTCAACCGGTTCGTCGGCCTTCAACTTGCAAACCTGGCCGAGGAGCTGGGAACCGTTGAAATTGACATAGGCCAGGCGGACGGTCAACTCTTCCCGCGGTTGGCCGAAAACGACACCCGGTAAAACAGCGACGCCGGTATCTTCGAGTAATTGTTCACAAAATTCGACGCTGTCGGTGATGCCACGGGCCTGCAGCTGTGGCTTGTAGGCGGCAAAATCAGGGAAGAGGTAAAAGCCACCCTCCGGCGCTAACACGTCGGCGCCGGCTGCCTGCAGCATGGCGGCCAGGTGTTTGCCGAGTGCGGCGAGAATTTTCCGGCTCTGCTCAAGGTATCGGTCGATATCCGCGTTTTGTTGAAAGGCCTTGATCGCCGCATACTGGATTGGCGCGCTGGTCGAGGTAAAGGTCTCACTGGCCACTGCGGTCATTGCCTCGAGCAGCCACCTAAGGCATTCGGGAAAAACGAAGAACCCCAGTCGCCAGCCGCCGGCGCCGCACCATTTGGAGAGGCCGCTGCTGAATATCGTTCCCTCCGGATAAAACTGCATGATCGACTCATGGCTTCCTGTATGGTGCAGTTTGCCATAAATTTCGTCGGACAAGACAATAATTCTATATTTCCTGGCAACTTCGGCAAGTTCCTTGAGCTGGTCCAGGGAATAGGTCATGCCGGTCGGATTGGACGGATAATTCAAGATAAGGATTCTTGGCCGGCTCGGGTCTTTCCAGCACAATCTCTCCAGTTGATCCCCTGTCAATCGCCAGCCGTTTTGCGCTTTCGTCGGCAGGAAATGGATATGACGGCCGATGATCTGGGCCTGCGGGGCATAGGATACCCAGGCCGGGGTCGGAATGATCAGATCTCCATAATAGACAAGTTGAAGAATGAACATCAGCTCCTTGGAGCCTGGGCCGATGAGAACATTCTTTGGGGCGCAGTCGACATTCAGGGCGTGTTGATGGTGTGCGCAGACCGCCTGGCGCAGTTGATAGAGACCCTGGACAGCCAGGTAATCTTTTTCATGGGCGTGCAGTTTCAGCTCGTCGACGACGATTTGCGGCACGGGAAACGGGGATTGTCCCAGACCCATCTTGAAAATTTTCCGGCCATTGGCCAGGAGCTCGTTTGACCGTTCATTGATCGCCACGGTCGGTGACGGGGTCAGGCCGCGGACATTGAGGTTTAAATGAACTTCCGGAGTCCAGCTGACTGCAACGCCGGGGGGTAAGCCGTTCGGTGGATTTTTCATGGCCGTTCAAAGGGTGGTTTTTGTCTGTTTAGCCTCAACGGGAGTGAACAAGAATCCTTCTATCGAGCAGGCTGTACCAGGTTATCGGAATACGGCCGGGCCTTCCTGGCGGATAAAAGTGCAGTATGTCGCGCCGGGACATGGATATTGCGCATTATTTTCCGTTCAACACTTTTTTCCGGTATTTGGTCACAAACACCAGATGGACGTGCATATTGAAAACGCAATGTCTTCCGGTTCGAATGTCGTTGTTTGTCTCCACAGACCAATGTATAATTTACCTTATGAAGATACGCAAGGCATTTAAGCAGAGACTGAAGGTCAAACAAGTTCAGCAGCAATTGTTCCGCCAGCAGCAGGAATCCACCAAGGCAACTGCCCGGAAGCGTATGCACATGCGCCGGTGCTGGTGGAATCCTCGGCCTTCAGGCCGGGGAAAATGTCAAAGTGTACACTCCTCATGGTTTCTCACTATCAGGGTCAGGTGCAGCGGGTTGCAGACAGGGTGTATCATATGATGGATGGACAATTGCAGCGCCTCCGTTGATGGTTCAGCTGGGCGACAGGACGATTTCCTTTTGGCCCTTGTCTGGCAAAAGGCCAAGAGTCTGCAGATCCGGTCGGTCGTATCTGCGGGAGACGATTTGGGCGCCTCGGCATTGGATGGATAAAGACGGGTCGCCCTGTATTTTTAGAAAGAAGGTGTGACATCGGCAGGATATGTCATCGGGCACCCGGTGCAGATCAAGGAGCACCTGTTGATTAGTTACCTGCATCGCAGCCAGTTGGCAAACCGCTGTCTGTTGCCAGCAGCTGTCGAGGTTTTCGGCTAAAAGAGAGTCGACTCGTGCTGCCGTGGCAAGTAAGAAATCTGCCCAACGATCTATGACTCCATTGTTTCCGGCTGGTTCCAGGCAACCGGCGAGGTGCCCCTTTCCAGCAGGCCGACGCCGCATTCCCAGGTAATTTTTTTCATGCAGGGGTGGGGCCATATTGCCTGGCCCGGGAAAAATCAGTGACCACATAGTCAATGCCATACCCATGCAGGAGGGCCTGCATTGATTTTTTACCGTTGCCGAAACTGTGGTGCAGAGCCGGGGGGATGAACAGTCGCGGCCGAGCCGGCAGGTTGTTGTGGGCAAGCAGGGTGCCGAAGGCCTCAAGGTGACTGCGGAGGATCTGTTCGCTGCGCATGGTGCCATTGCTGTCATGGAACTCGGATCGATCCATCAGGCCATCCTGCCAGAATTCATGGCACAGGCCATGCATGGCTATTTCCAGAGTATCCTGGTGGTTGTAAAGGTAGCGCGCCGTTTCATCGAGCCATTTCCCCTGATTGATGTGGTTGTCCCAGCCACTGCCCAGCCAGGTGGCCCCGGCAATATCTTTCAAGAGGTTGGTGCGACCCCATTCGCCCAGGACCATGCCGAGGGCGACACGCATGTGCAGTTTTTTGCCGAGCCGGTCAAGAGCGCGGTAGTCGTCCAGGCAATGGCGTCTGGTGAAACCGGTACGAAAAGGTTGCTTGTCCGCCGAGCCATCCGCTCCCTGCCACCAGCCGACATCTTCGATGACGAGAAAGATCGGCATGGGAAGGGAAATAGTTATGTTATTCAGTGCTACCTGCAACGTACTCACCTGTATATCCAGCTAGAGGCTGATCCAGCGCCTTTTGGCCGGTCCATGCCGTCTGGATGCCTCGAGTTCCATCGCTTTCCAGGTGTTTTTTCCAGAGATTCCGCATGGGGCTTCCAGATCGCCGGCCTCAGGGAGAAAACATGCCAGACCAGCGGTTGCTTTTCCGCACCCCATTGGTTCTTGAAACGAAAGGTAGAGGCCGTTGGCGAAGCCCTGCCAAAGTCAAACCACCGACAACCGGTTGCGGTGCCGTACTCGAGCATGGTCCAGTACAGGAGCATGTTTGGACAGGAAGGCCGCCATCGGCGCAGTGACGATGCCCAGGGGTTATACAGGGTGGAATTGTGCCTGAAAACAATGGCTGCGGCGGCGGGGAGGATGCCGATAAATAGTACCACGAGCCTGGCGTGTTGTGCACTGTCGGCAAGCAGTTTCATAATAAGGGCGGGATCGTGCACCGGAGAGCCCAGATTGCGCATGTTTTCCGAGAAGACCGCAAAAAAGTCATTGAAAAGTTCGATGCCGCCGGTTTGCGCGACGCAGCCGCATTTGCGTGCCTTACGCACCTGATTGCGAACCTTGGCCGAAAGCAGCGACCACAGCATTTCAGAAGACTCGGCCAGGGGGCGCAGCAGGCCGGTCATGAAGGTATGGGCGGTATGCTCCCGGCACGCAGTTATTTCCTGTGCCGGTTCATGCACAGCGCCATCGCCCGCCTGGCGCAGTTCCACATGGGCGGCGCCGACTTCGGTTGCAAGTTCGAGGGCCGCGGCGAGCAATTGATTACGGGCAGGGGCATCCTCGGCGACCATGCCGGCAGCATCGGTATAGGGCAGGGAAATAAGGCGTTTTTCCCCGTTTTCCGCCTTGCTCGAGGCCAGTCGAAAAATCGGCAACCGATACGTTGCCGCAAGAATCTCCCCCCCAGCCATAACGATGAGAAAAGATCGCCGTACTGTTTTTCTTGACGTATGCATCCCATACCGGTTGGGTTATGTTCTGTAAAAGTAAAGCCATTTCAAATTGATAATTCTTTTTTGACATATCGAAGCGGTAAAACTCAGTGCTCTTATAGGAAAACACTATTGGAGGTTTGCCGGTCATCGAAACAAGCAATTTGTATTCTCTCCAGCGAATAGTATAGTTCGTCGCATAAGATTAACCAGAACTCAAAAGAGTTATATCACCTTATGTATCTGACAACCGACCAACCTATCGTCTGCCGCAGCGCTCATCTTATGCCTTCCTTTGGGGTGGAAACGCTTCTGGAAAAAGGCAGCGGTGAGCTGAATGAGGATGTGCTGCTTGAGGCGGAAGACCTGTTTGGTGTATTTGATGGGGCCACCAGCCTCGACAGCCGACGCTTTGATGATGGTCTGACCGGGGGCTTGCTGGCGGCGCAAACGGCGGCGCGTGCTTTTCAGCGGGAACGGGCCAGCCTGTCCCGGCTGGCGGAAGAAGCAAATAACAGCATTCGCAACGCCCTGCGGCAGCAACAGGTCTCCATGGAGGAGCGGCATCGACTCTGGTCGACGAGCATGGCGGTGGTGCGGATGGGGGTGAATCGTCTGGAATACTGTCAGACCGGTGATGCCCTTATTGTTCTCCTGTACAATGACGGCACCTACAGGGTGGTGACCCCGGATCTTGATATCGATCGGGAAACGCTGCAGCTGTGGCAGAACTGCCGGATAGCGCGGTCTGCTTCAATTCATGAGGTGCTCGCCGAGCAGATTCAGTGGGTTCGGTTGCAGATGAACGTCAGTTACGGCGTGCTGAACGGCGAACCCGAAGCGCTTGATTTTCTTCGTCACGGTTATGAAGAACTGGACAATGTCAGTGATATCCTCCTCTTTACCGACGGGCTTTTCCTGCCTCGGGAAAATCCATTGGAGGACAGCGACTGGCGCTCTTTTGTAAATCTCTATCGTCAGGGCGGCCTGCAGGCTGTGCGTGATCATGTGCGTTGTCTGCAGTGCCAGGATCCGACATTAAAAAAATATCCCCGCTTCAAGCTGCACGATGACATAGCCGCCGTGGCCATCAAGCTTCGGCATCCTCCCTTTAAGAAGATTTCTACGGCAGAGCCACCAGCAGAAAGCAGAACAAGCTAAGAAAACCCAGGGCCGACCAGTCCCTGGCCGTCACCTGCCACTGGTGGGTTGTGCCGTGCAGGCCGTAGCAGCGGGCTTCCATGGCCGAGGCCAGCCGGTCGGCGGTGACAAAGGTGCGGCGGAGCAGGGGCATGCCGAGAAAGGTAAGCCGGCGCAGCGGATTACGGCGATTGTCGATACTTCGGGCGCGGAGAGCCAGGTCGAGTTCCGCCGACTGGGTGAGGATGACCGGAATGAAACGCACCAGCAGGCCGATCATCGTTGCCACCTGCCGGTGCGGAATACCGGGAATCGGCCGAAGAAACCATGCAACGGCGGAACGGATATGTGACGGCCGGGTGGTAAAGGTCACCAGCAGGGCAAAGAGGGCAATGACCAGGAGCCTGCCGGCGAAAAGCAGCCCGATAAAGACACCCTGGCGGGTGGCCGGAAACCAGGACGATTCGATAAGCAGATCCCCCGGAGTGGTCAGGGTCCTGGTCAGCAGGACGCAGGCGAGCAGGACCAGATACCATTTCATGCCGAATAGGCAGCGCAGCGGTGAACATTTGCCCAGGGCAAGCAGGAACAGGGCGGTAAAAAACGCCAGGACCAGGGCTGACATGTTGGCATTTATGGTGAGGATACTGACGGCAACCAGGCCGGCCAGTTTTATCCGGGCATCAAGTTGATGCAGCAGGGTGTCGTTGTGCCGGAAGCCGAACGCTATCGCAACCATGACTCGACCACCCCTCCCAGTCTGACAGCGGCGGGAAGGCGCACACCATAGGCCTCGGCCTCGAGCACCACCTGGTGCGGCGGTCCGTCGGCGGCGATCCGGCCCTCCTGCAAAATGATCAGTCTATCGGCATGGGCCAGAACCTTTTCCAGATCGTGGACGCAGACGATAATAGTGGTACCTGCTTTGTGCAGGGCGACGATCTGGGCCAGGATCTGCCGGACGCCATCATAATCGAGATTGGCAAAGGGCTCATCGAGAACAATCACCTCCGGCTGCATGGCCAGAACCCCGGCGATGGCCAGGCGGCGTTTTTCTCCGCCGGACAAAAGATGCGGGCTTCTCTCCGCCATCGCCTCAAGGCCGACGAGGTCCAGGGCGGCGGCGACACTCTCCGTTATCTTTTCACGCGGCCAGTTAAGATTTTCCGGGCCGAAGGCCGCGTCGTCGTAGACGGTTTCGCCGACGATCTGACTGTCGGCATCCTGAAAGACCATGCCGACCATCCGCCGGGCACGCAGGAGATCGTCCTCTACCGGCACCCCGTTCAGCCGCACCGTCCCGGCCAGGGGCTTGAGCAGTCCGTTGAGATGTTTGAGCAGGGTGCTTTTCCCGGCGCCATTGGCTCCGGCGAGAACAACAAACGACCCGCGGGCGATGGTCAGGTTGATCTGCTGCAGGCCGATATGGCCATCGGCATAGCTGTGCGACAATCCACTGATCTCGATAATGTTCATTAATCCCCGCCGCGCTTATTGTCCCGACCCGGCCGGCGTAGCAAGCCGGCCGTCTCGCCGGGCAATGCCCAGCAGCGGCCGGACACTTTTGACTATGGTAAAGGCGGCACCAATCTTTACGATGTCGCCGATGATAAAGGGGTACATGCCGACGGCCAAAGCTTTGCCAAAGCTGATGCCGAGCAGGGTCTTCAGCCAGGTAACGCCGATAACATAGATAAGCAGGCCGCCGATGATCATCGCGAGGATTTCCGCCACCGGTTGCTGTCTTGACGATTCCGAGATTTTACCGACCAACCAGGCGGCGGCCAGGAAACCGAAGAGGTAGCCGCCCCTCGGGCCAAACAAATGGCCCAGCCCGCCTCCGCCGCCGGCAAAGACCGGCAATCCCACTGCCCCGGCGAGCAGATAGACGGCAACGGCGGCGCTGCCCCAGCTGCTGCCAAGAAGAAGGGCCGCCACCAGCACAAAGAGATTCTGCAGGACGATGGGCACCGGGCCGATGGGTATTACCAGATAGCCGCCGACGGCGATCAGTGCGGCCATCAGGGAGGCTATTACCAGTTTATGCAGGTCGAGACGCTCGTTCATGGGATTATCCTTAAGTGTATTTTTTATTATTGAAGGGGCTCCGGGTACCAACAGTCCGGCAGTGCATCTCCGGTTCAGGAGGAATGAAAACAATCGCCGTAAAAGACGGTATGGTGCGAACCGTCGGCCATTTCGAGGATCAGGCCACCGTCCTCGTCCATATCGACGGCCAGCCCTTCACAGCTGTCACGAATGGTGACAATCTTTACCCGTCGCCCGAGGGTGACGGTCTTGGCTTTCCAGCCGGCAATGATTGCCGACCGGGAGAAGACGGCCATCTGTCGTTCAAAACGATCAAGAAAATCGGCGAGCAGCAGGGCGCGATTGACCCGTCGACCGGTGAGCTGCAGCGCGGAAACCGCCGGTTTGTCGGCGATCTCCGGCCGGTTGTTCAGGTTGAGACCGATGCCGACGTTGACAAAGGCGATCTGGTCGGCTTCAATCTCCAGCTGTGACAAGATACCGGCGATCTTGCAGTCATCGACCAGCACATCGTTTGGCCACTTCACCTGGGCGGCGATGCCGCAGCACTCGGCCAGGGTCTCCACCAGGGCGAGGGCAACGGCGAAATTGACCACCGGGGCTTCCCTTGGGACGAGGGAAGGCCGCAGAATGAGGGAAAAATACAGGCCGCCCTCCTCCGATTGCCACAGCCGCTGCAGCCGCCCCCGTCCTGTCGTCTGGCGGTCGGCGACCACCACGGTATACGCCGGACAGCCTTCGCGGGCGAGAGCCGTGGCGCGGTTCATGGTCGAATCCACTTCCGGGTAATAGTGCATGCGGGACGAACGTTCCCCAAACAACCATGGGAAAGGAACTTCGGGAAGAGATAACAGCCGGTATCCCTTGGGGCCGGCTTCTATCTCGGTGCCGCTCTCTTTCAGCTGGCCGATCTGTTTCCAGATCGCCACCCGGGAGACCTGAAGGCGACGGCTGATCTCCTCGCCTGAAAGGGGTTCCGGGGACTCTCGCAGCATGGTCAATATTTTCTCTTTCATCTCTGTACCAGTTTGGTTAACTTTGCTCTTGGCGGGAGTTAACCATGTGTCCTGGCCCCTTGTCAAGAACAGATATGGCGGTGTTGGCTTATCTTGTGTGGGAAGAGAGAAACGGCAGGGGCGAAAAAGGATATGTGGTTTCGCTAAGAGTTCGGATCAGCGGTTTTTCCGGCCAGCACCTTTGTGTAGGCGGAAATAATTCTTTGAAAAACCGACTTCCAGTCAAAAACCGAGGTGATCCTGTTCCTTTCTTCTGCGGAAGGAGAGGGTGCCCGGCGGACGCGGTCTGCCATGGTGGTGATGGCCCCGGCCAGCCTGGCCTGCAATTCTTCAAGATCCGCGGGGTTGGGGCGGTCAATGTCCTGCAGGATGGGCAGTTGGATGAACTCGATCAGATCTTGCGGTGCTCCTCCGAGCAACTCTCGACAACCGGGCAGATCGGTACTTATGATACGACAGCCGCAGGCCAGGGCTTCGAGAAGAACCAGCGGTAGACCTTCAAAGAAGGAAGGCAGAATGAAGATATGGCTCCGGCCCATCAGCCTGGCCAGTTCGGACTGGCTGATCCTGCCGTGCACGGTGATCGCGGCACCACCGCTTTTTGCAAGGGCCAGGCATTGTGCTGCCTCGCTGCCGGAACCGGATCCGGCCAGATGCAGATGGAGGTTATCTTGCGCGAGACCGAGGAAGGTCTGCACCAGCCAGTTCACTCCCTTTGCAAAACTCAGTTTGCCGGCATAGACCAGCTGCACCGGTTCAGGCTTGTCCTTTTTGTGCAGGGTGAACATCTTCGCATCATACCCGCCGCCGACAATATCAATACGCTCATCGGCAATGCCGTAGAGGGACTGGATGTTTTTTTTCTGTTCATGGCTGAGGGCGAGTACCCGGTCGATTTTTTGACAATGGGGCAGAACTTTTTGGCCCAGTTGCGGACATTGCCTGAACTGCCGCAGATCCGTGGAGTGGCAGGAGGTCACCATGGGAATATCGGTGCAGACTCTGCGGGCTATCGAACTGACCAGCCAGAGATGATGACTGTGCACGATATCAGGTGAAAATTCATCGACGGTATGGCGGATTGTTTGTGCAAAACTCTGTTCATAGCCGACCAGCTGGCTGGCGGTAAGGTCACTGAAGCGAGAGCTGGCATAGGGCATGACATCGCTCATGCCGGGAATTGTGAAATCCAGGTCGCCGCCGTCAAACCAGACGAAGCGGCAGAATTGCTGGTCGATGCAGTCAAGTTCGGGCAACCGGCGGCCGGAGATGCCGGCGATAAGAAAATTGTCATGCCCCTCGGCCGAGGCCTGGCGGATGATGTTCTGCAGATAAAATCCGCTGCCGGTGCTCTCCGGGTGCTGGCTGATTATATGGAGGATTTTCATTTTGCCGCAGTTTTAGCCTGTTGGCGAACTGCTGTTTCTGAACAAACCCTGAAACACGGACTTCAGGAGAGGTTCGTCGATTTTTTTCTGGAGCTCTTGTTCATACTGATCGGCTGCATCTTCGGGCTCTGACAGTTTTGTCGAGGTCTCGGGGTAATTTTCCTGGTCGAAAACGACTTCTTCTGTCTGGTAGAACGAAGCGTCAGGCTCAAAAGTGTCGTATCGATGGCGCAGGAACCACTGGTCTGTTTCGTCATGGCTGCCGAGAAAGGTGATGTACAGATGGTTGTCGGCCAGAACGGTGACCAGGCGATATCCCCCGCCAAGATCATATTTGATGCAGTTTTTTATGCGTTGCTCTCCTCTTCTGGTGCGCTTGCAGGTGACGGATTCACTCCAGCAGCTGTATTTTCGGATATCGGCAAGGATCTCGAGATATTTGTTTACAGCATGTTCCCCTTGCTTACCGGCTTTGCGCAGTCGTTTGATGTCCTTGTCGAGTGTGTGCGAGCTGTGAATATACTGCATCATGAAGAATTCCTTCAGCTGATCGTCGACAGGTCTGCTTGTCGGCCATGTATGAGAAAATTACGAAAGTATTCTGTAAGGTATGAACCCCGGTAAACGAGAAATAAGCCGGGGCCCGGTTCAGTCCCTGTGCTTTGCCGGGACTCTTTGCAGTGCCGGTGTTTTGCGGGTATAAGTACCTTGGGACAGATTGTTTCTTGCCAAAAAACAAGCAAACAATCTGTAAGGTACTAAAATATTGCAGGGTGTCAAATTGATAGATCCTATATCAGCATGTCTAATGATTGTTTTTAGCTATAGAGTTATCGGCGGGGTGTATGATAACCGGCCGGTTGGGCCGTCGTTTAAAAAGCCGAGGGGGCGGTTATTTGTACAGGGATCGTAAATAGACAAAAGAGATCCTTGAACCGGTAGGATTTTAGCGTTATGTTAAACAGGTAAATTGTTAACCCTTTGCGAGGTACATCTATGGCCAGGTCAAAATGCCCGACATGTGAATATCACGAGTTCGAAGCTGTTCACGTTACGACAAAAACCGGGCAAAAATTCTGTCTCATCCAGTGTGTTGCCTGTGGTACGGTTGTCGGCGCTCTTGACGATGTGAAGATCACCAATGTCATTAAAAATGCCGAAAAAAAGCTGTCCAAGTTTCTTGAAAATCTCAACCGTAAGGTTGTAAACGTCTGTAACAGAAAGAATACCTGACGTGCAGGGGTGTCGGTTTTAAAAGAGGGGAGGAACAGTGGAAGAAGACATCGGCAAGAGACTTGTTCAGGCCATAAAAGACCCCAACAGCCTTGACTCACGGGAGAGTATCGCCAAAGCGATGGAGCTCACCAAGGCCTATGCGAGCTCAGGGTCGGCGACGCATTTCAGTACGGTGACGAAACTCTTCTATGATCTGTTTGAGATGTTCGAGACAGGTCGTGACCCGCGTGCTAAGTAGATGGGGGAATGCGTTTCAGGCGTTTTTCAAGGCAGGTGAGGCTATCGCACCGGGCAATGATTTTTTTCAGGTAGGCAATGTTTTTATCAATGTTTTCCAGGTAGAGGTTTCGATCAACTTTATACCGGTTGCGAAAGTGTGTGCGCATTGCTTCGGAGGTGTCGGCAAAGGTGATAATCAGCCTCTTTAAAACGACGTCATGGTAAAATATTGCCGTGTGCTCCATGAGTTCCAGGGCCGAGCCGTGTTGGTTTATGCCGCCGGTCTTCTGTTCGTCAAAGAGCAGGGGGAGGCACTCGAGGTAGTATCTGTCAGCCATCTGGGCAAGTATGTCAGCTGAACCGATGACCTGACCGGCAAGGTGGATTTCATCGCTATGTGTAGCAAAAGTTGTCGGATCCATGTCTAGATCCGTGTAATGAATAATTGTCGCACAGTCTCTGGCGATTTCTTCGCTAAAGCCATTTCTTGCCAAGTACTTATTGAGAACCTGTACCGATCGTGTTTCGTGTACGGCCATGTACTGTGCGGCGGAAGCCGCCGTCTCATTTTTTTCAAGCAGCAGGCCTGTGTCGTGAAAATAGGCGGCAAGCAACCCTTTTAAAAGTGTTGCGAACGAGATGTGCACATGATTGCCATGCAGGCCGTGGAAGAGGCGCATCGCGCCTAAAACGACCATGCGGCTGTGCCGCAGATTGTGGTAGGGCAGGGTGTTTTTCTGGAAATCAGCGGAGGATCCGGAAAACAATGCGCTGACGTCGCTGTCAATCTGCTCGATAAGGCCAAGGTCCATAGACGGACAGATTTTTTCTGCTAGAATGAGGATCTCAGGCAGAGGGGTGCCGTTTTGGTTTCCCTCGAATATATGCGTGAGGCTTTTGTTGTCCATGGGGCTTATTTGCCATTAACGTTGGGAAACAGTGACGTATATATTATTGCTGCTTTTGCATAATTACAATACCTTCTGTGAGATTGAGAAGTTACTCTGTGTTTCTTGTTGCCTGGTTTGGTATTATTGCAAGACAAACCATGTGTTATATAGACTTTGTCGGTTTTTGTAAGTACAATTACGTTGGTGACGGCAAGAAGAAGGCCGGAAAAATTAATCTGACAAAAAATTATGGTGCAGATACAATTGCCGAAGAAGATGGAAGATAAGAACAATTCCGTTGTCATACTGGTTGTCGATGATGACGAGCTGGTGCGTAAGACTCTCAGTGTTTTGATCAGCTCTTTCGGTTACCACTGCCTCGTCGCAGGTGATGGTGTCGAGGCGATTGCCGTATTGAAATCGACAGCAGTGGATCTGGTCTTTTCGGATATCGTCATGCCGGGGATGGATGGTCTGGAATTACTTAACCATATCGTTGAAAGTTATAAAGAAACCGATGTTATTATATCCACCGGCTATCACGAAAAGGCAAGTTATTCCGAGGTAATTAAAGCCGGGGCGATTGATTTTATCAAAAAGCCCATTGACCAGGCGGAGCTTGAAGCAAAATTGGCCCGAGCTGTTCGTGAACGGCGGATGATGCGCGAACTGGAGCGGTTATCCATGCAGGATGGCCTGACGTCGATTCTCAATAGACGGGCCTTTGATGAACGTTTTCCCGATGAAGTGGAGCGGGCCCATCGGCAGCATTATCCTCTCATGCTCGCTATTATCGATATTGATAATTTTAAAGAATACAACGATGAGCATGGCCATCAGGCGGGGGATAAGGTTCTTATCAACCTTGCCGAAATTCTGAAAGTATGCACCAGGGAAAGTGTTGATCTGTGCTTCAGGCTCGGCGGAGACGAGTTTGCCGTCCTGCTTCCCCAGACCAACGCCACCCAGGGAACAGAGATAGTTCAGCGTATTCTGCTCAGTTTTGTTGAGCGGAACTTTGGTACAACAACTCTTTCCATAGGGCTTGTCTGCTGTAAAAGAAATGAGTCGCTGCTCAAGGAACAAGACGAAAGAGCGATTAAAGAGAGGGCGGACCAAGCCATGTATGATGCCAAGAAAAGCGGCAAAAACTGTGTGGTGACACGGGTCTGACAACCAATCACGGCCATGGCGCTTATTGATTGGTTGCTGTTAGAGTTCAGCGCAGTGCATCCTTGTGAAAAGAAAGATCCGGCTGTATCGGATAATTCCCATCAAAACAGGCCAGACAAAAATTCTTTTTCGCCATCCCCGTTGCCTTGACGAGCCCTTCCAGGCTCAGGTAGTGCAGGGAGTCAAGGCCGAGATATTCGGCAATTTCCTTTATCTTCTTCTGGTTGGCGATCAGCTGGTTGACGTCGGGAAAGTCAATGCCGTAGTAGCATGCGTGCCTGGTCGGAGGACAACTGACCACCATATGGACCTCCTGCGCCCCGGCTTCCCGAAGGGCTCGTACTCTGCTCTTGCCGGTTGTGCCCCGAATAATTGAATCTTCGACGATAATAACCCGTTTGCCTTTGAGAAACGACCGGACCGGATTGAGTTTGACCTTGACATTGAAGTCACGCATCGACTGGGTGGGCTGGATAAAGGTTCGGCCGACATAGTGGTTGCGGATCACTCCCATTTCCAGAGGGATACCCGACGCCTGCGAATAGCCGATGGCCGCATAGTTGCCAGAATCTGGAAAAGGCATAACGAAATCGGCATCAATTTTAGCTTCCCCGGCAAGAATTTCACCCATCCTTTTTCTGGCCTGGTAGACGTTGATGCCAAAAATTTCCGAGTCGGGTCTGGCAAAATAGACCTGTTCAAAAATGCAGAAATGGCTGTCCTGTTTCGGCCATGGAAAAATGGAGGTCATGCCGCTTTCCTGAAAGATAACAATTTCACCAGGCTCGATGTCCCGCACATATTCGGCCTCGATAAGATCAAGGGCGCAGGTCTCCGAGGCGACAACCCAGCCTTTGTTGTCGCCATTGCCGCCGTTTTTCAGTTTGCCAAGGCACAACGGCCGAAAACCATCGGGATCACGGACGGCAATCATGGTCTTCTCGGTCATGAGCAACAGGGAATAGGCGCCTTTGAGCGCGGTGAAGGTGTTTCTCAGCGCAGTTTCGAGACCAAGTTGGGTGGCACGGGCCATAAGATGCAGAACCACCTCGCTGTCCATGGTCGTTTGAAAGATCGATCCCTGTTCTTCGAGGGTTGCACGTAAGGTAATGGAATTAACCAGATTGCCGTTGTGGGCAACCGCCAGGGTCGTGCCCTTGTGGGTCACCATGAGAGGTTGGGCGTTGGTGATATTCGAGGCCCCGGTGGTCGAATACCGCACATGGCCAATGGACTGATGACCGTCTAATCTCTGCAGGATTTCCTCGGTAAAAATTTCCGGAACAAGGCCCATGTTCTTGTGGATATTGACCTTGTTCCCATCAGAGGTGACAATGCCGGCGCTTTCCTGCCCTCGGTGCTGCAGGGCGTAGAGACCGAAATAGGTAAGCTTTGCTGAGTCTTGATGGTTAAATACGCCGCATACGCCACATTCGTGGGTGGGACGGCCATCGGACGATTTTTTACAATGCTGTTGTGACATCGGGAGAGAGTCCTTGGTTGTCTGAAAGTACGGCATCTTGCAAGACTGCTGCGCCGTGAAGGCGAGCTTATCCATTTCAGTTATTGCAAAAACAGGGAAAGGCACAGGGAGAAAACCCCCGTGCCTTTCTTTTGGTAACCCAAAAAAAGAAATCTATAGTATGTATTTCCTAAATTCAACAAGAAAGTTGCAGGGGCAACCGTAAAAACAGGTTCTTCGCCGGCAGTGCGGAGAAATTGCTTAATTCGGGGTTGTCGCCAGGGCATGGAGAAGCTCGGTCAGATTGACCAGGTCATTGAGGTCAAGCTGTTCGTCCACCGTATGCACCTTATTCATGCCGGTGGCGACGATGGCCGTCGGCAAACCATAGCCGCAAAAAATATTGGCATCGCTGCCGCCGCCGGCGACAATGTACTGTACCTTTTTTCCGTGGAGTGCCGTGGCTTTGCGCATTCTTTTAATCACCGGCGTGTCATCCGCGATGGTCAAGGCCGGATAGTCATTGACGATCGTGAAGGTCATCGACGGTCGTTTATCCCCTGTCGCCGGGGTGCTCTGCCAATCGGCCACGGTCCTTTCGAAGGTATCGCGTATTTCCTTGGTGTAGACCGCCAGTTTTTCGGTGGAATGGCTGCGGACTTCCCCTTGCAAAAGGATCTGCTCCGGAACGATATTGGTGGCAACTCCGCCCTGGATGAGGCCGAAGTTGCAACTTGATTCTTCGTCCAGCCGGCCCATGCGCAGCCCGCTCAAGGCATCTACCGTGAGCGACAGGGCATTGATTCCGGCTTCCGGGCAGAGTCCGGCATGGGCGGCCAGGCCCTTTATTTGTATTTCAATTTTATTGGCTGCCGGTGCCCCGACAATGACATGGTCAATGCCGGAGGAGTCGAGGGCGTAGCCGTATGCTGTCTGCAGTTGTTGGTAATCAAGGTGCTTGGCGCCGAGCAGGCCTACCTCTTCGCAGGTGGTGATAACCACCTCGATCATCGGGTGCGGGCGCTTTGTCTCCTGTAAAAGGGCCAGGAGCTCAAGGATGGCGGCAATGCCGCTTTTATCGTCACCGCCGAGGATTGTTTCCCCTTTGCTGGTGAAGATATCGCCGGTTCGCTCCACCTGCACGCCATCGGCTGGGCCAACCGTGTCCATGTGACAGGAAAAAAAGAGTCCCTCCTGCTCCGGCAGGTTGCCGCTAAAGCGAACGATGAGGTTGCCGGATTCCGAACCGGTTTGAGCGGCGGAACCGTCCTCGATAATGGCATCGGCCCCAAGGGCGGCAAATTTTTCTTTGAGGCAGGCGGCGATTGCCCCTTCTTTTCTAGAGGGACTGCTTATTTCACACAGTTCAGTAAAGGTAGCGGCGAGGCGCTCCCGATTTATTGCAATTGTCATTATGAAGCCTCATGGGGGTGTCGCGTCGGGATATGACTGCAGGAGAACGACGGCGTGACAGCTGATGCCCTCGTTTCTCCCGGTAAAGCCCATCTTTTCGGTGGTGGTTGCTTTGATATTCAGGAATTTTCGATCTATGTGACAGGTTCGACCAAGCAGATCGCGCATCTGGTCGAGATAGGGTGCAAGGCGGGGGGCCTGGCAGACAACGGTGATATCGGCGTTGGCGATACGAAAGCCCTGTGCATCTGCCAGGCCGATGACCTGCTCGAGCAGGCGTATGGAATAGATGCCGGCAAATTGCGCCTCGGAATCGGGGAAATGCAGGCCTATATCGCCTACGCCCAGTGCGCCGAGCAGGGCGTCACAGAGGGCATGGGTGAGCACGTCGGCGTCGGAATGTCCGGCCAGACCATGGCTGTGCGGCACAGTGATGCCGCCAAGGACAAGTGCTCTGTCTTCGGCAAAGCGGTGGGCATCATAGCCGTGACCGATACGTAAGTCTGGCTGCAGGTGCTGCTGGAGTATCTTTTCGGCCAAGAGCAGGTCCTCCGGACGGGTTATCTTGATATTCGTTTCGGCGCCTTCGACAAGAATGACCGGAATGCCCGCCTTTTCAAGAAGGGATGCCTCATCGGTCACCTCCGCGTCGCCGTTGTGCAGAAAGGCCTGTGCAAGGAGCTCTTTGCGGACGGCCTGGGGGGTTTGCGCCTGCCAGAGCGAGGTCCGGTCGATGGTGGCGGTGATCCTGCCGGTCTCGTCGCCTCTTTTCAGGGTGTCTTTTACCGGTACGGCGGCGATGGCCGCGCCATTTTCCAGGGCGGCAAGATAGCATCTGTCGATGACGTCGCCTCTGATCAGCGGCCTGGCGCCATCGTGGACCAGAACGATGTCCGTGTCGTCGGCAAATGTCAAAAGTGCCTTGAGTCCAGCCTGGACCGAGTCCTGGCGCCTGCTCCCTCCGGCCACGATTGCCAGGTGCGGCACATTGACGGTATAGCGGTCAAACAGGGTACTGGTCTCGGTAATCCAGTCGGCGGGCACGACAACGACAATGCGCTTGATGTGGCTGTTATTGAGAAAAGCACGCACGGTACGGACAAGAATCGGGATCCCGGCCAGCAGGTGATACTGTTTCGGATAGTCGATCTTCATCCTGGTCCCAAAGCCGGCGGCGGGGATTATAGCGGCAGCTGAGGGTGTCATAGGGCAAACAGGAGAGACGGCACAATGCACTGCGCAGTAGAGAGGAGAGACATTCGGGCCATCAGGACATCTTCGCAGGCAGTGCCGCCTTAGCGGCGTTGGCTGGTATCAATTCTATCACGATCCGTGGGAATGAAAAAAGGAGCGGGTTATAAGCCGAATTCTGTACCCCGATAAAGAGGCCATGATCATTTCACTGGGATGTTGATCGCTCAACACCTCTTGCAACCTACCCGGAGATCTCGGACGGGCCGCCCTCAAACATCTCCCTATTTGGTCTTGCTCTGGGTGGGGTTTGCCGTGCCTTCCATGTCACCATGGAAGCGGTGAGCTCTTACCTCGCCGTTTCACCCTTACCTGATCGTATCAGGCGGTCTGTTTTCTGTGGCACTTTCCCCCGGTCACCCGGCGTTCGCGTTACGAACCACCCTGCCCTGTAGAGTTCGGACTTTCCTCTCCGGTCACAAGACCGGAGCGATCATGCGCCCGCTCCTTTGCAGCTACTGTAGTGGGAAACGCGTAAAAGTCAAAGTGAAAATTGCGGTTATTTTTCTTCCAGATTCTCTTCCAGTACGGGTGGTACATAATAATTCAAGCGTTGACAGGTCGGACAGGCAAAGATGTCTTCGCCTTTCAGGAGCATATTGAATCGCTGCGGCGGCACGGCCATGAAACATCCCTGACAGACACCATCAACCACATTGATGACAGCCAGGCCGTTACGGTGTTGACGCAGGGTATCGTACTTACGCAAAAGAGACTTTTTTATCAGGCCGGCCTGTTCGCTGCGTTTGGCATCTTTTTTCTTTTTACTCTTGTTGATTGCCTCGATATTGGCCCGTACTTTATCGGTTTCTTCGGTAATCAGCTGCTTTTCACCTTTGAGCAGATTCTTTTCCTCTTCCATTTGCGCGGTCAGTTTTTCGACGGATTCGATGATGACCAAGATTTTTTCTTCGTTTTCCTTGGCACTTTTCTTGGCATCTTCGATCTCCTTGAGCAGGGCCGTCTGCTCGCGACCGGTCTGTACCTGCATCATTTTCGACTGGCGTTCTCTGACGTGATCCATCTTGTCGGCCATCTCAGCCTCGAGAGTGCGGCTTTCTTTTTGTTGAGAGGCGATTTTTTCCTTTAATTCATTAATTAAAGCCTCTCTCTTCGCCAGGGCGGACATACGTTCATCAAGTCCGCTCTGCTCCGACTTGATGGCATTGTCGATCTGATCGATTTCCAGGTCAATGGCCTGGAGGGTAACGAGTTGAATTAAGAGTTCGTTCAAAATAGTTCTCCTATGGAATGTGTTTCTTCTATGGTTGGTATGTTTTATCCAGCAAAACGAAGGGGTGGTGTTCCTCTTGCGTTTGTAGAATTTTTATTTTCCAGTCTTTTTTGTCGCCAGCCTGCTGGAGCTTTTTCACCAGAAGGGTGACGGCGGGTTTTTCAGTGGCGTAGTGCGTGCCGTCGATGATGCAGAAGTTCGTTTCCGCCGCCCAGATAGCCGTACTGTGCTTTATTTCCGCGGACAGATAGACGTCTGCACCGCGCCGCAAGGCAATCGGCGCCAGCTCGGAACCGCTACCACCGCATACGGCCACGCTGGTGATCTTTGTCGGAACCGTTCCCGCCATCTGGACGCTGGGAAGATTCAGGACCAGCAAGACCCGGGCCAGGAAATCAGCAGCGGCGAGCGGAGCGGGGTAAGTGCCGATGGTTCCCAGCCCGGTGTCCGTGCCGGCTTCATCCGATGACGAGACAAGGGGAGAGAGATCTTCCAGGCCGAGCTGGAGGGCGAGATAGTGGCTGACGCCAGCACGGGCACTGTCGAAATTGGTATGGCAGCCGATGATGGCGATATGGTTGGCAAGGGCTTTTTGCAGCAGCCTGCCGTTCGGTTCGGCAGTATTGATCGTCTGGAGCGGTTTGAAAATGACCGGATGATGGGTAACGATGGTGTTGGCACCCAGGGCTATCGCTTCATCGACCAGTCTGTTGGTCGGGTCGAGTCCGGCAAGTACCGCCGTCACTTCCTGCTCCGGGTCACCGATCAGAAGACCTACATTGTCCCACGATTCAGCCAGGCTGAAAGGCGCCTCGATATTAAGGCTTTCGAGAATGTCCTTTACTCTTACCGTCATATGGATTGTCTATCGTGCAGCTCATAATAATCTGTAAGGTACTAAAACAAAAAAGGTACACCCCACTGGGGATGTACCTTTGTATTGATTTCGCCCATTCGGGCATTTTTAGCCCGAATCGAGATGTGTCTTTCAGGAGTGATGCTCTCCCCTTTTTCTATGTATACTCTTGCTTTTTTCAAGGAATCCGTTGTTTCTGCTCAGAAGCTGCTGTATTAATGGTGGGCGCAGTAGGATTCGAACCTACGACCGATCGGTTATGAGCCGATGGCTCTACCAGCTGAGCTATGCGCCCATAGCTCTCTTTGAGAGATAAAACAATCTATTTAAAATGACCTGAGCGATAATGTCAATGGAAAAAATAAAGCAACCTGGAAAACGTCTTCAAAGAAAGGGGCATGCCGCACGGTCCAACGCCTTTTCGGAACGCCCTCATCTGGTTGCCAAATGTAACAAGATAACTATTCTCTAACAATATATCGTTGTTCAAACAGATTCAGTGCCGGTGCACGTTTACAAAGAACAGGTGAAACCCTTTGATGTATACAAATCTTCTTCTCTTTCTCGTCGCTATTTTTCTTTTTAGTGTCGACAGCATCCCTTCCGCTCCGTTTTTGCCCGCCTGGCAGGGACTCCTTCTGTTTTTCCTGTTGCTGGCCGGATATACCAAACTTGCCGGCAAGTTGTTTAGCCGACCGCGCGCCAGGCGCTCCGCCGGATATTTTCAGACGGAAAAACAATTGTCCCTTCTCGCCCTGGTTTTTTTCGGCGCAACGCTTTATCTCTGCGATTCGAAATACTATCTCTCTATGCTTTCCTTCGGCAACACCACTCCGGCTCTGGTCAATATGGCCGGACTTCTGCTGTTTGTCCTCTTTTTATCGATCATGTGGCGGGCCGGGAAAAAAAATTACGAGGTTATTTTCGGCAGAAAGCACAGCACAACCATTTTTATCCTGTCGAACATCAAAGCCAACCTGCCCATTGTCCTGCCCTGGGTCATTCTTTCAGCCCTCTATGATGCGGTGGCCCTGCTGCCCTTCCCTGGGCTGCAGAAAATTGTCGCTTCGGAATGGGGCGATCTGTTGTTCTTTGGTTTTTTTCTGCTCTTTGTGCTGATTTTTTTTCCGCCGCTGGTGCGCCGGCTTTGGGGCTGCGAAAAACTGCCCGAGGGCTATCTGAAAAAGCATCTGGACGGCTTCTGTGCCAAACAGGACTTCAGCGCCGATTTTTATCTCTGGCCGCTTTTCGAGGGGCAGATGCTCACCGCCGGGGTAATGGGCATCGTCCCCGGTCTTCGGTATATTCTCCTCACACCGGCCCTGATCGAGACCATGTCCCTGGTCGAACTCGAAGCGGTCATGGCCCATGAAATAGGCCACGTGAAGAAGTACCATATGCTGTTGTATGTCATGCTGATTGCCGGCTTCAGTCTGCTCGTCGGTCTGTTGGCCGAACCGTTTATCTATCTGTTTCTTTCCCTGGATTTTCTTAACCGATTGATGGCCATGAGCGGTATCTCGGTGGAGACGGTGCTGGTTCTCGTTGGTGCCGTCCCGCTGCTGGTGTTTATGCTCCTCTATTTTCGGGTTATATTCGGTTATTTTATTCGAAACTTTGAACGGCAGGCCGACCTGTTCAGCCTCCAGTCCATCGGCAACGGGCAGGCGCTGGTCTCCGCTTTTGAGAAGATAGCGGTTCTCAGCGGCAATATTCGTGACCAGCCTAACTGGCATCACTTTGGCATAGGGGAACGTATTACCTGTCTCGAACAGGCGGAAAGGGAGCCGGAGCTGATCGAGCGGCATAACCGCAAGGTGCGCTACAGTCTTTTCGCCTATATGGCAATACTGTTGACGACCATTGTTCTCGTACGGCAGATTCCCACGGAAGCGCTGGCCCAAAGCTATCAGGAAAACTTTGCCGAAGCGGTGCTGCTGCAGAAGGCCAAGCAGGAGCCGGAACGGGCACTGTGGCAGCGCCTTATCGGAGATCTGATGCTGACGAGAAAGATGGAAGGAAAAGCCCTGGCTGCCTATGAAAAAGCCTACAGCCTTGAGCCGGTCAACCCGGAAATTATGAACAACTTTGCCTGGCTGCTGCTGACCAGTGAGAATCTCTCGCTGCGAGACCCGATGCAGGCATTGACTCTGGCCAGGGCTGCGGCCACCCTCGAGCCGAAAGGGCATGTACTCGATACCCTGGCTACCGCCTATTGGGCGAACGGTCTCGTAGAAGAGGCGGTGCAAACGGAAAAACAGGCAATTGCCGCCGACCCGGCCCAGAGGCGGTTTTATCTGGCGCAGATTAATAGATTTATCAACCAGACCTATGAAGAGTCGGTCAAGGAGCAGAAGGCGATGCTACAGGCAGCACAACGGGAGTTGCGGTGATGATGTCTTCACGGCCGCATCCACCCCTCTTGGGGGCACATGAATCCGTTGCCGGCGGGCTGCATCTCGCTTTCGCCCGAATCGAAAGCGTTGGTGGCGAAGCGCTGCAGATATTTACCCGAAACCAGCGCCAGTGGAATCCGGCGGAACTGGCGGCGGAAGAGATTGAGCTCTTTAAAAGAGCCCATGAAAAAAGCGGTGGCATGCCCGTCGCTTCCCATGCGTCGTATCTGGTAAACCTGGCCACCGGTAAAAAGGAGCTGCTGGACAAATCGGTACACAACCTTGCCCAGGAACTGACCCGCTGCGCGCAGCTTGGCGTGCCGTATGTTGTCCTGCATCCCGGCTCCCATGGCGGTGACGGCGTAGAGCTTGGTCTGAAGAGATTTACCGAAGGACTGGACAGAACATTCAAACAAAGCGGTGTTACCACGGTACAGGTCCTGGTGGAAACCACTGCCGGGCAGGGTACCGGTCTTGGCAGCAGCTTTGCCGAGCTTGCCTATATCCTGGAGCACTCAAAATTTCCGGAATTGCTCGGGGTCTGTGTCGATACCTGTCATGCTTTCTCCGCAGGATACGAACTGCGGACGGAGGCCGGCTATAAGGAGACAATTGATGACCTCAAGAGTACGGTCGGTCTCGACAAGATCCGTTTTTTTCACCTCAATGATTCAAAAAAAGAGCTGGGCAGCAGGGTCGACCGCCATGAACATATCGGTAAAGGTGCCATCGGCCTATCGGGTTTTAAGAACCTGCTGAACGATAGCCGTTTTGCCGGACTGCCGATGACTCTTGAGACCCCGAAAAGTGACAGCCTCGCCGAGGACCGTGAAAACCTGCATGTCCTCCGTTTGCTTCTAATCGAGCGCTGAGTTCATTTCTGCTTCTCGCAATCTTCTTGCAAAATAATTATCTTCGAGGGACAATGCAGACAAGTAGACGTTTTTTGTCTGAAAAAAAGACCTCGTAAATGCACGCTGAAAATAGGTAAAATTAATCGACACATTCAAGTTCTCATTAAATCAAAATGTATCGCATTACTGCAAAAATGACGAAATTAACCTATTTTCTTGACTTTGATTGTCCAGTTATCATGTCATATGATGCATAATCAAATAGTTACGATCAGTCAGATGTTCGGTTTTAACGAGGTCTGGAAAAGGTAATTTTAAATGAAATTTTTGAACAGCGATGCTCTCCTTGATGTCCTAGTTAAGCAGCAGATATTAAGCCCCAAACAGCGGCAGTTTGTTACGCTGGAAAAGGGGAAAATGCGCCAAAAGCTCCTCCGTCAGGCCGGTAAGGAAGGCGAGGTGGACAAGGATTATCCGGATATGGTCGATATCACCGTCGGCTTCAACTTCAAGCTGTCGGGGGGGGACGGCAGCCTGGTCGATGAAGAACCGATCATGCGGGCTGTGGCGAAAGAGAATAACCTGCCCTTCAAGAAGCTTGATCCGCTTGAACTTGATATGGATGTCGCCACCAAGACCATTCCCCGTAACTTCGCCATCAGGCAGCTTATTCTCCCTTTTAAGATGGAAAACGGTTTGGTGGAGACGGCCGTTTATCATCCCGACTGTCAGGCGACCCTGGTCGATATCGAGCAGGCCAATCAGATTAAGATAAAGCCGTATATCGCCACGAAATCGGATATTAAGCGGATAATCAGTGAGTTTTTTGGATTTCAGAAGTCGATCAGTGCCGCTGAGGATCAGTTCGGTGTTATCCCGGGCGGGAGCAGTTCCATCGACATCGGTAACCTTGAGCGCTATGTCAAAATCTCTTCTTCGAAAGAAATCACCTCCTCCGATCAGCATATCAAGTCGGCGGTCAACCATATCTTCCATTACGCTCTGGAACAGCGGGCCAGTGATATCCACATCGAGCCGAAACGCAATATATCGATGATCCGCTTTCGCATTGATGGTTCACTGCACACCATTTATAATCTGCCCAAAGCCGTCCATTCGGCCATTGTCGCCCGCATTAAGTTCTTATCCCGACTTGATATCGCGGAAAAAAGACGTCCCCAGGACGGCCGGATTAAAATCGGCGAAAAGAGCGGCAAGGATATTGAGATACGGGTTTCGACCATTCCGGTGTCCTTTGGCGAAAAGGCGGTGCTGCGTATTCTCGATTCCGAATTGATGTTTCAGAAGGTCGAAACCCTGGGATTTTCTAATAGGGATATGGAGGTGTATAATTCTTTTATCTCCTCGCCTCACGGCATTATTCTCGTGACGGGGCCGACCGGAAGTGGTAAATCGACGACGCTCTACTCGACGCTAAAGGAAATTTCCACCCCTGAGAAAAATATTGTCACGGTGGAGGATCCGGTGGAAATGGTGCACGAGGAGTTTAATCAGATTGCCGTGCAGCCGCTGATCGATGTGACCTTTACGACGATTTTGCGCAGCATCCTGCGCCAGGATCCGGATATTATCATGATCGGCGAGATCCGTGATCATGAGACGGCTGCCCATGCGGTGCAGGCGGCGATGACTGGGCATCTGGTTTTTTCGACACTGCATACCAACGATGCGGTATCCTCCATAGCCAGGCTGAAAGACCTTGGGCTGCAGCCTTTTATGATCGCCACCACCCTGCTCGGCTGCATGGCGCAGCGGTTGGTCAAGACGATCTGTCCCAGCTGTGCCGAGGACTTTGCCATGCCGGGCGAGGAGCTTCTGAAATTGGGCTTTCCCGTGACCGGATCGGGCAATATTGTCCTGCGCCGAGGCAAGGGCTGCCGGGATTGCCGTGGCACCGGATATAAGGGCAGGTGCGGCATATTTGAAATATTTCCCATGTCTTCCAAGGTGAAAAAGATGGTCGCCGATGAGGCGCACACCTTAGAGATAAGGCAGGTTGCAATACGCGAAGGAATGACTACATTACGCGAGGACGCGTGGGATAAGGTCCGTCGCGGCATAACCACATACGAGGAAGCACTGCGGGTTACCGCCGCTTGACGGCGGGAATGGTTACAACTACTACAGAGGAGACAGCGTTTCCTCCTCCACCTGAAGGAAGAGGTACCCACACTGTAATTTTAGATGAAAAATGAGAGATAACACCTGATGGCCATCAAGATCGTCGCCAAAAACAAGAAAGCCTTTCACGACTACCATATCGACGCCACCTATGAGGCGGGGATGGTGCTTTCCGGGCCGGAAGTGAAATCACTCCGGGCCGGCAAGGCGAACCTGCGTGACGGCTATGTGAAGATCGATTCCCGTGGTGAGGCGATGCTGTATAATGTGCATATTTCAATGTATTCTTTTGCCACGCAGAATCCGAACGAGCCGCTCCGGGTTCGTAAGCTGCTGCTGCATCATCGGGAGATCAAGAAACTTATTGGTAAGCTCAATGAAAAAGGCCTTGCCCTGATCCCGCTGAAGATATATTTTATTGAGAATGGCAAGGCAAAAGTAGAACTTGGTCTTGCCCGCGGTAAAAGAGAATATGATAAAAGGGCAACCCTCAAAGAACAGCAGAGTAATCGCGAGATTCAGCGAGAGATGCGTCACGACAGGTAGAGTAACTTAACTTATCAACCTATAGCTTGAATCTGAATACATAAAGGGGGCGAAACGGATTCGACGGGGATGTGAAAGCTCATCGTTGCATGCCGAGCTTCTATTTGCTCGTAAAACCGATAGAACATAAATATAATCGCAGACGATTATAACTACGCAGTAGCAGCTTAATACCTGTCATACTGCCGTCCCACCAGTCTTCGCCCGTAAGGCTGGATTTGGGGCGTCGACTCAACGGGCTGGTCGCCTGAAGGTTGCCTGTCTTTCAGGGGACGAGATCTCACAGACTAGTTCCAGGAAATCTATGTTCCGACTGAGTTCCCGGCACGAAACCTAAAGTACGGAACTAAGCATGTAGATACGGGAGGGGAGCATTTTCGGACGCGGGTTCGACTCCCGCCGCCTCCACCAAATTATTGATATCATTGAGAAAAGTTGGATGAACCAGTGTCCAGCAGTAAAAGAGCCCATTTTTATCCACCTTCGTTATCCACAAACAGTAACGACGAGAGGTAAAAATGGGCTCTTCTACGTTTAACCCTTCCTACATTTATCAGACTCCTTCAGGCTATATCTTCCGGCTGCGTGTCCCCATGGACATCAAGTCAGTTGTCGGCAGAGTTGAATTCAGGTACTCTTTAAGGGCCGGAGCCTTGCGAGTGGCAAAGCATCGGGCAAGATGTATTGCATCCTTTATCCACGAATTAATCAAGAAGGTACGAAAGCAGATGTCTGAGTATACCCCTGAGCGAATACTTGGGATGGTCAAGAATCATGTTGAGGATATCATCAAGGATGATGAGTCTCCCAAGATAACCATTGATGGGCACACAGTCTTCGAGCCGTCATACCTCCAGACCTCAAACGGAATGAGGGTTCTTTCATCTGAGCGCATCGAGCAGTTGACCATTCAATACCTCAAGGAGACCTTGGGGAACGACGAGAAATGCAGAGTGTTATCCTCTGGTGCAGACACCATTACCCTGGACGGTATGACATTTCTTGAGGGGTCAAACATGAAAGCCGAGGAGTCCTGTTCAATATTGAAGTCTGTAACTCGCTGGTTATTGCAAGGTGATCATTCTCTTATGCATCCATTGACTGAGAAAATATTGACCCGAGAGAAGGCCCCTGTTGACCCCGCCAGCGAGACTTACAAGGTATTGAGTAGAGAACTACTGAAAGGCTTCCAAAGTGTCTTACAGGTGCGTACAAGACGCTCTGAGGGGGACTATTCAGTATCTGATGAAGAGTTGGTTCCTGCATTGAAACAGGATGCCAGAAGACTAGCGGATATCCAGCAGCGAGAAGTTCAAGCACCCACCCCAGTAGTCAGCACCGGTATTGCTGGCAACGGGTCGGCTCCCCTACCATTTACCAGCAAGCTGGCATTCACCGAGATACAGAATAGGTACATTACCGAAATCGAGAAAGGTGAGAATTGGACAGAGAAGACCAAGGATGAGAACTTGTCAATCTTTGCTTTATTTGTCCGTGCTATGGGAGACTTGGACATTACCAGTATTGACCGGAAAGTGATGTCTGAATACAAATCAATGCTGATGCAGCTTCCACCGAACCTGAACAAAGGCGCAAAATACCAAGGGATGGATCTTAAGGAAATCATAGCACAAAAGCCTCCTAAGACTCTTACCGTAAACACGCTCAATAAGTATATGCGAAGACTCAGTGGTGTCTTCAATTACGCAGTGAGGAACGGGTATATGCCTTCGAATCCTGCGGAAGGAATCCAAATCAAGAGTCAGAAGAGAGCTGATCAGGAACGAGAGGCTTACAACACGGAAGATCTTCAGAAGCTGTTTGATTCCGAGGAGTACAAGGAGGGTACGCATAGAGCATCTTACGCTTTCTGGACTCCATATATTGCCTTATACAGTGGATGTCGTTTGGAAGAGATCTGCCAACTTCACCTTGCAGATATTCGACAAGAGGGGGGCGTGTGGGTCTTTGACATTAACAACAAAGAAGAGAAGAAAGTTAAGACCCGTGCGAGTGCAAGACTTATCCCTATTCATCCGCACCTTATCCAGCTTGGGTTACTCGAGCATGTCGAAACTCTTAAGACAAAAGGGGAGACCAGATTGTTCCCTGAACTCTCCCAACGGCGCGATGGTTACGGCCAAACAGTTTCCAAGTGGTTCCAGAGATACAAAGAACGCTGTGGGATCGGAGAGGGTAAGACCTTCCACTCCTTCCGGCATACCTTCATAACTCACCTGAAACATAAGCAGGTTGATTCCTTTATGCTTCATGAACTTGACGGTCATACAATAGACAGTGAGACCATGGGCAGGTATGGTAAGCGGTATACTCCTGATATCCTCTTGAGGGAGGCCATAGAGAAGATCGACTATGGACTCGATTTGCGAGGCGATTTGTCCCGGCCATAAGTGGGGCTTGAACACAGAACACAGTGGCTTACTCGGTGGCCTTCTGCATATAGAGATACCCCTGGAAGCCAATGAAGACCTCACTGATCTCAGCGACACTGCCGAGTTCCGCCATGGCATCACCAACGGATTGGTATTTTAGTTCAAGCAGGTTGGGAAGTTTCTCCCGGTCAAGCTCGGAGACTCCCTGGGCGACATAGTGCGCCAGGACGAAATCAAGGAACTCCTGCTGCTTGTCTGAATAGTGGGGATACATGCTGGTCTTGCTGATGGCAACTCTTTCCTCTCGGGTGATGGTGGGCAGCGCATAGGCAATATAGGCCAGCACATCGAACAGATCGCTGTTCTCGGCAGCAATGAGACTCTTGATCTCGCCGAGTTGTTCCCGGCCATATCCCTTTTCCTCAAGACCTGAGATGAGTTTCCTGCGGGTGTCCGGTTTACTCCATAGTGCCCGAAGTTCGTCCTCATCCTTGAAGAGTGCCGGTAACTCCCCGAACAACTTCTCGATGAACTGTGCGGCTGACATGGGTTTACCGTCAGGACTCCAAAAGGTAGTCGCCTTCATGTGCTGGATGGTTCGTTCTTTGCCGTCTGCCAGCTTAACCTTGACCTTCACCTTCTTCTTGCAGACACATGGTCTCTGTCCACATTTAGAGCAGGGTTCCGGTTCACACTCACAGGGAAGCTTTCCACATACTGGGCATTCCTGCGGTGGGTCGACCGTGCATGTGCAGGGATGGTTGCCACAGCGTTTACAGGACTCTGGGTCCATAGGTTCACCATCCCACTCAGGATCATTGAAATGGAGGTAAGCCTTCACAAAATCGTAAATGGTGAAGTATTCCTTCCCGTCAAACAGACGAGTACCTCTGCCGACAATCTGTTTAAACTCAATCATGGAGTTCACGGGGCGCATCAGGACGATGTTTCGGACATTACGGGCATCCACGCCTGTTGAGAGTTTCTGTGAGGTAGTGAGGATTGTCGGGATTGTCTTCTCGTTATCCTGGAACACCCTGAGCCAGCGTTCCCCCTCTTCCCCATCGTTTGCAGTCACCCTGATACAGTAGTTCGGATCAGTGCCCGATTTGTACTGGTTGATGAGGTCTCTTACTGCCAGGGCATGCGCCTGGGTTGCACAGAATACCAGGGTCTTCTCTTTCTGGTTGATTAGGTTCATGAAGAGCTTTACTCGGTATGCCTCTCGTTCGCGGATCTCAATCACCCGGTTGAAATCATCTTCACCGTACCTCTTGTCTGTTTCGATCTCGCCTTCAATCAGGGTGTCATCAGAGGTGTAAATATAATCATCCAGGGTGGTGGCGAATTGTTGCACCTTGAACGGCGTCAGGTAGCCGTCATTGATCCCTTCTTTGAGCGAGTAGACATACACAGGCTCACCAAAGTACACATAGGTGTCTGCATTCCCTTTCCGCTTGGGAGTGGCGGTCAATCCGAGTTGCACTGCTGGAGCAAAGTAGTCCATAATACTTCGCCAGTTGCTCTCATCGTTTGCCCCGCCACGGTGACACTCATCGATGACAATGAAGTCAAAGAAGTCCGGAGGGTAATCTCCAAAGTATGGTGCAGGATTGCCCTGTGCATCTGTGCCGGACATAAAGGTCTGGAAGATGGTAAAGAAGATACTGCCATTCTTGGGCACCATGCCTTTCTTCCGGATTGCATCAGGTGAGATCCGCACCAGGGCATCCTCGGGGAAAGCTGAGAAGGCATTGTAGGCTTGGTCTGCCAGGATGTTACGGTCTGCCAGGAAGAGGACTCGGGGTCTTCGGGTGGCTTCTTCGCCGCTCTTCCAGTCCTTGAGGTTCCAGCGACTATAAAAGAGCTTCCAGGCCAACTGAAAGGCAATGAAGGTCTTGCCTGTGCCTGTTGCCAGTGTCAGAAGAATACGGTCCCGGCCAGCGGCGATTGCCTCCAGTGCCTGATTGATAGCATTGTGCTGATAGTATCGAGCCTCCCAGCTTCCGCCTTTGTCTTCAAAGGGCACACTTGAGAAACGGTTCCGCCAGCTGTTGGGTACGGCAAAGGTCTCATCCCATAATTCCTCGGGAGTAGGATAGTCGGAGACATAACCCTCGTCCCCAGTCTCCATGTCGGCACGGTAAATCTTCAAGCCATTGGTGGAGTAAGCAAAGCGTGACTGTAATTTGGTTGCGTATCGTTTGGCCTGGGCGAGACCTTCGGTGTCCGGCAGACTGGTCTTTTTGGCCTCAATGACTGCCAGCTTATGACCACGATAGATCAGCACATAG
>CAMBBS010000025.1 GCA_945863875.1 Desulfopila aestuarii DSM 18488
CGCGCCCATGCGCGAGCGCATGCGGGAGTATTGCGAGATCTTTCTCTACAGCACCGATCCCCTGGTAATAACCAGGGCCAAGCGCACTCTGGCCAACTGGGAGAACCTCTTTACCTTCCTCATATATGAGGGCGTCGAGCCCACCAATAACATTGCCGAACGTGCCATCCGGCCGTCGGTGCAGTGGCGCAAAATTTGCTTCGGCTCTCAGTCCGACACCGGTCTGCGCTTTACCGAACGGATGTTGTCCATTGTCGGCACCTGCCGTCTGCACGGCGTCAATCCGTACCATTTTCTAACCAAGGTCGTCTACGCCTCATTCTCCGGCAAAGACTCCCTACCCGATCTGTCCCGGCTGCTCCAGCAATAAAGTAATGCCCCCCATCTTTTTAGTTAGCCTAAGTTGTTGTTAAGTAAGTCTTGCCCGGTGAACGGCTACTTGCGATGAAGCCGCTGGCCAAAAAAGATATTGCTGTGCTTATCCGGGAGGTACTTGCTGGGGGTCAATTGCTATCATAATAATCTTTCACCGGAGACAGTTCCAGAGTATTTTCAAGACAATCTTTACATTTTCTGTAGGCATGAGATGATTCTTGGCAATGTAAAGCGAATGCCCGTGAGGTCCAGTTGATATGTTTCCTGAACACCTCTGGTTTCGGTAAGCCGAAAGGACTGTCGTGTGTGAGGATATAATACCGAACAGATCAGGAAGGCAAAACAGAAATGGAACCAGCAGTTAAGCCAACCCGGTTTTCTCCCAATACCCTTCAACCCCTGGTTTATCTTTGAAGAAATCGAGGAATCTGCTCTTGCTGCAATCTTCCTTGCTGATGTGGGTACTGTACTTATCAATCATCGATCGCTGTCCACGCGGGTCGTAGGGTCCCCATTCAATAAATAAGTCTTCCTGCTGCTCTTTGGTCATGTCGCTTCCTACTCCGGTTGAATGTGGTGGTGAAACCTGGAACATACCAGAGAGACCCACATAAAAATCACACAATCTAGAAAAATTGACAAAAAGAATTACCATTCACCCCCGACCGAGGGTTACTTCTTGCCCGAGATTTTAATATCCAAGGTCGAATCGTAATCAGAAAAGTTACAAGGGTGTCAGTTGTAGTGTCAGAAACACGGCAATTAAGGATCAGTGGAATTTGAGGCGGCATACGCAACACGCAACGCAACGCCAATAAAGCAACCACGGGGATATCTTATCCGGCGGAATGACCTCCATGGTACGAAAGGGGGGTGGTGGTACACACGTGCGGCGAGTAAGGTTTCAGTGGCGGTTTCAGTCATGGTTTCAAGTATATTCCCACGATATGCCTGTACTCTCGGTGAGTATGTACGACTTTCCGGCTAAATAGAAACCTTCGATTCGTTTGCCGTCTGCTGAGTACTTGATTTGGGGTTTTCCCTGTGATACAATATCATCAGATTGAGCGGATTCGAGGGTTTGGATGGGTGTAATCCCCAGAACGGCACTATGGCAGTTACCTAACCTTGATCCGCTCTTTCTATTTGAATAAAACGTTATTGTTGTTTGCCAACAGCCATTCACGCCGACGATAACCTTAAACATCCGCCATCCTTTGTCATAGTGTAGATTTTCTTATTGCCGTCCACAGCCAAGACTCCACCACGGCCAGACCTCGTACAACAAACTTATTGAGCGAGCCACGACCGACCAGCAACGGGAACCACCTTTATTAACACGCTCAGTACTCCATAATAATCCGTACAGCTATCTTTTTGCATGGCCTATGGTCTGGACAGCATTTCCTTTAAATTCGTTGTTATGCGTCAATCTGGTAGGAAATCACAGTACGGCTTATGCACATCTACGCTCAGTAAGCCGTCATTGTCAGGAAGCGACATTTACGACGATACAGCCGATTCTTTAGCTGAGCAGGATGTTTTTTCTTAATGAGCAATCCATGAGAAATGGCAATAATCAATTTTTGGTATAGGCAAGGTCAAAGACTGTGCTGATTTTTTTACGAGATCGGCCAAGGTGCGGCTCTTATGACAGTCTGAGTTTTGACTTGCCTCTGTCATTCGAGCGAACCGACAGCGGTGAAATGTCACTTTTCCGGTGGAGCTCGTGATCTGTTACCGACCGACAAGACCGGATTGTTCGTTACGCTGTAACGGCTGGTATGGTCATGGCTTGAATCGTTACCGGAAACTTTATTCTTGATGGGCTGATTCTGGAACCAGCCGGGATAATTATTTTTTAGGCATGAAAAATATAACGGGGGACAGGTGGGGGACAAACCGCCTTGAAAAGAAAAAAGCACCTAACCCGAAACGAGTTAAGTGCTTGAATTTATTGGTACACCCGGCCCGATTCGAACGGGCGACACCCGGATTCGAAGTCCGGTGCTCTATCCAGCTGAGCTACGGGTGCTGGTTTGCAGGAAATGGATACCATGTTCGAGAACCGAGGTCAATGGTAATGTCTTCAGCCGATTGATTTCCATGCAATTCGCAAGCCCTTCGACTAACCATCCTTTTTGTGTCACTTTTTTGTCGGAACCTTACAGCCGATTGACCCGGCCTGCTTGAGAAAGAAATCATCGGTCATGCCGGCGATAAAATCGCGGACCTTCTCCTCATGGCTGTATTTTTGCAGATAATGCGGATTAATGTCGGTCATCAGGTCAACATCACCGGACAATTGCTCCGGCGAGTGTGTCAGACAATGCAGATAGTGATCGAATAGTCGGGTAAAGCAATCCCCTATAAGCGGGTTCTGCTGCTTGGTCTGCGGGGCCAGATAGATACGCTCATAGTTAAAGGTTTTCAGCTCCCGCAGGGCCGCGGCAACCTCTTCGCTAAAGCCGATGGTCGACGTCGTCGCATTTGCAAGAGGGCCGATGTGACTGTGGGTGATAAGATCGGTCACCAGGCTATAGACAATGGTGCCGTTGGTGTGGCCGAGAAGTGTCCGGCAGTTTTTGGGAATGTCTTCCCGGGAGATCAAACCGAGGATAATGGCATCCTCAATATCCCGGCCGATATAGGCGATGGTATCGGCCAGGCGGACAACACAGGCTTCGAGTGTGGACGGCATGTTGACAAGCTGGGAATTTTTTGACTTTTCCTCCAGCTTCCGGTCGAACTCCTCGAAGGTAGTGATCGGGTCAGGGCAGAGAAATTGTGCGTGGATTTCTCCGTCATGGCAAAGGATACCATCGAGCACCTGCAGGGTGAGATTCCAGCCTTTGCCTTTTCTTTCGAGCTTGTCGAGCAGGCGGACCGACTGGATGTTATGCTGAAATGGCGGCAGGCCGTGTGTAAGACAGATGGCCGAGAGGAATGCTTCCCCGTCGTGGCCGAAGGGCGGATGACCGACATCGTGGCCGAGGGAAATGGCCTCGATGAGGTCTTCATTTAAGCGCAGAAAACGGCCGATTGTTCGGGCGATCCGGGCAACCAGCTGCACATGCAGTACCCTGTGGGTGATGTGATCATTGGCCACCAGGGAAAAAACCTGGGTCTTGTCGATATATCTGCTGTAGGCCCGGGAATAGAGAATCCTGTCGGCATCGAGCGCAAATTGCTGCCGATAGGCGGTGGTATCTTCGGAGGTTCGCCTTACACCTCTATGGGACAGGGTGGCGCCACGCGACAGGCGCTGTAATTCCTCATGGTCCAGTCTGGCAAGTTCCTTGAAAAGGAGTGAGGTGGTATTTCCGGTGGTTGATTTATCCATGTTCGTATTGATATAGAAATAAAAAGTGGCTACTGTTCAGGACAATGACAGCCTTATTTTGATAAATTATGCTCGTAGCGTTATCCCAGAGTAAGAAACATTCAAGGAAAAACAAATGAAGATATCCATTGAGTATTGTGCAAAGTGAAACTACCAGCCGCGTGCCTCCAGTCTGGGGGCTGAACTCAAAGATGCGTTTGGTGTGGAAGTAGAGTTGATATCCTCTTCGGGAGGGCTCTTCGAGGTCGTGGCTGATGACAAGCTGATCTTTTCCAAGAAAAGTCTGCAGCGTTTTCCGGAAGAAGGGGAAGTGACACATCTGCTGCAGGCCGGTCGTCGTTGAAAGCACCCGGCGGATCAGATTTTTTTCGGGGTGTCGAGGCAGTGGGAAACGCAGCTTTCACAGTTATCGTTTTGTTTTCCCCGTCTGCAGTAATCGGCAAAACCTTTGATCAATTCGTCGCCACCTCGGGGACAGATCTGCATGAATTCGGTGAAACTGATCATCCGGGCAATGATTTCAGGCGGCGCGGCATGCTCGATCCGGCAGGCGCCTTCTTCGGCAATCGAATCTTCGATGGTCAGCACGTCGATAAAAAAACGTTTCAGGGCATCGTGACGGAAAATAACATCTTCCGCCACCTCTTTGCCCTCGTCCGTCAGGGTTATGGCCTCGTACGGCGAATAGTAGATAAGACCTTTTTTGGACAGGGCCCGCAAGGCTTCCGTTACCGAGGCCCGGCTGACATCGAGACGGGCGGCAATCTCCTTGCTTCGTGCAACGAGCTTTTCTTCGATTATGTGATAGATTGCCTCAATGTAATCCTCAAGGCTGGCACTGAGGTCCGTTTTTTCTTTCATATTCAATTGTTGTCGATTAATGGGTAGGAGAAGACGGCTGTCGGGCCGGCCGACAACGGGCTCTCGATACAACCGGCTTGAATCATAAATAAACTACTGTCCTTTTCCAGCAGAGTCAAGCAAGGACTTTTTAATTGTGAGGATGTCAACAACCGATGCTGTGTGAACTGCGTGTAAAAAATCTGGCCCTGATCGAGTTTCTCGAGCTGGGTTTTGACCAGGGGAAAGCCGGGGGACTGGTCGTCATGACCGGGGAAACCGGAGCGGGAAAGTCGATCATGATGCGGGCCATTCATCTCCTGTCAGGGGGAAGGGCTTCGCCTGACTGGATTCGCAGCGGGGCCGAGAGCTGTGAGGTGGAGGCCTTGTTCGAGATCAATCCCCACCACCACCTGCTCCTGCAAAAACTGGAAGAAGGCGGTTTTGGCGAGGAGCCTTCGCTGGTCATTAAACGGATCATGAGCGACGCTGGCCGGAGCAGGTTTTATGTCAACGGTTCGCTGGCGACGGGCAAAATAGTAGCCGAGCTGACGGCTGAATTACTCAGTGTCGCCAGTCAGCATGATCAACAGCAGCTGCTGCAGCCGGGGCTGCACCTTGATTACCTCGACACCCTGGGCGACCTCTGGGCCGATCGGCTGTTTGTCGGCAAGATCCATAAGACTTGGCAGGACAAAAAAGCCGAGCTGACGGCGCTTCGGCTGCAGGAGCAGGAAAAAGAGCAAAGGCAGGATTTTCTCAGGTTCCAGGTCAGCGAGATCAGGGAAGCGGCGCTGCAGCCGGGAGAAGACGAGCTGCTGCTTGCGGAAAAGAAGAGACTGAAAAATGCCCAGACTCTGATCACCCTCAGTCAGTCGACGCACCGGCTGTTTTCCCATGAACTGATGGATCATCTCACCACCCTGCGACTTAACATGGCCCAGCTGGCGGCAATCGATCCCGGCGTCGTCAAACTTGCCGAGGATATCACCGGCTACACCTTTCTCGCTGAAGATTATGTCAACGAGCTGAAAGGATACCGCGACTCGCTGGAAAACGATCCCTATCGACAGGAGCAGGTCGCCGAACGGCTCGATCTCGTCCAGCAGCTGAAAAGGAAATACGGCGTGTCGGTGGAGGACATTCTCGATTTTGCCGAGCAGGGTGAACGTGAGCTGGAGCATCTGGACAATATGGATAAGGAAATCGCCATTCTGGAAAAGGAAGTGGCACTGCTCGAAGGAGATATGTGCGATCGGGCCAAGCTTCTCTCGGAAAAACGCATGATGACCGCCGCTACTCTGGAAGCGGCAATGAACGTCGAGTTGTCTTCGCTGGCCTTTCATCAGGCTGGTTTTCAGATGGTCTGGAAAGATGTGCCGCAGCTGCCGGAAACGATGCGGGCGAGCGGCTGGGAAAGGGGCGAATTTTTCTTTTCCGCCAACCCCGGCGAGCCGGCAAAGCCCCTGGCGAAAATTGCCTCCGGCGGCGAGCTGTCACGGCTGATGCTGGCCATGAAATGTCTGCTGGCACGAAAAGATATGGTGGAAACGGTCATTTTCGACGAAGTGGATGCCGGGATAGGCGGTGAGGCGGCCGAGGCGGTGGCCAGGAAGATTCAAGAGCTTTCTGCGCATCATCAGGTTTTTTGTATCACCCATCTGCCCCAGATTGCCGCCCGGGGCACCCTGCATTTTCAGGTATCGAAAAAAGTCGGCGATGGGCGCACCCAGTCGGCCGTTGTCCGCCTCACAGCTGAATCAAGGGTACAGGAACTGGTCAGGATGCTCGCCGGGGATTCCGCCACCGAGCAGACCCAGGCCTGGGCGGAAGAGCTGCTGGTCAAAGGCGGTGTCAGCGCGTGAAAAAGATGAAAGCGCTGTCGCTTTTTTCCGGAGGGCTTGATTCCATCCTGGCCACCCGGCTGGTGATGGACCAGGGCGTCGAGGTCGAGGCGATCCAGTTCGTCACCCCCTTTTTCCACTACGATATTCTCGAGGATATCGAGGCGCACAGGCAGCGGGTGTTGGCCCGTTATGGCGTACATGTTATCGTCGAGGACATCAGTCCCGGCTATCTGCAGCTCTTGCGTAATCCGTTGCACGGCTTCGGCCAAAATTTTAACCCCTGTATCGACTGCAAGATCTTGATGCTTTCCCGGGCGAAAAAGATGCTCACGGAGAGGGGCGCGTCTTTTCTTATTTCCGGGGAAGTGCTCGGCCAGCGGCCGATGTCCCAGCGCCGTGATACGCTCAACGTCATCGAGCGGGATTCCGGCACAAAATCGATCCTTCTACGCCCGCTCTGCGCCCAGCTTATGAATGAAACGGAGGCGGAGGCAAAAGGGTGGGTGGATCGGACAAAACTTCTGCGCATGAGTGGTCGTGGTCGTTCGCCGCAGATTGCCCTGGCGAAACAGTACGGTATTACCGATATCCCTGCTCCGGCCGGAGGATGCCTTCTTGCCGACCCCATTCTCAGCAAGCGTATTGCCAAGGCCTACGCGCGTGAGTCGATATTGCAGACAGCGGCAATAAGCGTGACCGATATCCGGCTGCTGCTGGTCGGTCGCCAGTTTATCCTGCCAGGCGGCGGATGGTTGATTGTCGGCCGTACCGAGAAGGATAATATCAAGATGGAAAAACTGGCGCAGGACGACGACGCGGTGCTGCAGATGGAAGAGTGGGCGGGGCCGTTGGCCGTTTTGAAAAAAGCCGGCAGCCGCTATCCGAACCTGGTAATGCTTGAGAGGGATCTCGAACGTGCCGCCTCTCTGGTTGTCCGTTACGGCAAAAAACTGCCGGAAAACATCAGCAGGGGTGAGGTTACCTGCACCCTTGGGGCAACTCGTCGGCTGATACGCGCCTTGCCTCTGGCTGATGATATTTTCCAGGACTGGGCCCTGCGCTAAACCACCTCTGCACAGGAAGAAATCTACTTTGTAAAAAGCTCTTCGACAGTATTACGGTAGCCTGCCGGAGTGTGGCTTTTGAGGATTTTCTTGAGCATCTTTTTATTTCCCGGAAAGGAGGCAATAAGGTAGAGCCAGAGATGTTTTACCCGGCCAAGCAGATGGCTGGGGCCGGCGAGCCGCTCGGTGTACCTGCGGAACAGTTCGTCGTGAAAATTATAGAGGCGCATTTTTCTTTCTTCTGCCGATTGCGGCGGAAAGCCCTTTATTTCCTCGGCAAGAAAGGGGTTACTGAGAGCGCCACGACCGATCATCCAGCGATTGACCGTTGGAAAACGGTCGGCAAGCGATCTGAAGGTCTCAATATCATTAATATCGCCGTTATAGGCGAGGGTATGCCTGCTGAGCTGGCGGCAGACGGCAAAGCCGTCGGGGTCCGTGACCCCATTGTAGAGCTGTTTGCCGAGTCTGGCATGGATGATTATCTCTTTGAGCGGGAACTGGTCAAGCTGCGGCAGAAGAGCCCTGGTCTCGGCGTGGTCGTTGAAACCCAGTCGCGTCTTGATGGACAATTCGATTTCCAGTTTCGGCATGATCCTGCTGAGCAGGCCGAGTATCTCTTCAGGATAGGGCAGTAAGCCGGAACCTCTTTTTTTGCGGGCGACCATCGGCGCCGGGCAGCCGAGATTCCAGTTGATGTGCCTGTAGCCAAGGTCTGCCAGGCGGCGGGCCAAAACCAGAAAGTCCTCCGGGTCGGTATGCAGCAGCTGCGGCACGACCGGCAGGTTGCGGTTATTTTCCGGCAGCACATCACGGATCTGTTTATCTTCGTACAACGATTTTTTCTGCGGCGTGATAAACGGTGCCACCGCCGCGTCAAAGCCGCCAAAGTGGCGCGTCAGGATTTCCCGAAAGAGTGATTCGGTGAGCCCGCGCAGAGGGGCGAGATAGAGAAATGGCTGTAGTTCGTTCATCAGGCGTATCTTTTTTTCTTTGGTTGGATGTGGTATCTTTACAGCGTTTCCTTAGGAGGCTGTCCGAAGAATCGTCAACGATAAGCGGGGAGACTGTGGTGCTTTAGGCTTTTGCCGGGGTACCGCATAAGGCGGGAATATAGCCAAGAGTAGAAAGAAAGAAAAGGGTGTATCGCATAGTGCTGGAGAATTTAATAAAATGTTGTAAAAGCTATCCTGCGGAATTACTCCAGGCGCTTTTGCGCACAGCCGAAGAAAATGGGGTGCGGATGTACCTGGTGGGGGGGACCGTCCGCGATTGTCTCTTGGGCCGAATTTCTCATGATCTGGATATTACCGTCTCCGGGCGGGTTTTGCCCTGTGCACAATATCTGCAGCGTGAGGTTGGTGGTGGAACCTTGATCGATCTGTCCGGCCCCGATGACGAGGCGGTTCGCCTGGTCTGGCGCGGTGAGCAGGTTGATCTGGCGGCTTTTCGGGCAGGCGTAAAGACCATTGAAGAAGATTTACGTCTGCGGGACTTCACCGTCAACGCCATGGCAATGGAGCTTTCGCAGGTGCAGTCGAAGGCGGAAACGGCAGCATCGAGCAGGAGGCTGCTCGATCCCACCGGTGGTCTGGAGGATTTGCGGCAGGGAAGGGTGCGGCACTGCCCAGGTGCCTTTGCTGCCGACCCGGTGCGGATGTTGCGCGGCTATCGAATGTGTGCCGGCCTTGGCTTCCTTCTCGACCTGAAAACGAAGGCGGCAATTGCCCGGGATGCGGCTCTGATTGAAAAGACTGCCGCCGAGCGGATATCCTACGAGCTGCAGCTGATTTTCGATTCGCCGCGGACCACGGAGACTCTTCGCGATATGGCCGAGACCGGCCTTTTGCGCCGGCTGCTGCCGGAACTGTATCAGGGTGAAGGGGTGGAGCAACCCGAATTTCATCATCTGGATGTCTTGGAGCACTGTTTCCTGGCTCTGCAGATGATGGAGACGGTCATCGCCGAGCCGGAGCGGTTTTTTCCTGGCCATGGGATAAAAATTACCGGCTATCTGCAAGAAGAAAGGGTGGTCCGATGTCTGAAATGGGCGGCCCTTATGCACGATGTCGGCAAACCGGTAACCAAAGAGATACGCCTTGATAAAGATGACCGGGTTACCTTTTACGGCCACGACGAAGTGGGTCGGGAACTCTTTTTGCAGTTTGCCGATCGCTCAAAATGGAGTAAAGCAGATGCGCAGCTGGTCGGCAGCCTGATTGCCATGCATATGCATCCGTTTCACCTGTGCAATGTGCAGCGGGAGGAACCGGTTTCTAAAAGAGCGGCACTGAAACTCTGTCGCCGGGCGGAAAAGAGTCTCATGGGATTGTTTTTACTGGCCATGTCGGACAGCCTGGCCAGTCTCGGAGAAAAGAAGCCGGAGCGGATGGAGGAAGAGCTGCTGACTCTTTTTGCTACGGTCGATAAAATGTATGATGAGACGATAGCCCCGGTGTTGCATGGGCCGCGTCTTTTGACCGGCAGGGATTTGATCGGTGAATTTCACCTTGTGCCGGGGCCGCTTTTTGCAGAAATTCTCGAGGAGCTGGAGGCGGCAAGGGTCGAGGGTAAAGTGATCGATAGAACAACCGCCCTTGCCTGGGTGGATAAATATTTGAACGAGAGAGTTTCCTGAGGGATACCTCGGCCAAGCGATGCCCGATCCTGGTTTTCGTCTTGTCAAAGAAAAATAAATGGACTAAAACGTGCGTAAAATAAACGACTACTATTCGAGAAAGGCCAAAAAAGATAAATATCCGGCCCGCTCTATCTATAAACTGGAAGAAGTGCAGCTCAAGTACAAATTTCTTCACTGGGGCGACAGCGTGCTCGATCTGGGCTGTTATCCAGGCAGCTGGTCGCTGTATGCCTCGGAAGTGATTGGCCCGAAAGGGATTGTCGTCGGGGTTGATCTGCAGCAGGCGGATCAGACCGTCCGACCAGGAGGATCGCCGATTCACTGGCTCTGTCAGGATATACTCGAGCCGGAGATGATTCTTATGGTCCGGAAATTTCGTCCGGCCTTCAAGGTAATTATTTCTGATCTGGCGCCGGCGACCACCGGCAATAAATGGACGGATGCCCAGAAATCACTGATTCTTGTTCGGAAAACCCTGGCCCTTGCCGAGGAACTCCTGCTCAATAAGGGTCACTACATCTGCAAGGTTTTTCAGGGTGAAGATTTTCCTGTCTTTGTCGAGGAGCTGAAAAAGCGTTTTGCCATGGTCAAGGTACTTAAACCAAAGAGCTCACGCATTGAAAGCAGGGAAGTATTTGTGTTGGGAATGGAGTATAAAAAGTAATCTCCGGGAATAAATTGTAAGCAACAAAGGTATTAAATAATAACCAGGTGATATATGTCAGGACATTCTAAGTGGTCGACAATCAAGAGGAAAAAGGGTGCAATTGATGCAAAACGGGGCAAGGTCTTCACTCGTTTGATTAAGGAGATTACCGTTGCAGCCCGTCATGGCGGCGGCGACCCTGAAGGCAACCCGCGCCTGCGGTCGGCGATTGCCACGGCCAAGTCGGAAAATATGCCGAAGGATAACATTGCCCGGGCGATCAAGAAGGGTACCGGCGAGATAGCCGGCGAGGTCTACGACGAGATCATGTACGAAGGCTATGGCCCCGGCGGCGTGGCTATTCTCGTTGAATGTCTGACAGACAACAGAAATCGGACCGTGGCCGATGTGCGGCATTATTTTGCGAAAAATAACGGCAACCTGGGCGAATCCGGCTGCGTGGCCTATATGTTTGACAAGAAGGGTCTGCTTCTTATCGACAAAAGCACAGTCGAGGAAGAGACGCTGATGGATGCGGCTCTTGAAGCCGGCGCTGAAGATGTTGTCGAGGAAGAGAGTGAATTCCAGATCCTCACCGCCCCGGAAGAGTTTGACGGCGTACGCGGCGCATTGGAAGAAGCCGGTATCAGCTTTTTGGATGCTTCCATCTCCATGGTTCCGCAAAATACCGTGGAGGTGACCGATGAAAAAATTGTCCGCGCCCTTATGAAGCTGATGGAGAGCCTTGAGGACCACGACGATGTCCAGAATGTCTATGCCAATTTTGATATAGACGATGATCTGATGGAGTTGCTGTCGGAATAGGCAGTTATTTCGGCAGCTATTGTGGAGAGAATAATCGGCATCGATCCAGGGAGCAGGATTACCGGCTACGGCGTTATTGATGCTGATCGCGGGCAGTTACATTTTGTTGCCTGCGGCGTCGTTAAAACGACGACAAGCTCTCCCTTTTCCTATCGGCTGAATGAAATATTTGACGGCATAAATGAGGTGGTCCAGGTGCATGGACCGGCCATTGCCGCCATTGAAGAGGTCTTTCTGGCCACCAACCCACGCTCGGCCTTGAAACTGGGCCATGCCCGTGGGGCTGCCGTCGTCGCCGCCATGCAAAACGGGCTGGTTGTTTTTGACTATAGCCCCCGGGCGGTAAAACAGGCGGTTGTCGGCTACGGGCAGGCGGGAAAACACCAGGTTCAGCATATGGTCCGGGTGCTGCTCGGCTTGTCCGGTTCACCGAGCGCCGATGCCGCCGATGCCCTGGCCGTGGCCATATGCCATGCCAATCAGCTGCAACTATGATGGCCTTCCATCTCCAGGTACTCCACTTATGATAGCGACACTAGCAGGCAGGGTATTTTCAAAAGGTTTTGACCGGGCGGTCGTCGATGTGGCCGGTGTCGGCTATGAGGTGATTTTATCCACCGACAATGTTGCCCGAATGCCCGAGAAGGGCGAGGACGCTTTCTTCTATATTCATACCAATGTTCGGGAAGACGCGATTACCCTGTTCGGATTCTTGGAGGAACAGGAGAAAGAGCTCTTTCTTATTTTGAAAACCGTTTCCGGGATTGGGCCCAAACTGGCTCTGGCCATGCTTTCGGGCTTGCGGGTCGGTGAGATCTGCCAGGCGATCAGCAGCGGCGACATCAAAAGACTGACAACGCTCCCCGGCGTCGGCAAAAGGACGGCGGAGCGTATCTGCGTGGATCTCAAGGAGAAAGTGAGCCATCTGGTTTCCGGAACAATTTCGCTGCAGGGGGGTGGATCCACTGTGGTTGCCGTCGAAGGTTCGGCAGCGGCCGACGCCATCTCCGCCCTTATGAATCTTGGCTATGCCGATGGGGTGGCCAGGGCGGCGCTGGCCAAGGTGAAAAAACAGCTCGGGGAAGAGGATTTTTCTTCCCAGAAGGTTGAAGTTCTTATTCGGGAGGCTCTTAGAGCACTGGCATGAACATTGAGGAAGACATCAGCTCCGATACGTCCGCCAACCGCATAGTCGCGCCAGGGCCGCAGATGCGCGAACCGGCCAATGACAATTCGCTGCGCCCGCAAAGGCTCGCCGACTATATCGGGCAGGAGCAGGTGCGCAAAAGCCTGGCCATTTTTATCAAGGCGGCCCTGGGCCGTGGCGAACCTCTCGATCATGCACTCTTTCATGGTTTTCCAGGTCTTGGTAAAACCACGCTGTCCTATATTATTGCCAACGAAATGGGAGCGGGGATAAAAGTCACCTCTGGCCCGGTTATTGAAAAACAGGGCGATCTTGCCGCTATTCTCACCAGTCTGCAGGAAGGAGATGTCCTTTTTATCGATGAAATCCACCGCCTGAACCACGCCGTCGAAGAAGTGCTCTATCCGGCCATGGAGGATTTTCAGCTCGATCTGATTATTGGCCAGGGACCGGGGGCTCGATCGGTCAAAATGGACCTGCCGCGGTTTACCCTGGTCGGGGCGACGACCCGTACCGGCTTATTGACGCCACCGCTCAGAGACCGCTTCGGGGTAGTGCTGCGGCTGGAATTTTATTCTCCCGAGGAGCTTGTCACCATCGTCCGGAGATCGGCGAAAATACTTGGCATGACCATCGATCAGTCTGGCGCCCTTGAGCTCGGCAAGAGATCCCGTGGAACGCCGCGAATTGCCAACCGACTGCTTCGGCGGGTACGGGATTTTGCCGAAGTGGGCGGCCATACGGTGGTTGACAGTGACGTCGCCAACGCGGCACTGAATCTTCTAGGCGTTGACCAGTTCGGTCTCGATGACATGGACAGGCGCATCATGCTGACCATTATTGATAAATTTGCCGGTGGGCCGATCGGTCTGGAAACTTTGGCGACGGTGGTCTGTGAAGAAAAAAATACCCTGGAAGATGTCTACGAACCTTTTCTCATTCAATCGGGTTTTTTGAATAGAACGCCACGGGGACGGGTGGCGACAGCCAGGGCATACGAACATTTTAAACGGAAAATTCCCCGGCAGAATGCCATGCAGCAGTCTCTTTTTGACGAATAACAAGAGGCGTCCCTCCCTCCTTCCATGAAGAGGATACACCTATGCGTAAAACACTTGCAGAAATACGATCAATGAAAGCAGAAGGAAAGAAGATTTCCATGTTGACCGCCTACGACAGTTCAATGGCGCGATTATTAAGCGGTTGCGAGATTGATATTTTGCTGGTCGGCGATTCCCTCGGCATGGTCATGCTCGGTTATGATTCGACGGTGCCGGTGACGATGGATGAGATGCTCCATCATACCAAGGCCGTTCGTCGTGGCGCCCCGGAGAGTTTTATCATTGCTGATATGCCGTTTGGGGCGAATCATACCGGCGAACGGGATGCGGTGAAAAACGGCATACGATTTCTGAAAGAGGCCGGGAGTGATGCGGTAAAACTGGAAGGCGGCCTGGAAATGTGCGGCGTGGTTCGGGCCTTGGTTCAGGCTGGTGTGCCGGTCATGGCTCATATTGGTCTGACGCCGCAGACGGCCAGTCAGCTTGGCGGCTATAAATTGCAGGGCAAGGGACTTGACGACGCCAGGCGGCTTCTTGCCGAGGCAAAAGGCCTGGAAGAAGCCGGCGCCTTCGGCCTGCTGCTTGAATGTATTCCGGATAAACTGGCGCAGGTGATCACCAAGTCGATGAAAATCCCGACTGTCGGAATCGGCGCGGGCGTTCATTGCGATGGCCAGGTGCTGGTTATCAACGATCTGCTCGGCATGTTTGATAAATTTACCCCGAAATTCGTCAAAAAATACGCCGATCTCTCGCCCCTCATCAAAGAGAGTATCCAGCAGTATCACACTGAAGTGAAGGCAGGTACCTATCCGGGAACCGAACACAGTTTTTCAAGTGATGCGGATTATAGCAGCCTTTTGCGTGAATAAGCTAAGGCCTGCTGTAATCTGTTCTTCATTCCCTTGGGGCCGACCGATGGACATTGAGTCAGCCCCTTGCCTTGTCCGGTAAACGGTTACCCCCCTCTCCACCCTCTTCACCACTTTGCTCCACTAAAAAAATCAATTTTTTTTGCCCTCAGGGTAGCAATTATTTAACCACCTGAAAACACGTGATTACTTGTCTTTTTGAGGCAATCGGTGCGTTGGGCATTTTGTGGCGGTATTTCGCTGTTTTTACTAGATGCTGTGGGGATTTACTTCACCATGCCCCAATATATTGTGGTTGTGTTGGTCCTGGGAGAAATAGTTATCACCTTGAAGTTACAAATTTATTTCTCTTGACACTGGGCCTGCCTTTTTATAAAAAGAAACCTAGTGGTTGAAAGTGGGGTGCAGGTAGTTGGAAGTGGTTCGGTGTGGGTTGCGGGGGCGTATTTGACACAAAATCGATTTCGAAGCAGAACGGTTCACGTACTGGATACGAAAGGGAGGCTGAATCTTCCCAGTCGTTTTCGTGATGTGCTGCGCCAAAGCGGTTCCGATATCCTCATGGTCGCCCCCTGGAAGACACATTTACGAGCGTATCGCATGGCCGAGTGGGAGGCCCTCGAGACAAAATTGTTGACCCAGGGCGGTGAGATGGGGATCAGCAAATTTGTGCATTATGCGCTTGGTGGCGTCGTTGAGTGTGTCGTCGACAATCAGGGGCGTATCCGCCTTCCTCCTGAATTACGCGTCGAGGCCAATCTGAGCAAGGATGTGGTCTTGACGGGCATGATAGATTGGTTTGAAATCTGCGATAAAGAGGTGGCGCAGGCGGAAATTGACAGCACCCGTGATAATTTTGAAGAATATCAGGCAAGTCTTGCCAGGATGGGGATTCTCTAGTGGTCATCGAACGCCAGGCAGGGCAGCTGCATACCTCGGTATTGTTGCCGGAGTGTATCCATTATCTCGCTCCGCAGGCGGGCAAGGTGTATGTCGACGGCACGCTTGGCCTGGGCGGGCATACCGAAGCCATACTGGACGCCTCGGCCCCGGATGGCAGGGTTATTGCTTTTGAATGGGATGGCAGCGCACTCCAGTACGCTCTGCAGAGATTGGACCGTTTTAAGGATCGATTGACGGTGGTCCGGCGAAATTTCGCCGAACTGGCCGAAGGGCTGGACGAAATTGGTGTTCAGGAAATAGATGGATTGCTCATCGATGTCGGGGTTTCTTCTCTGCAGCTTGACCTGGGTGAACGTGGCTTCAGCTTTCAGCGTGATGAACTCCTCGACATGCGCATGGATAACCGGGGGAAAACAACGGCGGAGGCGATTTTGGCCTCCTGCTCGGAACAGGAACTGGCGGATATTTTTTATTACTACGGGGAAGAACGACAGGCTCGGCCGATTGCCAACGCGATAATTGAGTACAGAAAAAAAGAGCAGATCCGCACCACCAAGCAGCTTGTCTCTATAGTTGCCCATGCGGTGCCAAAACGCTTTCATCCGAAAAGAATTCATGTCGCGACGAAGGTCTTTCAGGCCTTACGCATAGCGGTCAATACCGAGCTGGAAAATCTGGCCCGCATTCTCGATGACGGCGTGCGGTATTTAAAACCGGGGGCCAATTTTTGTGTGATCTCTTTTCACTCTCTGGAAGATCGGATCGTCAAGAGAAAATTTAGAAACAACGAGTTGCTGGACGTATTGACCGGTAGGCCGGTCCAGTCTTCGCCGGAGGAGATTGCCCTCAATCCCCGGTCGCGAAGTGCACGACTGAGGGTTGCACAAAAAAGAATTTCCAATGCACACTAACCATCTGAGGGAACACTATGAATTATAACAATTCTACAGAAGCGTATATGCGATCGATCGCCAAAATCGGCGGACGGCAGCAGATCGGATCCCGGGATCTTTTTGATCTGTCCGGATGGCTGGTTTTGTGGAAACCTGTCGGCAGGATTATGTTGATGCTTTTCCCGGTGGTGCTGGTTATACAAATGTTCGTTGGTTCTGCCGTGACAAACACCGAGCAGACGATTTCCATGATCGATAATCAGCGGCATGAACTGATGGATAAAAACATTGAACTGCTTGCCCAGAAGGCAAGCCTTTGGGCTCCCGAAAATATAGAGAAACTCGCCGGAGGAAAATTAGCACTCTATGCAACTTCCGGAGATCAGGTAGGAAGGTTCAATCGGAGCAACGGAACTTTTGTCTATCCCTGATAAAAAAAATGATAAAAAAATCCCGCCTCAGATTGCAGAAAGAAAAAAAGGGGGGGCGGGTAATTCTTTCTCTGTTGATTGTTGCGGCACTTGGAGCTGCTTTATACCAGGTCGAACGGTACTACGGAATAACCAGCTCTCTCGAGGATCTTCTGCACACCGTAAAAAGCACCTTTTCCGGCAATGGTCCGGCCAGAGGAGCATTTTATGACCGAAACCTCAAACAGCTTGCGGTAACTCTTGAACGGGTTTCGGTGTATGCAAGAACCCGGGAAATCGATTCTATCCAGCAAACGGCGGCTCAACTCGGTCAGATACTGGCTCTGGATAAGGATACCTTAGAAGAGCAGCTGCAAAGAGGTGCGCTGCGACTTTGGATCGCCAAAGATATAAGTCAGGAACAAGAACTTTCTCTTAATAATCTCCAACTGCCCGGAATATATCTGCAGAGAGATGAAAAGAGATATTATCCCAATGATTTTCAGGCAGCCCATATTGTCGGATATGTCGAAAACGGCATAGGTTTGGCCGGGGTGGAATTTTTTTATGATCGACTTTTGGCCGGCAGGAAAATAAAACAGCAGAAAGAACAGCAGCCCCTGAGTAATGCGCTGGACCTTGTGTTAAGCCTCGATCTGAAAATACAGGATATTCTCGAAACCCTCAGTGACGATATTGCTCGCAGTGAACAGGCGGCAAAAGTCACTGTCTATCTGCTGGAAAGCGGCACCGGTGAAATAATCGGCGGTGTCAACCTGCCTGGGTTTAACCCTAACACCTTTACCAGATATTCTCAGGAACAGACGGAGAATATGTTTTTTGTTCCTCTCTGTATTCCTGAAAAATTTCGAATCTTCCTGCGGGATGCGACAATGCTGTACGCACAACCTGTGCATGACCTCTCACCCTCTGCCTGGAGTATTGTCCCGGAGAATAATGATCTCGGCAGTCAGCTGCGTTTCTGGGATTCTCTCGGGCTTCAGGAATCATCGAAAACTGATTTTCATGTGCCGGCACAATCCGGAAAGGCGGCAGCGAGCGAACAGAAGCCGGTCGTTGAACCAGTCGGATCATTCGGCTTTGTCCCGGAATCTGCCACACCTTCGCGGTTGCTGACCACCTTCTCTATTCTGCTCGGCAAAGGTGAAAAAATAGATCCTTTTGTCGTAAAAAAGGTTGTTGATAAAGAAACGGGTGAAGAGGTTCTCCTCTCGGGAAATGAAGAGAATGACAGCCGGTTGGCCAACTGGTCTGCCGCTGCAGGTGAGCGGCTGAAATCTTTTTTTGAAAGTCAGGCAAGCCGGGGAGCATCGGGGGCATATTTTTTCAGGGATGATATCCTGGTTACCGCTCTGCATGGCGGACGGCAGCACTATCTCATCAATGATGTTGTGTTTGCCACACTTCCTGCCGGAAGCAACGATATGCATATGCTGATTGTTGTGCAGCGGAGCCCGCTGGGAGTGAGCAGTGACGTGGACGAAAAAAGAAAAACTATCGAGCAGATTGTCGAAGAAAAGGTCGAGAGAATCTCGGTACTCCAGCAAATAGGCAAGTCTTTAGCCGATTTTGCAGAAACTGAGGTCGGGCACGAGGATAATTATCAGGCGGGGAACCGCCTGGCTCTTGAGTTGAGCGGCATTCTTAAAAAAGTTGAGAAAGAAGAACAGGTCACCCCCGGGGTCATGCCGGATCTGAAGGGGTTTAGTCTGAGAAAAAGTCTGCGTCTCCTGCAGGGGATACCTGTCGAGCTGCAAATCCAGGGAACAGGAAGGGTTGTCGATCAAAAGCCCCGGCCGGGGACCTCGTTGAAAGGAATAACCGAATGTGTCTTGATTCTTGAAAAGCAGGAGAATATAGTTCCAGATAAATTACCCAAGGGGCCGCCTGCAGGGGTGACCCCGGGAGACAAGAAATAAGTCTGAAATTTATTAGTGTTCCCTTGCCGTCCAGCGTTTATGCGTAGGGTGCTTTTTTATGTTTCAGCCTTGGTGTAAACCGACAATCTTTTACAATACAATGCGCATGGCATCTTCGACAACACCCACGACAGTTGCATCTCTTCTCCACGGGCTGCGATATACATTGATCTCTTCCAACTCCGCCAGGACAATGGATGAACAGCTGATCACCACGGTCGCCGTTGACTCGCGTCACGTTGTTCCAGGCAGTCTTTTTATCGCTCTTGCCGGAGTTGCCTGCGATGGTCACAATTATATTGAGGCGGCTGTAGCTGCCGGATCCCCGGTCATAATCTGTGGTCCAGGAAGAATTGACCAAGCCCGGGCAAGAGACCTGCAGGCAACTGTCATAGAAGTAGAAGATACCGCGCAGGCATATGCGGCCATCGCGGCAAACTTTTTTCATCGACCCGCGGAAAGACTGCACTTTATCGGTATCACCGGCACTAATGGCAAGACTACATGTACCTATCTTCTCGAGCATGTTTTGCTGCAGGCGGGCATGGCGGTCGGGGTTATCGGAACGGTTAACAACAGGTACACCAACCGGCGGTTGGAGCAGAAGATTCTGCCAACCCGCTTTACTACCCCGGAGGCTTTTTTGCTTCAGGAATTGTTGCGAGAAATGGTTGATAATGGGGTGGACCAGGTGATTATGGAGGTGTCGTCGCATGCCTTGGCCCAGTCGCGCATCGGCTCCATCTCGTTTGATGCTGCCGCTTTTACCAATCTGTCCCGGGATCATCTGGATTATCATACAGGCATGGAAGATTATTTTCAGGCCAAGGCTCGTCTCTTTTCGGAGTATATGAAAAATACCGGGACAGCAGTTCTGCCGAGAGTGCACGGGAGTTCGGAGGAAAAAGAATGGCTGCATCTGCTGCAGGATATTTGTGACAAAAGGTGCAGGAAAACGATACGATGGGGCGAAGAAGAGGGGGCGGAGGTCTGGCTGCGGAGTTACTCGACTACCCTTGAGCAGACGGATCTCGTTCTTGCGACCCCTTCCGGCCGGCATACTCTTTCGTCGCCGCTGGTCGGGCGCTACAATATAGATAATATCTTGACCGTTTACAGTCTCTGTCTGGCCCTGGGCCTTGATGAGGCCTTTATCTGCCGCGCTCTGGCCACAGCTGCCGGAGCTCCCGGAAGACTCGAGCGGGTCAGCACTGGTTCGGCCTGGGAGAGAAAGGGGCCGGTGGTGCTGGTTGATTATGCGCACACCCCGGACGCTCTGGAAAAAGTGCTGACAACCGTGGCTGCTCTGCCGCATAATAAGTTGGTCTGTGTCTTTGGCTGCGGCGGGGACAGGGATCAGGGTAAGCGGCCGCTGATGGGCGAAATTGCGGGAAAATTATGTGATATCGCTGTAGTGACGGATGATAATCCACGCAACGAAGACCCTGAACGAATAGTGGCGCAGATTCTTAGTGGACTGCGCAAAACGACGCTGCCCCGGCTGGAAGTGAAAAATGATATATCTCTCCAGGTAACAAGCAGCAAAGATTTTGGATATGTGGTAATACGTGACAGGCAAAAAGCGATCGATGCAGCGATTCGGGCGGCTTCGCCTGGAGATATCGTCGTTATTGCCGGCAAAGGCCATGAGCCCTACCAATTGACCCTGCAGGGAAAACGTTTTTTTGATGATCGCCTGGCCGCAAAACGCGTGCTCTTCTCGTGGACGGCGGAGCTGGTGGCGACTGCAGCGGGAGGCAGATTGTACCCAGGGAAGAATCCAGTAGATTCGACGAAATTACTCGGCCCGGTCATTACCGATAGCAGGCTAGTCAGCCGCGATGGGATTTTTGTCGCCCTGAAAGGAGAAAGCCATGATGCCCATGACTTTGCCTGGCAGGCGGTGGAAAATGGTGCTGCCTGCCTGGTGGTTGAAAAAAGGCTTTCTCTCCCACCCGAGTTGGCGGTTTGTCAGGTAGAAGTTGAGGATACCTCGCAGGCCCTGGGCGACATGGCTGCCTTTCGTCGGAGGCAGCTGGCCGGGCAATGCGACCAGGTCATCATCGGCCTTACCGGGAGCTGTGGCAAGACCACCGTCAAAGAGATGGTTGCGGCAATACTTGCGCGGATGTGGCCGGCAGGACCTGATTTTCCTGCCGAATGTGTCTTGAAAACAAAAGGAAATTTTAATAATCTTATCGGCCTGCCCCTGTCTCTGCTGCCGCTTGATGTTGAACATCGCGCAGCGGTGCTGGAAATGGGTATGAACCGGCCCGGTGAACTCAAACGGCTCGGGGCCATCGCCGACCCTGATATCAGCTGTATCACCAACATCCATGGGGCGCACCTGGAGGGCTTGCAGTCGATTGAAGGAGTCGCCAGGGCGAAAGAAGAGCTTTTTGCCGCAACGAAAGAGTCAGGCATACTGGTTGTCAATCTTGATGATCGCCGAATCTGCGAGCTCTTGAGGAAATATACGCATCGGAAAATTACCTTCGCCGTGCACGGTTCAGCGGGACAGCAGCAGGCAGATCTCTGGTCCTCTGAAATGCATATGGCGGAAGGCGGTGCTATCACCTTTACCCTGCATTACCGGGAAGAGGCGGTCGGAATCCGCCTCTTTATTGCCGGAGAGCACAATGTCTCCAACGCCCTCTGTGCCGCCGCCATCGGCCTTGCGGCCGGTGCATCACTGCAGCACATTGCTGCCGGGCTCGCTGATTTTCGGCCGCCGGATAAACGCATGGAAATGCTCCGTGCCAGATCCGGCTTCACCATAATCAATGACACCTACAATGCCAACCCGGCATCAATGGCCGCCGGCCTGAAGACATTGAGGATGATAGCAGGAAAAGCTTCCGTCGCCGTTATCGGTGACATGCGAGAACTTGGTGCCGCTGCCAGGCAGGCGCATTGCGACATCGGCACATTGATTGCTGAATTGGCGATTGATTGGGTCGGAGTGGTTGGGGAATTTAAGAAAGATGTGGTACAGGGAGCGCTCGACCACGGTTATCCGGAGGATCGTCTCCTTCTCTTTGAGGACAAAGAAGGGGCCGCTCGATGGATTCATGACCTGGTTGACCGCAAAAAGCTTGGCCAGGATGATGTGGTCCTCGTCAAGGCCTCGCGAGGTCTGCGCTTTGAGACCATCGTCGGAGAAATTATTGATTTTTGATACAAAGGGCCTAGGATCTTGTCCGAGAATAAACATTTTCGGGAAGCCTTCGAGCCGATCCGGGCCCGTATCACTGTTACTGAACCATCTACCAGCGAGTTGGATTTTTTATGCTGTATCATCTTTTTTATCCACTGCATACCAGTTTGAGCGGCTTGAATGTCTTCCGCTACATAACTTTCCGTTCCATAGGCGGGGCAGTTACCGCGTTTTTGCTTGTCCTTATTCTTGGCCAGATTTTTATACGAACCATGCGCCATTATCAGATTGGTCAGGTGGTGCGTGACGACGGTCCAGAGACGCATCTGGCCAAGCAGGGCGTGCCGACCATGGGCGGCCTGCTGATTCTTACCGCCGTCACCGTTGGGACTCTGCTCTGGGCGCGGCTCGATAACTCCCTGGTGTGGCTTGGCTTGTCGGTGACCTTGTTTTACGGTTGCATTGGCGCAATTGACGATTTGCGCAAGATACGAAAAAACAACTCCAAAGGCTTGAGTGCCCGGTGGAAGCTGGCCCTGCAGATTTTCGGGGCCTCGATGGTTGGCCTGGTTATCTTTCTGCATCCAGGCTTTGATGGGCATCTGAGTCTGCCGTTTTTGAAAAACTTTCGTCCTGATCTCGGCTGGTTTTATATTGTCTTTGCGACCATCGTCATTGTCGGGGCATCGAATGCGGTCAACCTCACCGATGGACTCGATGGTCTGGCTGCCGGGCCAACGGTGGTCACCGCCGCGGTGTATCTGGTCTTTTCCTATCTGGCCGGCCATGTGGTGCTGGCCGAATACCTGCAGATTCCCTATGTCGCCGGCAGTGGTGAGCTGGCCATATTCTGCGGGACGCTCTTTGGAGCATGTCTTGGCTTTTTGTGGTTCAACGCCTATCCGGCGCAGATGTTCATGGGAGATGTTGGCTCGCTGGCCATCGGTGGGGCTCTTGGTTCCACGGCGATAATCATCAAGCAGGAATTTCTGCTGGCGATTGTCGGAGGAATTTTTGTCATGGAGGCCTTGTCGGTGATTCTGCAGGTCGGCTACTTCAAGATGACCCATGGAAAGCGGATCTTTTTAATGGCCCCTTTTCACCACCATTTTGAGAAAAAAGGCTGGCATGAACCAAAGGTTGTCGTCAGATTCTGGATTGTATCGATTGTTCTCGGCCTTGTTGCCATTGCCACATTGAAACTACGCTAGTGAAGAAGACATCCTTGATATATCCCGGCGTGAGAGTTGCGGTCATGGGACTCGGCGTCACCGGTCGAGCCGCTGTTCGCTATAGTCTTTCCTGCGGGGCCGAAGTCCTGGTCTCGGACAGCCGACTGGAGCAGCGCTTTCTTGCCGAGGAAGGTACTTTGCTCGCTGCGACGGCCATAGCCTGGGAAGCGGGTGGCCACAGCTATGAGTTTTTACACCGGGCAGACCTCCTTCTGGTCAGTCCCGGCGTTGATCTGGATCTGCCGCTGCTGCAGAGACTGCGGGCTGACGGAGTACGGATCGTCGGGGAACTCGCCATCGCTGCCGGTCAGATTGATGTGCCGGTGGTGGCTGTTACCGGGACCAACGGTAAAACGACGGTGACGACCCTCATCGGCGAAATCTGCCGGAGTGCCGGTAAAAAAGTCTTTGTCGGCGGGAATATCGGTACCCCCCTGTATGAGTATCTGCTAGATCCGGCTGGCTATGACATGGTGGTGGTGGAACTGTCCAGCTTTCAGCTGGAGAGTGGTGGGGCTTTTTCTCCCGATGTCGGGTTGCTGCTGAATATCACCCCGGACCATCTGGACAGGCATCTTTCAATGGAAAGATATGTGCAGGCGAAGATGCAGTTATTTCTGCACGCGAAAGCCGAGACCGTGGTGGTTATCAATGGCGATGATCCCCTCTGTCGACTGCTTCCACCTGGACTGCCGGCAGTAGTGAACACCTTCGGTAAAAGTGAGGGCTGCACGGCAAGATGCGCTGATAAGCGGATCAGCCTCCTGGTGGATAACGAGCAGGAAGAGTATTGCTTTGAAGACCTTGAGGGCATCAATGACATCACCCTGATGAATTATGCCGCGGCTATCCTGGCGGTCCGCTCGCTGGGCTGCAGCCACCGAACCACCGAGGCCGGACTCCGAGTTTTTTGTCCGCTGCCGCATCGTATCGAGTTTGTTGCCGAGGTAAACGGGGTAGACTATTTTAACGACTCCAAGGCGACGAATACCGGTGCGGTCATTGGCGCTCTGGCTCAGTTTGAAAAAAATGTCATTTTGCTCGCTGGGGGGCGTGACAAAGGGGATGATTACCGTCTGCTGCGCGAGAGTGTGGCGGCGGGGGTAAAAAAAATGATCGTTCTTGGTGAATCAGCCGGGCTCCTGCGCGATGCGCTGGCCGATATCGTCGACATACAGCCGGCGCAGTCCATGGCGGACGCGGTGCAGATAGCGGCCCGGGAGGCCATGCCGGGCGATATCGTCCTGCTCTCTCCGGCCTGTGCCAGTTTTGACATGTTTACCAGTTATGGCCATCGGGGCAACGAATTCAAAAAGGCGGTACTGGCCCTGCCGTCCGCCTTGGGCGATAAGAAAATGGGGGAGGCGGCTTGAGCGGAAAAGATCAGAAAATACGACTGCTTCTCACCGGCGGCGGCACAGGAGGGCATCTGTTTCCAGCGGTGGCCACCGCCCAGGAGTTCAAGAAGCAGCGGCCGGATACGGAAGTGCTCTTTGTCGGTACCAGAAGGAAAATGGACAGCAAAAGTCTTGGGGCCTACGGCTTTACCAGTGCGAGTATCCTCTGTTACGGCCTGAAGGGTAAAAATCCTCTGGAACTTCTCAAAGCTCTTGCCGTACTGCCCTTGTCGTACCTGCAGGCACTGCTGCTCATTCGCCATTTTAAACCGGACATTATCTTTGGCGTGGGTGGCTATGTCACCGGTCCGGTGGTTATGGCCGGAAAAAATCTCGGTATTCCAGTGGTTATCCATGAGCAGAATTCAGTACCTGGGCTGGCCAATCGAAAACTCGGCAAAATAGCCGACAGGGTGTGTCTGTCGCTGCCCGGCAGCGGCACGGAATTCCCGGCGGAGAAAATACTTTACACCGGCAATCCGGTGCGCAGTAAAATTCTTGAACTGGCAAAAAAAGCTCCGCCGCGAAAAAATGAAAAACGAACCCTGCTCATTCTCGGCGGCAGCCAGGGGGCACAGGCGGTAAACACCATGGTATCCGAGGCATTATGTTTAATGACCGATGACGAATTGCGGCCTATCAGGGTGATTCACCAGACCGGCGACAGGGATGAAGCGCAGGTAAAAGGAGCATATCGACAACGGGGAGTAGACGCCGAGGTGGCCGGATTTTTTACGCAGATGGATGAAATCTATGCACAGGCGGATCTCCTCGTCAGTAGAGCCGGGGCGACCACTCTCTCGGAAATAGCGGTGCTCGGCAAACCGGCGATTCTTATCCCCTATCCCTCTGCCGCCGACAACCACCAGGAAAAAAATGGCGACTATTATGTATCTGGCGGTGGCGCCGTCCAATTCAGACAAAAGGAACTGACCGTACAACAGCTCGGGGCGACCATCCTCCAGCTGATCAATAATGAACAGCAATTGCATGCCATGGGGGCGGCGATGAAACGACTCGCATTTCCCGATGCGGCCAAAAGAATTGTGGCCTGCTGCCTGGCGGAAAAAGAGAAGCATCAGCGGGACAAGAATGAAGCATAATGAATAGAAAAACAAAACATATCCATTTTGTCGGCATTGGCGGTATCGGCATGAGCGGCATCGCCGAACTGCTGCTCAATTTGGGCTACAAGGTTTCAGGGTCGGATCTGCACAGCTCGGCCATCACGGAAAATCTCGCACGGCTTGGCGGGCTGATTTATAAAGGGCATAAAAGTGACTGGATAGCGGGGGCCAATGTGGTGGTGACGTCGTCGGCAATTGCCTCGTCGAATCCCGAAGTGGTTATGGCCAAAGAGACCAATGTGCCTGTGATCATGCGGGCGGAGATGCTCGCTGAGTTGATGCGCCTGAAAAAATACGGCATCGCCATTGCCGGCAGCCACGGCAAAACATCCACCACCTCCATGGTCAGCTGGATGCTTGCCGCCGCGGGCCTGGATCCAACCATCGTCATCGGCGGGAAGGTCGATGCCCTGGGCGGCAACGCCAAACTGGGCAAGGGCGAGTTTCTGGTGGCGGAAGCCGACGAGAGCGACGGGTCTTTCTTGAAATTGTCCCCGGTTATCGAAGTGGTGACCAATATAGATCTCGAGCATCTGGATTATTACCGAGATCTTGAGCACATTAAATCGACGTTTCTGCAGTTTATCGATAAAATTCCCTTTTATGGGGCTGCTATCGTTTGCCTCGACGACGTCAATATCGCCGACATTTTGCCCTCCATTAAAAAAAGAACAATCACCTATGGCCTGACGCCACAGGCGGATATCTATGCCGAAGATATCGTCTGGCAGGGTGGACGGGTGTTTTTTACCGTAAAAAATGATGCAGGTGTTCTTGGCAGAATCGATATTATGCCGCCGGGAATCCACAACGTCTACAATGCGCTGGCCGCAGTCTGTGTCGGCGTGGAGCTGGAACTGCCTTTTGCCAAAATTCAGACCGGATTGCAGGGGTATGCCGGGGTGCAACGTAGAATGCAGCATAAAGGGGAGGTTGGTGACATAACCATAGTCGATGATTATGGTCATCATCCAACGGAAATTCGGGCCACATTAGACGCAATCAAAGGGGCGTGGCCGCAAAAACGGCTGGTGGTTCTTTTTCAGCCCCATCGATACTCGCGCACGAAGGCTTTATTTAAAGAGTTTCAGACCTGTTTTCATAAGGCTGATTATCTTGTTATGACGGATATTTATCCGGCAAGCGAAGAACCTATACCGGGTGTTACTGGAGAAAGCCTGCTTGAGGCCACGAAAATGCATGGCCAGCGTCATACCCGGTATATCGGGGGGCTGGAGCACATGGCGGAGGAACTTCTGCCGATGCTGCAGGCCGGTGATCTGGTCCTTACCCTCGGAGCGGGAAATATTGTCAGGGTTGGTGAAGAATTGCTTCTTTTATTGCAAAAGAATGCACAGTAGGATGGGTGCACCGGGGAAACACCATGAACTCAAGACAACAGGAAAAGTTAACAGGGCTGCTTGCCCGGCCCGTTCATTGGCAATGCCGCTTAGATCGATATACCTCATTTGCCATCGGCGGCCCTGCCGACGCTGTCGTCAAGGTTGAGAGCCGGCTGGAACTGCAGGCCCTGCTCGTCTTTCTGTTGGATGAACAGATACCATGGCGGGTTATCGGCCGCGGCACGAACCTGCTCGTAAGAGATGAAGGGTTTGCCGGAGTGGTTCTTCTCCTGGATGGAGAATTCAAGACGGTTGACCGACCGTCGAACCAGAATGTCGGAAGTGTTATCGTGCGAGCAGGTGCTGGTTGTTCTCTTAGGCAGCTTGCTTATCGCTGTATGGAATGGGGCTATAGCGGAGTAGAATTTGCCTGCGGCATTCCGGGGACTCTCGGCGGAGCGATGATCATGAACGCCGGGGCATGGGGCAGCGATATGTCGGCGATTGTTGCGGGCGTTGTGCTGATGACGGCTGATGGTGAAAAACGATTTGACCGTAGGGAACTGGATTTTTCCTACAGGTGCTGGCATGGCTTTGCTGCGCATCTTGGTTGCGCGGTGGTTGCAGAGGTGGAACTGGCATTACAAAACGGCGATCCGGATATGATAAGGCAGCAGTGCGAGGCATTACAGGATCGCCGAAAAAAAATGCAACGCTGTACCTACCCCAATGCTGGATCGTTTTTTAAAAATCCGGCAAACGACAGCGCCGGCCGTTTAATTGATGCAAGCGGGTTGAAAGGTTTGACTATTGGCGGAGCCATGATCTCTGCACACCATGGCAATTTTTTGGTCAATAAAGGGGGAGCCACTGCCGAAGATGTTGTGCGTCTGATGCATGTTGTTCGGGCGAAAGTAAAAAAGGACAGCGGCGTCGACCTGGAACCGGAAGTTCATTTTATCTGAGAATGAAAATGTTACTCGCCAAAATAAAAAAAATATTTTCAACTTTGGCCGGCAAGAAGAAGGGGGGCAATGGCTATCTGCAAAGTAATCTTGACCTTTCACCTCTATCCGGACAAAGTAGTCGGCAAAGCGGTCAATATACCCCGCAGAAAAAGAGATTGGCCCGTTTCAGGCAGGTGTTGACCGCAAAAAAAAGAGCAAACTCAAACCACGGGGTATATACAACAGGTACGGCGGCAAAAAGAAAATTGATTTTCAAGATGGCCGGGTTAGCCACGCTTACCGCCTCTCTTCTCTTCTTTATGTTCGTCGGCGGTTGGCAGATTGTTCTGCAAAATCTCGAAACAGTACCCTTCTTTCAGGTTTCGGGGGTAGTTTTTTCCGGCACGGAAACCATCGCGGAAGGGAAATTGCGAGAGGCTTCCGGAATCATTGTCCACAAGACAAGTTTGATTGGTCTGGACTGTCGCCGGGTGGAGGCCTCGCTTCTCAACGTTCCTTGGGTGGCCCGGGCGGTGGTGAAACGGAATTGGCCGTCAACCGTGGAGATTGCCATTGTTGAAAATGTCCCGGTGGCCCTTTTACACAGCAAAAGTCTGCAAGGAGTCCAGTTGCAGTATATTGACCGGAAAGGGGTACCGTTTCTGCAGGTCAAGCCTGGCGCCGATATTGATTTCCCTGTTATTACAGGATTGACGGAGATTGCAGATCCTCTGACGAGAGAAAAATCCCTTGCTGAGGTGCTGGTCTTGCTGAAGAATATTAACGGCAACAATCCTTATCTTCCGGCGCAGTCGGTTTCAGAGGTTCATCTGAACAGGGAGGGAGAAATGGTGGTGTATCTCGTTGAAAATCCCTTTCCTATTTTCTTTGGCAGCAGCGATACAAATAAGAAGTATGCTCGGCTGGTACAGGTTCTCAAGGTATTGTATAAAAATCAGAAAGGAAAAGGGTCGATTTCTCAAATTAAATACATTCAGATGGATTATTTGCAGGACAAGGTGCTCGTCGCAGAGAGTGAATCAAGTTAGTACCTTACAGGTTATTTGCTTGCTTTTTAAAGCTAGTTTTCCCCCTCGGATAAGCGACAAATTTCGAGGGGCTACTGAAAAGAGTCCCGTCTCCAGGGGTTAGAAAAAAGTATGAATGACAATAATAAAAATGTAGTGATTACCGACCTTGATGCTGACCGGGCCGATGAAAAAAATGCCGACTATCAGGCGTCAGGAGAACTTGTCGTCGGTCTTGACATCGGCACGACGAAGATCTGCTGTGTCGTCGGAGAGGTGTTCGATGACCGGGTTGAGATAATAGGGGTGGGGACGGTGCCTTCCCTGGGCCTGAAAAAAGGTGTTGTCGTCAATATCGAGTCCACTGTCAATTCCATTCGGCAGGCGGTTATACTTGCAGAGGAATCTGCCGGTTGTGATTTGCGGTCAGTCTATGTTTATGTCGGAATTGCCGGAAATCATATAAAAGGCTTTAACAGCCCTGGTATAGTCGCTGTCAATAACCGGGAAATTAAAGCGGCGGATATTGAGGAGGTTATCGCGGCAGCCAGGACCGTTAAGATCTCTGAAAACCAGCGTATTATCCATGTCCTGCCCCAGGAATACATGGTCGACGATCATACCGGAATCCAGAATCCCATCGGCATGACCGGAGTGCGGCTGGTCACCAACGTGCACATTGTTACGGCAGACATCGGTGCGGTACACAATCTGGTCACCTGCTGCAATAAGGCCGGACTGCAGGTCGCCGAGCTGGTTCTCGAATCAATTGCCTCGGCCAATTCCGTTTTGAGCAAGGATGAGATGGAGTTGGGCGTCGCACTGATTGATATCGGCGGAGGGACAACCGACCTGGCCATTTTCTACGATGGGACGATTCGTCATACCTGCGAAATCGGGTTGGGGGGGCATAATCTTACCAATGACCTGTCCGTCGGCCTGCGTACCCCGCTTCAGGAAGCGGAACGGTTAAAAGAAGATTTCGGCGGGGCGATTGCCTCCTTTATTAAGCCCAATCTTGTGGTAGATGTTCCGACGGTAGGGGATCGGGAACCGCGAAAGGTGACCCAGAAGGTCCTGGTCGACATTCTCGAGGCGAGGATAGTGGAAATCCTCGAGATGATGAACAGCGAGATGGTTGCCTCCGGACAAAAAAATAAGATCAACGGAGGCGTGGTCCTCACCGGTGGGACGGCTCTTCTGGCCAACCTTGTTGAGCTGGCTGAACAGATTTTTGATTTACCGGTGAGGATAGGTTATCCAACCGGAATAACGGGCAGGGTTGAGGAACTGCACAGTCCTCGATGCACGACAGCGACGGGTCTGGTTCTTTTTGGCAGGAATGCGCGTAACGAGATAGGCAGGCAGGACAGCTCCTTTATTGGCAGAGTAAAAGAGTGGATTAAAAAAATCATGTGATTGCTACGTTTTTTGTTTAAGTGACAACTCCGGGATGCTATAGTATTGCACTGATAATATTCGTACTTTATCTCTGCATGGAGTCAAATATACGTTACAAGAGAGGGAGGAGACATGCCGTTTAGGATGGCTGAATCAGAAGGTGTTGCCGTGGTGAAAGTAATTGGTGTCGGTGGGGGTGGCGGTAATGCTATCAACACGATGGTCGCCAATAGACTTCAGGGAGTAGAGTTCATTGTAGCCAATACTGATAAGCAGTCGCTTAATCAGTCAAAGGCTGATGTCTGTCTGCAAATCGGGCCGAGTATTACCAAAGGCCTCGGCGCGGGAGCAGACCCGGAAACCGGGAATATGGCAGCCATGGAGTCTGTGGAGGAAATCAAAGCGGCTCTTAAAGGCAGTGATATGGTGTTCGTCACAGCCGGACTTGGCGGGGGGACAGGAACCGGCGCAGCCCCTGTTGTGGCCAGGGCAAGCAAAGAACTCGGCGCCTTGACCGTTGCTGTAGTGACCAAGCCATTTAGCTTTGAGGGCAAATACCGCGCCCGAAATGCCGAGGAGGGCTGGCAGGAGCTGCAAAAATATGTCGACACGATCATCACCGTGCCTAACGACAGGCTTCTCTCCATAATGCAGAAAAACAGCAAACTCTCCGATATGCTGGCTATGGCGGATAATGTTTTGCTCCAGGCGGTAAAGGGTATTACCGATCTGATCAATGTTCCAGGGCTGATCAATGCCGATTTTGCCGACCTGCGAACAGTGATGAGAGAGGTCGGCCCGGCTGTCATGGGTTCCGGTTCTGCAACCGGTGAGAACCGTGCAACCGAGGCCGCCAGGAAGGCCATAGACAATCAACTGCTTGAAGACTTCGGCATCGATGGAGCACGCGGTCTACTCATTAATATCTCGGCCTCGGAGGCAAGCTTCACTATGGCCGAATTCATGGAGGCGTCTGCGCTCATTCAAGAAAAAGTCGATGATGATGCGAAAGTAGTCATTGGTGCCCTCTATGACGATGCCCTTGGAGATGAATTGCATGTTACAGTTATTGCCACCGGGGTAGGCGGGATGGTCAACAAGAAAGAGACTATCAATCCGGTCCAGGATCATATGCGGAGGCCGTTACCGATTAAAGAACCAGAGATTGTCGTCAAAGGGTCGCCGGCTGCCCCGAACAAACAGCCCAGGGTGACGCGGCTGCCCGGTTCAAACTTTGACGCACTGGACAATCTAGGTTCCTCAAATATCCCCGAGGGCAAGGCGACAACCTCGCTTAACTGGAATGATGATTATCTCGAGACTCCGACATATCTGCGAAAAAAGGCCAACTGACAGGCTCACCTTCCCTGGTTCGACGGGGAAGGTGAGCGCTTGATATGTAACTGCTCTGATCGATCGGCTGCACTGTACGCAAGGTGATCGGTGAATGCACCGTACAAAATAAACCGCATTACTTCCCTGGGAGAAAGGATAATGACGAAAGGGGATGAGAGTGATGCGGTTCTTGAGTCGATCCGAAAAGAAAAGCTGGAAGCCGGCCTTGAGTCCTTTAAGCTGGTAAAATACTTTTCCTTTTCCAGTCTCGCTGCCATCCTGGTATTTACTCTTCTGCTCTCCTGGATTATTTCCAACAACGCCCGAAAAGTTATGCTTGAGCAAAATGAGGAGTATTCTCTTTTGCTGGCGGAAAACCTTAATCAACAGGTTTTCAGGCGTTTCGTTTTGCCCGCAGTTATTCGCTATGGCGGTATTGCCCTGCGAAAACCCGAACAGTTCGAACTGCTTGACGGGATTATTAAAGGAGTGACCCAGGGTCTGAAAATTGATACGGTAACCATCTATGATTCAAGCATGAACATCATCTCCTATTCGACCAATCCAGAGCTCATTGGAAAAAAAGATGTGGGGGGGGCAGAGTATTATAAAGCCTTGGTCGGTACGCCCAATTCCCGACTCATTTATAGCGGGTCGGTGCTCAGCATGCTGCACATCACCACCGAGGTCGAATGTGTTCTGAAAACGTTCATCCCTTTTCGTCAGGTACGTCGTGACGGCGAGGAAGGGGATCTCATCATGGGGGTGATCGAGATTGAAAAAGATCTGTCACGCAACTATGCTAATATCATAAAATTTCAGGGGAGGATTATCGTCGTCTCCAGTGTGGTCATGGCCATACTTTTTCTCGTGCTGCGATCCATCGTGTCCAGGGCCGGACGAATAATTGAAAAGCGAGCCGTCGAACGTTTGCGGCTCGAAGAAAAACTTAATCAGGCGGAAAGGCTGGCGCACCTTGGGAAAATGGTCGCTACGGTCAGCCATGAGATAAAAAGCCCTTTGGGTATCGTGCGCAGCACTGCGGAGATTCTCGAAAAACGCATCGCCAAGGTAGCACCCGGCAATGAACATCTGGCCAAAATAATCATTGACGAGACCATGCGGCTGAACAATATCGTCGTTGAGTTTCTCGACTTCGCCAGACCGCAGAAGGCTGATTTCAAACCGGCCGGCGTGAATCAGGTTGTCAGAAAAGTGCTCGACTTTCTCTCTTCCGAATTGAAGCGTCAAGATATTGAATTGGTAACCGATCTTGATCCCAACCTGCCGCAGAACAAACTGGACCAGGAGCTTTTTTATCGTGCCCTGCTTAATATTTTAATGAACAGTATCCAGGCAATGCCCGAGGGCGGACAGTTGCAGGTGACGACCCGCCGCTCACCTTCGACAGGCACTGAACTGGTGATCAAAGACACCGGCGTGGGTATGGCACCGGAAAAGCTTGAGCAGATATTTACGCCCTTTTTTACTGACAAAAATAAGGGGACCGGCCTGGGCCTTGCCATAACAAAGTCTATAATCGAAACGCACCATGCGGAGATAGAGGTGCTAAGTGAAGAAGGGCAAGGAACTACATTTACTCTTACCCTGCCTCCAACTCCCTGAGATATGTACCTTTTCGTAGAACATCTCACTTTTCTTGACAAGGGCCCCTATTCATTTGCGGTGGAAAAGGGTGAATGTGTCGGTTTGACCGGCAGATCGGGAATAGGCAAGACCCAGTTATTTAGAGCGATAACCGACCTTATTCCCGCCGGTGGCGAGGTATTTCTCGAGGGTATTGCCTGCAGTGCGTGCAATCCGACACAATGGCGATCAAAAGTGACCATGGTGCCGGCCGATTCGCACTGGTGGCATGATAAAGTGGGCGACCATTTTGTTGAGTTTGGGCAGAGTCCTTTGCTTCGTGACAACTGCGAACTGCTCGGCCTTGATGCCGCGGTCCTCGACTGGCAGGTCAGTCGTCTTTCCACGGGCGAACGCCAGCGCCTGGCCCTGCTGCGTGCTTTGCAAATGACACCGGCTGTACTGTTGCTCGATGAACCCAGTTCCGGACTTGATGCGTATCATACCGGCTTGATGGAAGTGTTTATTGAACAGTACCGCAGGCTCAATAAGCCGGCAATCGTCTGGGTGAGCCATGATCCGGAGCAGCTCAAACGAGTGTCGGCCAGGGTATTGCGCATGGAGCAGAACGGCCTGTACCAAAGCACCTGAAGCGATCCTGGAAGCGTGCTGTGCCGAAAGATTCTCCTTGGAAATGGGTACGTAAAAAGTTTCTAGAGTGGTAAGAGAGGCGTGAAAAGATGGATGTCGTCAGTTTAAGTAGTGTCGATCTGGCCATAGCAGCGTCGCTGCTGGTGCTGCTGTCTCTCCTCAGCATGCTGTTGAGTCTCGGTCTTGAGCGGAAAATTCTTTTTTTTGGCGGTCGGATGACCGCCCAGCTCCTTGTAATCGGCCTAGTGCTGCGTTTTTTGTTTGCCGACGGCAGCCTGCTGCTTGTTCTGCTTATGTCGACTGTCATGCTGCTGGCCGCCGGGCGGGAGGTGCAGGCCAGACAAAAGCGGAAAATAGTCGGCCTGTCGGGGTACCTGATCAGCATCAGTGCTATGTTCGTTTCTTCTTTTTCCGTTACCGTCCTGGCGCTGCTGGTTATCATTCGGGTCGAACCATGGTATACTCCGCAATATGCCATTCCGCTGCTCGGTATGCTCCTTGGTAATACCATGACCGGCATTGCCCTGGCCATGGACAGGATGACCGATCAGCTTTATGGCCGGCGCGGCGAAGTGGAACAACGTTTATTGCTCGGACAGACCTGGCAGGAAGCGAGCCGGGATATTCGCAGCGATTGTATGCGGACTGGGATGATGCCGATTATTAACGCCATGGCGGCAGCCGGCTTAGTCAGTTTGCCAGGGATGATGACCGGACAGATTTTGGGGGGAACCCCACCGGTTGAGGCGGTAAAATATCAAATTCTTATCATGTTTCTAATTGCTGCCGGGACAGGGTTCGGCGTCGTCAGTGCCATCTGGATGTCCGGATGGCGTCTTTTTGACGAACGGCACCGGCTCCGTCTCGACGTTCTTGACGTCGAGAGGGCATGACGTGAATCTTGCGTTATTGTATATATACTTTTAACCCATATGGAGTAGAAGATGGCAAAACGAATAGTTATTATTGGGGGAGTCGCTGCCGGGCCAAAAGCCGCCTGTCGGCTAAAACGTCTCATGCCGGATGCCGAGGTAACTGTCATTGACCAGGACACTATCATATCCTACGGAGGCTGCGGTATACCCTATTATGTCTCTGGCGATGTCTCAGACGAGAAGGAGTTGCGCTCAACGAGTTTTCATATGCTGCGGGATGAGAACTTTTTTGATAAGGCCAAGGGGGTTAAAACTCTTACGGCCACCAGGGCCCTGGCGATTGATCGGAAAAAAAAGACCGTCCAGCTTGAAGATCTCAAGACCGGCAAGAGACAGGATATCGAATACGACACGCTGATGCTCGCAACAGGCAGTACGCCGGTTGTTCCACCGATCCCCGGCGTCGATGCGCAGGGTGTTTTCACCGTCAGCGATATGCATAAGGCGATCGCTATAAAAGATATGATCGCCAAAGGCAAAGTTTCCAAAGCCGCCGTGATCGGCGGTGGAGCGATCGGCATTGAAATGGCCGAGGCACTGACCGATCTCTGGGGTATCGAAACCGCTCTTATCGAGTTCCAGAGCCAGCTGTTGCCGCGAATTATCGACTGGCCGCTGGCGACAATGCTGGCAAAACATCTCCGCGATCATAACGTGGCCGTGCATCTCGGAGAATCCGCCGAGGAAATTATCGTTAAGGACGGCAAGGTTGTTGCGGTTCGCACCGGTAAACGCACTGTTGAAGCCGATATGGTAATAATGGCAGTCGGTGTGCGGCCGCGTTCCGAACTTGCCCGAAATGCCGGACTGCTGGTGTCGGCCAACGGCGGTATCGTTGTCAATGAACGGATGCAGACGTCCGATCCGGACATATATGCCGCCGGCGACTGTGTCGATATTATGCATCTCGTCTCCGGGAAACGATTTGTTGCCCCGTTCGGCAGTATGGCCAACAGGGAAGGGCGCGTCGCCGCCGATAATATGGCCGGCATCCCCTCGGTCTTCAAAGGTGGCGTTGGTAGCTTTATTGTCAAGGCCTTTGAGATGTCATTAGGTTCAGTCGGCCTTAGTCTCCAGGCTGCCCGAGCCGAAGGATTTGCCGCCGAATTTTCACTTTCATCACCCATAGACCGGGCGCATTTCTTTCCAGGACATGATATTCTCATCCTCGAGTTGATTTTCGACAAGCGAAGCAGAAAAGTTCTAGGTCTGCAGGGGATCGGACCGGTCAACGATGCCCTCTCCGCTCGGATTGATACCGCCGCTGTGGCCATTGCCGCCGGGGCGACGATCGATGATTTTGCCAATATTGAAATGGCCTATTCTCCACCATTTTCTCCGGCCATCGATCCAATCAATGCCGCGGCCTATATTGCCGATAACCTCTGTGATAACCGGATGCGGCAGATTTCGATTGAAGATTTCTACAGTTTTATGGCCAACCCGTCCAGTCATCCGGACTGGCAGGTGCTAGATGTCCGCCATAAAAATGAGGCTGCACCTTTTGTCGAACGTTTTGGCGCCGCCTTGTGGCATTCTCTCCCCTACGAGCAGATGCGCGATCGCTATGCGGAACTGCCGACGGATAAGAAATTCATTGTCTTTTGCAACGCCGGTTCCAGGTCCTTTGAAGTGCAGATCTTCCTGGACTACGCCGGGGTAAAAAGCAGTACGGTTCTGCCGGGCGGCTTCAATGTCATCAACCGGATTGGGGCTGACTGGTTGCCTGTAAGCTGATGCTATTTCGTCCGGCAATGCGTTTCTTATAAAGTTCAGCAAGAGTTTTCTCTCATCCCGGTGGGTTTGCACCGCGTGCCCCTGCTTGTCATGGCTAGACAAGCGGAGGCACGCTGTGATATGATCAACAAATCAGTTTGGATAAGGGTTTTTTATTGAAAAATTCTGCAAGGGCACGGGTGCGACAGAGTAATTATGGCTGAACTGAATCCGCAACATATGATTGAAGAACTCCAGGACAATATCAAAACAGGTGATGCCCTCAAGGCGAGGCTTGTTTTAGCCCATATAGCGCAGGTAGACCACAAGACCCGTAATCGGCTGGTATATGTATTGTCGAGGGCGGAGCCGGATTTTTCCGTACCACTTTTCATCTATCTTCTGACGGACCAGATGGCGGTGGCCGATGAGATGCCGAGCATCCGTGAGACTCTTCTTTCCATTCTTCTGGCCTATCCGGAAAAATTGATAGAATTTCTTGGTTCACCGAAAATCCTCGATAAAACCGAGCTGATCAAGGTCGTCGGAGAACTTCGTTTGGAAGAGGCAACCTTTGTTCTCCTTGATCTTATTGCCATGTCTGAAAATGAAGCGGAGATTCTGTTAATAATAGAAAACCTTGGTCTCATTGGCGACCCGCTGGCGATAAATACCCTGACCGACTATCTCTATGCTGCCAACCGCGAGCTTATCATCGCTGCGGTGCAGTCGCTCGGACAGGTGGGGACTCCCACGGCCATGCACCGTCTCGCCGAAAGGATGGGAACGGATAATGAAATTGATTACTTGATCTTGTCGATTTTCTCGGAAGTACAAGACCAGGTCTCCCTGGAAAAGCTCAACGATACTATCCGTTCACATTATGCGCATATGCGCACTTTTGCTAAATCAGAGTTGGTGAGGATTGGTCCGAAAGCGGTGCCGGTACTTATTGACAACCTAGTCCACGATGACCCCGACTTTCTCATTCATACTTTGAATGTGTTAGGTGATATCGGCGATGAGTCGGCCGTTGTGCCTATTCGAAAACTGCTCAGCAATGAACCTAAAAGTGCCAATGTTCGCTTTGCCGCCTACGAGGCGCTTGCCTTGCTGCCCCTGAAAAAGGGCGCATATACCCTTACTGCCGGTTTGACCGATCCGGAAGACCACGTCTGTGTTGCCGCGGCCAGGGCGATTGACAAGAATTTTTCAACGATTCTCGGAGCGGGCATAAAAAACCTGTTACGTGGGCCGGAAAACGAGGCCCGGCACATTGCCAAAATCATCGTCAATGCCCAGGTTGATTCTATTTTTGTTCACCTGGCCGACGACGGACTGTTTGAGGAACTGGCACTGTTTTATCTTCCCCACGCCCATAAGGACATTCGCAAGCATTACCATAAACTCCTGCTCCAGGCCGGAAAAAATGATTTTGCCGCTAAACTCACCGGTGACGAGGAGCAGGCGGTACGGCCAAAAGTTGTTGCAGTTGACGATTCAAGAATGATTTTAAATATTTACAAGGCAACACTGCATGAATTGGGCTTTGAGCCGGTACTGTTTGAGTTTCCTGCGTCCGCGCTGGAATGGCTACAGACGGAGAAACCCCTGATGGTCCTCACTGATCTGAATATGCCGGGTATTACCGGGATACAATTAACGGAACGGATTCGTCAGAAGTATTCGGCCAAACTGCTGCCGATTATTATGGTGACGACGCAGAATGAGAGCCAGGATAATGAGGAAGCCCATATGGCCGGCGTGAACGCAATTGTCCATAAACCGTTCAACGCGAAAAGTCTAGGTGCTGCTATGGATACACTTCTGAAAGGGGAAGGGAGGCAATGAGGTCAAAATATCTGCCAACATCCTCCGGCTTGTGCGCATCGGAGCCGAAAATGAAAGGGATGTTATAGGATTGTGCCATGGCCAGGATGCGCCGGTTTGGAAACTGCTCCCGGCGTATGGCAAAGCCGGAACTGTTGATTTCGACGGCCATGCCTTTGGTACTGACCGCCTGAAGCAAAGTGTCGATTAAGACATAGTGCGACTCGGTGAAGGAAATTTCCGGTAAATAGCGCAGAGCTGCATCGAGGTGACAGAGCATGGTGCCCGGTAGAGAGCGGACTGCCTCGGTCAGGGTGATGAAGTAACGATCGAGGATTGTTTCGGCGCCGACCTGCCGGGCGATCAGGATATTGCTTTCTTTACTGCTGAACATATTCAGGTGATCAGCCATCCCGTCAATCTTTAAAAAATGACAGGAAATGCCAATCTGGTCCCAGCGTCTTTCGGCAAGCCTTGCCTGCAGGATGTCATGGGTATCGGGATTGTAACCGCATTCGACGCCCAGGCCGATGATTATTTGATCTTTGTATGCTGCTTGCAGTCTCTGTCCTTCGGAAAAATAAATGTCAAAATCATCCGCCGAGAGCCAGGTTTTCCCAGGAGTATGGCGAATGCCTTGCTCCATATGTTCCAGGAAGATAATTTTTTTCAGTCCCTTGCGGATGGCTGCCTGGACGTACTCTTCCATCTCCCCGACCGCATGGCCGCAGAGTCGGGTATGGATGTGGCTGTCGCAGAAAAATGCTGGGTTCTGGTCTGGACTTTTTATCACCATGACAGAGGTGCTGAAGTGTTGCTAGGTGGAGTCGCTAACTCAAGCGTTTCCTTTGGGGAAGAAGTGTAATACCCCATCGATATCGGATGTGTCGCAGACATGGCCCAGTTCGAGTTCAAGATCGAGGTACTCTTCGATACCTTCAATCTTCAGGGAGAGCGCAGGACCATCGGGAAGATGGTAGACGACGGTACTGACACCGGTTAAATCAATCGGACGACTAAATATTTTCATTCGCTAAAACCCTTCTCATGCCGGTTATCCGGCATGCTGAAAAAATAAATAAAACACTCAAGCATTGTGACATATACGAACTATTAAGGAAAACTGCAAGGGGTAAGCTGAAATTGTCGAGCAGTTTCTTTTGGCCGGAGGTGCCAAAAGATACTGCCGGGGCACAGACAAAGATGAAGAATCGCTGCACAGGTGAAAGTAGTTTACACAATGTGTGGAGATGTTTATGATGAGAGGCTGTCTGCAATAAACTTCAACCCTGCTACGAAAGGGTTCCGATATAATATTTTACTTTTAGGTGATGTAATGAGTAAGAACGAAAGTGACGCCAAGGTACAGACAATTTTCGGCAAGGAAAAAAATCCATCGTCGATTGAACCGAAAAAATTGACTCTCGACAGTCCGTTGAAATTTCGCTGTCATCCCGGAGTACGATGTTTTACCGCCTGTTGCGGCGGCATCAAAATTATTCTCACCCCCTATGATATTCTGCAGCTGACCAGAAGACTTGCAATCCCGGCCCATGAGTTTTTGCATACATATAGTCTGCCAACCTATCTTGAAAAAACGGATATGCCGGGTGTTATGATCAAATTGCGGGAAGAGGACAATAAATGTCCCTTCGTCACCCCTGAAGGATGTACCGTGTATACCGATCGTCCCACCGCCTGTAGGTATTATCCCGTCGGCATGGCTGATTTCCATGAGGGCGGTTCGAGAGATGCCGATGGTGAGGAGGTAAAGACCGCCGAAGAAAAGTTTTTTTTCACAGTCAGGGAGGACCATTGCAAGGGTTTTGAAGAAGATAAAGAATGGACCATTCGTGAATGGCGTGCAGACCAGGGGGTCGATGTTCGCGACGAGATGAATAAGGAGTGGTTACGACTGGTCATGCGGCGCAAGTCCTACGGTCTCCAGGCCACCCTGTCGGAGCAGGCAAAACGAATGTTTTTCATGGCCTCTACCGATATTGCTACTTTTCGTAAGTTTGTTTTCGAGAGTACCTTTCTCGATACCTATGAACTGGATCAAGAGACTATCGACAAGATCCGGGAAGACGATGTCGAATTGATGCTTTTTTCTTTTAAATATCTGGCAGCTACCCTTTTTGGCGCTCAGACCTTAAATATAAAAGAGGAGAAAATTAAGGCCAAGGTGGCGCAGATAAAAGAACGGCAGGATGAAACCGTTATGCAGTCGATCAAAGAATATGAGGAGTTGAAAGCGCAGACCGCCGCCCAGAAAGTCGGTACCGGTGTTCTGAAAAAATAGTCCTGAAGAAGGACGCAATAAAAAAGGCCGCGTGGTAACTCCCACGCGGCCTTTTTTATTTGCAGAACTGACCTCTTGATACCGGCATTTGTCGGCATCAAGGGATTCTGGGGAGAAATTACTCTTCCACTTTTTCTTCAGGCTCAAGGGCTGCTGCAAGGCTCTTGAGGAATTTCAAGCTATGCAGGACGTCTTTCTGTGATTCGGCAAGAAGTGCATCGGCCTTCGTCGGATTGACCCGCTTGAGCGTACGGTAACGGTTTTCGCCAAGGGCATAATCTGAAAAGCTGATGCTTGGCTCGGTTTTCGAGTCAATGATCAATGGATTTTTGCCCTGAGCTTCCAGGTCTGGATTGAATCTGTACAGCGGCCAGTGACCGCAGGCCACCGCCTTTTTCTGCTGCTCAAGGCCAAGCGCCATGTTGATACCATGGTTTATGCAATGGGCATAAGCAATGATCAGTGATGGTCCGTCGTAGGCTTCCGCCTCGGCAATTGCTTTTATTGCATGGGCCGGATTCGCGCCGATGCTGATTTGCGCAACATAGACATTGCCGTAGGTGGCGAAGATCATGCCCATATTCTTTTTGGGCATTTTCTTCCCACTGGACGCAAACTGCGCGGTAGCGGCACGTGGCGTGGATTTGGACATCTGGCCACCGGTATTGGAGTAAACCTCGGTGTCGAGTACCAGGATGTTGACATTCTCGCCGGAGGCCAGGACGTGATCCACGCCACCGTAACCGATATCATATGCCCAGCCGTCACCGCCGAAAGCCCAAACGGATTTTTTGACCAAAAAATCGGTGAGGTGTAACAGGCGACGGGCGATGGGCTGGCTGTTCCCCTCAAGAGCCGCATTAACCTCGGCAACCCGTGCCCGCTGGGCTTCAATATCCATCTGGGTAACCTGTACCGCCTCGATGATAGCCGTCGTCAGGTCCTGTTTGACGATGCCTGCCTCAGCGGCACTGGTCAGAAGCTCAATAGCCTGATTGCGCAGCTTGTTGACGCTGGTACGCATACCGGCACTGAATTCGGCATTGTCTTCGAACAGTGAGTTGGCCCACGTGGGACCGCGACCATCGCTGCGTTTCGAATAAGGTGTCGTCGGGAGATTGCCGCCGTAAATAGAGGTACAACCGGTAGCATTACCGATGTACATCCTGTCGCCGAAAAGCTGGGAGATGAGCTTGATGTACGGTGTTTCTCCACAACCGGCACAGGCGCCTGAAAATTCGAACAGCGGTTGTTTCAACTGGCTGCCTTTAATGGTTGCCACATTGATGTCAGCCGGATTGATTTCTGGCAGAGACAGGAAGTACTCAACATTTTTTGATTGAACAGCTTTAACTTCATCACTGTTGGGTATCATCTCAAGCGCTTTGGTCTTTGCCGGACAGACACTGACGCAGAGGGTGCAGCCGCAGCAATCTTCGGTAAAAATCTGCAGGGCAAAACGTTGGCCCTTAAATGACTTGCCAACGGCATCGATAGACTGGAAGGCGGCCGGGGCGTCTTTTGCTTCAGGGAAGACCTTGATGCGGTTTGCCGCATGCGGGCAGACCAGGGCGCATTGACCACACTGGATACAGTTTTCCGGGATCCAGCGGGGAACGGCAACGGCAATATTACGTTTTTCGTACTGGGTGGTGCCGGTCGGCCAGGTTCCGTCAGCGGGGATTTGCGAAACTTTCAGTTTCGTTCCGTTGCCTTCAATGATCTTGGCGGTAACTTCCTTGACAAATTTCGGGGCATTCTCTGGTACTGTCGGCGGCATCTCCTTACCGTCTACGGTGGTGCCGAGGAGGACTTGAACGATATTCTTTACTGCGCCGTCAACCGCGCTGTAGTTCATCTCGACAACGCTGTCGCCCTTCTTGCCGTAGGTCTTTTTGATGGCCTTTTTGATGGCTTTAATGGCCTCATCCTGGGTAAGGATGCCTGAAATTAAAAAGAAAGCGGTCTGCATGATCATATTGATGCGCGCGCCGAGACCAAGAGCGAGTCCGAGGGAGACTGCATCAATGATGTAGAACTTGGCATTCTTGTTGATCAGATCACGCTGGACTTTTCCGGGCAGTTCATTCCATACGGTATCTTTGTCGAAACTGGTAGTCAGCAGAAAAGTGCCGCCTTCGTCCAGGTTGCCGATCATATCCACCTGCTTGAGGAAGGCGAAGTTATGGCAGGCAATAAAATTGGCCTTGTCGATCAGGTAGGGCGCAACAACCGGGTTTTTGCCAAAACGAAGATGGCTGGTGGTGATTGACCCTGATTTTTTCGAGTCATAGACAAAATACCCCTGGGCGGAGTTATCAGTTTCGGTGCCGATGATCTTGATGGTGTTCTTGTTGGCGCCCACGGTACCGTCGGAGCCGAGACCGTAGAACATGGCCCGGTAAACGTCCTTGCCTTCAATGTTAAAGGAGATGTCGTAGTCGAGGCTTGCAAAGGTTACGTCATCGTTTGGACCGACGCAGAACTTGTTTTTTGGGGCCATGGCATCCATGTTGTCATAGACAGCCTTAACCATTGCCGGGGTAAATTCTGCGGAACCAAGACCGTAACGACCGGAAAGAATGACCGGCGGATAAATGGAACTGTTCGATTCAGCTGCTTCGCCGATTGCTGCACGAACATCAAGGTAGAGAGGATCGCCGGGTGCACCAGGTTCCTTGGTACGGTCGAGCACGGTGATACGTTCCACGGAGGAAGGCAGCGAATTGACCATGGCCTTGCAGTCGAACGGACGATAGAGGCGAACCATGACCATACCAACTTTCTCACCCTGGGAAATGAGGTAGTCGACCGTCGCGGCTACGGTTTCGCAGCCAGAACCCATCATGACAACGACATTTTCCGCATCGGGTGCACCATGATAATCAAAAAGATGGTACTGACGACCGGTGATGCCGGCAAATTTATTCATGGTCTCCTGCATGATTGCAGGGACCGCATTGTAGTATTTATTAACAGTTTCACGACCGGTAAAATAGACATCCGGATTTTGCGCGGTGCCGCGAATGGTTGGGTGATCAGGTGAGAGGGCTCTGTGCCTGTGCTCGAATATCAATTCTTCATCGATCATTTCGGCCATTTGATCTAAACTGATTTCTTCAATTTTCTGGATTTCATGGGAGGTACGAAAGCCATCGAAGAAATGGATGAACGGGATCCTCGAAGCGAGTGTCGCCTGGCCGGCGATGAGCGCCATGTCCATGGCCTGCTGCACATTTTCCGAGCAGAGCATTCCGAAACCGGTCTGCCGTGCGGCGTAGATATCACTGTGGTCGCCAAAAATTGACAGCCCCTGGCAGGCTATGGCCCTTGCGGTCACATGGAAAACTGTCGGGGTGAGTTCACCGGCAATTTTGTACATATTGGGAATCATCAACAGCAGGCCCTGGGAGGCCGTGAAGGTTGTACAAAGAGCTCCGGTTGCAAGAGATCCATGAATGGAGCCGGCAACCCCGGCCTCGGACTGCATCTGGTTGACGACAGGGACGGTGCCCCAGATATTTTTTTGCAGGGAAGCCGACTTGGAATCCGCTTCTGCAGCAAGAGGGGTGGAGGGAGTGATGGGGTAAAGTGTGATGACCTCACTCGTGGCATAGGCGACATGGGTGCACGCCTGGTTGCCGTCAATTGTAACCATCTTTCGCGACATAATGTGTTCTCCTTTGTTATTTCTGTGAGTTGTGCCAGCAATGTGGCGGAAACTGCCGAAATAGTATATTTTTCCTGAGGGTTTGTGTCGTCGTGTAAGAAATACCCGGTGATAATAGTATAAGGTGCACCGAATTACAACAACTACAACGATAAATTTCGCTGCCCACTATATGCTAAATTCGTAGCCGTTGCAATGGATGAGAATTATTGATTGGTATCATAAATAAAACCAATTAAAGGTCAGGCAGTTGCTGCTATCACTACGTTATCAAACAACGATGGCCCTGTTGAAGATTTCCGCATTGAAAGGATAGACATATGTTGAGAATTATGGATCCGGATCTGGAAAAATTGCTTAAATTCCTTGCCTTGCAAGAGGAGTTTGTCTTTCTCGATACCTCACAGCCGAACCATGAAAATGTTGAATCACTTCTCTTCCTTAAGCCCGTTGATCGGCTGGTATGCCGGGTTGGTGATAATCTTGAAAAGTATCTGGCTGCTCTCCAGGAGCGTTTGACCAACGGATTCTACCTTGCCGGCTGGGTTGGCTATGAATTCGGGGCAATGCTTGAAGGAAGGATCGGGGCGACGATAACCCCTGCCGCCGATAATCAATTGGTGTTGGCCGATTTAGGGGTTTTTTCAAAACCACTGAGATTTAGCCATCATACAGGTGAGCACGATTTTCCCTTTGGTGTCGATTGCGGCTCCCTCGAAGGAAAGTATGCCATCTCCGATCTCAGGCCAAATATGGAGAAAGATGAGTTTTTGCAGGGGCTCCATCAGGTGCGGCAATATATCATTGCAGGTGACACATACCAGGTGAATTACACGATGAAGCTGCTCTTTGCTTTTCAGGGTTCCGCCGAAAAGCTCTATGCCGTGTTACGCAAAAATCAGTCGGTTGCCTATGGTGCCTATATCCGGCACGGTGAGGAGCGGCTGTTATCCTTTTCGCCGGAACTGTTTTTTAGAAAAAAGGGTGACGAGATCACCGCCCGACCAATGAAAGGAACGGCGGCAAAGGGATATAATGGTCTGCAGGAGCAGGGTAACAGCCGCGGACTGCATTATGACAGTAAAAACCGAAGTGAAAATGTCATGATTGTCGATCTGCTGCGTAATGATCTTGCGCGATTGATGCATGGCCACGGAGAGAGCCGCGTTTTCGTCGATTCGCTGTTTGACGTCGAGTCCTATGAGAGTCTGTTGCAGATGACCTCGACAATAAAGGCCAGGAGTACGTCGACAATCATGACCAATCTGCCGCTTACCGAGCTGTTTCGTGCCTTGTTTCCCTGCGGTTCGATAACCGGTGCGCCGAAAATCCGCACCATGCAGATTATCGATGAGCTGGAAAAAGAGCGACGGGGGGTGTATACCGGGGCCATCGGTTATTTCGGCCCGGACGGTTCAGCGGTGTTTAACGTGCCTATCCGCACGGTTCGACTGCACAAAAATTCGGGAGAAATGGGCATCGGCGCGGGAATTACCCACGATTCGATCCCCGAGGAGGAATGGAAGGAATCTCTCTTGAAAGGCCGATTCCTCACCCATGCCCAACCGGACTTTCAGCTGTTCGAAACCATTCTCTGGCGGCCCGAAACCGGCTACTGGCTTCTTGAAGAACATCTGCTGCGCCTGGCAAGTGGGGCGCATTTTTTTAAATTTTCCTGTGAGTTATCAAAGATACGCCTGCTGCTGCAACAGCAGGCAATCACATTGTCCGAGGTCACCACAGCCGGCGACTGTCATCGGCTGCGTCTGGTCCTGGCAAAGGATGGGCGCACATATCTGTCGGCAGTTCCGTGTAATGCCCCGCTGCGCACTCAGCTGCCGGCCAGGCCGGAGCAGGATGATAGCTCCGGCTTGGCAACAGTCGATTTTTCTCCGCACCGGATAGATGCCGCAAGCCCTTGGCCTTTTCATAAAACCACCATGCGTACGCTTTACGATGCGGCATATAAGCAGGCGCAAGACGACGGCTTGTTTGACTATATCTTCTGTAATACTGCCGGGGAGGTAACCGAGGGGTGCATTAGCAATATAGTCATTTACCACGAAGGTAAGTACCTGACGCCGCCGGTGGCAAGCGGTCTGCTGGCCGGGGTGATGCGCGGCCAGCTGCTGACGGACACCGCCGTTCCCGTCGTCGAAAAAGTGCTGACCCCGGCGGATGTCAGAGCCGCCGAGGCGATTTTTGTCTGTAATTCGGTACGCGGCCTGGTACGGGTAAAAATGCCAGAGCATCCGGCCTGAACAAGCCAGGCTCAGTGCACCATTGAGTCGTCCTGCTCGGGGGAAATATGCAGTGGCGGCAGGAGGAGATTGTGCTGCTCTCCCAGCTTTCGTACCGCTGTCATAAACGATGAGGGTAGGGGTATTTCTCGTTCTTCCATAAGGAAATCGAGTTCTTTGGCCCGGAGCAGGGTCGCCGAGCTGTTACCGCCTTCCTGGTGATCGCACAGGGTTTGTATACGCAGGGCATCGGTGAGAAGTTCGCGAAGAGGAACTTGTTCCTCTTTGATGTTCAACAGCTCCTGCTCAATGGTTCCCCAGTTTTCCTGACTAAAACGGACAAATTTCTTCTCCGGATTCTGCGTGCCGAAAACCTCGTTGGTGATGGCGCCGGCGAGCATGGTCAGGTGCATTTTATCAAGATCCGGTCTCTTGCTCATCAGATTGCTCCGTACTTCTTTGTAGAGAACCATCTGCACGAGACTGACTCCTTCCCGCAACGAACTGACAAGCTGAGATTTTTTTTCGGCTGTTTCCGTTTTCATTGTCACGATGCCATCAAAGAATGATTTTTATTGCCGGGCTGCATTGTAATAATTTATAAATTTTCAATCTGACTTCTTCACTTGGTACTTCGAGTTCTGCATCGAGACTGTGATATTTGCCCATGGAGCTGGTGTGCGAATGGCTGATTCTCACCGGCAGAGGAAAGCAGGCGGAAACGATGACGTCTTTAAGCAGGCTGCAGTCGATGCCTATTACCCTGTAAGACCAGGTACAGGGGTATGCTATTTCAGGTCGCTCGGGTGGCTGCTGCAGAAGATTTTGGCGATCGAGTATCATGTTTATCCTTCTGGTGGGTTGTCTTGGTATCCTTGAGGAGCCTATTATCCGACAGACTCCTGCGGAGGATGAATCAAACGCAAAACTAATAATGAATGAACAGGCAAGAGTCAAGGAAAAGACCGATCAGTGCACTGCTGCGTATCCAAGAGAAATGCTGGTTTCTGAAAAAACATATGTAAGCGTACGAAATACTCTTTTGAATAAACTGGACGCAGATGATACAATCAACCCAGTATTGTTTAATGGCAGCAAGAACATAAATGGATATTTTGTCATCTGACCCCGGTAAACGGCAAACAAGCCAGGACTCTTTACTAACAATCGACATATTGAAGAGGAACCGTCATTGGAATTAAGTGAAAAACAGGCGATACTCGATGCACTACGTGAGAGTCAAGCGCAGAAAAAAGCAATCTTCGACGGTTTCAGTGGGATTCTTATCCTCTTTGACGACCAGATGAAGGCACAGTGGATCAACAAAACGATTTATCTCAAATATCCTGATGCCATCGGCAAAACGTGTCATGAGATTTTCTGTGCTCAAAATGATAAATGTACTGTGTGTGCTTTTAACAGAAGTCTGCAGAGCGGCAGTATCGAATCGAGTACGCAGCGGATTGGCGTTTTCGGCAAAGACGGCGATGAGACGGTGTTCGATATCACTGCGTCTCCGGTAAAGGGAGAAAACGGTGAGGTCTCCGGTGTGATAGGGATTGCCGAGAATGTGACGGAACAGTATCGGCTGGAACGGCAGCTGCGGCATACCCAGAAAATGGAGGCTATCGGCACCTTGGCAGGTGGCGTGGCCCATGACTTTAATAACGTTCTTACGCCGATAATGGGTTATTCGGAAATAATACGTTTGAAATTGAAAAAAGACGGCTTTGGTGACAAGGTCGTTTACGATTATCTCGAGGAAATTCTCAAGGCGTCAAAGAGAGCAAAATCCCTCGTCGAGCAGGTCCTGACTTTTTCACGCAGTACGGAGAAAAAAGCGGTGCTGCAGTATATGCATCCTATCGTCAAAGAGGTGATGAAGCTGATGCGGGTTACCCTGCCGAGCACTATCGTCATTAAGGAACAGGTCAATGAGCAATGCGGCCGGGTGTTGATTGATCCAGTGCAGATTCATCAGGTCCTGATTAATCTCTGCACGAACGCCGCCCATGCCATGGGCGGGCGGCATGGGGTACTCACGGTTACGCTGGACAAGGTTGCACCGCTTGTAAACGGCAGGGACTCGTTGGAGCTGACCGTGGCCGATACCGGCAGCGGTATCGAGGAGGAGTTTCTTGATAGAATTTTCGAACCCTATTTTTCGACCAAGGAGAAGACCAGGGGGACCGGCATGGGGCTAGCCATGGTGCATGGCATCGTCAGTCGTCAGGGAGGGAGCATCACCGTCGAAAGTGTCGTTGGCGAGGGTTCCGTTTTCCGGGTGCATCTGCCGATAGCTCAAAAGGAGACCGCGGTGGAACAGGTTGTCTCCCTCGGGGACCTGCAGGGAGGTTGCGGCAGTATTCTGCTGGTTGACGATGAGGAGCAGGTTGTTCAGGTGACGGGTGAAATTCTCCAGAGTCTTGGCTACAGGGTGGTCGGCAGAACACTGTCACAGGATGCTCTGCAGCTTTTTTCCAGGACACCCGAGGCGTTTGATCTGGTCATTACCGATTTGACCATGCCCGGCTTGACGGGGCTGGAGTTAAGTGAAGGCCTGAAAAAATTACGGCCGGATATTCCTATCATACTCTTTACCGGGTATTCGGATCAGGTTTCCAAAGATGCCGCCTATGCCGCTGGAATAGACGAGTACTGCATGAAGCCTATTTCCATGCGCGAGCTGGCGACGGTTGTCGGCCGATTTCTTGGAACTGATAAGGATACCGGCCAAGGTACCCGTCAAGGAAACAAGCGGATCTCTTTTAACGGTCCGCCACGTTCAGCAAACTGATCTGATCGTTCAATGTCCACAGGTCATATATATAGCCTAAACCGAGCAGCCCGCCTGTGCAGAGATAAATCAGGCCGGTGATCCATTTGCCCATATACATTCTGTGGATACCGAACAGGCCAAGAAACGCCAGCAGCAGCCAGGCGAGATTGAAATCAATGTGCCCTTCGTGGTAGCGGATATCCGCCTCCCGGTTCATGCCTGGAATGAGAAAAAGATCGACGATCCAGCCGATAAAAAATATTCCCAGAGTAAAAAAATAGAGCGTGCCGCTGAGCTGTTTTCCATAGTAAAACCGGTGTGCTCCGAGAAATCCCAGAATCCAGAGAAGATAGCCGACCAGAAGGGAGTGTGTTGTGTGGTTATTCGTTGCCATGGCACATGAGGAGTGGTTGTTTAAATTTTTGGATTCGGCTCCAGGCCTCCTCCAATCGAGCTTCAGTTATTGTTCCTTCGTCTAGCTTTTGCAAAAGAGCGTCGATCACTTTAGTGAGTATAAACGGATCACGGTCAAGATTGTTGCCGATAATCAGCAGATCCACGCCGGCAGCGAGTGCCTTGCAACAGGCATCCTCAAGGCCGTAGTGCCCAGTGATTGCTTTCATCTGCATGTCATCAGTGATAACAACACCATCAAACTGCAGTCGCTGCCGAACGAGTGTCTGGATGGTTGCACGGGACAGGGTGGCAGGGTATTGTGCATCAAATTTTCTATGAAACAGGTGTCCGAGCATGATTGCCTCGATCTGACCGGTACGTATAAGCTGCTGGTATGGCACGAGTTCGTCCTCCTGCCAGGTCTCTGTAATATCAACAAAGCCAAGATGTGAGTCGGTGCGGGAACTGCCGTGTCCGGGAAAGTGTTTCAGGCAGGAGAGAATTCCCAGCTGTCTGTGTTCTCTGATCCAGGCCGCGGCGCGGACGGTAACGACGGCTGGGTCTGCGGAAAAACTGCGGCCGTATTTGCCGATTATCGGATTTTCCTGATAAACATTGAGATCGACCACCGGGGCTAGATTCAGGTTTACGCCAATATCGCTTAGCATCCGGGCGGTTTGCCGTGCGCTGGCAATGGTAGCATGCAGATCCGGAGAGTTGCCAAGTTGAATGGCGGCCGGAGTAACCGGGAAACCTCTTTCTTGCGTAAAGCGACTGACGCGGCCGCCTTCTTGATCTACCGCCACCAGAAAAGGTTTATCCGATAATTGCCGCAAAGATGCAGTGAGCAGCTTCAGCTGCCTGGCATCGATGATATTATTGGTTTTTTTTGACGAGGCGAGGCAACGGTCAAAGAGAATCACCCCGCCTAAATTTCTTTTGCAGATATCCTGGCCAATTGGGTCGTCAGCCGTGACCGTGTCACCTGAAAAACCGAGGATAAAGAGTTGACCTATTTTCTGTTCGAGAGAGAGTTGCGTCATTTTTTCCGGATATAATGGTGTTTCCTGAATTGCCGCAGGTTGTTATGTCTTGAGGAGTACTTTCAGGGAACATAATTGTCAAAGAAATTTTCGGGGGAATTCTACTGTCAATAATATGACAGAGCTGCGGCGAGAGGCAGGCTGAGAACCTGTAAGAGGTTTAGCAAAAAAATCAGGGAAAGCTTCTTCTCGACAAAAAATAAATAATATCAGTAATAAAGGAAGTCGTCGAGGGAACATCGTCATTTTAGTGTGACATTGATGGTATAAAAAGTGCAACGGAGAAAATAAAGAAATAAAAGTAAAGATTTTTAGGTGCCGGCCGATATAAAAATAAGCATAAAGAAAATCTTTTATAATGGACAAAATTGAGGAACATCGCTCATGACTCTTAGAACGCAAGAAGCTCAAATATCCGGATCGAACCTGCAGCAGGCAGAGTTGGAAAAAGTTATGGTCGAGCTGGATATTGTCAAAAAACAGTCAGAACGACTTGATCTCATCAACAAGCTGCATGCGAGAATGGCTGGAGTCCTCAGTCTGACCGGTATGATTGAAGCCTATTCCGTCTGGCTGATGCCGCGGGTCAACCATGAATTGATCGGTTACAACAACAGCAGCCGTAAAAAACGACATCTGTTCTGTTCCGGTCATGGGCCTAATAGACGTAAAGCCATTGCCTTTGCCGAACAGCTTATCGAAAACAAGTCGCCTTTTGAAGGTTCCTTTACGAAAAAAGATGGACGGTGTGCTTATAAATGGATTTTTGAAACTGTCGATGACGCCGGTATCCTGTTGATTCTTAAAAAAGGGCATGAGTTGTCGCCTGAGGAAATCAACCTTATCAATCATTCGCTGGAAATTTTGGCTGAATGTCTTCGCCGCGGGCTTGCCTATGAGGAATTGTTCGAGCGGGCAAGCAATGACGCGCTCACCGGCCTGTCTAACAGGCGAGTATTTGAAGAACGCATCTATGGCATGATGGAAAGTGCCAAACGGCACCACCATCCCTTGTCCATGATCTCCATGGATCTGGATAAATTCAAGATGATAAACGATAACCTCGGCCATCAGGTGGGAGACGAGGTGTTGAAGTCCGTTGCGCAGGTATTGAAACAGGCCGTACGATCAACGGATCTGCTAATTCGCATGGGTGGTGACGAATTCCTGCTCATTCTCGATAACACCGATCTGCAAAATGCGAGAATTTTGGCGGAACGATTGTGCGTTGCGGTCGATGCGCTTAATATCTGGGCGGACGATGCAACAAAACTTGGTGTTTCTATCGGGCTTTCCCAGCTCAAGCAGGACGAATCTCTGAAGCAGTGGCTAGAGCGCACCGATGATATCCTCTATCTTGCTAAGGCCGAAGGGCGATCAAGGGTAGTGATGGAATAGATTTTCCGTATCACACAGGTCATCAATAAACGACAAAGAAAAAGGCCGACTCTAAACGAGTCGGCCTTTTTCTTTGTCGAGGAGAATAAAACCGTTCAGAATGTCATTCGCTGGTATTCTTGAGGGTAATTTTGATCGGGATTGCGTGCAGCGACCGGCTGTGCTGCTCGGTATAGCCGAGGCTCCAGTCACCACATTTGCAGGTATCACCAAGCAAGGCATCGAGCTCACGGACAATGCCGGTAATGTTGATAACAGGGTGGCGGGAAAAAACCTGCGGCAATCCCTGGGTGAGGTTACAGGCCAGACAGCAATTTGGTCGTTCATGCAGGAGCAGCTCCATGATCAGGGTGCTGCCATCGCATTCCCGATATGCCAGTTCGATATCATAGGCTCCCTCGTCGGCATCACCAAACAGGGCTTCAAAAAAATCATTGGCCCGGTCTTTTGGGAAAATCTTCTCTAAATTCTCTTTGGTCAGAATGGTTTTCAACGTGTTGGTTGTCATGGGTTGCGTTGTTAAAAAAGAATGAGGATAAGGCGAAGAGCCGTTGATCATAAAAATAGCGACAAAATATTATACCAGAGCAGGCAAATTTGTCAACCAACGTTGCGGCGGGATATGGCCTGTGTTAAAGTAGCCGCCATGGAAAATGATCCCTTATCGCCAACATCGAGTGCCGTCTGCAGTGTTATCAATCGGCAGGAGCTCAACGATGCTCAATATGCAGCAGTAACAACAACGGAAGGACCGGTGCTGGTCATTGCCGGAGCCGGAAGCGGCAAGACAAGGACCCTGGTGTACCGCGTCGCTCACCTGGTGGAAAAGGGTATTGCGCCGGAAGCGATTCTCCTTCTCACCTTTACCAGGAAGGCCAGCCAGGAGATGTTGTGGCGTGCTGGCAGACTGCTCAATGAAAACTGCAATAGGGTCGTCGGCGGCACCTTTCACGGGGTGGCCAATATGCTGCTCCGGCGCTATGGCTCACGCATCGGTTTCGGTTCGTCGTTCAGTATTATTGATCGATCCGATGCCGAGGGCATCGTTAACCTGTTAAAATCCTCGCTGGGTCTTGGCAAGAAAGATAAACGCTTCCCCTCCAAGCGTGCCGTCATCAATATGATCAGTGGATCTATTAATAGGTCCATCGAGCTCGAGAGCCTGGTGCAGGATCAATATGCCCATCTTGCCGATCACCTGGAAGATATTCTCACCCTGCATAAACACTATCAGGAATTTAAGTTTGACCACGGCCTGATGGACTATGACGACCTGCTGGTCAATTGGAAAAGACTGCTGGCCGAGTCGCCGGAGGTGCAACTGGCAGTATCGGAGCGGTTTTCTCATATCATGGTTGATGAGTATCAGGATACCAATCTCATTCAGGCCGATATTATCCGCCTGGCCGCCCATACCCATGATAATGTGATGGTTGTTGGCGATGATTCCCAGTCGATCTATTCCTTCAGAGGTGCTGATTTCTACAATATCATGCGTTTTCCCAAGGTGTTCTCCGGCACCAGGATAATCAAACTGGAAGAAAATTACCGTTCGACGCAGCCGATACTCTCTCTGACCAATGATATTATTAGAAATGCTGTGGAAAAATATACCAAAACCCTTTTTAGCCGTATTGCAGGCGATCTGCAGCCGATCGTTTTTGCCGCTCGGGATGAACGGGAAGAGGCTGCTTTTATTGTCACAACCATCAAAAACCTGCTGGCAAGCGGGGTGGTGCTGCAGGATATGGCCGTGCTGTTCCGGTCGAGCTTCCACTCCTATAAGCTTGAATTAGCCCTGGGGGCGGAAAATCTCGAATACGAAAAGCGAGGTGGACTGAAGCTGACCGAGTCGGCGCATATGAAGGATATGATTGCCTTTCTTCGCGTGATGGTCAACCCGCAGGATACCCTGTCCTGGAACAGGATCCTGCTCCAGCTGGAAAAGGTAGGCCCGGCCACCGCCCAGAAAATTTCTGCAATGATTGCCGGTGCGGCCGATACGCTCGAGGCCCTGAAACGCTATTCGCCCGGAAAAACATGGCAAGACTCCTATGCACGACTGGTGCAGGTCTTTGTCGATCTGCATGCCGGTACGCCGACCCCTTCTAAACTTTATGAGATCGCGCTCAACTATTATCAGCCTATTTGCGAGAGAATTTATATCGACGACTTCCCGAAACGCCAAAAAGACCTCGATCAGTTAAAGAGCATCATGGGCGGCTATGGAGATCTGCAGAGTTTTATCGATGACACGACCCTCGATCCCCCTGAAGAGGTTGATACGGATGGCCGGGGTATGGACAGGCTCATTCTGTCGACGATACATTCCTCCAAGGGGTTGGAATTTGACGCGGTCTTTGTTATCGGGGTGGCGGATGGCCGTTTTCCCCATGCCTCGGCAACTTTCGGCGAGCAGTGGGAGGAGGAGCGGCGACTCCTGTATGTGGCGACAACCAGAGCGAAAAAATATCTCTATCTGACCTATCCACGGCAACTGATGACCCCGGACCGGCAGTTTCGTAGAGTCGGCATGTCGCCCTTTTTGAGCGAGTTGAGTGGGGGACTGTTTGAACGGGTTACGGAAAAATCGGCAGGCGATCGAGATTCTTTTAGCTATCAGCCGGAATTTTCATTTTCATCAGGTGTGACCGCACCTGAAAAAAAGAAAAAACAGAAAAAAATGGAAATGACGGATTTTTCCGTGGGGGGGAGAGTGAATCACAAGTTTTTCGGGGATGGCACGGTAACAAAACTGTCGAAAGCGCGATCTGTCGATATTCATTTTGACAGACATGGCTTGAAAACTCTTCATCTGGACTACGCTAAACTGACAATTCTTTGATATTTTGGTATCTTTCATTTTGGCAGTACGCAAAAAAACAATCATTCACTCCACAATAACATATCATCATGACATATCAAGAAGTCCTCGCTCATCTCGATGCCCTGCAGATGCATAAAATCAAGCTTGGACTTGAGGCCATGCAGTCTTTTTTAGAAAAAGTGGATCGACCGGAAAGTCGTCTTCGGTTTGTCCATGTGGCTGGAACAAACGGCAAAGGTTCGGTCTGTGCGGCGGTAACCGAGGTGCTCAGCCTGGCCGGTTACCGGGTGGGGGTATACACTTCACCCCATCTAAGCAGCGTGCGGGAAAGATTCAGGATCGGCAATGAATACATCAGTGAGGAGACCTTCGCCGAGCTTGGCACTAGGATTTGTCAGGTTCTCGGCGAGGAACAGATTACCTACTTTGAATTCACCACCGCGCTTGGGCTGCTCTGGTTCGCTGAATTGAATGTCGATCTGGTTCTTCTGGAGACCGGTATGGGAGGACGGCTCGACGCCACCAATGTGGTCACGCCGCTGCTATCGGTCATCACCAGCGTCAGCATGGACCATGAGGCGTACCTAGGCACCAGTCTTCCCGTCATCGCCGGGGAAAAAGCCGGGATTATCAAACGAGCAGTTCCGGTGGTGTCCGGGGCGGTTCATCCCGAGGCGGCCGCAGTCATAGAGGCGGTTGCCCAGATCAATGCCGCACCACTGTTTGCTCTTCGTCAAGATTTTGACTATGTGGTGCATCCTGACATGAGTTGGACATGGGCCGGTGGCAACGCTTTTGCAAACTGTGAAATAGCTGGGCTGCGCTGCAGTCGTGCAAGTCTTGTGCAGCAGGAAAACGATTCCCTGTCCATTGCCGTGCTAAAGCTGCTGCAAAAAGATGGCTTTCAGGTGAGTGAACAGCAGATTTGCCAGGGACTTGCCAGTGTCAAATGGCCGGGTCGGATGGAGTGTTTTGACCAGGAGTATACCGCCATCGTATCGAATGATAAAGCAGGGAAGAGCAGGAAGGTTCTGCGTTATCTCCTTGATGGTGCGCATAACACCGACGGTGTCAAAAATCTGGCAAAGACCGTGAGGGAAAAGTTTCAATATAGAAAACTTGTTGGGGTATGGGGAGCCATGGTCGATAAGGATCTTGCCGCGACTCTTGATCTGATGGCGCCGCTTGTTGATGAATTGATAATAACTCAGCCGGATGGTGAACGAGCCGCCACCCCAGAGCAGATCTATGCCATTCTCAATACCGAGCAACAACAAAAAGCGCGATGTGTCAAAAAAGTTGATGAAGCGCTTGTTGCGGCTCAGGAGACGGCAGAAGAGGGAGATCTCATTGTTGTCGGCGGCTCGCTCTATCTTATTGGAGCAGTACGCCACCTCTTGCTCGGAGATCTGGTCTAGTGGCATGGGATTTTTTTGATTTTGATGCACCGGGGGATGCAGAGATCCGCGCTGAACGCGGCAAGGCAAGGGATCTGCGGAAAACCCGCTGGTGGCAGCAAAAAACCGCCCCAGGACTTTGCCACTACTGCGGCAAAAAAGTTCTCTTCAGGAATATAACCATGGATCACCTGGTCCCCCTTGCACGTGGCGGTCGTTCGACCAGGGATAATCTGGTTCCCTGCTGCAAGGATTGCAATAATCTGAAAAAAAGTATGCTGCCTCTGGAATGGCAGGATTATCTTGAAAGAGTAGCCAAGGAGAAAGATTGAAAATTTGCACGAAATTCATTTTCTTGTCGATTGTTTGGCCGATTTCGTTTAAAAGCATTGTGCAAATTTTATAATTGGACTATTTTTTCCTCATGGGCGGGTAGCTCAGCTGGATAGAGTGTCGGCCTCCGAAGCCGAAGGTCGCGGGTCCGAATCCCGCCTCGCCTACCAATAAAATCAAGGGGTTAAGTCGATTTGACTTAACCCCTTTTTCGTTTTTCGGAACGGTTGTCCCGCTCCTGTCCCGCTTTAATCTTTTTTGAAAAATCACATTTAACCCGAACCCGCTTGAGCTCGGCTAGATTTTTAGTTCGCACCGGTGTGCACTGATAGGTTCTGAACCCAAAAGGGCACCTTTGACACTTGCGTCGTAAACGGTATATTCTTCAAGTGCACCCACACCATGGAAAAACCAAAATAGCACTACAACATTTTGAGACTTTGAATTCATGAAACGACTGCTGCTAGCATTCCTGCTGTTCTCCCTGCTCCTTACCACTGCAGCTCAATCCGGAGTAATCACTGGCAAGGTAGTAAGTATTGCAGACGGTGACACCATCACCATTCTTGACAGCAATAAGACTCAGCACAAGATACGCCTGTATGGCATCGATACACCTGAAAAATCACAAGCCTTCGGGAATGCTGCCAAGAAATCCACCGCAAACCTTACTGCACTGAAGACAGCAGAGGTCATAGCCTATGATACTGATCGATACGGCAGGACTGTAGGTGTTGTTATGATCGACGGTGAAAATGTCAACCAGGGCCTTATCAATGCTGGCTTCGCATGGCAGTATAGAGAGTACTGTAAGGAAGCGTTCTGTACCGATTGGATCGGACTGGAAGGTGAAGCGAGAAAGGCAAGAATGGGGCTATGGGCTGATACCAATCCCCAGGCACCATGGGACTATCGTAAAGGGCAACGAAGCAATACTGCATCAAGTAGCACGATCAATAATACAGCTTCCACAGGTGGCTACCACGGTAATTCAAAGAGCCACGGGCGTGTTTCACTCTCCGAGTTGCAAAAATTATAATTGCAAAAATTGTGTAACCGTATTTGATAGCATAATCGATGCTATTGCTGCGGGTTATCGACCGTGTGGACAGTGCAAACCATAGAGGTGGAGATGAATGTTTCAAAAAAGATCGACACTCATTCCCAAGATTTTCTGGAAAATTTTGGACGTGAACAAGGCCGGAAAATTGATTGAATGGTGCACCAATTCATACACGATTATCAGTTAATATCTTGCACGCTGCCTGACACTCATCCGGAGGTGACCAGCGAATATATTCTGAAGTTTTCTTGTAGGGGGAGCAGTTAAAATTCTGATAGGCATTTGGTCTACCGAGAACAAAAGGTCCAGTGGACGCCTCAAGTCGGGACAAATGCCAAATTCGTTGAGGTTTAATCTGGTAACCTCAACAACGTTCTCTTGGTTGAGCGGGATTGTCATTAGACTGAAGTTTGATTCTCGGGACACGATATATTGGCAAATTTAATGTAAAATATGGTACTGTTTTCGGACGAAGGGAGTCTGGAAATATGCCCAATTCAATCACATACGAATGATTGTTGCTATAACGAGATCTTGTCTCTGAGGATTCCAGCATGATCCGATCTTCTTATCTGCACCACCTCGGGATTCTTTTATTGCCTTTTTCCGGTAAGTTTTCCTGGTAAGGGAACACACCTGGCCCGGCCATCAATAAAAAACTGACTGTTATTTACAGGAGGAGTTTATGCCGCAGAGATTCAAGGGGCGAGTTCTTGTCATCATCGACAATGTCATCGCAGAGCGGTTCAAAGAACAGCAGACATTGGAAACGAAACAAGGCCAACCATGACAAACAGAGATGACATAAGCAATCAGGCAAGCGATCTACGTCGACAGGCCGAAGAGTTATCTTTAGAAAAACCTGCTCTATCGCTGGAAAACATCCATGCGATGTCCGCCGAAGAAATCCAGCAGAGGTTCCACGAACTGCGGGTGCACCAGATCGAGCTCGAGATGCAGAACAAGGAGCTGCGTGCGGCCCAGGCCGAGATCGAAGCCGGGCGGGCGCGCTATTTCGATCTCTATGACCTGGCTCCGCTTGGCTACTGCACTCTGTCCGAAAATGGAGTTATCCTGGAAGCCAACCTCACCGCCGCCACTCTGCTGGGATTACCACGAAGTGAACTGGTTACGCAACCGCTCTCCCGCTTCATCCACCGTGATGACCAGGACATCTACTCCCTGCACCGCAAGCAGCTCTTGGATACGAACACCCTCCAGAAATGTGATCTCCGCCTGGTCCAGCCTGATGGCGGCTACATCTGGGCGCATTTGAAGGGAACTGTGATTCAGGCGGATGACGGTGCGCCTTTATGCCGTGTGGCGCTGAGTGACATCAGCTGCCGCATTCAGGCCGAGAAGCAGCGGGAAACACTCGCCCACAAATACGCCGCCGTGGTGGCCACCACCAGAGATGCGGTGTTGGCTGTTAAACTGGACGGCAGGATCACGGTGTTCAGCCCCGGCGCGGAAAAACTGTTTGGATGTACGGCTGACGAGGCCCTTGGTTCGCCCGTCATGCGCTTCTGCCCGGAAGACCTCCTGGAGGAACAGGCTGAAATGATTCGCCGTGTCCTGGATACAGGGGCGGTGGCCGGCTATGAGTCCGAACGGCTGACTGCCGACGGCCGGCGCATACCTGTGGAAATTACGCTGAGCCGGAACACGGACGACCAAGGCGCGCCCTTGGGGATTAACGCCATTTTGCGGAATATCACCGAGCGCAAGCGGGCCGAGAAGGCATTGATCGAAAGTGAGGCTCTGTTCCGGGGAATGTTCAAGGATCACAACGCTGTGATGTTGCTCATTGACCCCAGCACAGGCCAGATTGTTAAGGCGAATCACACCGCCGCTCAATATTATGGATACCCTCTGAAAACAATGATTCAGATGAATATCCAGCAATTGAATGTTTTATCACCGACAGAAATTGCGCACAGAATGGGCAGTGCATCCAACAGGCAGGCCAACATCTTCGAGTTTCGGCATCTGCTGGCAGATGGGCAGGTTCGTGACGTACAGGTTCATTCAACTCCGATAACGATTCAGAACCAAATACTGCTTTTCTCGATTATCCACGACATCACCGAGCGAAGACGTGCGGAGGAGGCTGTTGCCCGGTCGGCCGAGGATGGGGGCATCCTGCTGAACACCATCCAGACCCAGATCTGGTACCTGACCGACGACGACACCTACGGCGCGTTGAACAGGGCTCATGCCGAGTTCAACGGCCTGAAGATCGAGGACATGGCGTTCAAAAATATGTACGACATCTTCCCCGAGGACACTGTTGAGGTCTGCCGCCAGAGCAACGTCGAGGTCTTCGCCACGGGAAAACCGGTCCACAGCGAGGAGTGGGTGCCCCATGTCTCGGGGGAGCAACGACTCATCTCCATACTGAAATCGCCTAGATTGCGCGCAGACGGCACGGTGGAATATGTAGTCTGCGCAGCTGAGGACATCACCGAACGGAAACGGGCCGAGGAGGCGTTGAAAAGATCGGAAAGGTTTCTTAGATCCACGGTAGACGGACTAACTGCCCATATTATGGTGCTCGACGATCGAGGCGAAATCATCCTCACCAACAAGGCATACCGCGATTTCGGAGCGCAGAACGGTATCGAGCCTCGCACCGTTTCCGAGGGTGCCAACTATCTCGCGGTCTGTGATACAGCATCGGGTGAACATTCCGATGAAGCCGGTCCTTTCGCCGAGGGTATCCGAGAGGTGCTTTCGGGCAAACTCCCATTTTTAGAACTGGAGTACCCATGCCATTCACCGAGTGAGGATCGGTGGTTCATTGCGCGTGTCACGCCATTTGATGATGAAGGTCCGCGTCAGGTTATTGTCGCCCATGAGAACATCACCGAGCGAAAACGGGTTGAGGAAGCGTTGCGGGAGAGTGAAGATCAACTCCGACATCTTGTTCATCATCTGCACTCCGGCGTGGTCGTGCATGCGCCTGACTCTCAAATCATTATTGCCAACAAGCAGGCGGCCACACTACTATAGTGCGTCGCAAGTGACTTGAGACCATTTTACACTGTTAACTCATTAATATATCGAGGTTACAAGAAATGACAGAGTATCAATTCATACGCTACGGACTATAGGCATATCCATTGACCAGATGAAGGGGAAAACTGCCATCGACCCAGCATGGCGTTTCGTTCGGGAAGACGAATCCATCTTGCCACTCGAAGAATACCCGGTACAAAGAGTTTTCGCCGAGCGCCAACCTATCAGTGATCGTGTGATA
>CAMBBS010000026.1 GCA_945863875.1 Desulfopila aestuarii DSM 18488
GGCGGCTTGGGCATGGCGGTCATTGTTGTTTCCACGGTATTTGCCGCCACAACCGGCATCGTCGGCGCCTCGGTTGTCGCCATGGGGTTGATGGCCGGCCCGGCCTTGCTGAACCGCGGCTATGACAGAGCTCTCTCCGCCGGTATCATCTGTTCTTCCGGAACGCTTGGCATTCTCATCCCCCCCTCTATTATGCTCGTCGTCTATGGCGGCCTGACCGGACAAAAAGAAACCTCCGTCGGCAACCTTTTTGCCGCTGCCATCATTCCGGGTTTGCTGCTGTCGGCCTTATACCTGCTCTATGTCGGCGTGCTCTGCTATCTCAAGCCCAAGCTCGGTCCACCAATCCCTGCGGCAGATCGCACGGCAACCGTCATGCAGAAATTCACCATGACAATGAAGAACTTTGTACCTCCCTTCGGTTTGATTCTCACCGTCATGGGCACCATTCTCGCCGGGGTTGCCACTCCTACAGAGGCAGCGGCACTCGGGGCTACCGGCGCATTAATCCTGGCACTTGTCACCCGTAAACTCTCCTGGGAGGTCATTACCCAGGCCAGTATCTCGACTGCCCGGACGACGGCCATGATTATGGCCCTGTTCATCGGCGGTAAATTCTTCTCCGTGGTCTTTTTAAGCATGGGTGGCGGTGACGTCGTCGCCGATGTCCTGCTGGGAATGGATGTCAGCCGCTGGGTGGTGTTTTTCATCATGATGGCGGTTGTCTTCTTCATGGGCATGTTTATCGACTGGGCGGCAATCCTGCTCGTCGTCGTACCGATTTTCACACCGATCGCCATGGACCTGGAATTCGATCCGCTCTGGTTTGGCATGATGGTCTGTATCAACCTGCAGACATCTTTCCTCACTCCACCCTTCGGCTATTCCCTCTTTTACTTCAAAGGGGTGGCGCCGCCGGAATATACCATGGGTGATGTTTATAAAGGGATTCTGCCCTTCGTTGCCATCCAGGTCTTCGGGCTCGCGCTCCTCGCAATCTTCCCGCAGCTTATCTCCTACCTGCCGGATCTTTTCTTCGGCAGATAGTCACGCCAAAAGTGCGATAGAACATAGTGATAGGTATTTGTTTCTTCTGAAACAAATACCTATCTTTGTTTCCATCGGGCAACTTTTGTTGCCGAACGTTTCTTCTCCCGCCGGCATTTCTTCCTCCACCTGTATCCAGAACCGACTTTGCTGTTCTCTTCCTGTTTTACATGGCACCGCAGCACCTCCTTGCTCTCTGCTTCATAAAGAATGCCGATATTACCACAAAGATCGGCAAATGCGGTTTTTCTCTTGGACAATCACTTTCGAGAAGCGTATAACTGTGTATCATATGTTCTACATGTAGAAAAACTGATACAAAAACTCCATGACCAGACAACTGTCCTCCTCACCCAAAGCCCTGTTGTTCCAACAACAGCAGCTCCTGACCAAAAATCAGCAATTGCAGGCACTGCAGCTTATTTTTGAGCAGATTCATGCCGGGGCCTGCGTCACCGATGCCGAGGGTATCATTACCCACTTCAACGAACCGTATGGCCGGTTTCTCGGAGTAGAAGCCAAAGAGCAGATCGGCAGACATATCACCGAGGTGGTCGAGAACACGCGCATGCATATCGTGGCGAAAACCGGCAAGGCGGAGAGCAACGCCAGACAATCGATACACGGCGAAAATATGCTCGTGCAGCGGATCCCGATCAAAGAAAACGGCAAGGTGGTCGCCGTCTTCGGCCAGGTAACCTTTAAAAGCATAAAAGAAGTGGGGCAACTTGCCAAAAAACTCGCCGAGCTCGAATCTCAAGTCAGATTATATGAGAAGCAACTCAACTCGATGCGCACAACGCGCTATTCCTTTGACAGTATCATCGGCCAAAGCCCGTCCCTGCTCCGCTTGAAAAAGGAGGCCAGACAGGCGGCGGCAACCAACCTGTCGGTACTGATATCTGGAGAATCGGGCACCGGCAAGGAGCTCTTTGCCCAGTCTATTCACAATGCCAGTCCGCGCAAGCTGCAGCCCTTCATCCAGCTGAACTGTGCGGCCATCCCGAAAGACCTCCTGGAGGCAGAACTCTTTGGCTACGATAAAGGCGCCTTCACCGGGGCTAAATCCACCGGCAAACCCGGGAAATTTCAACTCGCCGATAGCGGATCGCTCTTTCTCGACGAAATCGGCGATCTGCCGCTGGAGATGCAGCCGAAACTGCTTCGCGCCCTGGAGGAAAAAGAATTTGAGCGGGTGGGCGGCAATACCATTATCCGCTCCGACTTCCGGCTCATCGCCGCAAGCAACCAGGATCTCGAGGGCATGGTCATCCGCGGTGAATTCAGGGCCGACCTCTTTTATCGGTTGAATGTCGTGCCACTGCACATCCCGCCGCTCCGCGAGCGGGCAGACGATATCGTCTGCCTGGCACGGCATCTTCTGCAGCAGAGTGTCGCTGACACAGCACAACCGATGGTCGACTTCACACCGACTGCCGAGGCCCTGCTGCAGCAGCATTCCTGGCCGGGAAATGTACGGGAGTTAAATAATGTTATTGAACGAACCATGGCTACCTTCGAAGGGGATCGCATCACTTCGGCCGATCTGCCATTCTATCTGCACCGGGGCAAGGACAAGCTCAGCAGCGTCAACATGCCCAGTTCCCTGTTGAAAGAAGTAGTCGCCAAGGCGGAGAAAACGGCAATTCAAGACGCCTTGAAAATGACCGGCTACAACAAGGTCAACGCGGCAGAATTACTCGGCATCCATCGAACATTGCTCTACAAGAAAATAAGCAGATACAACATCTCCCTCATTCCCGGTTGAACCATGCCAGGCAGGAACGGGGAGAACTGTGTGGAGGTAGGGCGATTTACTCCGCCACTGGAGAAAGTTTCATATCCATCGGTGCGTCAAGAAATATCCTGCGGTCCATGAGACGCGGCGTCCCCTTGATGATTGGGGTAAAATCCATCTGCTCCAGCACATCTTTCTGCAGATCTATGCCTGGGGCAATTTCCGTTAGTTCCAGGCCGTCTTTGGTGAGCGAAAAAACACAGCGTTCGGTAATATAGACCACGTGCTGCCCTCGTTTTGCGGCATATTCGCCGCTAAAGGTGACATGTTCCACAGCTCCCCGGACAAATTTCCTGGCTTTACCTTCCTGGGCGATGCGCAGCTGACCATCCTCTATGGCCACCTTCAGTCCGCCGGCCGTAAAAGTACCGAGAAAGATAACCTTATGGGCATTCTGACTGATATTGATGAAGCCGCCCGCTCCTGCCAGATTAGTGCCGAACTTACTGACATTGACGTTTCCGGTCATATCTGCCTGGGCCATGCCGAGAAAGGTGATGTCGAGTCCGCCGCCGTCATAAAAATCGAACTGGTAGGGCTGATCGATAATCGCATCGGTATTGGAAGCGGCGCCAAAGCTGAGGCCTCCGGCGGGAATTCCACCGATTACTCCCGGCTCCGCGGTCATGATAATATGGTCGAGCATGCCCTCCTCATTGACCACGTCGGAGACCCCTTCGGGCATACCGATACCGAGATTGACAATATCCCCCTCGGCAAATTCAAATGCCGCCCGCCTGGCAATCACCTTGCGTGGCCCCATGGCCATGGGCCGTATTGATTTTGCCGGTACTTTTATCTCGCAGCTGTAGGACGGGTTATATTTTTCAGCAAAAGTCTGCCAGTGATTCTCCGGCTCCGAGACGACCACATAATCAACAAATATACCGGGAATCTTTACCTGCCGGGCATTGAGGGTGCCATGATCGGCCACTCGCTCAACCTGGACAATAACTTTGCCCCCCGAGTTTCGTGCGGCGATGGCTATGGCCAGTACTTCCAGGGTCAAGGCCTCTTTTTCCATGGTGATATTCCCGGCCGGGTCGGCGGTTGTGCCTCGCAACAGGGCGACATCAATCGGCAAGGTCTTGTAGGCGAGATATTCGACGCCGTCAAAGAGTATCAGCTCGACCAGATCCTCGGTGGTGGCCGCGTTGATTTTCCCCCCGCCGTTGCGCGGGTCGACAAAAGTACCGAGGCCGACCGCACTGATGGTTCGCGGTTTTTTGGCGGCAATATCCCGAAACATGGTCGAAATAATACCTTGCGGCAGATTATAGGCGATGATCTTATTGTCCACCGCCAGTTTCTGTAATTTCGGCACCAGCCCCCAGTGACCACCAATCACCCGGCCCACCATGCCCTCATGGCCAAGGTGGTTCAGCCCCCTGGTCTTTCCGTCCCCCTGGCCTGCGGCATAAATAAGCGTTAAATTACGCGGTTCGGCCGTCTCCAGAAATCGCTGCTCCAGAGCAATGGTCAACTCTTCGGCAAATCCTATTCCGACAAAACCTCCGGTGGCTATGGTCGCACCACTTGGTATGGTGGCAACGGCGGCTGCGGCAGAGACGACCTTGTCTCTATTTAATTTTCTGGGGAGTTTCTGGCCTTGCTTGGTCTGCATTATTTCACCTATAAATATGCTATTCAATATGCTCTTCGTCTTCTCGTGGCGCTTTATTGCATTTCGCTGTACATCGGCCCCGGGGCAAACATCGAAATTCCAGGGCCAATGTGTGAACTATACAATAGTCGTGAGCAATAAATATGCCGAGTGTAGCTTAAAAAGGCCATTCAATGCGCCATTGCAAGAATATCCAGGATAAAAGAAGGGAATTGGCGTAGAGTTTGCAAAGTTGTCCCTTGATGCAAAGTGTATACCGTTACCGATTTGTCCGGTAACCGAACGAATCCAAAAAAATATTTTAGAACGACGACACACAGGGAGAAAAACAATGTTGACAGTGAAACAATCCGTAGCCGTCATTACCGGCGGCAGCGGTGGTATAGGCAAGTCTCTGGCGGAATACTGGCTGAAAAAAGGCGGCAAAGTGGTCATTGCCGATGTCCAGGAAGAGGCACTGCGGGCGGCCGAGACCGAACTGCGGGCAATCAGCGGCGACATCGCCTCTATCGTCTGTAACGTCACGAAAGAAGAAGACTGTTCCAGGCTGGCGCAATATGCCATCGAAAAATTCGGCGCCATCAATCTGGTCGCCCCCTTTGCCGGCATCACCGGAGACGCCATGATGATCAAGACCGATCGACAAACGGGCAAGGTCACCGGCAAGATGTCACTCGAAGTATTTCAGCGGGTCATCGATATCAACCTGACCGGGGTGTTTCTCACGGTTCGGGAGTGTGTTGAACAAATGATTAACCATGACTGCAGGGGGTTGATCTGTCTCGTTTCCTCTACCGGGTCGCTGGGAACAGCCGGGCAGATCAACTACTCATCGTCCAAAGCGGCCATGTCCGTGTTTCCAAAGGTGTTGACCGCCGAGTTTTTTCGGCGTAATATTGCCGACAAAATCCGCTGCATGGCGGTCGCCCCGGGGTATGTCGGTACACCGATGGTGAAAAATATCGACGAGAAAATAATCGGCAAAATTATTGAGCAGGTACCCATCGGCAGGCTGATTGAACCGGAGGAGGTCACTTCCCTGGTCGCCGAGCTCTACCGAAACGAAGCCATGGCCGGCGAGACCGTCTTCATCCACGGTGGCCTGCGCCTCGGCTCCAAAGGATAATAATTTTCGTAAACAAAGGAGAGATCGATGAAAGAAGTGGTGATTATCAACGGCAGCAGAACGGCCATCGGCGCCTATGGCGGGAGCCTCAAATCCACCCCGGTGGTAGATCTTGGCGCGGCGGCATTAAAGGGAGCCCTGCTCACCGCCGGACTGCGACCCGGCGCCAGCGAACAGTGTATCAAATTTGCTGCAGACAGTATCCGCGATGATGGGCAGATTGAACTTGAACGCCGATACTACGACTATGACGATAATTTGCAGCCGGTGGAAATCGACCAGGTAATAATGGGCAATGTCCTCGGGGCGGGTCAGGGACAAAATGTTGCCCGACAGGCGATGATCAAGGCGGGCATCCCCAAGGAAACCAGTGCCACCGCTATCAATAAACTCTGTGCCTCGGGCATGGAGGCGGTGGCTCTTGCGGTTCAGGCCATCCGCTGCGGCGATGCCGATACCATCCTCGCCGGTGGAATGGAAAATATGAGCCTGGTGCCCTATGCCCTGCCGGCTGCCCGCTGGGGACAGCGGATGGGCGACGGGCAGATGGTCGATCTGATGGTCTATGATGGGCTCTACGAATTTTTCTATGGCTACCACATGGGCATGACCGCGGAAAATATCGCCGAGAAATATGGCATCACCCGGGCGGATCAGGATGAAATCGGCGCCCTCAGCCATCAGCGGGCCGTCGCGGCCATCGCCAAGGGACTGTTCAAAAATGAGATTGTGCCGATAGAGATACCCCAGCGCAAAGGGGAGCCACTACGTTTTGATGTCGATGAGCGACCGATGGAGACCAGTGCCGGGAAGATGGCCAAGCTGCGTCCGGCCTTCAAAAAAGATGGTACGGTCACCGCCGGCAACGCCTCCGGCCTCAACGATGCCGCGGCCGCTTTACTGATTATGTCAGCCGATAGAGCCAAAGAGCTGGGCCTGAAGCCGCTGGTAAAAATCAAGGCCCATTCCTCGGCCGGACTTGATCCGGCCTATATGGGCCTTGGACCCATTCCTGCGGTTCGGAAAATTCTGCACAAGCATAAGCTGTCCATCAACGATTTTGATTCCATCGAGTTGAATGAGGCCTTTGCCTCCCAGGCGATCGCCTGTATTCGTGAGCTGGGCTGCAATATCGACAAGACCAATACGCTGGGAAGCGGCATTTCTCTTGGTCATCCCATTGGCTGCACCGGTGCCCGCATTCTCGTCACCCTGATGAACCAGATGAAACAGGAAAATCAGGCTTTGGGGCTGGCATCTCTCTGTATCGGCGGTGGCCAGGGCATGGCCATGGTGCTGGAAAATGTTTCCGCATAGAACCGTGTTACGGTGAATCATCCACCCAACTGCCGTGTTCTCGGCCAGAGGACGCGGCAGCTCATTTTGAGGACATAAAATCCATGAGCGACAGACTACCTAACGTTGATAACCTTTGCACCAACCCGGACAACCACAAAATGCATCTCTGCGAGTTGACCAAAGCCGGTAAAACAGCAGAAATCGTCCGACTCCAGGAAAACCCCACCTTCATCTGCGGTAATTGCGGCCGGAAGGCCAATACCGCAGGCGCCCTCTGTGCGCCGGGGCCATTTCATCTCTAGGCCCGGCAAAAGAGAAGAATTCTTTCCCTATCAACACCCACACCCTTTTTCCGCCCGATTTCCATGGTTGCGCCACGAGGCTGAACCTCATTTTAAGGTTTTGCATTTTTCGGTAAAGTCATTTAGTATGCAAGGTTCCATTTTTCGCTATCATGCTGTTCCCGGCAACAGCCTTAAAAATACCCCGCTCCACACCAACGATTCGAGCTAAGAAGGAAGAAAATGGCCCATTTCATCGAGCTGTATGACACCACCCTCCGCGACGGGACCCAGGCGGAAAATTTCAACCTCTCCGTCGAGGATAAAATCAGAATCACCCTGGCGCTTGATGATCTCGGCATCGATTTCATCGAGGGAGGATGGCCCGGCTCTAACCCTGTTTCTGCCGAGTATTTTGATAGGATGCACAGCGTTGAGCTAAAACATGCGAAACTGGCAGCCTTCGGCTCGACCCGACATTTCCGCAATAGACCTGAAAAAGATCCGAACCTGCTCGCACTTCTCAATGCAAAAACCCCGGTCATTACCATCTTCGGCAAGAGCTGGGATATTCACGTGCGAGACGCGCTGCATATTGAGCTGGAAGACAATCTGCTGCTCATCCAGGATACACTGACCTTTCTGCGCCCCTACGTGCAGCATCTCTTCTATGACGCCGAACACTTCTTTGACGGTTTCAAAAACAACGAGGAGTATGCGCTTGAAACCCTGACAAGCGCCGTGGATGGCGGGGCGGAAACGATCATTTTATGCGATACCAACGGCGGCACCCTGCCCCATGAAATTCCGCTGATCATCAACCGGGTCAAAGAATATCTGGCGGGAAAAAACAGAAGCGTCCAGCTGGGTATCCATGCGCACAACGACTCGGAGACCGCCGTCGCCAATAGCCTTATCGCCGTGTCGGAAACCCTGGTCAGGCAGATTCAGGGGACGATGAATGGTTTTGGTGAACGGTGCGGCAATGCCAACCTGACCTCTATTATTCCGGCCCTGGTTTTCAAAATGGAGGTGGACTGCGAGGTGCATCAACATATCGAAAAACTCTACACCACCTCCCGTCTTATCAACGAGCTGGCCAATCTGCCGCACAACCGCTACCAGCCCTACGTCGGGCAATCCGCCTTTGCCCACAAGGGCGGCATCCATGTCAGTGCCGTGAAGCACAACCCGCTGACCTACGAGCATATCGCCCCGGACAAGGTTGGCAACTTTCGGCGTATTCTCATCTCCGACCAGTCCGGACGGGCAAACATTCTCCATAAGGCTAAACAGTGGGGCCTGAAACTCGAACCGGACGATCCGGTACTGGCGACCATCATCAGTGAGTTGAAAGAACAGGAAAACCAGGGATTCCAGTATGAAGGGGCGGAGGCAAGTTTCGAGCTGCTCATGCGACGGGCGATGGGGCTGCAGCGGAACTACTTCAAACTGGAGAGTTTCCGGGTCATGAACCACAAATACCGCATGGACAAACCCCCGCTTACCGAGGCGACAATCCGGCTTTATATCGGCGGCCGCGAGGTACATACCGCCGCCATGGGTGATGGTCCGGTCAATGCGCTCGACTGCGCCATCCGTAAGGCCCTCCTGCAATTCTACCCCTGCCTGGAAGAAATGGAACTGACCGACTATAAGGTCCGCGTCCTCTCCGGCGAACACGGCACCCAGGCGCGGGTGCGGGTCCTGGTCGACAGCAAAGACCCGCTCTGCAACTGGGGCACGGTCGGCGTTTCGGTCAATATCATCGAGGCGAGCTGGCAGGCCCTTGTGGACAGCATAACCTACAAGCTGATGAAAGAGGATAAGAAGAAGCTGGGCTGACAAAGAAGTAAAATAAATAACAACCACATCTGCAGTACACTCAACCCAACAACATAACAATTATGAAAGATGACAAGAAATTTCCGGAGATCAACCCGCACGCGCCAATCGTCTCCTCGGAACATCTGACCTCACCCGATTCCTGGCCTCTCAGTGAGTTCGAGTACGGCATGATTATCGCCCATAATGCGTTTTCACGATGGATGATTCGCTGTATGCATGCTGCAGGCTACGCCGACTTCAGCCCCCTGGATGTTCTGGTTCTGCACAATGTCAATCACCGAAACCGCCAGAAACGACTGGTCGATATCTGTTTCGTTCTGCATATCGAAGACCAGCACACCGTTAATTATTCCCTGAAAAAACTGGTCAAAGCAGAACTGGTCGAGCGGGAGAAACATGGCAAGGAGATTTTCTACTCTGCCACGGAGCAGGGCAAAGAGGCCTGTAAACGCTATAGGGAAATACGTGAGACGTGTTTAACCTCGGCCTATCGCAACCTGGATCAGGAGGGCCCGGAGATCAGCCAGGCCGCGGCCCTGCTCCGGCTGATGTCCGGGCTCTACGACCAGGCATCGCGGGCGGCATCATCTCTTTGAAGGCGCGTAAGAATACGGTTTCAGCCGCCCATCATATTCGGCAATACCGTTACAATCGCAGGAAACACAACAATCAAGGCCAGGCCGACCAGCAGCAGGACAAAAAACGGTGCGGCGGCAACGGCCACTTTTAAAATATCCATGCCGGTCAAGCCCTGAATGACAAAGAGGTTGAACCCCACCGGCGGGGTAATCTGGGCCATCTCAACGACGATGACCACGAAAATGCCGAACCAGAGAGGATCGATTCCCGCCTGCTCGACCATCGGCATAACCACCGAGGTCGTCAACACCACTACGGAAATTCCATCAAGAAAGCACCCCATGATGATGAAAAACAAGGTCAGTGCCCCAAGCAGTGCATAGGAAGACAGGTTCAGATCGCTGATCCAGATAGCCAGCATCTTCGGAATACCGGTAAAGCCCATGGCCACCGTGAGATATGCCGCACCGGCCAGGATAAAAGCGATCATGCAGGATGTTTTTGTCGCTCCCACCAGGCTGTCGAAGAAGCTCTGTTTTGACAGCGACCCGGTATATTTTGACAGCACCAGCGCCAGCAGCACGCCGACCGCTGCCGCATCGGTGGGCGAGGCTATGCCGGAATAGATTGAACCGATCACTCCGCCAATGAGCAGACAGACCGGAATCAAGCGACGGGAGCGGTTCAACTTCTCTTTTAACGGCAGGGAAGGTTCCCCAGGCGGAATGGCCTTCGGGTGCAGCAGTGACCACACCACCACATAGCCGACAAAGAGCGTCACCAGCATACAGCCAGGCAACACGCCGGCGACAAAGAGCCGGGCAATCGACTGTTCCGTCGCCACACCATAGACGATGAGGATAATCGACGGCGGAATCAGCAAACCAAGAGTTGCTGAGCCGGCCAGGGTGCCGACCATCATTTTTTCCGGATAATTGCGCCTGTCCAGCTCGGGAATGGACATCTTGCCGATTGTCGCGGCGGTGGCGGCAGAGGATCCTGATACGGCGGCAAAAATAGCGCAGCCGAGAATATTCACATGGAGTAATCGTCCGGGCAGATGGGTCAGCCAAGGGGACAGCCCGGTAAACATATCTTCCGAAAGACGGGAACGAAAGAGAATCTCCCCCATCCAGATAAACAGCGGCAAAGCGGCAAGCGCCCAGCCGCTGCTCGCACCCCAGATGGTGGTGGCCATCACCTCCCCCAGGGGCGCGTCGGTAAAGAGTGCCATCCCAGCCATACCCACCGCCAGAAGCGAAAAAGCCACCCAGATACCGCTGCCCAGGAGAAAAAACAGCAGAAGAAGCAAAGCCAGGGTCAAGGTTATTTCAGGCATATTTTCCTTTTTCCCGAACAGCAGCGGAAGATATCGGCTCTGCCTGGCTCTCTGCCGCCAGGAGTTTTTCTCCTTTTCCGGCATAGCTGGGAGTATTTCCTCGGCATACCGCCACCAGTTCATCGAGAAGCGCCACGGCAAGAACAAAGAGTCCGAGAAGCATGGCCGCCTGGGGTATCCAGATGGGTACGGCAATCATCCCTGATGAAAGATCGTTATAGCTAAAGGAATCATAGGTCAGTTTGGCCGTATACCAGGTGAAATAAAGCGACGTCGCCAGGCCGAAAGCGATACACCAGATTTCCGCCATTCTCTGCATTTTCTCCGGCAGTTGGCCGACAACCAGGACAACCCGGATATGTGCACCTTCGCGCAAGGTATGGGCCAGGGACAAAAAGGAGGCGGCGGCGAGGAGAAAGCCGGTAAAATCGGCATAGGAGGGAATGGTCAACCCAATAGCACTGCCGGTCAGCACGGTGCTGAGCCGATCGATCAGATTAAGCAGAACCTGGCAAACCACCAGCAGGCAAATAAGCGCGACAGAGCCTGCCCCGAGCCAAAAGCATGACTTATAAAGAACGTCCAACCATTTGCGCATTATTCCCCCTTTACGGCGGCCGTTACCGGCAAAAGCGATAACGGCCAAAGTTCTACCACCAAGCCGGAATCAAGCCTCGACCTTATTTTACCCCATAGGCCTTCAGGAGTTCGGCTCCTTCCAGGCCGGCATCCTTTTTCCAGCTTTCCAGCATAGAGGCACCGATCTCTTTCAGCCCGGCCATGAGCTCGGCGCTCGGCGTGACCACGATGATGCCATTCTCCTTGAGGATGGCAGTCTGCTCAGAGGTCTCTTTTTTACTCATTTCCCAGCCTCGATCTTCTGCAGCTTTCGCTGCGGTCAGAATGGCTTGCTGGGTTTTTTCATCGAGTTTTCGAAATGCTTTTTTGCTGACCACAACGATATTTTTCGGCAGCCAAGCCTGAATATCGGTGTAGTGGGTAACGAAGTCCCAGGCCTTGGAATTGGCTCCGGTGGACGGGGAGGTGATCATGGCTTCAACCTGGCTTGTAGCAAACGCCTGGGGAATATCCGGTACTTCAACCTGGGTCGGTGCGGCGCCGATCTTGTTGGCAAAGAGTTCCAGAGTGGCGTTATAGGCCCTGAATTTAATGCCCTTCAGGTCATCAACTGTATTAATGGCTTTTTTGGTATACAGTCCCTGCGGTGGCCAGGGTACGGAAAAAAGCGGCATCAGCCCCTCTTTGTCGAGCAGGGTGGTTATAATCGGCCTCTGGGCATCCCAGAGCTTTTTCGCCTCATCGTAGTTTGTCGCCAAAAAAGGTTGGGAATCGGCGCCAAAAACCGCCTGTTCATTGGAAAGCAGGGAGACAAAGAATTCGCCGATCGGTACCTGCCCGCCGCGAACGGCATTTTTGATTTCAGGATGTTTAAATAAAGAGCCGGCGGAATGGATCTTGATCGTCACTTCCCCACCCGTCGCTTTGGCTACATCTTCGGCAAAGATGGCGATATTTTGGGTATGAAAGGTCTTGTCCGGATAGGGAGTCGGCATATCCCAGCTGGCAGCCATCGCCCCTACTGTCATCCCCAGACCAACAGCCATTCCAGTCAACGCGGCTAAAGCATTCTTGCGTATATTCATGTTCCAGACCTCCTGATAATACTCTTTAATTTTTAAATACCTCGACTTCGCCCCCAACAGATACACCTAAGAATTGAGTGTACAGCATCCAAAGAAAAGGACCACTAGCAATAATGATATTGACTTTCCATACCATCCCGGCGATTATCACCGAATAATGACACTTTGTCGACAAAAATTCACTGGATGTCACATTTTTGTCCGATTTTATAAAATTATCTGTGTTTTATCAGAGCGTTGAGTTACCAAACAGGGAGCGGACAATGAAACAATGGCAGATATGGATTGATCGTGGCGGCACCTTTACCGATATAGTTGCCAAAAGACCGGACGGCAGCCTCGTCACCCATAAACTTCTCTCAGAAAACCCGGAAAAATATCAGGATGCCGCCGTGCACGGCATTCGCCAGCTGCTGAATATACCGTCATCCGCACCAATCCCCGCAAAGATGATCGGTGCAGTCAAGATGGGCACCACCGTCGCCACCAATGCCCTTCTCGAGCGTAAAGGAGATCGCACCCTGCTGGTGACCACCAGAGGCTTCGGCGACGCCCTGCGCATCGGTTACCAAACCCGTCCGCAACTCTTCGCCCGGCACATCGTCCTGCCGGAGATGCTCTATGAGAAAGTGCTCGAAATACCTGAACGGGTGTCGGCACACGGAGAAATCCTTATCCCTCTTGATGAAAAATCGGCAAGAGTCGGCCTGGAGAATGCCTACCTGCAGGGCATCCTGGCGGTGGCCATCGTTTTCATGCACGGCTATCGATACCCAAAGCATGAAGAAAGAGTTGCCGAAATGGCCAAAGAAACCGGCTTTACCCAGATCTCAGTCAGTCATCGGGTCAGCCCGCTGATGAAGCTGGTCTCCCGTGGTGACACCACCGTTGTCGATGCCTATCTCTCGCCCATTCTCAGGCGCTATGTCGACCAGATAGCCGACCAGCTGGGTACCGCGGACGATTCCGGGCCAAAACTGATGTTCATGCAATCAAACGGCGGTCTGACCAATGCCCGGCTGTTTCAGGGCAAGGATGCTATCCTTTCCGGACCGGCCGGCGGCGTGGTCGGCATGGTCAAGACCGCAGCCATGGGCGGTTTCAGTAAACTGATCGGTTTTGATATGGGGGGCACGTCCACCGATGTCGCCCACTACAACGGCGAATATGAAAGAAGTTTTGAAACGATGGTCGCCGGAGTCCGCATGCGCGCACCGATGATGCATATCCATACCGTTGCCGCCGGCGGCGGTTCCATTGTCAATTTCGACGGCGCCAGATATCGCGTCGGTCCTGAATCCGCCGGAGCCAATCCCGGTCCGGCCTGTTATCGCCGCGGCGGGCCCCTGGCTGTGACTGACTGCAACGTCATCCTTGGCAAAATTCAACCGGAATACTTTCCCCGGGTCTTTGGTCCAAAGAGCAATCAGCCACTGGATATCGAAACGGTGCGCCGGGGTTTTCGCACCCTGGCCGAAACAATTGCTCGAGCCACCGATTCTCCCGTCCAGCCCCCGGAGAAAATTGCCGAAGGTTTTTTACACATCGCCGTAGCAAACATGGCCAATGCCATCAAAAAAATATCCGTGCAGCGGGGCTATGATGTGACCGAATATACCCTGAACTGCTTCGGCGGCGCCGGCGGGCAGCACGCCTGCCTCGTCGCCGACGCCCTGGGCATGAAAAGGGTTTTCCTGCATCCTTTCGCCGGGGTTTTATCCGCCTACGGCATGGGGCTGGCCGACATCCGGGCGCTGCGCGAAGTGCACCTGGAATTCCCGCTCAATGGTGCGGCACCGCAGCGTATCGACCGGGCCTGTCGGCCGCTGATTGGTGAGGTGGAAGCAGAGGTTCTCGCCCAGGACATCGGCAGAGATCACCTCGAAATATTCTGCAAGGCCCATCTTCGTTATGAAGGAACGGACAGCGCCCTCCTCGTCGACGTCGACAGTCCGGCCAGGATGACCAAAGATTTTGAGAAGGCGCACAAACAGCGCTTCGGGTTTATCGCCAGAGAAAGGGGCCTTGTCGTCGAAGCACTTTCCGTCGAGGCCGTGGGCACCACCGAAACAATAGCCGATAAAAGCCGGCCGTTAATGACCGAAGGTGCCCCCCCCGTCCACCACGATATGGTACAGATGCACAGCAATGGACAATTCCAGGCCTGCCCGCTGTACCTCCGCGACGCCCTGCTCCCCGGACAGAGGATTACCGGTCCGGCAATCATCGCCGAACAAACCGGGACGGTGGTCGTCGAAGAGGACTGGTCGGCCGAGACGAACCACCAGGGCCACCTCATTCTCCGCCGATTCAGAGAGAGGCCGGGACGACAGGCAATCGGCACCTCGGCAGATCCGGTCATGCTCGAGGTCTTTAATAATCTCTTTATGTCCATTGCCGAGCAGATGGGTGCAACTCTCGCCAACACCGCCTATTCCGTCAATATTAAAGAGCGCCTCGATTTTTCCTGTGCCCTGTTTGACCCTGAGGGACAGTTGGTCGCCAATGCCCCGCACGTGCCGGTCCATCTCGGGTCGATGGGCGAATCGATCAAGACAATCATCAGGGAAAACCGCACGACCATGCGGCCGGGCAACGTCTATATGCTCAATGCCCCCTATAACGGCGGCACCCACCTGCCGGACGTCACAGTCATCACCCCGGTTTTTGATGAAGTTAGCCTTGAGGTGCAGTTCTATGTTGCCTCGCGGGGACACCACGCCGATATCGGCGGCCGGACACCCGGATCGTCGCCGCCGGACAGCCGCCATATCGTAGAAGAAGGGGTGCTCATCGACAACTTTCTCCTGGTAAAAAGGGGGGTCCTCCAGGAACAGGAAACCAGAGAACTGCTCGCCTCCGGCCCCTATCCCTGTCGAAATATCAACCAGAACATGGCCGACCTGACCGCCCAGATTGCCGCCAATGAAACGGGGGTCAGAGAACTGCGCAAAATGGTCGACAGCTATGGTCTCCAGGTTGTCCATGCCTATATGCAGCACGTGCAGGATAACGCCGAAGAGTCGGTGCGCCGCGTGCTGGGAGTTCTGCAGGATTGCAGCTTTGACTATCCGATGGACGGGGGCCAGCAGATCCGGGTACGCATCTCGGTGAACCAGGAGAAGCGGCAGGCGACCATCGATTTCACCGGCACCTCGCCGCAGAGTCCCGGCAACTACAATGCCCCGACCGCCGTATGCAAGGCAGCGGTGCTCTATGTTTTCCGCACCCTCGTGGCCGACAATATTCCACTCAACGAAGGATGCATGAAACCCCTGACGCTGATCATTCCGCCAAAAACGATGATCAGCCCGGAATATCCGGCGGCGGTCATTTCCGGCAACACCGAGGTTTCCCAGGCCATCACCGATGCCCTGTTCGGCGCTCTCGGTTTGCTCGCATCCTCCCAGGGCACCATGAACAATTTCATCTACGGCAATGCCATCCACCAGAACTACGAAACCATCTGCGGCGGCACCGGTGCCGGCCCCGATCATCCCGGCACCAGCGCCGTACACAGCCATATGACCAATACCAGAATGACCGATCCCGAGGTGGTCGAGTGGCGCTTTCCGGTCCAGGTCGAGTCTTTTGCCATCCGCCACGGCAGCGGCGGCACAGGATATTTTCCCGGCGGCGACGGCGTCGTCCGCCAAATACGCTTTCTCGAACCGATGACGGCGACGGTTCTCTCCTCACACCGGGAGACCGAACCCTATGGCCTGGAAGGCGGCGGACCTGGGAAAAAAGGCGAGAACTGTGTGCTGCACCCAGACGGGACAACCACTCTCTTAGCCGGCAACGATGAAGTTTTTTTGTCGCCCAATGACATTTTCATCATCAAGACTCCGGGCGGCGGCGGTTATGGAAAGGCAACAAATCCCAAATCATAATATTTTTTATATTTCACATCAGCACTACTGATATGAAAATCATTACGGATTCGCTCCTTGAGCTGGATTCCTGCTGGACATTATGGTATCTTGCCTCTGTTTTGTGCGTAACAAGACGTTTTTGTGGTATAAATCCGATACTCTTTGCAAAGGAGAACCAAATGAAAACCCCAGTACGTGTCGCAATCACCGGTGCCGCCGGCCAAATCAGCTATTCCCTTATCTTCCGTGTCGCATCGGGTGATATGCTCGGAAAAGACCAGCCGGTCATTCTGCAGCTCCTCGAAATCCCACCGGCGATGGGTGCATTGGCCGGTGTGGTCATGGAAATCAACGACTGCGCCTTTCCTCTGGTTGCCGGTATCGTCCCCACCGACGATCCGAATATTGCCTTCAAAGACGCTGATTACGCCCTTCTGGTCGGCTCAAGACCACGTGGTCCCGGCATGGAGCGTTCAGACCTGCTCAAAGCAAACGGTGCCATCTTCACCGTTCAGGGCAAGGCGCTTAACGATCATGCCAGCCGTAACGTCAAGGTCTTGGTTGTCGGTAACCCCGCCAACACCAACGCCCTTATCGCCATGAAAAATGCCCCGGATCTCAATCCCCGCAATTTCACCTCGATGATGCGCCTTGACCACAACCGTTCTCTGTCCCAGATCGCCACAAAAACCGGCAGCCATTCCACCAAGGTGGAAAAAATGGTCGTCTGGGGCAACCATTCGGCCACGCAGTTTCCTGACATCAGCTTTGCAACGGTCGACGGTGTTCCCGTGAAAGATAAAGTGGACAACGACTGGTATGTCAAGGAATTCATTCCGACGGTACAGCAGCGCGGCGCAGCCATCATCAAGGCTCGCGGCGCCTCCAGTGCCGCTTCCGCGGCTTCTTCCGCCGTCGATCATATGCGTGACTGGGCCCTCGGCTCAAATGGCGGCTGGGTCAGCATGGGCGTCTTCAGTGCCGGCAACAGCTACGGCATCAACGGGGACATCATGTACGCGCTGCCCATCACCTGCGAAAACGGCGAATGGAAAGAGATCAAGGGTCTCGAAATCAGCGAGTTCTCCCGTAAAATGATGACTGCGACGGAAGCAGAGCTGCTCTCCGAGAAAGAGGCGATTACCGACCTGCTGTAACCCTGCCTGTACCACTGTCACAGTTCACCATATTCAACAACAAAAGGCAGCTTCCCGTCGAACGGGAAGCTGCCTTTTGTTCGTTTCCTGGAAAACACAGGCAGAGTCTTCTCTTCATCAGCCGGCACCAATAATTGCTTCGATCCTTCGGCCATATTCTTTTTTCAGGTTGTCGAGATACGTCTTATCGATCTGACCTTTCCATGTCTTGACCTGATAAAAACGTTTCGGTATGGAAAAATTATCCGGATCAAAGCCGGTCTGGGCCCGCACCTGCCAGCGCAGGGTTCGAATATGCTCGGCGACTTTACCAATCGACCCGGACAAGGTATCGAACCCGACGGTTTGCAGACACTCCGCCAGCTGCTCTTCGGTATAGACGGATCGGGCAAAAAGACAGCCGACCATCGAGGTAAGAAACGCCCGGCCAGGCTCATCGGTGATGAGAAAATCAACCGCGCGCGTCACATCCCGGTCATTATTCTTTTGATCATAGCTGTAGGCTCCGGTATCCAGATGTGAATGCCGGAAGCCAAGTGTCTGCGCGGCAAAGAACAGTTCACCGGTGGCGTATCCGGCCATTTCCTGGCCGAGTACACAGCCGAACTCGCCGCCGCCATACACTGCAGCCGCCTTCAGCGTCCCCTGTCCGAGAAGACGATAAAAGTCGTTGCTGCCCCGGCCAAGATGCCTCGCCGCCTGCTGGTAGGCTGCAGCATCGCCAAACACCAAGGGCACAAGGGTTTCTTTCTCGGAAATTAAACCCTGTTCGGTGGCCTCCGTCGCCCAGCCAAGGGCCACCCCGCCGGACATCGCATCGAGACCGACCTTTTCCATGACCTCGAGGATGCGCAGCACATCGAAGCTATTGGTCACCCCCAGCATGGTTCCGGCAGCAAAGATCGGTTCGTAGTCATAAGCCACCTGGTGATAGTGGTAGCGATTGTCCGCGGCCATCTTTTCCCGGATAAAGCCAATATGAATACAGCCGACCGGACAGCCGGAACAGGCACCGTTGCGCAGAAGGGTCTCATCGGCAAAACTTTTGCCGGTAATTGTCGCAATCCCGGGGTCACTGGTCTGCTGGAGATTTCTCCAGGGCAATGAGTCGATATCATTGAGCCCCTGCAGGTTTGCCGCCGTTCCGAGATTATGATATTTGCGCATCATGTCGGTGGAGGTGACTTTCTTATAGATCTCCTCGTACAAGCAGGAATACTCCTTTCCGCCAGGAAGAGTAAAATCACTGTCTCCGTGGATGACGATGGCCTTTATATTTTTTGCGCCCATGGCTGCCCCGCCGCCCATCCGCCCGAAATGACGGTAGGTGTCGACATTGACACAGGCCATGGCGGAACCGAGCTCACCGGAGGGACCAATGCGCATGATGGAACGGTGACCGCTGCCACCCTTAAACATCCGCCGGATAAGTTTCCCGGAGCTTTCCGCGTCCATCCCCCGGAGAAAGGTCGCATCTTTTAGCTGCAGATGGTTCGCGCCAATACTCAGACAGCTGAGCTTTTTTGCCCTGCCGACCAGAACCAGGGCATCATAATCAGAGAAACGCAGGGAGAGCGCGGCACGCCCACCGGCATGACTTTCGGTGTATTCGCCATGATAATTCGATTTGAACGAGCAGACCATCTTGCTCATCAACGGGAATAAACCGGTCAAGGGACCAATGGCAAAGATCAGGGGCTGGGCCGGATCGTTCCAGGGAAGGTTCGGTTGACCGTATTTGACATAAAGCAGGGCCGCAAGGCCGCTCCCGCCGGCTACCTCATTCCGACCGTCAAGATGGACGACCTTTCCTTTGCCGACCGTGGTATCTATCAAGAGAATACGAAACTCTTCTCTTATCATACGACCACCTCTTCGATACTGCTGCTTTCGACCATTTCCAGACAATTCTGCGGACAGAATGGTACGCAACGGCCACAATGGATACAGACATAGACATCGCCCATGCGATCCTGGTAAATGGCGTCAACAGGACAGGCAGCGACACATTTCCCGCACTGAATGCACAAACTTTTCTTGACAAGAACTCCGCCTCCGGGCCGTTTTGTAAAGGCGCCGGTGGGGCAGACCTCGGCGCAGGGCGGAGGATCACAGGCCAGGCACCTGTTGGCGACAAAACCGGTGGACACCCCGCCGGAAGATTGAATGCGAATCCCCGCGGTATTCCACGAAATCCTTTTGTGCACCAGGCGTGCACAGGCCAGCGAGCATGACTGGCAACCGATACACTGATCCATACGTGGGGTGGTAAGCTGTTTCATATTCTTTTTGGTTCTCCTGAGGCTGACCAATTCCTTCGCGCTGCAAGCCATATCATATACAAAAAAAGGCCAAAAATAACTATCCAATCACCAAAAAAAGGTTGCCCCTCTTTTTCTAATTACCAGTTTCTCCTCTTTTCGACCACGCCTGAATGGCAAAATGCCAAAAGATATCTTCCATTTTCACTACAGCTGCTTTAGATTCATGGGATGATTTCCCTAATTGTTCCTTAATATTTTCTCTGTTGAGAGATATTTGCATCCTTTGGCGACAATGGCTGACGACATAAAAAAGCGACTGCACCAGTTTTTCCCTGCTGAAACCTTTCCGGTCTCCGAGATAGAACTGGCGCTGGAAAAAGGGGATATCCTCGCCACAAAGGAAGCAATTCTGCCCTTTCTGCAGACCGCCCTATTCGACGAAAAGGTGCTGGAGATTGAGCTCGACAGCTTGCCGCGCACCTATTTTTCAAGACTGAAAGACGATCTTCCCGGCGTGACCGAAGGCGAGGAGGATGCAGTTTTGCAGGAGGAAGACGAGTACAATCAAGGCGATTATTTAACCCTTATGAGCCATATTGTCACCTTGCCCCTGGAACCCGGGCTCGGTAATCTGCACCTTCGCCATTCCCGCTCCATCGTTTTGCGTATGTTCACCAACACCTACGCCGTGGAACTCGCCACGACCTTTGAGGAGCTAACCACGGTCGGCGATCTCCCTGTGCTGAAACTGGCCTACCCCACGCTGGCAAGAAAAGTCTACAATGCCCGCGAGTTTCGGGCAAAAGTCCCGGAAAGCCTGAATTTCGTCGTCTCTATCGAACTTGACGAAGATGTCTCGGAGCTGGAAACGGTGCCCGTTGACATCAGTATCAAGGGAATGGCCTTTTCCGTGAGCAAGGAGGAACAGAAAATGTTTACCATAGAAACGACGCACACGCTGAAACTCTATGTCAAGGATGAACTCCAGGCAGTGCTTGATGGAACGATCAGACACCTCTCCAAAGTACGCAAAAAAGGCGGCATCGAATATGTCTGCGGGGTCGAGTTCGACCTGGCAACGCGAACACTGGCCGCCGTGGTCGAATCTCTTGTCGCGTCCGTGCAGCGGGCCCATCTCAAGGATCTGGCCGAGAAATCGGACGCCAGCGGCATCAACCTGATAGCCTGAAACGTGCCGGTCAACAACGTTAAAAAACAAATAAATATTCAGGAGAGACGGCGATGGTCAGATTCAGCGTGCACAACCTGGGTGAACATACCATAGACAATATGGTCGTCAGCGGCCCCTTTGCGGCAGTCGTCATGGAAATGGCCGAGCTGTTCCTCGCCACCTATGCCGGACCAGCCGATGGAGATCTCGACTATCACTTTGCCGAGTATATCATTAAGAATTCCTACGGCCAGGGACAAATACTCGAATGGGCACGAGCATCTTCCGGGCCAATACACTAAGTTGTTGAGAAAAATCAGGTGGGTTCAGCTCTCTGCTCTGCGGCGGCGCCCTTTGTACAATCGGCCAGTGCCAGATAGAGCGTGCCGACGGCCAGTTCGGCACAGTGGTGATGATCTTCCGGCAAGGTTTCAAGAAAATCGATAACAGCAGCCGGCGTAAGCTCCCATCCTTGCTCCAGTGGTTTCCCTTCGACGAGAACGGCCACAGCATTCGAGCAGGCATTGGTATTCGTGCAGCCGTCTAAGATAAATGTCAGCCGCTCGATGATCCCCTCTTTTACCGACAGGTACATGGTGATGGTATCCCCGCAGTCGCCGGTCTTTCTGCCGACACCAGCGGCATTTGCCGTCGCCATCCTCCTGTCCCAGAGATTGGCCATGACCAGAAATTGTTCGGAATGGTCCTGCCAGTAATCAAATTTTTCTACCATCGCCATATTCCCAGATCTTTACTCCCGGCGTCGTGCTGCCGGTCCTACTTGTCGGTTTTTTCCCTGTCCGCGAGCGGTATAACAAACTGGGATTCGGTATCCCAGGGAAAAAGAATCCAGGTATCCTGACTCACCTCGGTGATAAAAGTATCCACAAGAGGACGGCCGGCAGGTTTTGCATAGACCGTGGCAAAATGGGCCTTCGGCACAATTTCCCTCACTACCTGGGCTGTTCGGCCGGTATCGACGAGGTCGTCAAGGAGCAGCCACCCCGCCCCGTTCCCGTCAAAAGTCTTCAAGGTATCCACTTCGCCCTTTCTGTTTTTCCAGTCATAACTGGACAGACAGATGGTATCAATCAAGCGAATATCAAGCTCCCTGGCGATGATCGCGGCAGGAACCATGCCACCACGGGTGATGGCGATTATCCCCTTGAAATCAGCTATATGCAAAAGTCTCCAGGCCAACGCCTTGGAGTCCCGATGCAGTTGATCCCAGGAAATCGGGTATGTTTTTTTGTATTTTTCCTGTGCCGACATAGTACTTCGTTCCCTTACAACCTGTGGCGGAAATTTGTCCGTAAGGCCTGCGATTAAAGGACCTGTTTCAAGAACAGCTTGGCCCTTTCTTCCTTGGGATTGGTAAAGAAATGCTCAGGAGTTCCCACTTCAACCACCTTGCCTTCATCCATAAAGATAACACGGTCGGCAACTTCACGGGCAAAGCCCATTTCATGGGTAACGACGATCATGGTCATCCCCTCCCGGGCAAGCTGTTTCATGACATCGAGTACCTCACCGACCATTTCTGGATCAAGGGCGGAGGTTGGCTCATCAAAGAGCATAACCTTCGGATCCATGGCCAGTGCCCTGGCAATCGCCACACGCTGTTGCTGTCCGCCGGAAAGCCTTGACGGATACTCCGTGGCTTTTTCCGGGATACCAACTTTTTTCAACAGTGCCTGCGCCTTTTCTTCCGCCACTTTTTTGCTGCGCTTTCGAACGCGACACTGGGCCAGGGTAAGATTTTCCAGCACCGTCTTATGGGGAAACAGGTTGAACTGCTGGAACACCATGCCCACTTCAGCACGCACCTTATTGATGTTGGTTTTTTTATCGGCGAGGTCGACACCATCAATAATAATGTGCCCCTCGGTAAAAGTCTCCAGGCCATTTATGCAGCGGAGAAAGGTTGATTTACCGGAGCCGGAGGGACCGATAACGACAACCACTTCCCCTCTCGCCACTTCTGTCGACACCCCGTCGACGGCCCGGACAACACCCGAGCGGCCGGCAAAAATTTTCACAACGTTCTCGGCTTTAATCACTGACGGCAAGCCTCCGTTCCATATAATAAACAAGTTGTGACAATACTGAAGTCACCAAGAGATACATCGCCGCGACAACAAGCCAGACTTCGAAGGTGGCAAAGGTCGAGGTAATAATTTCCCGCCCCGATTTTGTCAGATCGGTAATGGCAATAACCGAAACCAATGAAGAATCTTTGATCAGGCTAATAAACTGTCCGGACAACGGCGGCAGGATTTTCTTAAAGGCCTGGGGCAGAATAATATCCCTCATGGTCTGAAAGGCGGTCATACCCAGCGACCTGGAGGCCTCCATCTGCCCTTTCGGGATACTCTGCACCCCCGCACGAACAATCTCCGCGACATAGGCCCCGGCGAACAGCGCCAGGGCACCGATACCACAGACATTACGGCTGAGATTAAAAACCGTCCCGAGGAAAAAATAAGCGATAAAAATCTGCACAAGCAGCGGGGTTCCACGTATACATTCCACGTAGATCATCGCCAGGCCCCGGAGGGTAATATTTTTCGAAACCCTGGCAATGCCGGTAAAAAGCCCGAGAAAGAGTGCAAAGACACTGGAAATAGCAGAAAGCCAGAGCGTCGTCCATAAGCCGACCATGAGGGGGCCAAGTCGCAGGTTTTTTTCAAAACCAACGATATCCCCTTCGAACAGATCTTCGCCTTCAGATACCTTCAGGCTCTCCGATTCCACTTTGATGACTCTTTCTTCGGATGTCTCGGAGATTAAGGTAACTCGAGCAGTCGCCCCATCCTTGACAATGGAACCGACCTTGCCGTCAAAGGGAATCTTTTGTACATCATCCGCGAGGTAAAAAAAATACTCCGGCACCCGATACCATCGCCACTTATAATCGATCTTTTTGATTGCACCCCAGGTACCGGCGGCCACCCCAAGCAGGATGGCCACCAGGAGCAGTTTCCAGGGCCATGTCTTATCTCTGGCTTTCAAAATTGCGCTTCCTTATATTTACTGGATTTCTTTCAACCAGGCATCATCATGAAACCATTTGTCATAAATCTTGTCATAAACGCCGTCGTATTTAATCTGGCTCATGAAGTTATTTAACCAGTTCAAGAAATCGGGATCCCCGCGGCGAATAGCCCAGGCAAGAGGTTCTTTGGTAAAAGGTTCGTCAAGATGAACAAATTTACCTTGTCCCTTCTGGCTCTGAGCAATGGCATTGAACGGCAGATCGTAAATAAATGCATCAATCTTGCCGTTGGCGAGTTCCATGACCCCTTCCTGCTCGGTCTCGTAAGAGATATATTTGGCATCAGGAATCATGCGCTTTGTAGCCTGCTCACCGGTGGTACCGAGTTTAGAGGCGATGGTATATTTCGCATTGTTCAGATCACTGTATGATTTGACCACATCGGCAAGTTCTTTTTTCAGCAGGACCGACTGCCCGATAAGAATATACGGGGTGGCAAAATTGACGGTCAGATTTCTTTCCTGGGTGAGGGTCATCCCGGACATGAGGATATCAAACTTATTGGTCAGCAGGGCCGGAATGATACCATCCCAGGCAGTAGAAACCAGTTCCAGCTCGACTTTCATGGCCTTGGCCATTCTTTTCGCCATATCGACGTCAAAACCTATAATTTCGCCTTTCTTGTTGGTTAACTCAAAAGGCATATAGCCAGGCTCCATGCCGACACGCAGTGTTCCTCGCTTTTGGATCTCCGCCAGGGTATCTGTTGCAAAGACACTCCCCGCGGAAAAGGTGATCATCACAGCCAGTGCAGCGGCCAAGAATAATGACATTTTTTTCATCTTCATCTCCTTTTTTTGTTAATGTAATAGAAGGGCACAATCCGAAATACCTCGTGCTCACTAACTCACCAAATATCCACGACTTCCTTGCGTAACAAACTCCAGGACAAAACTCAAGGATATTCTATGCACTACGCTTGTTACCATGACTTCTAGGATTTCTGTATAAAAAATCTTCATAACGGCGCTTGCTCGACCACAATAAAGTCTCTTTTTAGCTTTCCTGCCATTCCCTGCGAGATATTTCCGCTCAGATCGTTTATGTTCGGCAATCTGACATAATTGGTGCTTCTTTTAAACCGCATACCCCTTCTTTCTTCCCGGCAGGTTACCCTACCGATGCAAACTGAAAATTCACTTCTGACATACCTGGCTCTGTCCATGGTGGTTGTTTTCCGGGTACTTTCTTTTGTCGTCACCAAGATTGCCCTGCAGGGTTTTTCCCTTTTCTGTCTCATTTTCTATCGTCTTTTTATCGCTGCGATTTTTTTCATTATCCTGCTCTGGCGCACCGGCTTCCCGTCCCTTAGCCGAAAAACCTTTAAAACCTTTGTGCTGCTGGCCCTTATGCAACCCGGCCTCTATTTTCTCTTTGAGACCTTAGGCCTCCAGTACACCCCGGCGACGAAGACATCCCAGATCATCGCCACTATTCCCATTGTCGTCCTGATGCTTTCTGCACTCTTTTTAAAAGAACGGCTCCACCCCATCAATATGCTTGGCATTGTCTGCTCCCTGGCCGGAGTGGCGATGCTCATTTTCGGCGACCGCGTCCAAACGGCGCTGCACGGCATGATCCTCGGCGATATGCTGATCTTCGGCGCGGTCCTCACCACCTCGATCTATATGAACATGACCCGGAAATTAGGCGAATCGCTCTCCTCTCTGCACATTACCGGCATGCAGATTTTTTTCGGCGCCCTGCTTTTCTTTCCCCTCTCACTCTGGGATCTTCCCGAATTCAACTGGCAGGCAACCTCCAGGGAATCCCTCATCGCTGTGATCGTTTTGACGATTTTTGCCACCATGGGCGCATTTTTTCGCTATAATTATGCCCTGACAAGAATTCCCGCAGCGCGGGCCGCCGCCTGTATCCACCGTATCCCTCTGGTGACTTCCTGCGCGGCATGGATATTGCTCGGAAAAACCCGTTCATTTCTGCAACTCATGGGAGGGGCACTCGTCCTGACAGCAGTTTTTCTGGCCAACCACACCCTAAAATCGATACCATTCCGAAAATGGCTCATATAAGACCTTCTTACTTCGAATAAAAATCAACCCACCCACAACCCCAACGCAAGGTTTACCCGATGAAGAACATATTTATCTCCGGCTCACTCGCCTACGATCGTATCATGAATTTTCCCGAGAGCTTTTCCGACCATATCCTGCCGGATAAAATCCATAGCCTCAACGTCTGCTTCCAGGTCGACGGGGTGACGGAAAACTACGGCGGCACTGCCGGCAATATTGCCTATGCCCTCAGGCTTATGGGCAAAAATTCCACCATCACCGCCACCATCGGCAGCGACCACCATAAATATTTTGCCTGGCTGGACAAGCATAATATTTCACGGAACGGCATTACGGTGATCCCGGAGGAACTGACGGCCGGGGCCTATATAACAACGGATAAAAGCAACAATCAGATTACCGGCTTCAATCCCGGGGCAATGAAATATTCCTCCAACCTCGACATCGAGGGACTCAACACCAAAGAGACCCTTCTTCTGGTCTCACCCGGCAACCTTTTCGATATGATCAACTACCCAAAGCTTTGCAAGCAAAAGGCTATCAGATATATTTTCGACCCCGGCCAGGCCCTTCCGGTGCTCAAGGCGCAGGATTTACTCGATGTCATTACCGGCTGCACGCTCCTCATCGTTAATGATTACGAATTCAACCTGATCATGGACAAGACCGGCCTGACGAAGGATGGGCTTCTTGCCCTTGCCGAAAATACCATTATCACTCTGGGCGGCGCCGGTTCGGAGCTCTATGGCCAGAATAGTAAAATAACCATCCCGCCGTTCAAGGCGGCCCAGGTGGTTGACCCAACCGGCGCGGGAGATGCCTACCGTGGCGGCCTGCTCAGCGGCTTGATGAGCGGCAGTGATCTGCAAACCAGCGCCATGCAAGGCAGCGTCTGCGCCTCCTTTGCCGTCGAATGCAAGGGCACCCAGGTTTATTCGTTCACCCCCGAGGAATTCAACAACCGCCTGCTGGCAAATTAGCAGTGCACCGAATACAATAAAAGGAGAGGTGCCCGGCACCTTTCCCGTAGTCGTTAAATGTCTCATGTTACCTTTTCCCATTTCCACTGGATTGGAGGTCCTCGCTTATGCCTACTCCCACCCCTTCCTCCTGCCCGCCTCCTCCTGATGCATGCCACTCGATCACTGAGCTGATCGACCTGAAAAAACTCCAGCAAATCCAGGACGCCTTCGCCGTGGCCAACCAGGTCGCCTCTTCTCTGATCGATGTCACCGGTGTTCTTGTGACAAAACCGAGTAATCACTCAAAGGTTTGTGACATGATTCGGGCAACAGAAAAGGGACTGAAGAATTGTATGTTGTCAGGCAAAGAGCTGGGGCGACAAGCCCATGAAAAGAAAAAATCAATCCACCAGCAATGCGCCAGCATTGGTTTCATCGATGCCGCGGCACCGATAATCGTCAACGGCAGACATATCGCCAACTGGTTGATCGGTCAGTATCATGTCGGCAACGTCGACACAGCACACGTCAGGAAATATGCCGAGGAAATCGGCACAGATCCGGAGGAGATGGTTCGGGAATTTGAAAAAATGCCAAAATTGAGCAGAGAGGACTTCGAAAAAAAACTCGTTTTTCTCCAGGTGATGACCGATGAACTGTCGCTGATGGCCTACCAGAAATTAATGCAGCAGCAACAGAACGTAGAGCTGAACCATATCAAAAAGGAGCTGGAAAAATATCAATCGCACCTTGAAAATCTGGTTGAAGAACGAACAGCCGCCCTGCAGCAGGCAAATCAGCAATTAATCGCTGAAATCGAACAGAAGACCACGATGCAAGAGCGACAGAACCGGCTCGTCACCGCTATCAAATGTGCCGCCGAGTCGATTGTCATTACATCTCTCCGCGGAGAGATAATCTTTGTCAACCCGGCTTTCGAGAAACTTACCGGCTACAGTGCCGACGAGGTTATCAACAAATCGCCGAAAATTCTGCAAAGCGGCGCCCATGACGAAGGCTTCTACCGTGACTTATGGCAGACAATCTTAGCCGGCCGGGTCTGGGTTGGACGCTTCACCAACAGAAAGAAAGATGGTACGACCTACCTGGAGGAAGCGACCATTTCGCCGGTGCGGGACGAGCAGGGGAAAATAATCAATTTTGTCGCTGTAAAAAAGGACATCACCAAGGAAGTGGCCCTGGAGAGGCAACTCAACCAGGCACAAAAGCTTGAATCCATCGGCATCCTGGCAGCCGGAATGGCCCATGAGATCAACACACCCATCCAGTATCTGCTGAGTAACACCGAGTTTCTGCGGGAAGTACTCAACGATTTAGCCAAAATGCAGACAGGTCATGACAACCTCATTAACGCCGTTTCCGCAGCGGGAGCCTTTGGTGATGAGGTTGCGGCGATCAACCAGCTGGCCGAGGAACTGGATTTGGCTTACCTCACGGTTGAAGCGGACAAGGCCCTTCTCGAAACACTTGAAGGAATTCATCGCATATCCACCATCGTCACGGCAATGAAGGCATTCGCCCAACCGGAGAGTGCCGAAAAGCAACCGGAAAATTTACACGCAATTATTGAGAACACAGTCGATGTATCCCGCCGTCAATGGCAGAATGTGGCGGACCTTGAGCTCTGCTTCGATGCCCAACTGCCGCCCGTCCCCCTGATCGCCGGACGATTCAAACAGGTTCTTCTCGATATGATTATCAATGCAAGCTATGCCATGGCGGAGAAATATCCCGCTCCGGCTCAAAGGAAAGGACGAATGACCATCACCACCAACAAGGTGGCAGATAAAGTAGAACTGCACCTGGCCGACACCGGCACCGGCATTCCGCAAAGGAACATCGATAAAATCTTTGATCCTTTCTTTACCACAAAACCGGTAGGGCAAGGGAGCGGACAGGGGCTCTCGGTTGCCCACGGCATAATTGTCGATCTCCATGGGGGAACAATCTCGGTTGCTTCGACAGAGGGTGAAGGCACGGCATTCACCATCACCCTTCCACTCAAGAAGGCTGTTGATAAATGACGCAAAGAACAGAAAATTTGACTCCTTCTGGAAATAACACGATACTTACCGAGGAGCCTGTCCGAGACAGTTCGATAGTTTTTATTTCTTCCCGTATTCCGACCGCACCAAAAGAGGCAAGAATGACCGATAAAGTTCTATTCGTCGATGATGAAGAAAATATATTGCATTCGATAAAGCGGGATCTTCGTAAACGCTTCACGATACACACGGCCGGCAGCGGCGCCGAAGCCCTTGATATTCTTAAAAAGGAAGGCCCTTTCGCGGTCATTGTCGCGGATATGCGCATGCCGCTGATGGATGGCATTCAGCTTCTTGGCTCCGTCAAAGACCAGTATCCGGAAACAGTGCGTTTGATGCTCACCGGGAACGCCGACCAGGAAACGGCAATCGAAGCGGTCAACAAGGGGCAGATCTTCCGCTTTCTTAACAAGCCCTGTCCGATATCCACCCTGGCGATTTCCATTGCTCTGGCCCAGAGGCAATATCGACTCATTACCGCCGAGAAAGAACTTCTCGACAAAACCCTGAAGGGCAGCATTACCGTTCTTTCCGAAATTCTCAGTCTAGCCAGCCCGATAGCCTTCAGCAGTGGCTTGAGGATGAAACCCGTGGTGGTGGCCATTGCCGAAAAACTGCAATTGCTTAATATCTGGCAGTTCGAGATAGCAGCGCTGATGTCACAGATAGGTTGTATCACCTTGCCGCCGGAAACACTGAATAAGGTATATGCAGGCCAGAAGCTGGAGGCACAGGAGGAGGCAATGTACCGTGACCATCCGCATGTCGGCTCAAAACTCCTGGAGAAGATCCCTCGAATGGAAACGGTTGCAGCGATTATTGCCCATCAACTCCTCCCCTATGCATCCTTTGCCGAGTACAAAGATCTCAAGGAAGAAGTCTGCCTAGGCGCCCAGATTCTGAAACTATGCACAGATTTTGACTCTCTTCTGCATCGCGGTTCTCCTCGCTCCGCGGCGCTGCATAACCTGCAAAACAGAACTGCCGAATATAATCCTCTTTTGCTTAACATCCTCGCCGAAATCAAACTGATTCCCGGCAGCGAACAGCTCGTATCGGCGTATATTCGCGATTTGTCCGTCGGCATGATTGCCGAACAGGATATCATGGCTTTAAATGGCGTGTTGATTGCCCCAAAAGGCCAGGAGATAACCTGGTCACTGATCAAGGGACTGAAAAATTTTTCTCAGCAGGTCGGCATCAAGGAACCGATTTTAGTGAAAACGAGAAAATGATTCCGGTGAACTTGATGCATCGGGACGCCAGGGCATCACGCACCTTAACGGCCAGATAGTCACGAGAAAAACGTTTCTGGAGAAAATTCACCCCGGCATCGAGTACACCTCGGTGGGCGATGACATCGGCGATATAGCCGGACATGAACAGCACTTTTATCTCGGGATAGAGCGCCAAAAATTCCTCAGCGGGTCACGGCCGTTCATCTCCGGCGTGACCACATCGGTTATCAGCGGATGGATCTCGTCCCGATGTTCTTCAGCAAGCTCCATAGCCAGTTCCGGGGATATCGCCTCCAGAACGGTACAATTCAGTGTTTTTAACATTTTTCCGGCCATGCTCAGGACGGCTGCTTCATCCTCGACAGTTTCAATGGTGATCTTGCCCACCTCGGCGATAGCGTTCCGGGCATTGACAAAGATAGGCGCCGGGAGCTGATCCAGCTTGGACGGATCGATATTGACCGACCATAAACCGTGATCTGCCTGCCAGGAAAAATCGATGTCTTCGCCGATAAGCCGGCGGAGCATTTTCACCATGCCGTCAATTGTGTCCTTGAGCCCGAGCACCCGAGGAGCAATGGTCTGCTTACGGGCAAAGGCTAGCAGTGAGCCGGGCGGCTTCAAGAACTTGCGGCAGGTCATCTGCCAGCGGACTAATCCAGGCCAGTTTGCCAAAGACAAGCTCGGTGAATTTTGCACTGGAAAAAAAGTTTTTCCTTGATTATCCGAGATCACCATGCCCACCGGCGCCAGCTCGGCAAACAGCCGGAAGCGGGATTCACTTTCCCGCAGCGCCTCTTCGGCCAACGTCTTTTCCGTAATATCCACCACGGTGGTGATAAAATAGACAGGTTGGTCGAAACTGGCCCGCCCTGCGGGTAACGCTGACGAAAGGGGAAACCAGGTGGGATGGAGCAAACGCGAAGTCCCGGTCCCGCTCACTTGAGTAGAACATGCCCTGGAGAGTATCGACTTCACCGCTTCGCAATCCTTCTAGTATATCCGCCCGCGGTCCCAAACGGAACTGCACTGCCATGTTCGTCTCTTCGGCAATGGCCCCCAATATCATCCAGATACTCGAAAGGTGGGTCGTTGTGATCCCCCTCGACAATGATCGCCCGATCGACAGGGAGCTGCAGGGCGGCAAACCATTTGCATGCAGAGACATATACGGGAAGGTTAAATCTAAGATCTCTTCCCGTTCCGGGGAGCGGCCGACCGGAGGAAGCGCCTCAATCTCCACCCGCTCCAGCAGACCGCGTACCTCGAACCAGGGGCCGGTATGAAAACTGACCTGACGATTCATCGCCGACAGCGTGGCCCGTACCAATTCCACGGAAACACCTTCCGCCAGACCATTTGCTCCGACTATGGAACACGGTGGACAGAGGTATTTTGAAATTCACAAGATGTAATCCTAAATATGTTTGCCGCCAATTGTAATACAAAAAATATTTCTCTATTTGGTACCCGCGTGTTGCCGATACCCTCGTTAACCGGCACCAACAGTCCTGCATGGAACGGCTTAAGAAAATAATATCCTATATTATGCAGAGGGTTGGCCAGTAATGAAACAACTGTTCTCCGGCAATGAGAAACTAAAAATTGCCCCGCCGCCAGGCGCCGACGTCACCCAGATCCGTCCAAGATGGCGTTCGACGATGGCCTGACAAATCGCCAGCCCCAGACCGGTTCCTTCATATTCTTCCCGAGTGTGCAGGCGACTGAAGACCCTGAAAATCCGTTCGTGGTCCTTTTCATCGATACCGATGCCGTTATCCTGCACGGAAAAAACCCAGGCGCCATCATCCTGTTTCGCGGAAATTTTGATTTTCATCGCAGAATTCTTGTTGTATTTCAAGCTGTTACCAATAATATTCTGCATGAGTTGAATCATCTGTGTCTTATCGGCCCAGACTGCCGGCAGGGTATCAAAAACGATATTGGCGGCTGTTTTTTCGATGCGATCCTGCAAACCGGCCAACGCCGAAGCAACAACTTTATTCATAGAAATCTTTTTCAGCGATTTTCCATCGATATGCAGTCGGGAGAGATCGAGCAGACTGTCAATCATGTCCTGCATGCGTAACGCTCCATCACGGGAATAATGTATATACATATCAGCCTTGGCATCGAGCTTGCCCTGGTATTGCTCTGCCAGCAGCTGCAGATAGCTGTTCACCATCCTGAGCGGCTCACGCAGATCATGGGAAGCGCTATAGGCAAATTGCTCCAGCCGTCGGTTGCTTGTTTCAAGTTTGGTCTGAGTTATCCGCAGATCGCTGATAAGCTTATATTCCCGAGTGAGATCAGAAAACACCAGGACATAGCCACTAAATTTTTCGCTGATATCAACCATGGCCGAACAGAGGACATCCACATCAAAATGTTTGTCCCACAACGTGACCCGGCGGTGCAGGGTAATCATCTTATGTGCATCAGAGAGTTTTTCCGTGCAGCCATCAAGCCAGGGAAAAATTTCCGTGTAATATTTGCCATGCAGCGAACAATTAATGGCATCCGCGTCCGGCGTTATGGCATAAAAACGATTGCCAGCAAGCTGTAGCCATTCCGCGGCCGCACCGTTGAGCCGATCGAAAAAACCATCTTTTGTCAAGAGGACAACAGGATGTGAAAGACTCTCAAAAAGGGTGAGATATTTATTTTTCTCATTGGTCATCGTCCGGTTGGATGCCTGCAGTTCGCTTATTCGCTCTGCATCACTGCCCGCTATCCATTCCCCACAGAGGCCAAGTTCAATCCGGTCAAAATAGCGGTGCAAAAAGTTGGTGCATCTGCTCTTTTCCGCCAAAGTGAAGTCGCCTATTTCAAGAAGATCTAGGTACGCCTGTCGATAATACTTGAAAAGTCCGAGAAACGTGGCGATGGAGATGCCGCGCCGGCGATGGAGTCTTGCCTCATGGATACCAAAATCGGCGATTGCATCCAGGCTGTAATCTTCATCGGGATGGAGTTCAAGGCTCAAAGGTTGCTGAGTCAGAGCTTCAAGCAGCGGGGCTGAAAGTCCGCAGATCGACAGGCGCCAGGGTTCAACCAGTGTCGAGGTATAGGCCGAATATCCCCGGTCGATGGCAGAGTGGAGAATGCTCTGCATCAAGCGGTCTTCGTTGTCGCTGATCAGGCCATGGAGCTTTAGAGCGAGATGTTTGTCAATCATGCTGGCAGCAACCCCCTTACTTTTGATTTTATTACTTTTTGACGGTCTGGTCTGATGCGATTCAGGGGATATCCTGCTTCTCCTTGAGAAAGGGACCGTATTTCTTATCGCAGTCCTGGATATGATTCGCCAGCCATTCCCGAAGAAAGCGATACAGTTCCGTTACTCCATCGGGAAAATTGGCGGCGATGCGCCTCTGGAAATTTTGCGCCTCCTGTTTCAAGAGACTATGCTCTGCCCGATGCGCCTCAAGTTCCGGATACCCGACTGCCGCCATCGCCTTTTCTTCGTTGTCGAAATGCGAGACGGCATAGGCGACGAGTTCATCGCAGGCCGTTTCTGCAACCTCCTTGCCGCTTTTATCACGAACGGCACTGTGCATCATTTCAATCAACTCGATCAGTTTGTGATGTTCCCGGTCAAATTCGGCCACACCGGTATTGAAGGAATCCCGCCATTTGATCACTGTCATCCTCTCACCTTATTTTTGTGTTGTACAGCGGCTCTCTCACCCAAGGGTCAGACGATTTCTGCCCTTTATTTTGCTCTCATACAAAAGGATATCGGCCCTTTTGATCAGGCTTTCCATGGTGTCGGTTTCTATGACCATCGTCGCACCAAGTGAAATATTGACGCTCAGCTTCTGATTTTCATGGAGGAGGTAAGAATGCTCGATCAACATCCGCATCCTGTTGCCAAGCAGAACGAGATCCTCCGTCCCGGTATTGCGGATAAGGCCGATAAATTCTTCCCCGCCCCAGCGGCCATAAAGATCAAAAGGGCGTGAATTGGTCGTGAAGGTGGTGGCGACAAATTGCAGGATCTTATCGCCAACATCATGGCCGTAGACATCGTTGACCTTTTTGAAATGATCAATATCGATAAAAAGAACACCGAACGATTCCTGGTACCGTTTTAACTTTTCAAAACGGGAGCGAAACTCTCTTTCCAAATAATTTCTATTGGCAAGCAGGGTCAGGGTATCGAGCATGGCAAGTTTTTCAAGTTCCTGCACCCTGGCGCTGTTGACCAGTATCGTACTCATATCGGTAAACAACTCCAACCCGCCGAGCACGTTACCCGCAGCATCACGCAAGGTACTTACCCGGACCAAAACCGGCACCCGGTGACCATCCTTATGATGCAGATAAACTTCCGCCTCACGCTCCCGACCATCGCCAATGCTTGCCGCCAGCGGGCAGCAACCGAAACAAAGAGAATTGCCCTCACCATCGACATGGCTGAGAACATTGTCAGCACAGGATCTGCCGACAACCTCGGCGGCTGAAAAGCCGGTTATCCTTTGCGCACCTTTGTTCCAGTAGGTGATTATCCTGTCGGTATCAACAAAGTACAGACCGTCATGAAGATTATCCAGTATGCGCGCATACGTCTCGTGATCAAACTGCATGGTATCCTTGTAGGGGCGGATGTTTCTTTAAAATTATCTTCTCCAGCTAAAATACCTGAAAAAATCAATAGCGCGGCAATATGTTTTTATTCAAGCACGGCATACACCTTTTCCGCCAGATCTTTTTGGGAGAAAGGTTTATGGATGAAGTTTATACCTTCATCCAGCACGCCATGGGCGGCTATGACGCTGGATGTATACCCGGACATGAAGAGAAACTTCAAACCGGGAATTCGTGGGCGCAATAGTTCCGCCAGCTCCCGGCCATTCATTTCCGGCATAACGACATCGATAATGAGCAGCTGGATGTTTTCTCGATGTGTATCGGCCAGGCCAATTGCCTCGACCACGGTAGCGGCGGTATGAACCACGTACCCCAGATTTTCCAAAATCTTGCCGGTCATTCGGAGAATTGCCGGTTCATCTTCGACGACCAGCACTGTTTCACCCCGCCCTTGCTGAACATACCTGTCTTTTTCATTTTCCATTTTGCCGTCCAGTTCGTCATACTGCGGCAGATATATCTTGAAACTGGCGCCCTGCCCCGGCTCACTGTATAAGGTTATGAAACCGTTGTTTTGTTTGACGATACCATAAACGGTGGCCAGACCAAGACCGGTTCCCTGTCCCTGCTTCTTGGTGGTGAAAAATGGCTCGAAGATATTATCCTGCACCTCCTTCGCCATACCGCAGCCGTTGTCCTCGACCGTTAAAAGGACATATTTCCCGGGGATCGCACCGATGTGCCGGGCAGAATAGCTTTCATCGAAAACAGCATGCCCGGTTTCGATGGTTATTTTGCCGACGCCGGTGATCGCATCGCGGGAGTTGACACAAAGATTGGCAAGAAGCTGATCAATCTGCGAGGGATCGATCTTCGTCAGCCAGAGGCTGGATTGTGGCCGCCAGACCAGATTGATATCCTCCCCAAGCAGTCGCCGCAGCATCTTCAGCATATCTTCAATGGTCTCGTTGAGATTCAAGACCCTGGGAGCAATGGTCTGCTTACGGGCAAAGGCCAGTAATTGCCTGGTAATATTGGCGGAACGCTTCGCTGCATCGAGCACTTCCAGCAGGTCTTCGTGCAGAATTGAACCTGGTTTTATCTTGTCGATAGCCATCTGGGTAAAACCCAAAATGACACTGAGCATGTTGTTGAAATCGTGGGCCACACCACCCGCCAGCCGGCCGACCGATTCCATCTTCTGGGCCTGCAGCAATTGGGCCTCGAGCAGCAGCTTCTCGGTTATGTCGCGCTTGACCGCGACATAACTGGTAATATTCCCCGCCAAATTTCGTATCGGTGAAATGGTCGAGGCTTCGGTGAACAAGCTACCGTCCTTGCGCCGGTTGATTAAACGTCCGGTCCAGTTCTTGCCGCCGGCAATGGTTGCCCAGAGGTTGTCATAGAGTGCCCTATCCTGCTGGCCACTTTTAAATATATTGGTTTGACTGCCGATGAGCTCCTGCCTGGAGTAGCCGGTAACTCTCTCCGCCACCGGGTTGATATATTCTATCGTCCCTTCGGTGTCGGTAATGACAATCGTCTCGCCTGCCTGGTCGATTGCTGCCTGCAGACGTTCTCGTTCCCGCTCGGCCTGTTTGCGCTGGGTAATGTCGTGAACAATCGAATGGATAAGCTCCTTGTTTCCCGTGTTAATTGTGCCGCTGTATACTTCGACATCCCGGATGGAGCCGTCGGCAAGGCGATGACGAAACTCAAAGTGATTTTTCTTCTTTAAGCGAATATTTTCTTTTATTACGTGCAACTCCTCTATCGAAAGAGTGTTTATTTGCTCGACGTTCATAGTTCGCAGTTCGGCAACGGACCAACCGTAAAAGGCCGCCGCGGCATCATTAGCATCGATAATAGCTCCCGTGCCCTGATCAACCACGAACTTGATGGCCGAGTGATGACGAAAGAGACTTTCGAACAATGCCACACTGTCACGCAATGATTGTTCGGTCTTTCTGCGTTGCAGTGCGTGGTGCAGCGTAACAGTCAGCTGCATCGAACTGAATGTTCCTTTCACCAGATAATCCATAGCCCCGCGTTCGATCGCCGCTATGCCGATATCCTCGTTGTTATTTCCGGTGAGAACGATGACCGGTCCCGTCCAGTTGTCGACAATACGGTCGAGGGTAGCAAGGCCCTCCGAATCCGGCAGGTGCAGGTCAAGAAGGACGATATCACAGCTCTGCTCAGCCAGGTATCCGAGCGCCTTTTCCATTCTTTCAACAACGAAATAATGAGCCGGGGTTGTTTTACAGTTGAGGAGCATTTCCTGGATGAGGAAGGCATCGCCGGGATTGTCTTCCACCACAAGGATGTTCATGTCAGTCAGGTTCATAGCACTATTTTCCGCCGGAGAGATGAGAGAATTTTTATTTTAATCATTCTATATTGAATCCCCGAAAAATACAAAAAAGAATCGTTACGGCGGGTGGAGGCGGCTTTTTCCATAGCCGGATAAAGGAGATAGACCTTGTCAGCCAAATTGGCTCCATGATATGATTTGGTGCAAGCGGAATACACACTTTTCAATTTACTTTTTACTTGTAAGGACAGTTTTCATGGAATTCTTTCCAGGACCTTTCCAAGGTCCTGAAGACCGGCCTTCTCTGGCGGGAGTCGGCCGGCAGTGAGGATTTTACCGGAGACATCCATCGCCGGTTAGCCGCTGCAATCGAGGAAGCGGATATCGCCTCTTTCCTCGATGAAATCTCTGCAGCAATTGAGCAGAGGGTTGAAGGCGTCGGTCGAGTGGAGAAGATTATGCGGGCCATGAAAGATTTCCCCCATCCCGGCAGTGATGAAAAAAAGGCGGCGAACATCAACAAGATTCTTAAAAGCACGGTAACCGTGAGCAGAAATGGAGATGGACTGTGCAGCGGAGTTACCACTTATTCCCTGTCTTGCAAGCGAACTCAGCCAGGTCTTTTTACACATTACTGTCAATAGCGCCCATGCCATAGGTGATATGAGCGAAGGCCGCAAAAAAGAAATGGGGAAAATTGCAATCCAGACAACAAAAACACCTCATGGCGTGGAAATTTGTATCACCGATACCGGTGGAGGAATACCCGAGCAAATTCAAGAACGCGTTTTTGAACCTTTTTTACCACAAAGCTACGAGGCAAGGGGACAGGACAGGGACTGGCTATTGCCCATCGCGTGATCGTCGTCAAGCACACGGAAGACTCTCTTTTGCCTCCGAAAAAGGCCGGGGGACGACATTTGTCATTGAACTTCCAGTAGATGACAATGAGGGTTTCACTCAGCCTGCCCGCGGCATGGGTTTGCAATAAAAATCAAGCTACACGTCCAGACCCTGGCCGTAAGTCGATTTGCTTCAGCCCTGCAGAAAAAGCTGCAGGGCTGGATTGATTAGCCGGACAATCAACCAACGCATCGAAAAACAGCTGCCGGCAGTAGTCCTTAGGCAAAGGACTGATCTGGGCCACGCCCATCTGTTCAGTATGGAGAAAAAATTAGTCGACTCGAGATATCCTTGGGCTAAAAATCAGAGTCGCCGGCGGCGTGGCAAACGAATTGCGCATCAGCACCCTGGGGGGGGGACCCCAGTCGGTATTCCCTGGCCGAACTAGCCCGAATATATGCTTCAAGGAAAAATTGACGCCAACTTAACTAGTTACGAGACAATTGAAAGCGCAGGACTGGAAGACAAGGGCATTCGTAATGCGTTTGAAGACAGTCAATATTTCCCGCAATACTTACCCCTTGTGCGCGGTTCTTTTTGGCGAAGGCCCTCCCCGGAAATACACGAAGGTCAACATGTCAAAGCAATTTACCGACGCCATCGGTGATGCTCGACAGCTCAAAGGCGATAACTGGCTTATCATCCTGCTGGCCTGTCTGGTCGTCGGCACCAGACATAAGGCAGATCATGCACGTAATTTTCTCAGTCGCCGGATGGAAAATCAGGCCGGAGTGTTTGCCGGTGACCTCCTGCAGGATGTTCCGCTGTTTTCCCCGCTGACCAAATTTCTGCCGCTTGCCGGCGCCGGCAAGTGTATGAAGACAGCGAAAGTATCATAGCCACATCACAGTTGACGGGCTTTCCCTTTAATATAGCCGTGGCCGGTAGCAAAGAGCTCATCTTCGCCGATTGGCAGGCCTGGACGAGAAAAAATCTGGCGGTTCTTGCCATCAGTGCCTTGCTGGCCGGAGCGGCGACGGTGCTGGCCTGGTCACACCGGAAAAAAAGGTGGAAGAGCATATCGGCAGGCCGACCGGAACGGAGTTCAGCCATAGCATCTGCCCTGGGTGCGCCGCCACACATCATCCGGATATGGATATATACGGCACGACACGCAAGAGTATTTACGACGCTATCATTCTTCAGGCTGCATCATCTCAGCATAGATTCTCTCCCAGTCAACAAGCGCATCCTGCAGACCAAGGCGCTCAAGAACCGACATGTTCATCGCCACAGGTTTACCAATGATCTCTTCCGGTCGATTCCGGTAATAGAGAATATTCGCCACATGCACGGCAAGGGTCGGGGTAAAGACATCCCCCGGATATCTTTCCATACAGTTTTGAAAACCGATGGCCTCGATAATCGGTCCACGAAACCCCCAAAGACCGACAAGATATGAGCCGACCGCACTCTGACTTGCGCCAAAGATTTCCTGTTCCCCTTCCGGCATGGTTATGTTTCGCTCCTCAGTCAAATCGATCACTTGGCGATACTGATCGGGCAGGCAGGAGAGCAACACCAGTTTGCCGAGGTCATGCAGCGTCCCCGCCAGAAAAGTATCGCTGATCATTTCCTGGTCATCAGTCTGCCCGACAGCAATGGTTCTGGCCAGTTTACCGACCGTAAGGCTATGCTCCCACAGCCGGTCAAGCTGAAAAATATCTTCCGAGACCTTGATCTGGGAAAAGAGTTCCAGGCTCAGAACCAGCACCTTGATGGTGTCGAGCCCAAGCAAGGTCACCGCGCGAGCAGGGGTATCCACCCGCGAGTAGATGCCAAAAAAAGACGAATTAACCAACTGCATGATCTTGGCGGTCATGGCTATATCTTCGGCTATGATTTTGCCAATTTTTTTTATTTCCACACCAGGTGTTGCGATCGCCTTCTGCAAACGGGCATAGGTCTCCGGCAGGCTCGGCAAGGTGCCGATTTTCGAAATGACATCCTTCAAACCGCCGTCGGACAACATATCCTGCAGGGCACTCGTCCGGCTTAAAACTATTTTGAGTTGTTCTGGATCGCAGGGTTTCGCCAGAAACTGGTGGACAACGCCGACGGTGCGCAATATCGAAACTTCATCGGCCTGCCCGGTGAGCATGATACGTATCGCGTGGGGATATTTTTCCTGTATTTTCTCGAGAAGTTCGGCACCATCCATGCCTGGCATGCGCATATCGGAAACGACGACATCGAAACGGTCCTTAGTCATACATTTGAGTGCTTCCCTTCCTCCAGAGGCGAAATGCAGTGTATAATCGTTGCGCAACGGTCGCAGCATCCGCCGCAGACCCTCGAGAATGTTCGGTTCGTCATCAACAAAAAGTATTTTTTTCTTTTCCACTTTACTTTTCCATTGCCGTCATCAGTGATGGCCATCCGGTAATTTGACGATAGTCAGCCAGAAATCCTGGATCGATTGCACGACTTTGGTAAATTGCGTGAAATCCAGCGGTTTGGTAATATAGCAGTTGGCATGCAGATTATAGCTTTTGAGTATGTCCTCGTCCGCTTGCGACGAAGTGAGAATCACCACCGGAATCCGTTTCAGATTGTCATCCTGTTTGATTTCGGCAAGCACCTCGCGACCATCCTTGCGGGGGAGATTCAGGTCAAGCAGAATGATATCCGGTCGTGGAACCGTGCTGTAGGGTGGCTCCTTCCTGAGAAACCGCATGGCCTTTTCGCCATCGTTAACGACATGGAGGTTATTTTTTATCTTGCAGGTCACCAGGGATTCCCTGGCCAGATCGGCATCACCTGGATTATCTTCAACGAGCAGTATCTCGATCATGTGCAGCTCCATTGCCATATGCTGATTCTCCTTTTGTGATAACGCGTTCTTGCTCCTTTTTTCTTCAGCCGTTGCCTTTCGGGAAAGTGAAGAAAAAAATCGTTCCTCTATCCACTGACGACTGAAATCCAATTTCTCCGCCGTGCCGCTCGACAATACGTTTGCATAGAGCAAGGCCGATACCAGTCCCTGGATACTCCTCGCGGGTGTGCAACCGCTGGAAAATGACAAATATTTTATCGGCATATTTGGCGTCGATACCTATACCATTATCCTGTACCGTAATCCGCCAGGTGTCAACACTCTCTTCGGCGCCGACATGGATTCTGGGAGATACGTTGACACAGAATTTGATGGCGTTGCCGAGCAGGTTTTGCAAAACAAGCGTTATCTGCATTGCATCGCCATACACCTGCGGCAACGGATCACTGGTGATCTCGGCCCCTTTGTCAGCGATACTGGCCTGGAGATGAACAAGCGCCTGCCGCAGGAGCGTATTGCAGTCGACCACTTCGAAGGCTCGTCCTTTTGTCGTCACTCTGGAGAAGCTGAGCAGATCCTGAATAAGCGTCTGCATTCGCACGGCACCGTCGACGGCGTAGTTGATGAACTTCTGAGCCTTGTCATCGAGCTGATTCGTATATCGCTCAGAGAGCAGTTGCACATAGCTGGATACCATGCGCAGAGGTTCCTGCAAATCATGGGAGGCGACATAGGCGAACTGCTCCAGCTCCTGATTGGAACGAGTGAGCTGGGTCATGGTGAGCTGCAGCTTTTTTTCCGTCTCTCTTCTGACATCCACCTCCTGCTGCAGGGTATCACGGGAGACCAGAGTATTTTGCAGACGCTCGGTCATGGCTGCAAAAACTTTCGCCAGATGGGCAATTTCATTATTTCCGGAGAATTTTTCTGTAAAAACAAGATGCTCCGCATCCATTTTGTCCACGGCCGTCACCAGGCGATGCAGAGGCGAGAAAAGTGCGGAAGATACCGCCCAGCCGGCGGCAAGTGACAGTCCCGCCATCAGCACGCCGATATTGATAATGGTCTTTTGCATTTCCTTGCCGGCGGCAAGATATTCCTCCTCATCGACTTCGGTTATCAGAGCAATATTCAAGTCTGGCAGATAGGTATAGGCACCATAAACGGCAACTCCCCGATAATCGACATAGCGCGCCGTACCCTTTTCTCCCTGCAAGGCCTTCTTGACGCCGTCAGTATGGACAGTTGTCCTGAGGGCAAACTTGTTGCCGTATAACGGCTCGGTGATAAAAAAATTCTGCGCGTTCACCAGATAGGTGTCCTCAGATGCCCGCATCCCGCTACGTTCTCGCATGATGACGGAAAGGTTTTGCAGGTTCATACGCGCACAGAGAATTGTTGTGACAATACCGTACTCATCCTTGACCGGGGTAGCTATAACCATGCTCGGCTGTTGGTAGGCCATGGAATAGAATATATTCTGCACGAAGGTGCCTTGCTGACCTTTTTCGAAATAGCTATAATCCCGCTTGATTTTTCCCTCTTGGTCGATGTCGGAGGAAAGGATAACCGTCCCGTCCGTCGGCCGGAGAAGAAATAATTCATTAAATATTCCTTTGTTAATGACCGGCAAAAAATAAAGGTTACGCATGGCGGTATGACTTTTCTCGTCACCACGGCTGATCTGATCCTTCCTTCCGACGATTGACTGCAGCACCTCCCGGTATAATGGATTCGTGGCAAGGTATTCCAAATCGCTCACGGCCGTGGTGATCCAGGCCGATATCTGTGAACTTTTCTGCAGGTTCACGGTGACAAGAAAGGAGCTGATTTCCTTTTCAAGGGCCTCCCGGCCGATACGATAGGCCAGGTAGCCGGTCAGCAATACCGGCAGTTGGGCGAGTAGAATAAAGAACAAGAGAATTTTTGTCCGCAGAGTCACTTTTCCACCGAAGGGTATATCGTCTTAAGCAGGTCAGAAGTGAAGATCGCGTTGATATCGACGACCGGCTGGTGCAGGAATCCCTGCTGCAGGAGGAGATCATGCATATCCTGCCAGACTTCCTTTTGCATCCAGCCGATCGGATACAACCCGGTATGCACAAGGGGGATTTGTGCCTCATGCATGTCGAGCTGCATTTTCCGATCCTTGCTTTTGGTATACTGCATAGTTGCATCAACAGCTTCTTCCGAATGTTCGATGGCATACTGCCAGCCTTTCAAAGTGGCGCGCAGGAATCGCAGGGCGGTATCTCTGTTATTTTTCAGGTATTCCGATGAGGTCACCAGCGTGTCGCAGTAAAAAGATATGCCATAGTCACCAGGCCAGATAAGGCGCAGATCAACACCCTGGTTGCGGAGTTTTATGACCCCTCCCGTGATATAGGATGGCGTAACATCCACTATATCCGCCAGAAAATCCGCATAGAGCATGTCATAGGGCGCGACGGTGATGCCGGCAGTGCCTACCCCGACCTTTTGCATCAGGGCTTGAAACTGGACATGCGCCTCAACGAATCCTCCACTGTCCATATTACCGACGGCGATCGTCTTGCCAGTAAAATCATCGGGCCGTCGTATGGCGGATTGCTTTTTGGCAACAAAAACAACGGCGCTGCGCTGGTAAATAGCCGCCAGAGCGACCAGCGGATGGCCGGGAGTTTGCCTGAGGAAGACGGTCTCAGCCGCGGTCACCGCGATGTCGGCCTTGCCGTAAACGAGTTGCTCGCACTGGTCGATGTCATGCCCCCCTTCGATAAAGGTTACATGCAGGTTTTCATCGGCATAGAACCCTTTTTCCAAGGCCAGATAATACCCGGCGAACTGGGCCTGGTGCAGCCATTTTAGCTGAAGCCTGACCTGATCCCTTGGCTTTTCCTCCGGCTCTGACGGGCTGCAGGCAAAGAGCGACAGCACGACGACCGAGAAAAACAAAAAAGCAATCCGGTTTGTCATAGCGGCTATTTCCTCCGTTGACGGCGTTATTTCAAAATCTACCGACGTGGCTAAAATCGATACGCATCAAAGACCTGGAGTCGACGGCCCCTCCCCGTCTATCAGCGCCCTGCGCAATGGACAGGACAAAGGGATATCCGTCCCCTCGCGATAGCGTTGCAGGAGGCCTATCGATTGCGAAGCCAACTCTCTTCGCACCTGGCGTCTTTCTCCCTTCACCGGGGCAATGGCCATATGATCATAGCCGGTGGTTTGATGGCGCATCCAGGCAATAACCGCACTGCGCGCCCGATCTGCCAGAGGGATGCGCTCGGTCCGCGCTACCGTTCCGCTACCGACCGGGGTGGCCAGCTCGGTGACCGCTCGTGCCAGTCGTGCGGCCAGTGTCGCATAGCGAGGATGAAAATTGAGGAAATCGACCACTTCGGTATAAAAATCCTCGATGTAAACCAGTTGTTTGTTCTCTCTTCGTACCAGATCCTGCCGACGTTTTTGTGCATAACCAGGTGCGCAACGTTTCTCCTCCAGCTCCTCTCTGGCAGCAAGAATATGGTCTTCCTTGGCCCAGATCCCCTTGGAGATAAACCTCTTCTTAAACTTTACCTGGACGAGCCAAGTTGGTCCCTTCGCCTTGACTATTTTGGTCAGCGGGCCGTCTCCCGGCGGGAGCAAGGCCCAATCCGCCGGGACAGCCAGCTGTTCTCCGGCATCGGTCAAAACACTCCGGTCCGTTCGACCCGGACCGACAATACGATTTTGTTGCGGCATAACTGGTGTCTCTTATCTGGTGTGCTTTTCTATAGCTGCGAGAAGGGCATCGTCCGTATAGGGTTTGGTGATATAATCATCCGCGCCCTGTTTCATTCCCCAGAACTTATCGCTGGGCTGGTCTTTACTGCTGACGATGATGATCTTGATATCCCTGGTTTCGGCATTCGTTTTTAACTGCCGGCACAGCTGAAAACCATTTTTGTTGGGCAAAATAACATCAAGCAGAATCAGATCCGGTTTTTTGGCGATCGCCGTCGCGACAACCTTATCCCCTTCTGTCACGCCGATGGTTCTATAGCCGTTCTCCGAACAGGCGATTTCCGCGATGCGCATGTCCGTCGGACTGTCTTCCACTATCAGTATCAGTTTTGTTGCTGCCATGGATCTTTCCCTTCTGTTTCAAAAATTGGTGGCGTCGTACAAACTCTTTATTTCTTCTTATGTGCCGGAGAGAGGTTTTCACCTTCCTCTCACCTGTAAACCGCTGCGGATATTTTCCAACAGGCGTACGAAGGCATCCTCCTTATACGGCTTGGTCAGATAGTGCGTAATGCCTAGCTCCCTGGCTTTTTTCTGGTGCTTTTCCGAGGCCCGCGAGGTGATCATCACCACGGGAATATCCTTGTACAGCTGTTGATTATTCAGACTTGACTTAAACTCATAGCCGTTCATTCGCGGCATTTCGATATCAAGGATAATCACATCGGGGAGAAAACTGTCCATTTTGGCCAGGGCGTCCCGTCCGTCCACCGCCTGCAGCTGCTGCCAACCCTGGCTCTCCACCAGTCGCGCGACACTGTGCCGGACACTGATGGAATCATCGACAATCAGTACCTTAGGGGGGGCAGTCGACTCCATTTGCCGCAGGGGTGTACTGTCCGCCAACCCGCCGGTCATGCGTATGGCCACCAGCTCTCTCAGGTTAAGAATTGGAATTATCCCGCCGGAGCCGGTCAAGGTCACGCCGCTTATCCCTCGAACATGGGTGAGATGACTGCCGAGATTTTTCACGACAATCTCCCGCTGCTCGACAATCGCCTCGACGGCGACGGCACACTGTTCTTCCCCCTGCATAAACAGGATGGCCAAGATGCCCTCGGAAGTTGATCCCGTTGGGACCAATTTTTTCTCCAGCTGCAAGTGGTAGCCGAGATTGCTCACCTCGACCAATGCGTCGCCAAAGGGCAGAAACAGGCCCGCAGTATCGTCCTTATATACCAGCTCGGCGGCGGAAAAATGTTTCACCTGGAGAATATCCTGCAGGGGAACGGCAAACTCTCGCCCGGCCACAGAAACGAGGGCGGCGCGGTTGACGGACAGGGTGAAAGGAATATGGATTTCAAATTCCACTCCCTGACCTGGAGTATTGTGTATCTGAATGGACCCATGCAGATTGCTGATATTTTGCCGGACGACATCAAGGCCCACTCCCCGCCCGGAAAGCGTGGTAATCTGCTGCCTGGTGGTAAAACTTGGGTGAAAGAGATATTCAAGCAGTTCTTTTTCGTCCAGGGTTTCCGGCTTCTCCGCGAGCCCATCACGGCTGATTTTGTCTCTGACAAGCGACATATCAATGCCGCCGCCGTCATCGGCTATACGTAGAACCACATTCCTGCTCCGCTGTTCGGCCTGAAGGATAATTGTCCCGGTCTCCGGCTTGCCGGCAGCGGCGCGTACCTCAGCGGATTCAATGCCGTGGTCGACCCCGTTTCGCAGAATATGCATCAGCGGATCGGTTATCCCCGCCCAGACGAACCGGTCCATAACGACATCTTCGCCACGAATGCGCAGAGTCGCTTTTTTGCCGAGCTTTGCGGCGGTATCTCGCACCGTCCGGAATAGAACCCGCGAAATGGAGGATAAAGGAGTCATCCTGATACGCATCAGTTTGTCCTGCATCAGCCGCATGGTCAACTGCTGTTTTCCGACCTGCCCACCGATATCGCCGGCCAGGGAAGTGAGGGAGGCATGGATGGAGTTCACATCGACGGAGATCTCGTTCAGGGATCGAATGATCAGATGCAACTGTGAATAACGGTCCAGCTCAATCGGATCAAAATCGGCAAGCCCGTCGGCTATCGGCGCATCGTTGCCATTTTCTGCTGTCAGCGAATTAAAACCATAGAGTGACTGCACCTCAAATCCCAACTCCAGTTCCTGCGACTTTCGACGGAGATTTTCTTTGACATTTTCCAACTCATCCAGGGTCTGATAAAACACCTCGACCATTTTTTCCATAGCGCCACGGGCGACAACGAGCTCGCCTTCGATGCTCACCAGCTCATTGAGATCTTCCATTCTGACCCGCAGGACAGTGGCGTCACCGGGCAGGGCGACATCAGCAACAGCACTACCCGCCGGTTCCGGCTGTCTCGGCTCATCAACGAACACCGATTGTTCGGTTGCCGCTGGTTTTTCGACTATCGCCCAGACCGGCTGGTCGGTCGACGCCGCCTCGGTGTCGGCCGGTTTCGACCGGGAATGAAGATATTTCCTGAGGACGGCAACGACGCTGTCAAGACGGGGGGAATCCGTGGCCTCTGGGCTTTGTGACAGCGTCTCAATGACATCGATGCCGGTAGCTATGAGCTGCACTTCCTCGGGCAGGATTTCTTCTGCCTCGTCATGCAGCCAATCGAGCAGATCTTCCAGTGCGTGTGCGCCCCCGGCAAGCAGGTTCATCCTGGTCATCGACGCCGCACCTTTCAATGTATGCACGGCTCGCCGCATCTCACCGACCGATGCTCGCAGCTTCTGGGTCAGGACCGACGGTTCCTTGACCCTACCTTCCAGATGATTGAGCGACTGGTTGATGACAATAAAATGCTCATCGCATTCCTCGCAAAAGATTGCCTGAAGGAGGAGTTGATCCTCATCAACCGGTTCATCGAGCAGTTCATCGTCCAATTCCTCAACGGCTTGATCCTCGATAAAATTCGTGCCGACCAACTCGTCCAGAAAATCTACCGACGAATCATCTCCGGCTGGATCAGCAAAGGCAGAGAGCGCATCAACGTCTAAGGCCTCGTCCAGGAAAAAAAGGTCTTCCTGCATTTGCTCCGGTGGCGCCAGAAGCACTTTACATCTTTCAAGTTGTTGTTGCACCCGGTGGATAGTAGTGTTGTTTTCCGGATCCTCATGGGAAAAGCTCGCCTCAAGAAAGCGCAGAAAATCCTGCATAAGTCCGGACATCTCCGGCTGGTGGGTAATGGCCGTGAAAGACAGCTCCTCCAGCACAAGCTGGAAATCCTGCATCAACCGGCCTTGCCGCTGCATGCTCGCCGCCACGAGGGTTGCCGACAGGAGCGATACCGCATGGGCGAGTTTGCCGTAGACAGCCCCGTTGAGCGCTGTATCGCCGCCGTCCAAACAGCCGGCGAGTTCCTGCAGCAGCGGGAAGATCGAACGAACATCATGTACATACTCCTGTCGCCTGTTATTCTCATGCTGCTCGCGCCCTACCGCTTCATCTCCTTGACAAGTACTAAATATTGCCTCGACCTGCTCACAAAAGTCTTGTCCCTCTTCTCCTGCGGCAAGAAAATGATTTTTATCATTGCTGGACAAAATGAGCAGATCGACCGTCTCGTGAAGAGCGGTCAGCAAAGGAGCGGAGATGGGCCGTTTCGCTGCAAGCAACACGTCCAGAGCTGTTTCAACGACCTTGGCTCCTTTGCTTAAATCAGACAACTGCACCTGGGATGCCGCCCCTTTGATATTATGAAAAAGTCTGTGCAGCTCTTCTATGGTGGTCGATGCAGCTCTATCTAATGCAAGCAGGTCGAGGCCCTGGCGTATCGCCGGAATATACGAGGTAACCTCGAGAAAAAAGAACTCAAGGAGCTCCGGTTTTGCAAACTTTACCATTAGTACCGGTCCCTTCTCCATCCGTTCATCGCCATACCGCTCCTGCTGGATCGTTTATTTACTGCGTACATGGCTCATCATTTCCCTGTGTTGTTATAGTCGACAAGTCGGGAAGCCGACAAAAATCTTTTGACGCTAAGGATATAATATAACTTCTTGCCGACCAGCAGACCGGAGGTAACCAGGCCGGCATGCAAAGAATTTCTATCCACCGGTTCAAGGAGCTGTTTCTCCGAAACAGCTTTATTGACGGTGCCGATAATGCGATCGAGACGCAGGCCGATTTTCTGCTTTTTATGCCGCAGGATGGCAAAGCGGTTACCGTTGCAGATTGCCCTGCCGCTCATGCCGAGAAAACCGACAAAATCGACAATGGAAACTATTTCGCTGCGTATATTGACGATGCCCAGAATCCAGGCGGGGAGATTCGGTAAGGCAGTGATCGTCGGCAACGGCCCGACCTCTGCCAGGTCATCAATGGCTATCGCCAGATGCAAGGCGCCGATTTCGACCACTACATAGCGGTTCATCTCCTCGCGGTCGGCAGCTGGCTGCCGTGCAGTCATCACCTCCTCGTCGATCACCTCGACCGGCTGCGAATCGATATGTCTGATGAGGTTTTTTAGTTCAGGTGCACTTGACATGGATTCCCTCGGAAATTTTTTTGCCGGGTTAGATGACTCATTGGCTTAAAGAGAGCTCCTTATGACCGAGAGCAGTTTGTCCGGATTAAAAGGTTTGGTCAGATAGGCCACCGCCCCGGCCCGCAGCCCTTTCTCCCTGTCTATTGGACTGTCTTTCGCCGTCAGCATGACCACGGGAATCGACTTCAGTCGCTGATCCTGCTGCAGCTCTGCGAGGATATCGTAGCCGGTCATATCAGGCAGCATCGCATCGAGCAGGATCAGGTGCGGCGGCTGGTCATGCACCTTTCTGAGCGCCTCCGATCCGCTCGCCGCTTCTTCGACCACATAACCCTTTCTCGACAAGACCATGGAAATAACTTTTCGCGAGGTCGGGCTGTCCTCGACAACCAGAATGGATTTCTCCGGGCCATTTTTCTTCGGCTGCGCAGCTGTTGGCATGGTCGGTTGTGTTTTGGTCACGTCCGGTTGTGCCGCAAGTGCAACGGCAGGTGGCCGAGGCTTCTCCCGTGTTGCAGCAGGTGCCTGCCGTGGTGCTGCAGTTTTCTTTGACGAATCGAGGTATTTGCCAAGCACACTGAGCAGCTTGACAGGGTCAAAAGGTTTGGTCAGGTATTCACTTGCGCCGCTGAGCATACCTTTTTGCCGATCGGCGGCGTCGCATTTACCGGTCAGCATGACCACGGGAACCCGGCAGAGTTCAGCCTTTTTTCGAATTGCCGACAACACCTCATAGCCGGTAATATCCGGCAGCATCACATCAAGGAGTACGAGATCCGGGGTCACCCCTTCGATGGCCAGAAGCGCCTCCGTCCCGCTTGTCGTTTCGAGAATCTTGTACCCTTTACGGCCAAGCACCATGGAAATCACCTTCCTCGCCGTCCTGCTGTCTTCAACGACGAGAACAGTTTTATCCGCTTTTATTTCCTGCCCGGCAGATATTTTTGCAGACACAACCGGCTGCACCCTAGCCACACTGTGCCCGTGCGCCGGGGTCTTTTTTACCGGCTCCCGCAGCAAAGCGGCAGCCCGGACAAAAAGAGGTTCCTGGGGGGAAATTTTCAGTGCGGCATTAATGCAACTACGTGCCCGATCAATTTTCCCAAGAGAGCAGAATCCGAGGCAGAGACAATAGGCAATGCGCGAATTCCTGGGATTGTGACGCATTGCTTCGGCATAGTGCGACAAGGCCCGGTGCAGTTCCTCGGTAGCCGCGGTGCCAGTCCCAACACCCTTGGCGACTCGCTGCAGTCCGCCGCAATGAGGACAGCATTCCTCCCCCGATCCAACCAGAGACCAGCAAAAAATGCAGCGCCTCACCGTCTCCAATGAGCCGGTACATTGCTGCATGATTTTCTGCACTTCCCCTTGTATTGACGGATCAGCATTGCCCCACTTGCCCGCCTCGTTCAGCGCCTTTTTAATATGGTCCTCCCGGGTCATCAGCCGGGAATGCCAGAGCCAGGCCGGATAATAAAAACGGTTACTGCGCAGCACTTCAATCAGTTTGGCCGCCGCTTCCCTGCGTCGAAACTGATAAAAAAGACCGACGGCCTCCTGACACGTTCGCTCTTCATCACAATAATTGGCAGCCTGTGAAAGGCTGGGCAGCCTGGCTAAAAAATGTTCGACCTGGGCGACCGTCACCGATACGTTGCGTTCAAATGGTTTGACCAATTCGCCGGCAGTAACTTCCCCCTCTCCCATTGCCAGCAGGGTGAGAAACGCCCCATTGCCCTTAAGACTGCCGCATTCCCCGGCAAAGACCTGCCCTTGTCGCAGCTGCATGGAGCCGGTCCTTTGCCCTCGCACCTGAACCTCCAGGCTACCAGGCGCAAATCGCAAGGATCTCAGATATTCGAGAATGTTTCTTGGTGTTTCAAGCGAAGCTGGCGGAGAATCGGTCATAAAAAGCCTTGAATGTTAAAAAATGCAACGTTGTCCCTGCTCAACAACCTTGTCTCTGTTGAAGCTTTCCAGGCCGGGTGTATATGAAAAAACTGTATATCCAGCAAGCTGTAAACGTTTCGCCGTTTTCTACGCCTGACTGTCACCAATCCGGAAGACCTCGACCGCCGAACGAAGATCCCGCGCCGTCTTGCTCAAAATGTTCATTGATGTCGCCGTATCCTGGGAAGAAAGTGACGATTCCCGACTTACCTCCCCGACATCCTCCATGGTTTTAGCTATGGATTCAGACATTTTCACCTGATTGATCGTTGCAGTGGTAATGGCCTCGATGAGCTGGGCAAGCTGGTTGGCCACATCCTCTATTTCTTGCAGCTTGCAGTGGGCCCCGTCGGCAAGTTTCGAGCCTTGGACAACCTTGCCGATACTCTCGTCAATTCGATTGGTGACGTCTCTAATTTCGGTCTGGATGCTTTTTATGAGCAGCTCTATCTGCTTTGTCGAGTTACTCGAACTGTCGGCGAGACGCTGCACCTCATCGGCAACCACCGCAAAGCCATGACCGGCCTCCCCGGCCATGGCGGCCTGGATCGAGGCGTTCAACGCGAGAATCGAGGTACGATCGGCGATATCGTCAATAATTCGGACGATATTGCCGATTTCCAGCGAACTTTCCCCAAGGCGTTTAATGGAGCGGGCCGTCTCGTTAATCTGTTCACGAATCTCGGCCATCGCCTTACCGGTCTCGCTCACCGCCTGGGCGCCCTCCTGGGCATTCTGTCTCGACCTTCTGGAGACCGAGGCCGACTGCAGGGCGTTATCGGCCACCTGGCGAATCGACGCGATCATTTCCTCAATAGCGTCTACCGCGGCAGTGACGCCCCTCACCTGCTCAATGTTTTTCTCGGCCAGCCCCATGGTCTGACGTGCAACCTGCACGGTGGTAATATCTACCGATTCCGTGGCTGTTTTTACCTTTCTGATGATATCGGAAAACTGGTCAGCCATGGCGTTGAAAGAGTCGGCAATGGCCCCGGTCATATCCTCGGTCACTTCGGCCCGGACGGTAAAATCGCCATCGGACAGCGCACTGATCTCTTCGAGAAGCTTCATAATCGATTCCTGGATGGTATCTCGCTCCTCCTGACTCTGGATGAGGACGGTAATATTATCAAGCATGGCATTCAGGCCCGCCGCTATGACGCCAAGTTCATCATGTGTGACCACCGCGCTACGGGCCTGGAAATTACCCCTGCCGATCTCAGACAGCAAGCCAGTGATATGGTTTACCTGCACGGTCACCCCCCGGGAGAGTCTGATTGTCATGAATACCCCGATCAGAACGGAGACAAGACCAACAGCCACAACAAGCTGTATAACCTGCGATGCCCTGTGTTCCATAGCCGCAAGGATTTCGACTTCATTTTGCACAGCGTAATCGAGAAACGATTGAATGATCGGTTCCGCGCGCTGCACCGCATCCTGACAACTGCTGCTTCTGGCGGCAATAATACCATCACTGTTTACTACCTCGACAAACCATTTTTTGAACGCCGCCAGGTGCTCCTGCACCAGCTCCTTTGTCGCCGGGATGACCGGGGAAACATCAACAAGATTCTGCAGAGTTGCACTCTTCTCATGGAGCAAGGCAATAGTGTCGACGTTTGGTGTGGTCAAATAGTCCAGCAGGCCGGCTTTGAGCAGGTACCAGGCATTATTGACAGGAAAAGATTCGATGGCCATGACCGCATCACCAAGAACATCCTGGCTCTGTTGCAGTTTGACCTGTTCTCCGGATGCCTCATCCATCCTGTCTTCGAGAATGTTTACCGTACCGGCAAAGACACTACTGTATTCCTTGATGGCATCCATCGCCGCCTGTGCGGCATCAACATCCTGGGGAGCGGCAGCCAATTCCTGGATCTCCGCCAGGCGCTGATTCGCCTCAATGCCAGAGCCGACAAAGGGGCCAAGATACAGCTCCTTGGCCCGAGCAATTCCCATCTTGTGATACTGCAGGAGAAAATCTCTTTCATAACCCTGCATAAGGCGAAGGGCCTTTTCCGTTTCCAGGCTGAGACGGGCAATTTTGCCATCAACGCGAACCAGCCCATTGATTGTCCTCTGGACAGAGCTCTGTGACAGGATGGTGATGGCGATTACCATAAGAATCAGGGCAATCAAGGTCATAAACGACCATATCAGCTTGCCGCGAATCTTCCGGCGTCCAGCCATTTTCAAGACTTTCCTCTCTGGTACTCCAGATCTCGTGTTTCTATCAACCATCACGTCTCCATAAGTTCCGTATAAACGCTCACCAGCGCCGTATCTGTTATGTCCTGTCGGCGGACAGTGCCTAGAGCCTGTCCGACTCTGGCTGCCGTTGCGAATATTGCCTGCACCCACCGTCTATTGAGATTCTAAAAAATTATTTATAGGCTATCGCAAATTCGTCGCCCATTGCAAATTTTTTTTTCGCCGCCGGCCCATGTTTTTATAGCCGATAAAACGAGAAAGGCCCGCCTCCCTCTTACGGGAAACGGGCCTGAATGAATTGAAAAAAAGGTGTTTTTTACTGTCAGACGCAGTGCGGCATCAACGATGCATGGAGAGAATTTTCTTTTTAATATCTTCGACCGCCAGACCTTGATGCGGCAGCTGTTCTGCTATGCCGCCATGGCCTATTTTGTGAGTGCCCATGAGCGAGTACTGAGGAGCCAGCCCTCTTTCCAGCAGCCAGGTGCCATAGCGCACGCCAAGGCCGGTCTTGGCATTCTGACTCTCGACCACCAGGACAAAAGGACTGCTGCCGACTTTTTTCAGCATGTCGTCATCAATGACGTTCAAGGTTGGTTTATTGATCAGTCCAACATTCAGCCCCTGGGTTCTCAGCTGCAAAACAGCATCAAGGCATCTGTAGGTCATCTCGCCATAGGTGACGATATACCCATCGCTGCCTTCTCGAATAACCTCGTCCTTGCCGGGCTGAAAAACATAACCGTCACCAAAGATTTTTCCCCCCTGCTCATCGAGCAGCGCAGGCGTGGCGGACCGGGTGGAGAAAACAAAACGCAGGCCTTTATCATGAAAGATTTTCTTCAGCATCGCCCGCAGCTGCAGAACATCCGCCGGGAAATAAAGCCTCGTCGCATCGCCTTCGGCGACCGCGTTATCGGCAAAGAAATTATTGATGCCGAAATGACAGGTATTATCCGCCATATCGTCAATGCCGGAATGGGAAAAATGGGCGAGGACGTTGGCCTCATTGAGCCGGGCCATGGTAATTTCGGAAACGACCATTTCCAGAAAAGCGGCAAAGGTGCCGAATATGCCCTGGCGGCCCGCTTCGGAGCCAAAACCGGCGGCAACCGAATAATTATTGCGCTCCATGATCCCCCCGTGCACATACACCTCGGGATGGTTCTTGCGGATATGGTGCAGACCGCAGGACCCCTCGAGATCGGAGTCGACCACCAATACCTTGCTTGCCGGATTGTCCATATCATCAAGGATTTCAGAGACTACTTTGCCGAAATCGTCCCGCACCTTGCCCATTTCCGGAGTGCTGCCCAGGTAGGTGATTTTCACTTTTACCACCGGAAAGTTCTGCAACATGTCGACGGCTGCGGTGTGTCCCTTTTCGGTAAGATAGTCAACAGCCAGCTTGACCGCGATGACATCATGACCCTTGGGCGAGCCCTCAATTCCGGCAACACCAATCGCCATGAGCCGTTTGTTGATAAGGGCGACCGGACCATCGGCAACCAGTGCCTTCTGAATGCGGCCAAAGAGGGCGTCGATATCTTCCCCGTCGCCGACATTGGCTGCAAGCCCATGCCCCTCAAGGGTTTTTGCGACATCATAGCCCTGCATATATTGGCTTGGATGACCGGCAATCGTGACATTGTTGTCATCGATGAGAAGCTTGACCTTCAGGTTTCTCGCCACCGCATAGCGGGCCGCCTCTGCATTATCGCCCTCCATCTGCGAGCCGTCACTGCCGAACATGACGACGGTCTTGCCGGTATCCGCTTCGGCAACCCCGTTGACGTAGCTCCATAAATGACCAAGTCGTCCCGAAGAGAAGAAAACGCCATTTTTTTCATCGCGCTCAGGATGACCATAGTAGCCTTTATCATATTCCCGGTAATGCAGGAGCGATTCGGGCTTTTGATAACCATTGAGCACCGCCATCATATACTGAATCGCCACGCGGTGTCCCGCCTCATCGAAATAGACCGGATGAATCGAGTCCGAGCCTTTCATAAAGCCGTCAATAATCAACAGTTCCGGAACGATATCAAATGCCCCGCCGGTATGACCGCCAAGCCCTTTGACATTGGCCAGGGCGGTAAAAAACACCAGGCTGTCACGAACTATGGCAATGTTACCGAGCAGCGCCTTCCGCTGCTCTTCGCTGAGCTGCTCCTGGTTCAGAGCATATTTCTGTGCAACGTAGTTACTTAAATCTATTGGAAAATCCATTCCTGCCTCCAGTTGAGTACTGTCGAAGTCCTGTCAAAACCCCTCTCTTTTACCTGTCGCATGCATGGTCTGCATGGCAAAGAGGGGAGTTCTTGTTATTCATAAATAAATCCTGTACAGCCACCCATTTGGCCATTGAACAGCACATCCGCTACCTGTCGGTATGCACCGGCAAGGCCCTCACGATTCCTGTTTTCTTTCCTGGGGTAAAATTATGTTCAGAACCAGCCCCAATATTCCGGCCAGACCGATTTTTTCGATGGCAAAAGAACCGGCGGTGAATTTCATCCCGCCAATACCGCAGACCAGAATCACCGCGACGATGATCAGATTCCTCGGCGTGGTCAAATCCTGACCGGACCGCACCAGAGTATTAATACCGATTACGGTAATCATACCAAAGAGCAGGATCATAATTCCGCCCATGACCGGCGAGGGAATAGTCGCCAGCATGGCGCCGATCTTTCCGACAAAAGAGAGAAAAATGGCGGTAAGAGCAGCCCAGGTCATGATTGCCGGGTTATAGGCCTTGGTAAGCGCTACCGCTCCGCTCACCTCCGAATAGGTCGTGTTCGGCGGCCCGCCTAGCATGGAGGCGATGGACGTGGCAATACCGTCCCCGAGCATGGTGTTTTCAATACCTGGATCCTTGACATAATCTTTGCCGGTGATGGAACCAACAGCCAGCACATCACCGAAATGTTCAATGGCCGGGGCGACCGCCACCGGTACAATGAACAGGATTGCCTCCCATTTCCACTCGGGAAACACAAAGGCCGGCATGACCAGCCAGGCCTTTTCGGCAATCGGCGTGAAAACAATAAGAGCCGGTGCGGTCCAGTTCTGCAGGCTGCCTGGATCAAAAACGGCCTGAAAGGAGGTGGAATATCCAGTGACATCGAGGGCCAGGGACGTCAGATACCCGGCACAGATACCGCTTAAGATCGGGACAAGCCGGAACCAACCCTTGCCGAGCAAGGCTACAAGCGCGGTTGTTACCAGAGAAACACCCGAGATAATCATCGCTGTCTTGCCGGGCACAAGCCACGCCGAACCATCGCCCGTTCGGCCCATGGCCATATGCACGGCGACCGGCGCCAGCACCAGGCCGATGACCATAATAACCGGTCCGGTAACCACAGCCGGAAGGTATTTATGCAAAATTCCGGCACCAAAATAGCGGATGGCAAAGCTCATCAGCACATACAGCAGACCGGCTGCGGTCAGCCCGCACATCGTCGCCGGAATACCCCAGGTTTGTACGCCGTAAATAATGGGTGCGATGAAAGCAAAAGACGAGGCAAGAAAGACAGGTACTTTCCCCCTGGTGATAACCTGGAAAACCAGTGTGCCGATACCGGCAGTAAAGAGAGCGACATTTGGATCAAGCCCGGTCAAAATGGGGACGAGAACCAGAGCTCCGAAAGCGACAAACAGCATCTGGGCCCCCAGAAGACTGTCAGCGAAACGGAACTGATAGGTGGTATTTGGTGGAACTTCAGACATTACAACGACCTCCTTTACACATTATTTCTGTTATTTATTATACGCCGCATAGGCTTATTCACCCGCTAGAAGTCTGTCCTATAAAATCTTTTTCTACCTTGTCGTTGCAATCTCTCTCAAAAAAAAGTCATTACAGAAACTGTAATGACTCCCGGTCCTATTTCGTGCCGAAGATCTTATCTCCGGCATCCCCTAATCCCGGCAGTATATAGCCAACCTCATTGAGTCGCTCGTCAACTGCGGCGACATAGATGTCCACGTCGGGATGGGCCTCGGTTATTCTTTTTAATCCCTCGGGAGCAGCGACAAGGAACAGGCCTTTAATAGTCTGGCAGCCGGCCTTTTTCAAGGTTTCAATGGTGGCCATCAGGGTCCCTCCGGTGGCCAGCATGGGATCGAGGATCAATGCCACCCGTTCCTTGATATCGTTTGCCGTTTTGACATAGTATTCCACCGGCTGAAGGGTCTCTTCATTGCGATAATAACCAACCACACTGACCTTGGCGGAAGGAATGAGATCGATGACGCCGGCCATCATGCCAAGCCCCGCCCGGAGAATGGGCACAATAGTTATTTTCTTACCTTTCAGTGAATCGACCTCGACGGGCCCGGCCCATCCCTGAATGGTTTTTCTCTGGGTCTGCAGGTCTTTTGTTGCCTCATAGGTAAGAAGACGGGCAACTTCCGACGAGAGGTCGCGAAAATCCTTTGTGGAAATATCATGTTGACGCATAAGGCCGAGCTTATGCTTGATGAGTGGGTGATCCGCGACATGTACGGCCATAATTTTCTCCTCGGAATGATTAAATAGATACAACATGGCCTCAGCTGTTATCAGCACTGCGGAAGCCTCTTGTCTTTTCAGGAAGTGCCACTTTCGGGGAGCAAATTTTCCACGCCCATGGTGTTAAAATCTGCTTATTTTCAGTGAAACCTACGTGACCTCCTGTTTTAAGAAAATCTGGGAAAAAAGCAAGCAATTTTCCCTGCATCTTACCGCCGGAATCTCTGCCTAAGGCCTTAGGCCATGGAAAAAATTGGTATTTCAGCTGCGAGGTGAAATAACCCTCTCCCTCTCCTGGGAAAAACTCTCCTTACATTAGTTTTATTAGTTTTTCCCATAAGACATATTGATCGAAGGTGCGCTTCCATGGTAGGGTGCAAGAATCAGTTACATGGACAGCATCGTAAGTCAACTACCCCGCCCTGAAAGACGGAGCTTGTGCAAGCAGGTTCCTCTGTTGACCAGGCACAGCCAGGGCCGTAAGGCTAACGGGCTGCGTTAAGAAAGAACAGAGAGGCACTCTGGAATGCTCCACCAGTTCCAGGCTCTGCGACAAGTGGTTAAACAGGTTGAAGGGGTTAAGCCAGTGGTGCTGGTACAAAACCTTTCATTACCATTGCCGAGGTGGTTTTTACTCGCGAAAACGAAGAATTTTAAAGGCAACTTTCAATGCAGCATGTGTTGGTCATAGACAAAAACAAAATGTTCTTGATGCCTTGTCATCCGGCAGGGGCGAGGGAGCTTTTGCGAAAGGGAAAAGCTGCTGTCTATAAAAGATGTCCTTTTCGTATCATTTTAAAAGAAAAGAGCGGCAGTGATGTTCAAGATCTTCAGTTAAAGCTCGATCCAGGGAGCAAGACCACAACCATTGCCCTGGTGGCGGAGTGTCAGCAGGGCAGAAAGGTTGTTTGGGCCGGAGAGCTTACTCACCGTGGACAGGCCATCAGAGATAATCTCCTCTCGAGGGTGGACAATGTTTTTACCTGGGCGAAGCGTCTCATCAACTTTGCTCCAGTATCCGGGATGGTGGTTGATCTTTGTAAGCGGTTCATCAACATTCCTGCCCGGGCCAAAGCACCGTTAAAGGATGGTGGTGCAAGCAACTCGATTCGCCATGCCACCGGCGGCAGGTTGCAGGCATTCGGCCTGCAGGTTTCCTTCTGGTCCGGGGGAAGAACCACGTATAACCGGACGAACCAAAGCTACGGAAAATCCCATTGGCTTGATGCCGTTTGTGTCGGCGAAACAGGCGGGCGTGTCCATATTCCGCCGGGACGGCAACCTCTTTATGTTTCTGCTGCTGGCAGAGGATCACGGCAGATGTGCCGGGTGGATACATATGGTCTTCCTCGAACGTCAGCGAAAGCAAGAAGAGTTGTCAATGGATGTAAAACCGGGGATCTGGTCAGAACACTGGTCAACAAAGGCAAAAAGCCCGGGACGTATGTTGGCAGGGTGTCTGTGCGAAAGTCCGGCAGTTTCAATATCAAGACAGAAGCGGGTACAATACAGGGGATTGCATGGAAACATTGCTCTCTTTTGCAGCGTGCCGATGGTTACAACTACTAC
>CAMBBS010000027.1 GCA_945863875.1 Desulfopila aestuarii DSM 18488
TTTTATTGGTACGCCAGGCAGGATTCGAACCTGCGACCTACGGATTAGAAGTCCGTTGCTCTATCCAGCTGAGCTACTGGCGCTTTATGATGTTCTAATTTTTAACAGGTACAAGCATAGCACAATCAGCGACGACATAATACTCAAAGTTCATCAAAAAGCAACTTCATTCTTGCCTTCACCCCACATCCCGCTGTTTTACTTTCTAATCCCTGTTGTTGAGAAAGCAAGAGCATGTCAAGGCGATGGAGAGAGCGGCAACGGTTACTATCTGGGTAAGCTCGGGTGGGGGATGCAAGCCGGTGAGACGTTCGACGGCGTATTGAATATAGGAATAAGGTAATTCGTCGTGTCCAAGTTTGTACAGAATGCGATAATGCCAGTCAGTGAACGGACAGTAGCCTATGCCGTAAAAAATGCCTAAACCTAACCAGGACGCTGCGGTCAGCAATAATGTGCAGAGGTTCAGTCTGCGAGTTTTTTTCCAGATCCACCCCAGAGCATTGAACAGGGTAAAGACGGCGTGGAACACTAGAAAAAAAAATCACCAAACTGGAGGAGAAAAGTCATACCTGTTTTCGGCAGATAGTATTTGCATCGGCGCGATCACCAATTGGATCGATGACGTTTCAGATCTCATCACCGGCTTGGTTCAGTTTTCCGGAACGACCGGAGGGTTACCGGGGAAGTTCCCATCCTACAAGTTAATGAATGAATGTTACTCAGGACGATCAGGCTCAAGACTATGTTTAGCTACCCACAATAACGACAACTGACCTGCAAAAACTGAGAATAACGTGCACTGGCTTAAGTGGTCTGCAAAAGGGCAGTAGTTAGGTAAATCTCAACGAACGGCCAATTTGTATGATCTCCGCCCTGCCAACCTCACTGCACGACAGGAAAGTATCAACGCTGACGATGGACAGAAATGGAGCAATTGTCTCGGTATATTCTCTGGAAACATCACCTGTCTCCAAAACACGAAAAGGCAGAGTCATTTCTGACACTGCCTAAATATTCCAGATTAGTGGAATGTTACTTTTTTTTCTTTCTAAGTTTAGAACCACCAAGGCCAACTAAGCCAATACCAAAAAGCAGCATTGTGGCTGGTTCTGGTGTTTCATGTCTACGAAATCTCAGGTTGCCAAATAGTGTATAAATACCGCCATTTAGACCATCTTGATTATTGATTCTTGGGTCTTCAATTGCAATCCAGTATACCCCAGGTGTGAGCCACATATTCATTGGAGATGATACATGATTTTCAAATGTATAATTTATATATCTATCTTCTTCTGTTAAGTTTTCTTCTGTTAAGTTGGGTGAATAGTCGAGAACTTCCGCTTTTCGGTAAATTTCAGATCTAGTATCTGGAATAGTTCCTGCGTACATAAAAATAGGATCTTGATCTGTTTTGTCATAGATCACCCACTCAAAAACACCAGTCAAAGACGGATCAAAATAATCAGGATACATATCCCAATAGTTAGGAATATCAATAAGAGCTCTCTGTAGAAATGTTTTTTTAGAAACAGTAAACTGGGCAGCATCACCATGGTCATTTCTGCCCACTGCCCCCCCAAACTAGCCCCAAATTCGTTGCCGCTGGAGTTCTCATAATAACCCTCGTTATCATTTAAAACAGCAGAGTTACCAGTATAGTTGATTGGCAGGAATGGTGTTGCGTGCGCAGAAAGAAACAAGCAAAGAGATAAACATGTGGTGCCCAGTAATACTAATATTTTTTGCACTTTTTTCTCCTGTGGTATGTGTTTCTGCGGAAACAGAATCAAAAATAGGACCTTACAAAATCATGCTTTTTACGTGCAAGAAAAGCGCCGATGCAATATTTAATACAGAAATTTGTCTGGTTATCTTGGATTACAACAACTAATTGATTGTTGCTGAGCAGTAAAAACAGACTAAGGATAAATTGTTTTGCGTTTTTGAGGAAACAATGTCCGAGATATCGGAATTATCTCATTGTTTTTAAAAACATAATACCACAAAGCGATACTGATATCTGAAAAGTTTAGAACCATCCTTGGGGTGTCAAATTGTGACCTTACAGACTCTTTACAGGAATACCCATTTAGTTTATAGACAAAATACTCAAGAAAAGATGTCTTCAGAAAATATTTGCTGGTCACTTCGAAAGAAGCGTTAGGCAGCGTGGTTGATAGTATGAATAGGTTTTATCAATTGTTGCGGCTTAGCTATACCTCCACAGCAAGTCAGAGAACAAAATTCTGCCCTACCATTGTTGACCAGATTAATCTCCGGCAATTATTGATAAAACCTATTCATACTATCAACGCCGATGATGGTCAAAAATGGAGCAATTGTTTCGGTTGATTCGTCTGGAAACATCTTTTTCATATCACTATATCAGTTTATCGTTAACTGCTAACCCTACCTTTTGCCTGCATTCCTTAATAATAAGATATAATAACAATGCGTTAAAGGTATATTTTAGTGTAAGAAATATCACTTACAGCTTGAATGTCCGCAATGTAAAAACACGATGTATTCCGCTAAAGCGAACTACTCTTTGAAAACACGATGTATTCCGCTAAAGCGAACTACTCTTCCGGAATTCCAACCTAATAATTCCATCCGAATATTGCCAAACACCCTGATCTATGTATCATCTCAATATGTTATCGTTATGTCACGACGAGGCACAAAGATTGCAAATATTGAGGGTAAGCTGCAAAGAAACAACGTGAATATGAGAATAGTTGTGGCTTCAGATACGTTAAAATTAAGAGAGGAAGAATAAATGAAAAAGAAACTTTTAGCAGGACTGGCAACAGGGCTTTTTGTAGTTGGTTTATTTAGTGTTGGTCAAGCAGATACAATCTCTTTAACTGGGACAATACGTGATTTTTACGCAAGTCATCCTGATATGGAAAGCACCCTTGGCACAGATCCTGGTATTGTTCAAACAACTTTAGGGGTAGATAAGAATCCAGTTTATGCAGGCCAGACAGGAAACCCCACTACTCATGGTCAATTTGCCTTTGATCAGTGGTATAACGATGTCGCGGGTGTTAATTCGGGCAAAAGTTTGGCTATTACTCTTGACAATACAACCACGGCTGACCCTGCTGTGTATACATTCATGGACAGCTCTTTTTTCCCTATAGACGGAGAACTATTTGGCAATGAGGTAAGAAGTCACAACTATCATTTCACATACGAACTCCATTCACAATTTACTTATACTGGTACTGAAACCTTTTCTTTTACCGGCGATGATGACTTGTGGGTATTTATAGACAATCAACTTGCTATTGACCTCGGTGGTGTACATGGAGCGCAGACAGGTTCTGTGGATTTGTCGACCTTAACTCTTACTATCGGCAATACTTACGATTTCGACCTATTTTTTGCTGAACGCCATACATCTGAATCAAATTTTAGGATAGATACTTCAATTGCCCTTCGTGATGCTGATCCTGTACCCGAACCTGCTACCATGCTCTTATTTGGTACTGGCTTAATCGGTCTTGCTGGTGCGAGGCTTAGAAAAAAGAAAAAGTAATATTCCACTAATCCGGAATTCAAAGGCAGGGTCAGAAATGACTCTGCTTTTTTTGTTTATTATCATCCACACTGGTTTCTAGATATTTTTGCAGGTCACTTCGATAGAAACGTTAGGCGACGTCGTTGATAACTGAGCAGTCGTGCAGGTTCATGCAGAGATTTTGCACTGCCAACAAAAATCGACGCTTAAATTCATCTGGGTTGTCACTACCGATTTAAAATGGACCCACCTGGCCGTTATTCATGGACCCACCCCTGATCGGTGATTTTTTGCTCGCTAGACTCTAAAATGAAACTATTTTTTCTTTCAAAAGCCCTTTACCCACTGGCTTTGAGGGTTTTTGAAAGGAAAAATAGTTGCCACGTGGCAACGAATAAATAACGGCCAGGTGGGTCTCTTTTCCGGTGGTAGGTGGGTTCACTTTACACCGGTGGTGACAATCTGGGTAAGATTCTTTCCTGTTATTGTAGATTACAAAAGGCAAAATACCCTCAATCCAACGTCATTAAAAAGACCCTCAAAACAATCCAAAAACATGCACTTCCCCTTCCATTCCTATCATTTTCTGTTCATAAATCCGGACCGGGGCCACTAACAGTGTGGCGGTGGCGGTGCAAACCTAAAGCTGCCCGAGGATCGGCAAAAACAGCACGCCTGGACGCACGCCGGGGGCCGCCCATGGGGTGGCCATGGCAGGAGCCGGTTGGTTGCCTCGGGGCCGTTATGGTGCAAGTTTTGTGGGGGCGTCTTGAGGTCCGAAAAAGGCGGCGAAGGTGGTGCAGACGCGCAGGCCAATGTCCATCAAACCCTTACCCCGCATGAGTTTACCACCTTTACCACCTTTACCGGCTTCCGTCCCCGCCACAGCCACGAATCCGGCACATCGAGTGACATAAACGTTACCCAATGGGCCAAACATTCAGGCTATTCTCCAGCATCATTCACATAAACTTCTGCCAATAATACACAGCCCCAATGCCAATCAATATCAAAGTCACAGGGATTGGAAACAGGAAGCACAGCACAGTGACGAAAATCACGCCAAGATTTCGTGTTGAAGGGATAATCATGCAGAGCACAGCAGCTGTCACTGTCACCAGAGCACATGTCACGGAGAACATAATGCTGCCTCATCACGTCTATCCTTCCTGGCGAAAACAGGAGGCGATGTTTGATGCTTTCCCATGAGTGCATCAATGGCCATATAGAAAGCAGAGGAATCACACAGGCAGTAGCTGCGACTCTTTCCCTTGGCATAGCTCACCAGACCTTCCTTCAGCAGAACGGCCAGCATGAAGCCACCATTGTTGATAGAGTGGCCTTTATAGAGTGTATACTCATCACCTTTTCATTACGGCTTATTATTGGCGAAGTGCAAGGATTTAGGCAGCAAGATTCGAGAAGATTTTGAACTTCGACCATATGATCAAAAACTAAATTCATTATATTCTTATCGTGTTTAAGGTTGGCAGGAGCAAGATGTTTCGTCAATTTTTTCCGAATATACGAATTTTCACGAAGAACAGGCCAATTACGCTGCAATGAATTCCGGAATTACGGGCTTTTGTTCCGGATATCTGTGATATATTTTCCGTTTTTCCGAATTTCTCGAAAAACAACTGCTGGTGCCTGGGATGGGTTTACCAATCATAACCTATGTATAATATTAACAATATATGATAAAATTAAGCTGAATTGAATTATGGCCTGGGTTTTGCTTATTAAGGTAGTAAAGAGGAGTACAAATGGTAGTGAGATAATTAACTTAGGGAGATACAATGCAAAAACAATTATTAATTGGAGTGATCACCGGTATTTTCCTATTTGGCGGGGTAGTCGGAGCAAGTGCCAACCTGATCACCAACGGCAGCTTTGAAGATTCAACAGTGACAGCCAACGGTGGAAAGTGGCAGCAGTTTTCCAGTATCAATGTCAATGGCTGGAGTAATGCGGATGACACCGAAATTCAGACCGAAATGCTCTTTGGCCCTGCGGCGGATGGGTATCAGTATGTCGAATTGGATTCAAAGATAAACGATGGCAACGACTGGTTGGCGCAGACCTTTAGCACGGAAATTGGCCAGGAGTATATCTTTTCCTTTGCCTTTTCACCGCGACCCGGGGTGGCTAATAACACCCTGTGGGCAGGTGTTATTACCTATGACCCCGAGGTGGATTGGTTGACATTCGATAGCCCCTATGCCGATGGCTCAAATATGAATGGAACCAACTGGACCTATTACACCTACAGCTTCGTCGCGAAATGGACTTCTTCCACAGTAGCCTTCAAAGATGGAGGCCCCGATGATAGCTATGGAACCTTTATTGATGATGTCTCAGTAACCGCAGCACCAGTTCCCGAACCTGCCACCATGCTACTTTTTGGTACCGGTCTGGCTGGTCTTGCAGGATTTGCCAGAAGAAAGAAAAAATAACATTTCCGTTATCTTGAATACTAAGGCAGGGTCAGAAATGGCTCTGCCTTTTTTTTTGTTTCCCTTATAGAAGATAATTTGAGAATATACGAAACTGAACACTTCGACAAAACCGTTCGGCAACGAGGTTGATACTAACTGACTGTCGTGTAATTTACCTACTTTATTGAAAAAACAATCTTCATGGCTGTGAAAAGACAAAGCCAATACGCTTCAAATCAAGCATGGCATTTTTACGTTAAAAAGTGACAAAAGTGGACTTCTAATGCAGGGGCGTCGGCACCGGCCGGAAAGCAGCCCACCCCGGCGGTGGCCATGCTTCAACTGCGGCGCCCCCTCCCCCCCCCAAAAAACCCACTTTTATCACTCCCCGGTTCCGCAGCCATGGCGGTCCTCAGAGGTCCTTGCAGGGCATGGAACTGCGGGAATTCGCCACCTTCACCTCCTTTTTTTTCGGCATCGACGTAGCAAGAAAGTCTAACCTGAGAGGGCTACCTGCATAGCCAGTCGCACAGTACATGCCAGAGTAGTTTCTGCAAGTGGATAAAGTGGACTTCTGAGGCATGGTACCCAGCAACCGATTAGAGCAATCATCGGCTTTAAACAACGCATCACCTCCGGCTTATCATGATACGTGCCGTAACGTAAATTGCCAAGACAGCAACAATGTAGATTATATATCTGGCGAGCACTCCGAAGAAACATAAGAAAATAATCGTGGTGATTATGGCATTCTTGGTTGACCTATTCATCACCTCCTCCTATTTGAAGTTTTTCTTAAACCACTGGGTCGCCGTAACCGCGCAGACAACAGCCGCGAACACACCCACTTTTGCGAGAATTCCAAAGACGACAATGTATATCATTGCAAATAAAATAATGTTGCCGATTGTTTGCAGCCTCATCTGTCACACCTCTTCATATAAGATACCTCTATTATCGCAAGTCATGGCCAAGCTGACTTTGCACAACTACGGACACTGTGGCGAAAGGGAATAGGTAGCCGAGAACAGTCAGGCAGATGACTCCAGCGGGCCGAGTTGACGGAAGCAACATACTGGTGACAGAAGCATTTACCAGAGCGCAGGTCAGGGCAATCATGGTCTCTCCTTCTTTGGTGGTTTAGACTCAATGAGTTGCTGAATGACCGCGTTGAACGTAATCGAATCACACCGGCAGTAGCTGCGTCTCTCTCCTTTGGCCACCAGACCTTCCTTCAGCAGAACGGCCAGCATGAAGCCCCCGCTGTTTATAGAATGGCCTTTATAGAGTGTATGCGGGGAACTTGACTTGGACGTGAAAGCGTACTCCTCAGCAGCCAGCAAGGTTTCCATGTGTTGCAGAGAAATCCATTCCCTGGATAACACCCCCGGCTTGGAGTTTTCGGCCAGACTGAAAAAGATTTCCTTATTCTTGTGGCCAATATGGTAGGTGAGGATGGATCGACCCGATAGGGAAGGACAAGAGTCCGTCTTTAAAATATGCATTGTTTCTCCTTTCATATAAGATACCTATGTTTTCGGTTACAGTTCGTCACCCAATGCCAGGCCGATTTCCTTGGCAACATTCTCTGTGGCCGTCTTGATACGCTGAGGTGAGATATGGGCATATCGTTGCGTTGTCTTATAGCTTGCATGGCCCAACTGACTCTGCACCACATACAAATCCGTTCCGGCGGCGATGCTCAAGGTTGCAAAAGTATGGCGAAGCGTATGGATGCAGACGTCATCTAATTTTGCCTTTATTCTCATCGTGTTGAATAGTCTTTTGGGATTGGTGATATGGCTCCCTGGCTTTAACCCCGGAAAGATGTAGGGATTGGTTGAGGTCCGAAACTTTTCCAAATCTGCCAATACATCCAAGGCCATCGAATTGAGCTGGACATACCGGGATTTCTTGCTTTTGGCATTCTCCATACGGATATGAATGGCACCATCGCCCTCGAAATCCTCCCATTTGAGCCGCTTTGTCTCGCCCAGCCTCAAGCCAGTAAAGAGCAAAAACTTCAGCAGTAGTGCCGATACACTCCCAGTATTTTCATCAAGCACACTGAGAAACCCCTTTATTTCTGCGTGGTCCAGATAGCGTAACCTGCCCGAGCTCTCAGGAAACTTCGGTATCCTGGCACGGGGATTCTCTCCTTCGATCACTGCCCACAAGAGAGCTATGGAGAATATCTTTGACCACAGACTCCGATGCCGATTGCTACAGGAACCCGATGTCCTCGTCTTGATCCTCTCAAGATACAGCTGGATTTCTTTGCTGGTGATCTCGTTCAGCCTCCTCTCTCCAAAGGCTGGGAGAATATCCGCCTTCAGTTTGTTGTCATCGTCTTTCCACGACCGCTTATGAAACCGAGCCCATTCCATATAAGTTTTCGAAAACTCTCTCAGGGTCGGCGTATCCTTGGCAGTATCCCTTTTAGCCAGTGGATCGATATTTTTGTTCACCATCCCCCGATATTTACTGGCGATATCCCGAACCTCACCCAAAGGGATACAGTCGAAGTCGCCAATTTTAATGACTCTCTTCTTCTTGTTGAGGCAATATCGGTAGTGGAAGCTTTTACGGCCGTTCTTTGACACAAAGAGTTTTAAGCCGGGGGTTGTATCAGAATATTCCTGATCCGTTGACTTGCTATCCCGATCATTGGCCGGAAGTGCTTCTATCTTTTTTTGTGTGAAATGAAACTTTCTTATCATTTTTGTCTCCTTCCAGGGTCAGGAAAAGTGCAGCACGGAAGTGAAGTCCTTTGCTCCCCTGCCCTGGTTCGTTTGGTTTGGTTGAAAACACCAATTTTGGAATTGACGTTCCTGTCATGCTCCTGTCTTTTGGCGGTGGAAAAACTGCATCAAGGAGTTGGCATATCTTTCTTCAGCCGTCCTTTCTTCTTTGGTGTATCAGCTGGCTCCACCGACGTTGCTGATTTGCGTTGCTGCTTCTTCGCTTCACGTTCTTTCAAGGCAGCTGCGACAAGATCAGGCAGGTCAACGTCTTCTGTCTTGAGATGGTTAAGCTGATCCTTTATAGAATCAAAAGATAAGAAGGTAAGCTTGGCTGGCTGCTCAGTAGACGCACCGATAACCTTCACAGCTTTAAGGATTGCCGCCAGATAGCCGTGATTGTTTGCCGATTTACTGATAAATGCTTTCCTGAACAGGATGGCAGAGAAGCTTTCTTCAGCATTATTTTTCAGCAAATCTTCGATTGTCTTCAGCGGTATCCATTCGAAACTGCAGGTGCCACCCTGGGAGTTGGCGGCGATCCTGATGAAGAATGCATCATCACCCACGCCGAATTCATAGGACAGAATGCCTTGTCCCCTGGGGGTGAGTTTGGGACATTCTCCACGATCGATGATTCTGACTGTTGGGGTTTCATTCGTTTTCTTGGTGCTCATGGAATTTCTCCTGTGTTGATTGGACAAAAAAAAGGCCCGTATCCAGATGGACACAGACCGCTTCACTGCTATTGATTTTGGTTTGTTTCAGGTTTTGATTTTAGCAATCCGGGAAGCAGGTTTAATGTGCCAGTACAGATCGCAGTCTATTTCGACATACCCTATCTTGAGCCGTTTCAACTCACTGAAGCTGATGTAGCCCCACTCGGCATTCTGGTCATCACCGTTCAAGATGGCGTATCCCCAGAACAGATCGTCCCCGTCGTATTCGGCTATGTACCAGTCACAGCCGACGATGAAGAAGTGGAGGTAGATAAGTTTGTCCTTCAGCTCAGTGTCTTCTGTCTCATACAATTTAGGTATTTGCTGCAGACGTTGTTTCGATGGTATGTTCCACATGTTCAGGTCTCCTTATAAGCTATAGAACAGTTTGAAAGATTTATTTCCCATGGTTCTAATTGAGCATCCACTGAAAACCAATAATTGATCCAGGCTCCACCGGCCATACATCGAGGGTGATGGATCTTGTCGAACTTGATGAAGAGCTCACATATATAACGCCATAGCTTATCACCGCAGACCGGATGGCCATGGAGCTGTTCGATGTCGTTCCACTGGGGAAAGATCATTGCATAAATGGAGATAATGACCTCGTCCTGGTGGGTATGTTGCTCGAATATTTTCTCGATTAAGCGTTTCAATGATTCCGGTCTGCTGATTAATTCCTTGGTAAGATGCATAGGTATCCTCCTGTAAAATGATCCTTTTTTAGCTACTGTGATTGATGGCCTTCAACCTGTCTTGCAGTATAGGAATCGAGGCGACGAACCCAGAGGACAAGAACACTGAACAGCCGTATTCCTCCCCCAGGATAGCCACAACATTCCAATACCCTGTAACTTCGTCATACATTGCTGGTGTTTCCCAGAGCTCGAAGGTTGCCAGGTCGATGGACATGGATTCTCGGTACTCGCTCTCCTCCACATGCGGCGCTGTGCAGATGGAAAACACCTCATTGATGTCGCGGTCATCGAGTACGAATACATAGCCGATGCTCTCCGGTTGCCACTCTTCTGCCATCCAGGGACAAGATTCAAGAATGAACATTCCGAGGTCTTCCGGCAAACCGAGCACCTCGCTGATACTGCCGATCGTTTTCATAACTCTCCTCCTTTTAAATGAAAAAAGGCCCCACGCTTGGTAGCATGAGGCCTCTTAGATTGGTTGGTTTATGGTGTATTTCATCTGATTTCCTGGAAGATCTCCTCCAGCCCAGCTATTGACTGCACGTATCCGGCTGAGAGGAAGAAATTTCCTTCGTAATCCTCATCGAAAATGGCCACGACATGCCAATAGCCAAGAGTCTCGTTGAAATTGGCCGGTGGTTTCCAGAGGTCACGTGTTGCCATTTTCAAGGATATTCTATCCCGGCAGTGCTTTCCGTCAAAGTGAGGTTGTGTCAAGATCCAGTTATGATATTGATCACTATCCTGGAGGATATAGACTATGCCTGTCTCATGGGGTTTCCAGTCCGGGGTCAGCCATGGACATACTTCCAATATGAGATTGATCAGATTTGCATCCAGGGACATGATTTCGTCAAAATTGCGGATTACTCTCATCGTTGTTTCTCCTTTTTAAATAAAAATGGCCCCATGCCGAGATGACATGGAGCCTTAAATAGTTGGATATGGTTTTCTTTCAGGGCCTCTGCGCCCTCCTTACGAGCCCCTAACGTCTTTGCTGCTACAGATTGAAATTCTGGCTGTTACTGGCTGGGATTTTTTCGCATAAACTCGGGCTGTAAGCTCATTATTTTGCCAAAAAAACATTTGTAATCATAACAACCTGCTGGTACTGTCAGCAGACCTTAGATATTGCAGTGTTTGGCTGTATCTCGTTGTGGTGACATACTTATTCGATTTTTAGTCAGTAGTCAAAGGCAGGATATAGTTGAAAATATGTGGACGACGACAGGTGTATTTGAACAACTTTGTTACATTTGCTTATTACCAGAACTAAGGAGCCGAAATGGAATTTACTGATCAGTTGACCGCACTTTCAACACGGGCGATTAAACAAAAGGACATCATAAAAACAGAGGAGGCAACCAAAAATGCTCTTGTCATGCCTTTCATTCAGGCACTCGGTTATGATATTTTCGATCCGTCTGAGGTTATCCCCGAATTTATAGCTGATGTTGGTAGCAAAAAAGGGGAAAAAGTTGACTATGCTATCGTCGCAGATGGCAAGGTCACTATGTTATTCGAATGTAAGAGTTGCGGATCCAGTCTGAACGATTGTCATGCTTCACAGCTGCGCCGATACTTCCATGTTACAACAGCGAGAATATCTGTTCTAACCAATGGGATATCCTATAGATTTTTCTCAGATCTTGAAGAACCGAACAAGATGGATGAAAAACCATTCATGGAAATTAATCTACTTGAAATCGATCCTCAAATAATCCCAGAACTAAAAAAGCTTACAAAGAACTCTTTCGAGCTCGACAAGATGCTTCTTTCGGCAAATGATTTGAAATATACCAGAGAGATAAAAAACCTCCTCGAAAGTGAATTTGCCTCACCGTCTCAGGAACTTGTAAAATTCATACTGGGTAATGTTTACACAGGTCTCAAGACACAGCCTGTTATCGAACAATTCACTCCGATTGTCAAGCAAGCTATCAATCTTTTGATCAATGGAAGAATTAACGATCGTCTTAAATCAGCCCTTACAAGCGATGAAGAAAAGACGGAAGTTCTTGAGGAAGAAACAATGATCGCAAAAGAAACAGGTGTGCTTACCACCCAAGACGAACTTGATGGATTCTATATTGTAAGAGCAATATTACATGAAGTCGTCGATGTATCCAGAGTGGTCCACAGAGACAACAAAAGCTATTTTGGTATTCTCCTCGATGACAATAATAGAAAACCTTTGTGCCGCCTTCATTTCAATACTTCGCAGAAATACATAGGATTAATCGCCAGTGACAAAACCGAGACGAGACTGCCTATACAAGGTCTGAACGAAATTTACAATCACGCCGCAAAGATAAGGGAAACCGTAGGATATTATGAGCAAGCGTAGTCCGCACAAAATACGGAAGGATCAGATTTAACGTATCGACGTTCCTTCAAAATGCAAGATATGCTCTGCTAAACAGTTATGATGATTGAATGGTATTTGGGCTTTCGAAGAAATCCAGCGAGATCATTGAAGATGATGCCATTATTTTGTGAAAGACTCCAAAATGAGCGTTTCACAGAAACTACTGAACGACTTATGCAGGAGATGTAAATGCAATATCCAGTCGAAGAGGTGTTCAGGACCGAAGGGGTTCCCGAGTTTACATTTGTGAAACCGCCAAACTACAATGAGATTCTTGTGGATATCCGGAACAGTGGAAAGCCCACAATTATCGAGGGGCAGTCAGGAACTGGAAAGACGACCGTCGCAAGAAAAGTGATTGAACAAGCTTTTCCTCATGGTGGGTTCGGATACCTTTCAGCCCGCATTGCCGGAGATATGCCTAAGCTAAGATTTTGGCGATAGCTGGAGGAAAACTCCAAGGAAAATGGATCATCGATGATTTTCATCGCCTTGATACAAATTTTCAGGAGGAGATTGCGAATCTTATTAAGGTGGCGGCAGAAAACTTTGAACCCTTAATTCATCCGAAACTTGTTCTCATTGGGATAAACAAGGTAGGGAGCGCGTTGATCTATCTCGTTCATGACATTGCAAAACGTTGTGGAATACACAGAATCCTTCCAGGTGACAAGGATACCATTCTTGAAATGGTTGCAAGCGGCGAAAAAAAATTAAATATCATCCTTGATAACAAAGAGGCTATCTTTGATGAAACAAAAGGTGATTACTGGCTAACTCAACTTACCTGTCAAAATATTTGCCTTAATCATGATGTTCTTGAAACGCAGACAGTAATTCCAACCCTCAAATATAGAAAAGAAGCGGTGAGAGAGAGAATTGTGTCGCGACTCGAAAACAGCTACAAGGAACCAGTTAAAGAATTCTGCCGTGGAAAAAGGTTCCGACCAACTAATGATCCATATTTCAGGCTTCTTAGGCTGGTTGGATCACAGGAAAGTTCCATTGTCGATCTGAACGAGTTGGCAAATGCGTATCCAGATGTAAGAGGCAGCATAAATAACATTAAGGAGCGACGAATTTCAATCGTTTTAGAATCAAAACCGATCTGCGAAAGGTATTTCTACTATACTTCTGATACAAAGACATTTGCGGTTGAAGATCCTGCATTTTTTTACTATTTGCAACACCTGGACTGGGAAAATCTTCGGAAGGATTGTGGATTCAGAGACGACAAGCTTTGTTATGAATGGGATTTCGCAATTTCCTTCGCAGGTGAAAATAGAGATCTTGCTAAATCAATTGCTGATTTGCTCGAAATACTGGATTGCACTGTATTTTACGACCAGTATTATGAGGCGAACTACCTTGGCACTGCATGGTCGCAGCAGTTTAAAGATATTTTTGGAACTAAATCACGCTATATTGTGTGTCTTCTCGATAAATATCATGCCGAAAAAATTTGGCCCACTTTTGAGCGTGACTGCTTCACGCCGCGTGTAGCCGATTGTGATGTAATCCCTATCTATTTAGATGAAACGCCCTTTGTTGGCATTCCAAAAGACATTGTTGGAATCGACTTCAAGTCATGTGATCCAAAGAATACAGACCTGATTACGGAGAAAATTGTTTACAAACTTGAGGACAAATTAAAGAACGCATAACAGCAAATCGTTACAGAAATCCAGATAGCTCCTATGAAATCCTTCTATCTGCTTGACATTAAAAGGAAATATTCTGACTTTAAAAGGACCTTGATCAAGTTCAGAAAACGATACCGCTTTTCTGTATAACATCCAACTTGGTGGGGGTATTCAAGGCGACTCGAAAGCAAAGCCAAAGTCGTAAAGTATTGGTGTTGATCGTCCGGAAAAGAATGTAGTTTGGGTCGCGTCATGCGTCCCTCATTGGCGGGGCAAGGTTACTCGAAGCGTTATTCCTTCACCACCACAGGCTTGAGACATTAAGACGAAGAGCCTGAGTACATGGGCTGATGGCATGACGCCAGTTATCTATCAAAGGAGACAGTTACACCATGAATTTTCAAATTTACTATTCCGCAGATGGCCTTGATAAAGGAGAATTTCCATTATCAAAAAAAATGATAGAACATAGATTCTCATGTCTCCCAGATGAAATCGACAAACGACTATCCCCCAAAGGAATTGAATCAAAAATTTTATTGACCGACCAAAAAAACGATAAAGATGTTGAGATCTGCCTTGACGATAAAGGACAAAATCTTGACTTACTTACTGAGCTTGCCGATTGTATTCGTAGTATAAATATTGCAACTCCCGGACTATGTTTCCTTATTCGCAGGCAATAGAAAGAGGACTCCTTTGAGCTATTGTTTAGCCTGCCCATCGAACAGAGAAATATCACGTGGTACTCTTTTCTTGATTACAGTAAAAGACCGACCACCTGGCTTCGGACAGCCGACAAGGGATTGAAATAGAAAGAAAGATCAATCAGACATGATGGACCGGTCTCCAATAAAAAACTTTTTCATCAGAAAAAATCTCATCGGATTCTATGAGCTGACGGGGTGAAATCTCTATTGCTCATCCGGAGTTTCACACAAAGACCAGACCTCGACCGGAAACGAAAAAAGGACCTACAGCAAATTAGCCATAGGTCCTTTAATTTTATCGACGCGCCAACCAGAAAACGCACAAACGTGCCACTGATTAGAAGTCCGTTGCTCTATCCAGCTGAGCTACTGGCGCTTTATGATGTTCTAATTTTTAACAGGTACAAGCATAGCACAATCAACGACGACATAATACTCAAAGTTCATCAAAAAGCAACTTCATTCTTGCCTTCACCCCACATCCCGGGCTCTTTTCCAGGCAGGGCCGTTCTCCCTATCGATGCCGACAACCTCCATTCCGACGAGTTCTTCCCTGACCTCGTCGGCCGCCTTCCCGCCATACAAAAAGGTCATATACCAACACTGGTTGCACCTGACCCTTTTTATTTGGCTGGGGTCGCCCGCTCTGCCAATCTTTTGAGATAAATATAATTTCATATCAATATGATAGATAGTTCACGCTGAGTGTCAAACGTCTGGCACAGGGATTGCATAAATAATTATCAGGAATAGCACAAAGGTACTGTTGTCTGCAAATGCCCCGCATATTTGAACGTAAGGCCCTTTTGCATACCGGAAAGGTACGGGTGAAGATTTTTTCGAACAAGGTAACAGTCACCGGCAAGGCTCAGGGTTCAAAACTGGACAGAGCGGGAGGAAGCTGAACGAGCCGCCTAGTCTTCCACCGGGGCGTCCTCGGCGGATAAATCCAACCAATACTATTGATAGTATTATATTACATAAAGTACCGGGATCATATAAAATTAAGAGAACACACTCGGAGGGGATAATCCCTGGGACCCGCATTTGCGCAGCACCAATGCCATGCGCGTTTATCACATCCAGTGTTCAGATGGGGAAATCGGCCATGTCGAGGACTTTATCGTTGAGGATGAAACGGGGGCGATTCGTTATCTCATCGCTGATACAAAGAACTGGTGACCGGGGAAAAACTCTACGAATTCAAAGATAGAGGCAACAGCGAAGGCCGGATGTAGCAGGACATAGAAGCTGGCCAGGAGTCTGCCGGATTATAGCATTTTTTTCAGTTCATGGCGGATAAAGGCGACGACAAATTCGTGGTCGCTCTCGTTCGCCAACAACAGGAAAGAGGTAATTGTAATGCCAAATAAGGATAAAACCGGACCAAAAGGTCAGGGACCAAAAGACGGTCATGGCAAGGGAAAGGGAAAGTGTAAAGACAATAGTCCTGGTCAGGGCCCTATGACCGGTGGAAAAAAAGGAATGAAAAAAACAACCAAATAATAAAAACTTAACTAAAAGGAACAGACAACCCAGCGAAAGTTACCGGGGAGCCTTTTGACCTGCAGACAGCCCTCCATGACCAGGCCGAGGCTGCTGGGATTTCTCAATATTTCGGGCACAAGGGCGGGGATAAGGGGCGCGGCCAGGGCTCCGGCTTAAGCGGAGGGTCCGTTACCTGCACGAATGCCCCGAAGCAATACTCTTGTCTTTTTCTGAGATTTTGGCAAACCGCCCCGCCCGCCCTCGTCGATTGTGCAGGGATCAATGAGAGCTGCAGGCGGGTTTTGCTTTTGCGGTCGGAACGTTCCATCACCCTACGGTGAAATAAGCAGTTTTCAGCCGTTCTAGTCACATATAATTACTGATTGTATATGGCCTTTTCAGTGTCACGGATCGGAAGTCCGTTGCTCTACCCAGCCCTGCTATCTGCACTTTTCTTGTCCTTATCCCAGATCCCGGGCTCTTTTCCAAACGGGGCCGTTCTCGGTATCGATGATGGCCCCCCTCCTTTCTGGCGAATTCTTTCCTGGCCCCGCCGGCTGCCCTTCAGTCTTTCAACAGCCTAGCCTGTTCTCGCCGCTGGACGAGGACGTTGGCATCAGGGGCCAGGGGACAGCCCTGCAGACGAAACACATGGAGCACCTGGTTTAACCGGCCAAGAGTTTCAAGGATATAGTTCTTCTGGTCCGTGTCGAGGTGGCCGACCTGAAGAATCGGGTATATTTTTTAGACGAACTGATAACTATGGCGCCCATGCCGTTGGACACATTCAGGTCAACGTCCATTGTCTCGACAAACTGTTTTTCCATGGCCGAACCAAAGGTGATGACCTCGGGATGAGATTTCGCGGAAGGCAGACAGTTAATGAAAGTTTTTGTCCCGGCTGTAAAACCTCATCCATGACGGCCCTGTGTTACTTTCCAATCCCTGTAGTTGAGAAAGCAAGAGCATGTCAAGGCGATGGAGAGAGCGGCAACGGTTACTATCTGGGTAAGCTCGGGTGGGGGATGCAAGCCGGTGAGACGTTCGACGGCGTATTGGATATAAGAATAAGGTAAGCGGTCATGTCCAAGTTTGTGCAAAATGCGATAATGCCAGTCAGTGAACGGACAATAGCCTATGCCGTAAAAAATGCCCAAACCTAACCAGGAGGCTGCGGTCAGCAATAATGTAAGGAGGTTCAGTCTGCGAGTTTTTTTCCAGATCCACCCCAGAGCATTGAACAGGGTAAAGACGGCGTGGAACACTAGAAAAAAAAGATCACCAAACTGGAGGAGAAAAGTCATACCTGTTTTCGGCAGAGATGACTGCTCCGTCTCTTCGGAAGAAGAAACGGCGCAGCTGAGTCGGTTTGCACCTTAAAATACTCTGTTTTTTGGTACGCCAGGCAGGATTCGAACCTGCGACCTACGGATTAGCGTTTCACCCGGCCTTCGGCCGGGGTTTGTCATAAAGTTACTTGGAAGAAGTCCGTTGCTCTATCCAGCTGAGCTGCTGGAGCTTTTTGATATTCTTGTCCTTACTCGAGACCTCTCCCCCTTTTCCAGACGGGACCATTCTCCGTATCGATGACGACAATCCCCTTTCTGGCCAGTTCTTCCCTGGCCTCGTCGGCAGCCTTCCAGTCTTTCAGCAGCCTGGCCTGTTCTCGGCGCTGGATGAGGGCGTTGACATCAGGGGCCAGGGGGCAGCCCTGCAGGCGAAACACATCGAGCACCTGGTTTAACCGGCCAAGAGTTTCGAGGATATAGTTCTTCTGGTCCCTGTCGAGATGGTTGACCTGGAGAATCGGATAAACTTTTTTGATAAACTGGTAGATTGCGCTCATGCCGTTGGACACATTCAGGTCATCGTCTATTGCCTCGACAAACTGTTGTTCCATCTCCGAAACAAAGGCGGTGACCTCGGGATGGGGTTTCCCGGAGGGCAGACAGTTGAGCTTGCAGGTAAATTCATCAAGCCTTCTCAGGGCGGTCCGGACACTGTCCAGGCGCTTAAAAGAAAAATTCATTGGTTTGCGGTAGTGCACGGAAAGGAGCATAAAGCGTACTTCACGTCCCGTATACCCCCGCCGGAGCAACTCGCGCAGGGTGACGTTATTGCCCGCATCAACCGACATATTTTTGCCGTCAACGAGCACCAGCTCGGAGTGCAGCCAATAGTTGGCTAGCGGCTTGCCGGTGAGGGATTCGGCAATGGCAATCTCATTCTCATGGTGCGGGAAAATCAAGTTCCTGCTTGAGGTATGGATATCCATGGTCGCCCCGAGGTTCCTGGTGGCCATAGCCGAACATTCCACATGCCAGCTGGGGCGGACGTTGCCCCAGTCCGTCTCAAAGAAGATGCCCTTTTTCAATTCACTCAGCGTCGATCGTTTCAGCAGGGTAAAGTCCCGGGGATTATCCTTTTCATAGTTGTCGAGATCGACAGTTCTGCCCAGCTGGATCTTGCTCAGATCAATGCCAGAGAGCCTGCCGTATTTTTTGAATTTGGAGATATCAAAGTAAATGGAACCGTGTTTTTCATAGGCATAGCCTTTATGGATGAGTTCATGGGCGATCTCGATCATGTCGGCGACATGCTCGGAAGCCATCGGATAGCCCTTGGCCCGTTTTACGGCGAGGGTATCCATGTCCTCCATAAAACCGGCAATATACTCCTGCGTATACTCCTTTAACGGTTTGCCCGCTTTTTCCGCGCCGGCGATAGTGTTATCGTCGATATCGGTAAAGTTCATATAGGCATCCACCTGCAGGCCCTTGGATTCAAGGGTCCGGGTGATGAGGTCCGAGACGATGAATCTGCGGCAAAGGTTCAGATTGGCCATTTCATAAGCGGTCGGTCCACAGGAATAAAAGGTGACGTGTCCCTCCTTTTGGGCGACAAAGTCTTCCTTTCTCTTCGACATCGTGTTGAAAAAACGCAGCTTCTTCTTGCCGTCCAGTTTTTTAGCCGGCGTAAAAAGCGGCGTACTGAGATAGCGCTCCCCGCCGTCCGGCAAGATGACAACCACCAGGCCGCTCTCCAGTGTTTCTGCATATTTGATGGCCGCGGCCATGGCGCCGCCACTGCTCATGCCGACGAGCATCCCTTCGTTACTGGCAAGTTTTCTTGCCGTGCTGAAGGCGTCCTCATCGTCGACCAGAACAATCTCATCCGGAACGGATTTATCGAAGATACCCGGCTTGTAAGACTCCTTCATGTTTTTCAGGCCCTGGATTTTATGGCCCAGGTGCGGTTCAACGGCAATCACCTTGACGTGGGGCTGAAATTCATGGAACCAGGCGCACAATCCCATGATGGTGCCGGAAGTGCCCAGCGTCGCCACCAGGTGCGTGACCCGGCCGTCCGTCTGCTGCCAGATCTCCGGGGCGGTATGATCGTAATGGGCTCGCCAGTTTGCTGCATTATTGTACTGATCGGTGAGAAAATAACGGTCCGGAAATTCCCGAACCATGGCGTAGGACTTTTCTATGGCCCCATCCGTTGCCCTATTGGCAGGAGTTAGCAGAATTTCGGCGCCGTAGGCCTGCATGATTTTTCGCCGCTCGATACTGGCCGATTCCGGCATAACCAACACACAACGATAGCCCTTGGCGGCACAGACCATGGCCAGTCCGATACCGGTATTGCCGCTGGTTGCCTCAAGAACGATTTTATCCGGCGTCAGCGCCCCGCTCGCTTCACCCGCAACGATCATGGAAAGGGCGATACGCTCCTTCACCGAGCCGCCTGGATTGGTCGATTCGAGTTTGCCGTAGATCGAAACCGATGCGCTCTGGAACAGTCGATTAATTCTGATGAGCGGGGTGTTGCCGATGGCGCTTAATATATTTTCATGTAACATTTTTCATTGCCCGTAATAACATAGGGATAACAAGGAAATAACAAAGGGAAAAACCTGTTCCATCGGCGGAGAGGACTGGGCGGCCTATCCCGTTTCTCTCTGACATGCCTCGGAAAGATACCACAACTGCATAAGCGCCTCCCGACACTGTTCATCCGCGATACATGCAACCTGCCGCTGGAAGGCCGCAATTTTCTCTTCACTTGGCTTGACAAACTTTACCGCGGGAAAAGGTGCCGGCCCGGCCTTGCCGGTCTTGGCGGTCTTGCCTTTTGGCAGCACCATCTTAATATCATCGAGTCTCGAATGCCGGAATAAGCGATTCAAGGTCGCCAGCAGGTCGACCTTTTCATACTGTAACTGCTGCACCCAGGACGAATTGGTCACTTCCAGCCAGAGCACCCCGCGTTCGATCTTCAACGGTTGGGCGCACCCATTCCTCTCTTCCCCGACGATTTCCTTCCATCTGGGGAAAATTGAATGCAGGTCGAGTTGTTTCTCCCACCCTTGCTCATGGAGAATCTCGGGCAGCAACCGAGAGATGCTGTTTTGATTGGATTTTATCCTTCCGGCCATTGTCGTTTCCACCCTTGCTCCACAATAATCATTACCACTCTTTACCTAGAAAAAGCGCAATCTGCAAGCCCTGCCCGCCGTCCACGATCGATCAAAAACGAAAAAGCCCGCACTCCTTATCGAGGAATGCGGGCCGAAGACTATCGTTTAAAGAGAAAATCGATTAATAAACAGTCAGATATTCGTCAAGTTCCCAGTCGGTTACGGCGGTTCTGAAGCGATCCCACTCTTTATCTTTTGCCTCAACATATTTTTCAAAGATATGCGAACCGAGAGTTTCTTTGCCCAGGGGATTGGCCTTTAACTCTGCAATGGCTTCCTTGAGGTTGGCCGGCAAAGTGGCAATGCCGCACTCTTCCATTTCCGCGGCGGTCATTTTGAAAATATCACGTCTCACCTCGGCCGGCGGAGTAAGATTGTTTTTCACCCCATCAAGCCCTGCATTCAACATCATCGCGAAAGCCAGGTACGGATTGCAGGTTGGATCCGGGCAGCGAATTTCCGTTCTGGTCGACAGGCCGCGGGCGGCCGGAATACGAATAAGCGCAGAGCGGTTTGATGCCGACCAGGCACAATAAACAGGAGCCTCATAGCCGGGAACCAGCCGTTTATAAGAGTTGACCAGCGGATTAGTTACCGCGGCGAAAGCACGGGCATTTTTCAGTGCACCGGCAATGTAGGCATAGGCAACCTTGGAAAGCTTCAGCGGGTCGGATTCATCAAAAAATGCGTTGGTGCCGTCCAGGTTGAACAGGGACTGGTTAGTATGCATTCCCGAACCGTTGATACCGAAAATAGGCTTCGGCATAAAGGTCGCGTGCAGGCCGTATTTGGCGGCGATGGACTTGACAACCCACTTGAAGGTCACCGTGTTGTCGGCGGCGGCCAGGGCGTCGGCATATTTAAAGTTGATTTCATGCTGCCCCTCGGCCACTTCATGGTGGGAGGCCTCGATTTCAAAGCCCATTTTCTCGAGGGTTTCGATAATTTCACGACGGCAGTTATTACCGGTATCTTCCGGATCGAGTGAGAAATATCCGGCGACATCATTGGTAATGGTGGTGGCCAGACCGTCCTGATCTTTTTCAAAGAGGAAAAATTCCGCCTCGGTCCCGACATTCATGGTATAGCCGAGTGCCTTCGCTTCGGCCAGAACACGCTTGAGGTTGACCCGCGGGCAGCCGGCAAAGGGCGTTCCATCGGATTTATAGACATCGCAGATAATTCGGGCGGCAGCGACGCCATCTTTGTTTCTCCAGGGGAGAACGGTAAAGGTGTCGTAGTCGGGCTTGAGATACATGTCCGATTCGTCGATGCGTACAAAACCATCGATGGAAGAACCATCGAACATCATGTCCCCGTCCAGGGCTTTTTCGATCTGGCTCTTTGGAATCGCCACGTTTTTCATAAAACCAAAGATATCGACAAACTGGAGGCGAAAGAATTGAATATTTTCATCCTCAATGATTTGCATTATTTCTTCTCTAGTCATTTCAACAATCTCCTTTTTATTCAATAGTATTTTTTTTCCATTGCCAGCGTTGCATGATCCGGAATAAATCAATTCCTCATTAACATTTCTGACAATATTTGCAACAAACAAATGAAATTTCATTACATGTTTGTCATTTTTTACAACGGAACACTCCGCCCTCAAAAGCCGCAAAGAAAACCGGCCGGCCTATTTAGCCGAATGGCTTGTGAAATGCAGGATGCCCTCTGTAACCTCTTTAATAAACCCCTCGTCAATCAACTTTTTGCCTGTTGAATCGAGCACATAGAATACATCGATCAACTGCTCCACCTCTGTTGCGATATAGGCCTTGTGGATATTCAAACCAAAATCCGCCATGGCCTGGGTGATATGATAGAGTTGGCCCGGCAGATCCGCCGCGTAGACCTCAATGACCGTATACTTTTCCGAACTTGCGTTATCGAAGATAATTTTCGAGGCAACATCCCCGACCATCTGTGTTCGTCGACCATAGCTCGAGGACAGCTTGCTGTACAGGCGATGACTCAAACCCATCCGATGCTCTATGGCGAGATCAAGCTGGTCGTTCAGTGCCTTCCAGTCCTTTTCAGCAAAACTCAGGCCATTTGTTGAACGAACATCGATAACATCAACGACGGTGCCGTCCTTCCAGGTGAAAATCTGCGCCTTGATTACGGAAAGGTTATTGAGCGCCATCACACCACAAATTTTCGCCAGCAAACCTGGTCGGTCTTTGGTCATAATCAACAGCGACCAGCTGTCTTCCCCTTTTTCGGCGACAATCAGCGACTTCTGGCGAATACGCTGAAATTTTTCACTCAGTGTCAGCACATGTCCGGCAATGACCTGCGGAGAAAAAGAGAGAATATAATCGGTGCTCAGAGTCTCCGGATCTATCTTCAGCTCCCCGGCGCCTTTCAACTGCAGACGAATCTGCTCACGCAGCCATTCCACACCCTGCTCTTCATGGGCCGTCGCATCATGAATTTCATGGCGGCCATGTTCCAGATAGGGACAGATCTTCAGATACAGCTCCTCCATGAGAGAGGCCTTCCAGTCGCTCCAGGCAGACGGCCCGGTCGCTTTTGAATCGGCGACGGAGAGCAGATAGAGCATGGCAAGGCGGCTCAGATCGCCGATGGTCTCCGCACATCTTTTAATAAAAATAGCATCGTTTAAATCACGCCGCAGAGCATTCTCCGGAATGAAAAGGTGGTAGCGGATGAGAAACGTGAGCGTGTCGCACTCTTCTTTGGTCAGACAAAACCGTTGCCCAATTTTCCCGGCCAGCGCCGCTCCCTCAAGAGAGTGATCCCGCCCCGAACCCTTGCCGATATCGTGCAGCAGGGCAGCCAGATACAAGACCTTCCTGTCCTTCACCCGCTGCACCGCTCCGGCCCCGGAGGCAACCAAAGCATGCAGCTCCGCCACCGCCTGCAGAGAATGCCGATCGACGGTATAGATATGATAGAGATCATGCTGTGCCAAAGTGGTGATATTGGCAAATTCCGGAATACAGGCGGTCAACACGCCGGTTTCCAGCATGGTTGCCAGAACCTGGGCAATATCCTTTGCCTCAAGGAGCAGGGTGAAAAATGTTTTGGCAAATCTCGGTGAGGACCGCTCTTTATCGGTGATCAGGCCGACAAGTTCCGAAAGAACCTTGCGGCTCCTGTGGTGCATCGGCAGTCCGGTACGGGACATGGCCAAAAAGACCCGGATGAGCGTCTGTGGTTTGGCAACAAGCTGCGACCTGCTCGCAGTAAGGTGCACCCTGCCGGTCCTGATTTCTATACCGCTCTCGATGAGCTTATCGGCAACCATCTTGCTCTTGCCGGCCAGTCCGAGCACCTCGTCGACATGATCGAAAAACAGATCGGTGACGACACTTATGGTCTGCAGTGCGCTATAGGTATCGCGCATAAAGAGCTCGACCCCGCGCACCCCGCCGCTGGTGCGGTAATTGAACAACCTGGCCACATCTTCCTGCTGCTCAAAATAGAGCTGATCATTCTTGCGCTTACTCATGAAATGCAGGTGACAGCGCAACCGGACGAGGGTACTCCTCGCCTCGACAAATTCCCTTTTTTCCTCGTCCAGCAAAAGGCCCGCCCCCTGGATATCGTCCAGGCTATTGAGGCCAAAAACCACGCGGGCCGTCCACATCATCGCCTGGATATCCCGCATGCCGCCTCGCCCCTCTTTGATATGCGGCTCAAGAAGATAGCTGTGACTGCCAAAACGCTCGCGACGACTCTGGCGATGGGCCTTCATTTTCTCGACGAACTTTTCCCGATGCCCCTCGACATATCGCTTACGATAGGCCAGCAGAAGTTCATCAAACAAGGACTCTGAACCGCAGATCAGCCGGGCATCAAGCAGAGCCACGAGAAAAAAATAATCTTCCCGGGCATGGCTGATCGACTCGGCGACGGTGCGGACCCCATGGCCAACTTCCATACCGGTGTCCCAGAGCGGATAGAGCACCGCATCGGTGACCGCGGCTATCTGCTTCTTCAGCTTGGGGTGATAAAGAATCATCAGATCGATATCGGAGAAGGGAAACAACTCCTTTCGGCCATACCCACCAAGCGCCACCAGGGCTATTCTTTCGTCACCCCCCTGCACATTTTTCTGCTTATAGCTGTCGACAATGTAATCATCGACCGTCCGGCACAGGCCCAGTAGAAGATCACTGCCGGTGCCGCCTTGCGCCCAACTCTCTTCCAGCGCCTTTCGCTTGGCACGAAATGCAGAAATCATCTATCACACCGCATCACGATCTACTTCACCTGTCCGCACCCGCACAACACGCTCGACCGGCAAGACAAAAATCTTCCCATCGCCGATCTTGCCGGTGTTGGCCGCGTTTCTGATCGTATCAACCACCTGATCGACCAGCTCGGCGGCAACGACAATCTCGATTTTCATTTTGGGGATAAAATCAACAATATATTCCGCTCCACGATAGATCTCGGTATGCCCCTTCTGACGGCCATACCCTTTTACCTCAGAGACGGTCATTCCTGTAATGCCAATGCCGTTCAGGGCATCTTTCACATCATCCAGCTTGAATGGTTTTAAGATTGCTTCTATCTTTTTCATAACCTTTTCCTTGTTAAAGGCCCCCTGCATATCACAAAATCCAGAGACCTCAAGTTGACAAAATCACCCGGTTGAATCGACCCAATCGACGTATTTTTTTATCGTGCGATGATTCCCGCCCATTCATCCGGCTGCCCGCTCAATGCCTGGTAAAGGTAACATATTATATACGGATCTGTACACGGACAAGTTTTGGTTAGTTATTATATGCAGTTTCGGAATGCTCAGTAGAATCCATCCCTTCCACCTCGGCATCTTCGGCGAGACGCATGCCCAGGGTGCCGTGGATAACCTTGAAAAGAATCCAACTGACAACAAAGGCATAGCCGGCGACAACGACAACCCCCAACAGCTGTATTCCCACCTGCGAGGCATTACCGAAAAATAAGCCGTCAACACCAGCGGGATTGACCGCGGTTGAGGCAAAGAACCCGAGACAAATGGTCCCGGCAATGCCGCCCACACCATGGATGCCGACAACGTCAAGCGAGTCATCCAGCCCGAGCCTGGCCTTGGAGTTAACCGCCAGATAACAGACCACCCCGGCAATACACCCGATGATGATTGATGAATTAGGTCCGACAAAACCGGCGGTGGGGGTGATGGTGGCCAGGCCGGCAATGGCGCCCGAGGCGGCGCCGAGGGTGGTTGCTCTTTTCTGAAAAAGCCATTCCATGGCCACCCACATCAGCATTCCAGCCATTCCACCCAGATGCGTGGCGACAAAGGCGGTTGCCGCCACGTCATTTGCGGCAAGTGCCGATCCGCCATTAAAACCAAACCAGCCGAACCAGAGGATACCGGTGCCCATCATGGTCATGGGCAGATTATGGGGCATAAAACTCGCCTTGCCGTATCCTTTCCGGGAACCAAGCACCAGAACTCCGGCCAGCGCAGCCGCTCCGCAGGTTGCATGGACGACAAGTCCTCCGGCAAAATCGAGCACACCAAGATTCGCCAGCCAGCCACCCTTGCTCCAGATCCAGTGGCACACAGGATTATAAACGAGGATAGCCCAGCACAGGGAGAAGACCAGAAACGGCACAAATCTTACCCGCTCGGCAAAGGCGCCGGTAATCAGCGCCGGGGTAATAATGGCAAACATACACTGGTAGATCATAAACACAGTCTGGGGGATAGTCGTGGCATAATCTGGACTCGGGGCATTGGTCACCCCCCGTAAGGCAAACCAGGACAGATCGCCGATAAAACCGCCGATATCAGGACCAAAAGACATGGAGTAGCCCAGATACACCCATTCAATCGATATCACCGCAATCAGGATGAGACTCTGCATTATGGTGCCCAGGACATTTTTCCTTCGCACCATGCCACCATAAAACAGGGCCAACCCCGGGGTCATCAGCAATACCAACCCCGCAGCCGCCAGGATAAATGCGGTATCCGCCTTGTCCATCTTTTTCCTCCTGATAGTATGCCGCCTGTACCCGGCAGCGTGAGCAGTACTCGACTCCCCGGCACATTGTTTAAAAACTGCCAACCTTGTTTACAGTGCACAGGTCAACACTCCTGAATCTTCTTCCCCCATGCTATATCAATGTTTATGCCAGATTGTCCTTATTCACCTATCAAACAGTTTTCAGGCGATTTTTAGACGAAAGCAATCAGGCCGGCGAAAAGAAAGGTCTCTACATTTCTGTCATTTTTTAGAATTTTCATTACATTTATGTCGGAAAAAATCTTTTTTAGACAGAAATGGTGCAAACGGCGGTGCAATTTACGGGACGACAAGCCATGGGCATCAACAAGACGATACTTGTCAAGACGGCCCCATGGCATAGATTTGCATTTTCTCTTGGCACGGATATGGTGTATACTTTCAGGATAAATCGATTTTTCAACCGACAACCCTGCCTTTCGGCCAGCCTCTCCCGCCATGAAAGTAAACAACAAACATTACCGGACAATTTGGCCGGATCCCCACAACAACCGGCACATCTGCATTATCGACCAAAGACAGCTGCCCCATGAGTTTGTCATTGAAACGCTTACCACCGGTGAGCAGGCAATCACAGCTATTCAGGAGATGCATGTCCGTGGAGCCGGCCTTATTGGGGCTACCGCCGGTTTTGCGATGTTTCTCGCATCCATGGAAGCCCCGGAGCTGGATTTCACCGCCTATCTAACAAGCTTTGCCGAAATGCTCGGCAACAGCAGGCCGACCGCACGGAACCTGATATGGGCCATCGACCGGGTCCTCGCAGCAATTGACGACATACCGGATATTGCTGAAAAACGCGACAGAGCCTTTACCACCGCATGCGCCATTGCCGATGAAGACGCCCATTTCTGTAAACAGATTGGTGAACATGGCCTTGACATCATCAAGGAAATTAGCAGGAAAAAGCAGGGTGCACCGGTAAACATTCTCACCCATTGCAATGCCGGCTGGCTGGCTTTTGTTGATCACGGCAGCGCGACAGCGCCGATTTATGCGGCGCGGGATGCCGGTATCCCGGTGCATGTCTGGGTTGATGAAACCAGGCCCTGGAATCAGGGAGCACGGCTTACCGCCTGGGAATTGCAGCAGGAAAACATTGCCAATACCCTTATTTGCGACAACTGCGGCGGTCACCTCATGCAGCACGGCATGGTCGATCTGGTCATCGTCGGTACCGACCGAACAACGCACACCGGCGATGTAGCCAATAAAATCGGTACCTACCTGAAAGCACTGGCGGCGCATGACAACAACATCCCCTTTTATGTCGCCCTGCCTTCATCGACTTTCGACTGGAAGCTTGACAACGGCATGGCAATTCCGATAGAACAAAGATCGGAGAAAGAAATCACCACCATCTCAGGAAAGGATGAATACGGTGAAATTTCAACGGTTACTTTGACAGCAAGCGGCACAAAAGCGGCTAACTATGGTTTTGACGTGACTCCCGCCAGACTGATAACCGGACTTATAACCGAACGTGGAGTGGTAAAAGCCGAAAGGGAAGCAATCCACCGGCTCTTTCCAGAGCATGATGCACAGAGAGATACGTTTTCAGGAAGGGTTATGAAAAAAAGAGAACAGAGAAAATTCATCCGACACGATTCCCTCCATCTCCTCGACTATATCGTCCTGGATGAACAGGGCAACCCCGGCACCTACTCAATGGGACGAACCATTGATGTCAGCGTCGACGGCATCAAACTGGAAACGGCAATTGCACTGGCAGCCAACACGCGTCTGCTCATCACCATCGGCATTGAAGACGACCTTGTTGAGCTGGAGGGACGAACGACCCACGCCCATCCCCAGGACGGTCGCTATATCTCCGGTGTTACATTTCTCAAAATCAGTAGAAACGGCAGGCGTGTGTTGAGTAAATACGTCGAAGCGTTTCGGCAGCGAAAGCGGGAACTGCAGAAAAAACAGGAGGAGGCCTGACAATAGCGCCCCCTCGGCACTACTCGTTAGTTCTGCTCCAGCCGACCATAGACATCATCAAAGCGGACGATGTCGTCTTCTCCCAGATAGCTGCCGTTCTGCACCTCAATGAGTTCCAGGGCGATAACTCCCGGATTCTCAAGTCGATGGACGGTGCCGGCCGGAATATAGGTCGACTGGTTCTCGTGAAGCAGGATCTCGTCTTCACCGTTGACGATCCGCGCTGTTCCGGAAACCACCACCCAATGCTCGTGCCGATGGTGGTGCATCTGCAGGGAGAGTTTCGCTCCCGGAGTGACGGTTATTCGCTTAATCTGAAAACGCGGCTGTTCTTCCAGCACGGTATAACTGCCCCAGGGGCGATACACGGTCGAATGCAGGCTCAACTCTTTCCTCCGCTCTTTTTTTAGGCGGGTCACCACCTTTTTCACATCCTGCGATCTCGACAGCGGGGCAACGAGAATGGCATCGGCCGTTTCAACCACCAGGGTATCCTCCATACCAACAGTGGCAACAAGCATATTCTCTGAGGAAACCAGGCAGTTACGGGTATCTTCAAGCAAGACATCCCCCCTGATGACATTGCCCATTTCGTCCTTATCCAGGACGTCCCACAAGGCCTTCCACGAGCCGATATCACTCCAGCCCAGATCGGCGGCAACCATCGCGGCAACAGTGGTCTTTTCCATCAGGGCATAGTCGATTGAGCCACTGGGGCATTTGCTCATTTCGCTCTTATCAAAGCGAAAAAATCGGCCGTCCGTCGTCCCTTTTTGAACCGAGGCAGTCATACTGGCGCGCATCTCAGGGGCGAATTTTTCCATTTCCTGCATGAACGTTGCGACAGTAAAGGCAAACATACCGCTGTTCCAAAAATAATTTCCCCTGGCAAGATACTCCCCGGCTACGGCAAGATCAGGCTTTTCCTTAAAAGAGGCGACATGATTCCCCACGCCCTGCTCAATATAGCCATAACCGGTCTCCGGTCCCGTCGGCTGAATACCAAAGGTAACGATTGATCCTTCGGCAGCGAGCGCAGCCGCCTGCAGGACAACTTCGACAAATTTATCTGTGTGCAATACCACATGGTCCGCGGGCAGGATCAGCAGGACAGCACCCTCTACCTGCTGCCTGCAAAACTCGGCGGCACCGCAGATTGCCGGAGCGGTGTCTCTCCCCACCGGTTCGAGCAGAATGGCATAATTGTCAAAACAGTGCAGCTCCTCGACCTGCGTCTGGGTGATAAAACGATGCTCCTCACCGACGACTATAACCGGAGGTAACACCCCCGGCAGGTTATTGACGCGCAGCAGGGTCGTCTGGAGCAATGAATTCTCATTGGTCAGCCGCAGAAGCTGTTTCGGATACAACTCTCTGGATAAGGGCCAAAGTCTCGATCCTGTTCCTCCTGCCAAAATAATCGGTTGTATCTTGCGCATGTTTTTTTATCGCCTTGAGATTAAAGAGTGAATGTCTCTGGAGACACGGATTAACGAATAAGTTGTAACAATTCCTTTGTTTTTTCCTGTAAAAGTGCAGCATTTCCGCGGCTTTCGACATTCAGCCGAAGCAGCGGCTCGGTGTTTGACTTGCGGATATTAAAACGATAGTCGGCAAAGGCGAGAGAGAGGCCGTCGGTGTCATCCTTTATGCCGGCGCCATATTGCTCTTCTATCCGGGCGATTATCGCCTCCGGGTCATCGACCCTATTGTTGATTTCGCCGGATACCGGAAAAGCGGCCATTCGATCGGCGACCAGCTCGGAGAGATGCTTTCCTTCCGCCGAAAGCAGCGCAGCGACGAGAAGCCAGGGGATCATCCCCGAGTCACAATAGCCGAAATCCCGGAAGTAATGGTGCGCGGACATTTCACCGCCATATATGGCGTTTTCCCGGCGCATGCGCTCCTTGATAAAGGCGTGACCTGTTCTGGTCATCACCGCGACTCCGCCCGCCTGTTGCACGATCTCTTCGGTATTCCAGGTCAGACGAGGATCGTAGAGGATTTTACCTCCGGGGTCCTTTTTCAGCATTTCTTGAGCCAGCAAACCAACGAGGTAATACCCTTCAATGAAATTACCCTTTTCATCCCAGAAAAAACAGCGGTCAAAATCGCCGTCCCAGGCAATACCCAGATTGGCCCGGTGTTCGCGAACCACCCGGGTCGTTTCCGCCCTTTTTTCCGGGAGCAGCGGATTGGGCACGCCATGGGGAAAGGTACCGTCCGGCTCATGGTGCACTCGAACAAACTGAAACGGCAGATGCGCTGCAAGCAGATCTACGATCGGCCCGGCACAGCCGTTGCCGCTGTTGACGACAATCTTCAGCGGTTGCAGTTTCTTGGTATCGACATAGCCGAGCAGATGGCGGATATAGTTTCCCTTGTTGTCGATACGCTGCAGCTTGCCGGGCTTTGCCGCCGGTTCCGGGATGCTATCCGCAACAATCAACCGCGCCATCTCTTTCAGGCCCGATTCCCCGGTAACCGGTCGGGCCCCCTTCACAACAAATTTCATGCCGTTATAATCGGCGGGATTATGGCTAGCGGTAACGATGACGCCACCGTCCACCCCCGCCGTTTCCATGCTAAATGCTGCGTGGTAGATTTCTTCCGTGCCGCAGAGTCCAAGATCCAGGACATCCGCACCCATGTCCCGCAGGCCGGAAATCAGCGCCTGGACAAGCTCTTCACTGGAGAGCCGGATATCACGCCCGACAACGACCTTCTTCAGGTTATATACCGCGGCGAAACTTCGTCCTATCTTCACGGCCAGCGCCGGGTTCAGTTCATCCGGCACTCTTCCCCGGATATCGTAGGCCTTGAAACAGGGGAGAGAGATCGTATCCAATTTATGTTTTCCTTTTCAGTAAAGATGGCACGTAACCACGATTATATTACTTTTTATCACCATAGCGGAAATCCCGGATCAGGCTGACAATGATTTTCCGGATCTTCGGCGCAAGGTCATGCATCTCAAAGCCAACCAGGTAAAAGTCGGGATTGGCGTCTTTCTTGCACCATCTGCTGGTGGCCGAGAATATTATTTCATCCCGGTCTTTCATCTGACTGGGCAGGCACATGCGCAGCTGGTAGTCGCCATTGACTTCTACCGGGTTTTCACCGATAAGCATAAGGCCTTTTTCCGAGATATCGACCAGGTGGCCGAGAATATTGCGGCTCATTCCGTCGAACACGCGCAGGTAATAAACGAGATACCAGCGATCCGCCTGTCGCAGTTTCTTCTTCTCATTGTTCACTTCGCTGTCGGTCATCGCCTACCCTCTTAGTGTATACCGACCAATTCAACATCCCCCACAGCTCCGATCTTTTCCCGGCAAATAACCACAACCCCGAGAACACCGTCGATGTCCCGGCTTTTTTCCAGCGCCCTTTTCATTCCATGCCCGCCGGGGCTTCGGCCGATCTCATTGCCGAGACGGGTCGCAGCGGCATCGGCGAGAGCGGTTGACCTGGCAAGAACCGTGACCGAGTCGGCCTGGCCAAGGCTTAAAGAATGGCCCACCGTGCCGGAAGATGTGCACACGGCCATCGGCAGGGCGAGCCTTGCCAGTTTCACGCCCACCCGCAGACTCAGCGGCGACTCCCCGGCAAAAATGGCCACGGTACAGTCGCGGTTCCGGTGGATATAGATATCGCCGCCGTTTTCCACAATCACTTCCAGGCAGCCGCTCTGCATTAGCCCCCGGCCGACATGTTCAGCAATGACCCCGGCCACGGCGGCCATCGGTCCGACCCCGGCAGCACAGCCGGCCGCCAACATCTCTCGGACAATCGGCGGCGCCAAGACGTCAGGAGGAAGCGGCGCAAGGGCATGGGCAAATTCGGGGAATTTCTCTATGTATTTTTCAATCTGCAGTCGATATCGCAAGGCCAGCTCCTGGGCCATGGACGACACCTCCCGGTCGGCCAGGATATGCAGATCAGTATCTTTTATTGTCGCATAGGAAGAGATCAGATCACCACGATCTGCCACCGCTCGATAGTCGCGCTCGATATACGACGCAGGTTGTCTTGTTTTGGCACGCTTCACAGGCAGCTATCCAATACTGGTATTTTTCTTTAAGAGTTTTTTACGACGCCCTCACTCTTTATCTCCAGGCTTTGGACTCTCCTGTGCATCATTTTTTTCATTTGGGGCAAGATATTCCTTTACGGCATCGATGGATATTGCCGGTTGCTTCTGGAGAAGAGATTTACGCACCTCTTCGTTACTGATAAATTCCCGGGTAAATCCCGCGGCATTATTCAGGGCGTCACAGGTCACACAGTTTCGCAGCAACTGGTTTTCCGGGGCGAGGATCGTGCCGAGAATCATATGCAGCAGAACGGCAAGAATAACCGCCTTGGCAAAACCTATCACCGCGCCCAGCAATCGATCAAACCAGGAGGTAATGGTCAACTGCAGGACATAGCCCAGCGCCTTCCCTAACAGCATCACCACCACATAGGTGGCGAGAAAAAGAAGAACATAACTGGTAAGAAAGATAACTTTGGGGTTGTCGGATATGTCTCGCAAAATGGGCAGAATTCTGTCATGATATCGGCCTGCGGCCAAGTAGCCGACATAGAGAGCGACAAACCCTGTTACCTGTTTGAGCAGCCCCAGCCACAGGCCTCGTCCGATCAGAAGAACGAACAGGCCGATAATGACCAGATCATACGCTGTCATACCGGTAGGAATTTCCATAGTATACCTCTACTCGATTTGCATTTCTCTCTTCTTGCAACCAAACCCTTACGGGCAAAAATTAGCAGGAACTGTTCAAACTGCAAGCTTTTTCTCATGAACCTCACAATTCACCCCATGGACAAGCAGCTGATCAATCTTTTCCCCACGACCATTACCCAGGGGGCAATCGACATATTCGGCGACCAGACAATGCAGCCTGTTCTCCTCAGGCTTTTTACCGCGCCTGCCCCGGTTGCCGGTTTGCCGCAGGCAGATGCCGATACCCCCTTCCACCACCTGCTCCACCCAAAAGAAGCCTTTCTTCTCAGCGGTTACCGCTTTACCAAAAGACGATCGGAGTATCTCACCGGCAGAATCTGTGCAAAAATGGCCATTCAGGGCCGTTTACAGCTGAACAAAACGGCGGTGGCACCGCCACTGAAACCCGGTGACATTGAAATAGCCAGCACAGTAAGCGGCCGACCGGACGTTCGTTTCCATACACCACATGCCGGGGCACTGAAAATGGATATTTCGATATCCCATAGTGGGGATTATGGTGTTGCCCTGGCCACGGGAACCATGTGCGGCATTGATCTGCAGCTGCGACAGGCAAGCCTTGTGCGCGTACAGGAAAAATATTGCCTCGGCGACGAAGACAAGGTGCTTGCAGCGTTCTTGCCGGACCATGACCCACTGACCAGACTCGCTCTTCTCTGGAGCGCCAAGGAGGCCGCCAAAAAGGCGTTGAGTTACTGGCAGATGCCCGGATTTCTTGACTTGCAGGTGACAAAACTGAAAAGTTTGAGGGACTCTATCGTTTTTTGTTTACGTATCAGACCAATTCAAAACCGGCACATGCCGGAGGAAGTACGCGTCGTAGCCGGTCTATTCGGCGATTACGCCCTGGCCATTTGTCTTGTCAACGAGGATCGGAGCCATGCCGGAACTGCCCGAAGTTGAAGTTATCTGCCGCGGTATCCGCTCCTTCCTCCTTGGGCGCGCGGTTACCGCTGTGCGCTGCAGCGGTAAAAGGCTGCGTCATCCCGTGCCGATGGAAACCATGCAGGGGGAAATGGTCAACCAGACCATCACCGCAGTTGAACGTCGAGCGAAATTCCTGCAGATAAGTCTGGCTGGAGGCGAAATGCTCATCATCCATCTGGGAATGACCGGCAACCTGGGCATATTCTCCCCCTCGGCGACGCACGCGAAACACGACCATGTGCTCTGGTCCCTCGATGACGGTACCGAACTTCGCTATAATGACAGCCGTCGCTTCGGCTCCATCCGCTTCCTCTCGGCCGGGGAAGTCCTTGGCAGAGAAGAGACAATCTTCAAAACAACCGGTCCCGAGCCCTTCAGTAATGCATTTTCCGCCGAATACCTGGAGAAACTTGCCAAAGGCAAAAGTCTGGCGGTAAAGCTGTTTATCATGACCAACCAGACGGTGGCAGGCATAGGAAATATTTACGCCAACGAGAGTCTTTTTGCTGCGGGAATAGGGCCCGCAAGAAAAATACCGACCCTCACCGGCAAGGAATGGGAGCGCCTGGTGAGCGAAATTCGAAATATCCTGCACCAGGCGATTGAATGCGGTGGATCAACCATCAGCGACTTTCTCAATGCCAGCCGGGAACGGGGCTATTTCCAGATGAATTTCAAGGTTTACGGCAGGGAGGGAAAAGCGTGCCACCTCTGTTCAACGAAAATTGAGAAACAAAAACTCGGCGGCAGATCGAGCTATTTCTGTCCACATTGCCAAAAGTAAGAGTAAGACAGTTCATGCGGCAGATGCACTTGAACCAGTTCACCTTCGCGATAAGTAGACCTACCCGCCTCAAGCAGGATAAGGCAATTCGGTACTTCAAGGCGCTCGGCAAAACGCACGGAGCATCGCCCGTCCTGCAACACCAGCACAGCGTCTTTGAGGCGGAGAACCCTATGCGGTTTCATTTGGACCCGGTGCAGCACATGCGCCGCGATCATTTTCGGCCAGGGGTCTTTTTTTCCCTGTATTGCCAGAAGGGCCGGCCCGACCAGCTCATGCAACAGGGTACGAACGGCATGGGGGGGACCTGGCAGGCCGAACAGCAACGTTCGGCCAAGGAGGCCAAAAAGAACCGACTGGCCGGGGCGCACCGCAAGCGCGTTGAAAAGTACCCGTCCGCCGGCTGCAACAAATGTCTTTTCCACCAGATCATATTTGCCGGGGCCCATCCCTCCGGTGGTGAGCAATACATCGGGTTGATCCGCGCCTACCCTGGCAAAAAGATCAAGAAGTTCCTGCTCGCTATCTTTTATAAGACCCATGTTTACCGGGCGAGCACCAACCGAGGCAAGCAGCCCGCTCAAGAGAAAGGAATTCGATGACACTTTCTGACCAATTCCGAGTTCTTCCGCAGGAGCCGTCAGCTCACTTCCGGTACACACATAACCGACCACCGGCCTTGCGGCAACCGCCACGGAATGCATGCCGCAGGACGCAAGCAGCGCAAGATGGTCGGCCTGCAAAACTTCTCCTGCCGGCACAAGCAACTCTCCCCGGGCAATTTCACTGCCTGTTTTTTTGATAAATGTTTCTAACGCCAGCAGTGCATGGTTGGCAATAACAACGCTGCCATTCTGTTCGACACACTCTTCAAAGGGCACAACACGCACCGCCCCTTTCGGCACACATCCCCCGGTCATAATTCTGCAGGCGGTGCCGGATGCCAAGATCTTCAGAGACGGCCTCCCCGCCGGTATTTCATCAACAATTGCATACCGGTGCACCGTCCCATCGGTGCTGGCACCGGCAGGGTGCGGGATGACGTAGCCGTCACGCGTTGATTCGTCAAATGCAGGCCGAGGTGTAACAGCGTTGACACCACAGACAACAATCCTCTGCCGTGCCTCATGCAGAACAACGACCTCCCCCGGCAGCTGCCTGAGAGTATGAAAAATTATTTGCTGCGCCTTCTCCAGGCTGCAACTGTTGTTATCGTAGTTTTGCATGATGAAATTCAAAAAAGTAAAAGTCCCTTTCCGACGTCAATCTTCGCCTCGACCCGATTATTTCGGATTCTGGTTCCGCTGCGGTCTCTCCTGAGATCCCCTTTCAATGTGTTCCTGTGGGGCAAAAGGTTTTTCAACTTGCCGCTGCGGCTGAGGTTTCTCTTTATTTTCACCTTTCTGGTCCGGATACTGTTTTTCCGGTGCCTTTCTCTGAAACGGCTGTTGAGATTTGTTCTGCTGCTCCAGATGCTGCCGTCCTGGCTGTTTTGTTCGAGATCGATCCACCGTTTCCTTCTGCGATCTGACGCGCTGATTCTCCTGATATTTTTCCTGCGGCCTGGCCGAAAACGGTACCTTACCGGAGTTTATATTGATTGGAGGGGGAGACATTATTACTTTTTCAGGCTTTCCACTCTCAGGGGGTTTCCAGGACTTCCCTTTTTCTGTCGGCCGCGTCTCGAGCGTCCTACGTTCTGGCTGAAAATTATTCGATTTTCTGTCCTGGGACGAAAATACTCTTTTATGATCCGGCGGCAAACGTGTAAATTTTACCGGCTGATCCCTTTTTACCACAACATCATCAAGACGTCTGCCAATGATATTATCCTCCTCTCTCCGGGACTTCTCAAAATTCTGGTTCATCTGCGGCCGATATATACGTGGGGGCCGGGCTTCTTTATGGTCACGGCGATATTCAAATTGCCGCTGGTAGTTGTCCTCCCACGCTTTATCTTTAACCAGTCGGTGCTGGCGGTAACTCCTGTAATAGGGATCATAGCCGTACCTCGTGGCGCGCTTCGAATACCAGGGGTGAAAGCCGCGCCTTTCGTAGCGAGCATCATAGTAATCGCCGAAATAATAGTGATGGGAATCCCAACGAATAAACAAAGACAGAAAAACAGCATCGATATCCAGGGCGACGCTCGGAGTGTAGAAATAACCATGGTTTCTATAGATCGGCCTCGGGTAATAGCGCGGCGCGAACAGCAACCCCCGTCGTTCAAGGTGATAATCCCAGTACCCCCGTACAAAAACATACCCCCGTGGAGTCCATGCATAATGCGCCGGAATCCAGATCATATTCGGCCTGGAGTCGAGCCAATAGCCTCCTTGCCAGGCATAGCCGTTCTGATACCAGACCCAACTGCCATTTATCCACACATGCGAGGGGCTCAGCGCCGGTGAATTCGGGCTCGATGCCAGCGACTGCGGGGGAGGCGGGAGATACACGGTTTCGGCCTGTTCGGCGCTCCTCCAGAACCCGGAGACATATTGATTGCCGCCTGCAACCTGCATCCAGTAGCCGGAAACCCATTGACGGCCGGGTGGTATATCCCGCCAGATTCCGCTGACCCAGATAAAGTCATTCTGTTCTTCATCCCAACTCCAGTAGCCGGAAATCCAGGCAACATTAACCCCTTCAGGGCGAAATTCCGGAGGGATTTCATTTATCGGCTCAGGCACGGGGCGAGAGACAACGACACCTGGCTGCCTCTGATCGACACTGACCTCGGCAAAAGCCTCGTGGATCGGCCCGCGTGTCAATACTTCCATCCCATCATCGCTTTCATTTGGCCCGTTGGCGGCTGGAACGCTGGCGGCTTGGAAAAATAATGCACATCCAATCCATAGAAAAATAATCCAAACCCTTTTTAAAAGAAAATTGTTTAGCATGGAACCCCTTTGATCTGACCTCTTGGTACCGCCGTTATTTAGTAACATGGCACTTGAACTCTCTGGGTCACCGGGTATGGAAACGACACCCAGACTTGACGACCGTCATATCTGCTCATCTGCCACTCGCCGCCGACGACTCGGTCTTCGACACAGATCCTCGGTGACGGGACAACGACCACTGGCTGATACCGCGGATAGGTTGTATATGGCACCCCATAGACCACCGCACTTGGTGGAGGTGTCGCTGAAGACACTATGGCCGATCCAAGAAGAAGACCTCCGACCAGACCAAACGCAAGCCCCAGACCGTTGTTATGATGCCCGCCCCCGCCGTGTTGGTAATAGTCTGATCTATAGTGATGCCCGCCATGGTTTGGGGTGTTATGTCCTCGGGCAAATGCGCTGGAGGTAGAAGCTACACACAGTATCATGGCAAAAACAGTAATCTTCTTTTTCATGTTTCCTACTCCTTCACTCAATGTTTGTCAGCTCTTAAAAAATCCCCTACTGCCCCATCGTTTTGAAAAGATTTTATTTTTCTTCCTCTCTTAATAATCGGCAATGCGCAGAAATAATAGAAGACATCTGGAGAAATAGGGTCTTGGATAACCGCATGTCGTCGCTATGTCGGGTCGATGTCGAGTTCCTCCGAGAATAAAAAACCCTCCTGGCCGGAGCGGCCGAAATTTTTTTACGGATCTACCAATCCTTGCCAACTTATGATTTTTCCAATATCATTACGTCAATGACACATTTCAAAAAACCGAGTTGCTCCGGGGGGAAATAAAGATATGGCAAACAACTTCCACAAAAGGTGTCCTGAGATGATGGCACTTTTGCGGCATTCAGCAGACTCTATATTTTTCAAGGATATGGACGGCAGGTTTACCCTGGTGAGTGAAGCCAAGGCGAGAAAATCATGCACCCGATGGGAGGAAATGATCGGTAAATCCGATTTTGACTTCCTGCCCCTGGAAGAGGCTCGGCGCTGTCGCGATGATGAAATTTTCATCATGGAAACCGGCGAGTCTATCGTTGACAAGGAGGAAGAACTGACCCGGTCGGACGGCAGTAAATCCTGGCTCTCAGTTTCCAAATTTCCCTGGAGGGATATTGACGGAGAAACAATCGGCGTCATCGGCATTTCCCGTGACATTACCCGGCGGAAAAAACTGGAAAAACATATTTTACGCATGCTCTCCATAGCCACGCACGACATGCGCTCTCCGATCGTCTCCATCGGCTCAACAATCAAACTATTGGCCCGGGGAAGATATGGCGACGTCAGCGAAAGCGTCAAACAGACGCTGAACGATGTCTTTAATCGTCTGCTGAACCTCGAAAAAATTGTCGGGGACTATCTGACCAAATCAAGCGTGATGAATTCCATAGATGGGAAGGTACATATCGGCAGGAAGGAAACACTTGACCTCCGCCTGGATATCATTGATCCCATCCTGGCGGAATTTTCCCAGGAGATTGAAAAAGGGGGAATCCGCATTGACAATCGTCTCGGCGGCATACCTGGTAACAAAATCCTCGTTTCGGCCAACAAAAACTGGCTGGGCATCGTGTATCGCAATCTCCTGGCCAACGCTATTCGTTACACGCCCAAAGGAGGGACAATCGCCTATGGCTTTGAAGACAAAGGCAAGATGTATCACCTGAACGTTTTCAATAACGGCCAGCCAATTCCCGTGGAAAAGAGAGGCGCGATATTTGAGATGTTTGAGAGCGAGGCAAGTTCAGGCATAGGCCTGCCGGTTATTCGCGAACTTGTCCGGCGGCACGGCGGCGACTTATGGTGCGAAGAATCCCCATCGGGCCACCCTAATTTTGTCTTCACCCTGCCCAAAGAGGACCCAACAGTGATGCGGTAAAGTCTGCCGACCCAATTAATCGGAGTCCTAAATGAAACTTCTGATTACTGTTTTTAGTGCAGCCATTTTTGTCTCGCTCCTTCTTTTTTCACCTCATGTTTTTTCTGCAGAAAGAAACCCGCCGCAGGAAGTTACCGCCATCGCTTTACGCAACTGGCCACCGCAATTTCTCACCGACGAAAAGACCGGCAAACCTTCCGGTTTTGCTATTGATATCATGGACAGAGTTGCTGCCTTAAGCAATCTTAAAATTCGCTATGCAATGTACAACGACTGGCCGGAGGCAATTGCAGCGATGGACACCGGACAGGCTCTGCTCGCCCCCAATATGGGTATAACCGCCGAGCGCCTCGGCCTCTATGATTTCACCGCCCCCTATGAAACCTTCAGGATCAGTATTTTTGTGCGCAGTGATACTTCGTCCGATGAAGCATCGTCGATTAATACGGCGAGTGATCTTGCCGGCAAAAAAGTTGGGGCAGTGACCAACAACCAAGGCCTGGTGCTCATGCGGGAACAAGGCGGAACAGATCTGCAGGTCTATGATTCCGTGGAAAAATGTTTCATGGCCTTATTGTCGGGAAATATTGACGCCCTGGTCTACCCTGAACAGTTAATTATGAAACTGGCCCTGCACTCGGGCCTTGAAAAAAAAATTAAGACTATCGGCAAGCCGCTGCAAGAGGTGAAACGAGGCATCGCCATCAGGAAGGGAAACCCCGCATTATTTAACAAACTCGACCAATCCATAGGGCAATTCCTGAACACACCCGAATATAGGGCCATTTACGAGAAATGGTACGGCAGGCCACAACCTTTCTGGCGCGTCAGTCGCGTCATTCTCGTGACGGGTATTCTTTTTAGCGTAACGATGATTGGCCTGCTAACCTGGCGATATATTTCAATTGTCAGGCTGAACCGAACCTTGTCGGAAACCAAGGACCGTTTTCGGGCAATCATTGAAGACACCGACGCCGGTTATTTTCGTATAAATACGGAAGGTATCTATCAACAGGTGAATAATGCCTGGTTAAAAATGCACGGATATTCTTCCCCGGCTGATGTTATCGGTCGCCATTTCACTCTCACCCAGGTTGACGTCGACCTCAAAACGGCCCAGCAAAACGTCACAAAATTGCTCGGCGGAACGCGTATCCCGGCCGGCGAGTTTACCCGCCGTTGTCAAGACGGCTCCATCGGCTTCCATACTTTTTCAGCTCATCCGCTCACGCGCAAAGGTCGAGTGGTCGGCGTCGAAGGGTTTATCATCGACAGGACCGATTTTAAAGAAGTGGAACAGGCCCTGCGCAAAAGTGAAGAAAAACATCGACTTCTGTTTGAGTACGCCGGCGACGCCATTTTTATCTACGACAACCAATTCCATCTACAGGCCGTCAATTCGATGGCCTGTGAACTTCTCGGCTACACCCATGCAGAGTTGATAGCCATGACCATTGATCAGGTACGGACAGAGAAAGAATCTCTTTACTGCCCCGATCTGATAGCACGAGTGATGGCAGAGGGACAGCTGACCTTTGAAACAATGTATCAGCGAAAAGACGGTTCAACCGTGCCGATCGAAGTCAACGCCCGCAGGATCACCTGGGAAGACCAGCCGGCGATAATGAGCATCAGTCGTGACATAACCGAGCGAAAGAAAGGCGAAGAGCAGGCTATCCGGTTACAGAAAGCGGAAAGCCTCAAACGGATGGCCGGTGCCATTGCCCATCACTTCAACAATCAGCTTACCGTGGTGATGGGCAACCTGGAGCTTACCCTGGATGAACTGCCGACCGATGCAAAAAATCGGCCTAACCTGGTTGCCGCCATGCAGGCTGCAATCAGGGCATCAGAGATAAGCGGACTGATGCTGACCTATCTTGGCCAGGGTATTGGCAGAAGTCAGAAGATAGATCTCTCCGAGGCCTGTCGCCAGAATCTGCCGATACTTGAAGCCGCCATGCCCCAAGGCATTATTCTGCAGACGGAGCTGCTCGTTCCAGGGCCGGTTATACTGGCCAATCCAGCCCAGCTGCAAACACTTTTACTTCATCTGCTCAACAACGGCGCGGAAGCTCTTGCTGAACACGAAGGCACGGTGCTGCTCGCAACGGGAATAGTGCAGGCGAACGCCCTCCAGGAAGTCTTCATGATGCCCCGAGACTGGCAACCGGGAGCTGCCAGCTATGCCTTTCTGGAAGTAACAGATAGCGGATGCGGCATAGATACCGCGGACATGGAAAAACTCTTCGACCCCTTTTATAGCACAAAATTTACCGGAAGGGGGCTCGGGTTGCCCGTGGTTCTTGGACTGGTCAAGGCCTGGGACGGTGCGATAAGTGTCCTGAGTCGAAAGGGTCGCGGCAGCACCTTCCGCGTTTTCTTGCCGCTTTGTAAAGAAGAAATCCCCGTGCGTGCTCCTGCCATGGACAAGGGTCCTGACTGGGAGCAGGAGGGTTTTGTTTTGCTGGTGGATGATCAACACGATGTCCGGGAAATGGGCAAAGCCATGCTCAAACGCCTCGGTTATGCAAGCCTGTCGGCTGCAGACGGGAATGAAGCCCTGGTACTGCTGCGGCAACATCCGGGCATGATCCGCTGCGCCATCACCGATCTTTCCATGCCGGGTATGGACGGCTGGCAGACAATTTCCGCCCTGCGCAAGATTCAACCGGACCTTCCGGCCATTCTCTCCAGTGGGTATGAGGAATCCGAGGTGATGGGTCAGGAAGACAAAGAGCACCCTCTTGTCTTTTTACACAAACCGTACACAATGACTGAATTACATAACGCGCTCCGTCAATCAATACAAGATACCCGGCCCGGGAACAGTTGAGCGGTTCAGGGAAATTTTATTTTGTCAGTTCTGGGTGTCTTTGCCCCCCGGCCGTAAATGACGCGAGAGCGAAACACAAAAAGTGACACCCTTTGCTTTGGCCGGCTCCTGCCACACCGCACCACCGTGTGTGGCGGCGATTTCCCTGACGATGGCCAGTCCCATCCCTGTCCCACCGCTTTCTGTTGTCGAAGTTTGTTTTTTGCGCTTGAACCAGTTGAAAATATCTTCAGAATCTTCTTCTGTTACACCCTGGCCGTCATCTGTTACGGTAAAGACATGCAGCTCATCGGTCATTCGATAGCCGATGACAATCTTCCCTAATCCGTCGCCACCGTATTTCAATGCATTTTCAATAATATTCCTGAAAATGCGCGTTACGGCAAGGCGATCGGCAATAATACTGTCAGGCATATTATCCTCGATGGACCATTGCACGGAACGGAGAAGCAATTGACTGGAAAATTCTTCGTAAAGAGAGAGCAAGATATTTCTGAGAGAAATATTTTCAATGTGCAGGGGAATTTCTTTGGTTGAAATAAATATATTGATTTTTTCGACAAGAGCAGCGATATCCTCCGACGACCGCTGGATCTGCTCACAGATGACTTTCCCTTTCTCGGTGAGGGCATCGCCGTATTTTTTGTTGAGAATTCTTGCCAGACCATAGGTGGCAATGGCCGGATTCTTCAGATCATGCGCCACAGAGTAGGCAAAAAGTTTTATCTTTTCAGCACTTTCCTGAAGATCCGCTTCCGCTTTTTTCCGTTCTCTTATTTCACTCAACAGATGCCGGTTTTGCGCAGCCAGTTCCTTTGTTCGTTCGGCAACCCGCAGTTGCAGCCCGTCGTGAGCTTGATGGAGTTCAGCATCGGCCTGTTTATGTGCAATAATGTGGCCAAGTCTTTCAGCGATGGCATGAAGCAGATCATGCTCTTCTGTTAAAAATGGTCTTTCATCCTTTGCCGGTTTAGCCTCAAGGAGAAAAACTTCTAAAACGCCTATATGTTCTTTGTTAACTTTAATCGCCCGGGATTGTACCCAGTCGGTCTTTTTGAATTGTTTTGTCGTATATGATCGATTCTTCAGCTTGATCCGGGCGCAGGTACTCTCCGGATATTGCCAGGAAGGAGGAACGAGGTCGACAGTTCTCTGCAATATCTCGTCAAGAGTGAGATCACCTTCCTCGACAAGTTTTGAGATACCATACAGACAGCTCAGTTCCTTGACACGTTCATGCAGTGCCGACGTTGTTTTCATCAAGGCTTCATCAGCCCGTTTTTTCTCGACAATCTCCCAGGTGACATCGGCAAGATAAGAAACCACCTCCACGTCCCGCCGGGTATACTCGGCTGGTTTATTGCCTACGCCGAGAATGGCAACGACCCTGTCTTTGCGGAGCACCGGCACCACGAGCTCACGGATAACCTCGGCATGGCCTTCGGGCATGCCCTTTTTATGCAGCAGCGAGGCATAGTCGTTATGAATAACGGCTTTTTTCTGACGGAGGCAGTCGGCCCAGACACCGGCTTGATCAATGTTGTAATGCGCCCCCTTTCCTTTTGCCCGGCAAAATTCTTTCAAGGTACGGCTCGACCATTGCTGCAGGGAAAGGGTTATCTGGTCAGGTTCGACAAAGTGATAAAACCCGATAGGGCTGTCGACCAAGGCTCCAACCGCATCTAAAGAGGCGGTCAAAAGCTCATCGAGGGTATGGCTCAGAGCATATTCGATGAGAGAGAGACGGGTCTCCATAAAACCCTGCGATAATTTTTTCTGGACAAGAGTGTCATCTTTTTTATCAACCATCCATTCAAACCTTCAACGTTAACGCCGCAAACCTGCCTCACTAACCGCCTTTTCTTTGATAATTCTATCGAAGATCGATTAAATTATCAAATAGTTTCAGAGTATACCACGCTGCACATGCACGGTCATCTTCATGGAGCATCGGCTGTAACACTCGCACCAGCCGCTTCGGATTGACAATGGACGACAACCGCCGCGAATTCCTTCCCGGCGATTTAATACAGGCGGCATTGCCCTGGTCACGCAGATACACGCGATGTTCGAAGAACCAGTTCATTCTCCTCTTGAAGGCCGGCAGGCTTTCGACGAGATCGTGCTCGTGCGTTTCAACGGCCAGGAGCGGCATTAAAGCAACCTGGGAACGAACCTTCAGCGGCGTGATGCTGCCTATTGGGCATATGCAGCGTGTCGTAAAAGAAACCGTCTTCTTCATCCCACAGGCCACCCCCACCCCGGTGATCACCGGTCGGCAGAGGATCACTCCGATTAAAGACACTGATATTATCCATGCCAAGAAAGCCGCCCTGAAAGACATTACGACCGTCGCCATCTTTTTTATTCACCCACCAGGTAAAATTCATCAGCAGCTTGTGGACTATTCCTTCCAGGAAATGCGTGTCGGCAAGGCCCTGCTGCTTGGCGTCTATTTTAAGACCAGCCAGGCGGCCCAGGCATGTAGTACCGGGGGCTTGACATCACCAAACTGCCGTTTGGTCAGGGCCGACGTCATGGTGGATGGCGGTATAAAAAGCATCCACTTCGGCGATGCGCCGGTCAGATTGCCGGGAAAAATCGTCAAAGGGCTGATCAAGGCCGGTGGTCGACGGCCGCAGACGCAGAGTAGACGATCCCTGCGCAGGGATGGCACCGCTGCCAGGCAGCGACTTTGGTCACTTCACCGGCCGAATTGACGGCATAGAGAAAATAGTCGCCGGCAGCAGATACTCAGCATCACCAGGCCCCCGACGTCAGGTTTCCGTCACCAGATCATCGTACGAAGAGGAGGCCCGTGGATATTTATTAATCATTTTTAGGTAGATATGTGTCGGCGTAGCATCAAGATAATAATAATGTTCCTTGACATCCTCGCCGTGATTGCCCTCTGGCCCGGCCAGACCGAACAAACGTTCTTTTTAAATAGGGTCGACATGATTCCACAGGGAGAGGGCAAAACAGATATTAATCTTCGCGCACCGTGCCCCAGGAGCGCTCGCTCACATAGGGACCCCATTTTTTTCCAGTTGGTTTTTCGCACCAGATGCTCATGCAGTCGCTGGTGCAGGGTAGTCTTTTTCATGCCGTGCCTTCTTCCGTCTGCTTTTTTCACACTCTGTCACGCTACCGTCGCAAGGCCATGAGATTATGAAAAATACTCTTCACGATCGGCGTCAGACGTTCGCGGTTATAGGCATCACCACATTGCCGAATAGCTTCCGCCAGCGTCGGATAGGGATGAATGACCCCGGCAAGCGCGCCAAGCCCCATGCCGGCCTGCATGGCCACGGTGATCTCACTTATCATATCGCCGGCATGGCCGCCGACGATGGTTGCCCCGAGGATCCGGTCCTTACCTTTTTCGACATGGATTTTGACATAGCCGGCAGCTATACCGTCGACAATTCCCCTGTCCACATCACTCAAGTCACGTTTAAAGGTGGTAAACGGGATATTACGTTCCTGCAGATCTTTCTCGTACAACCCGACATGGGCAACTTCCGGGTCGGTGTAGGTGGCCCAGGGAACGAGCAGATCCGATACCTTGTCACGGCCAAAGAACAGGGCGTTTTTTATAACCAGGCGGGCCATGCAATCAGCCATATGGGTAAACTGATATCTGCCGGCGACATCGCCCACGGCAAAGATATCTGGATTTGTCGTCTGCAGTTTATCGTTGACAGTGACACCCAGCCGGGCATCGAATGCCACGCCGGCATGTTCCAGCCCGAGGCCGGCGAGGGAAGGTTTTCGGCCGGTGGCAATCAGCAGCGCATCAAATTCCAGAACCTTTTCCATGCCATCCGCCTCAAGCACGACGCGTACCGGCCCGTTCTTATCTTTTCCTTCAATGCGTCGATACACAGAATGAAAGTTAAAGGTGACGCCATCTTTTTGCATCGACGCTTTTACTGTCTCAACCGCTTCCGGATCTTCCTTGGGCATGATCTGTTCGCTGCGCGAAAAAACCGTCACCTCCGACCCGAAGCGTTGAAAGGCCTGGGCCAATTCCAGACCTATCGGTCCGGCGCCGATAACGCCAAAACGCTTCGGCAGTTCCGTCAGATTAAATATCGAGTTGTTGGTCAGATAAGGGACCTCGGCCAGCCCGGGAATATTGGGGATGGCTGCGGTGCCGCCGGTGGCGATCACCGCTTTGGCAAAGGTGAGCGTTTTGCCGCCCACCTCGATACTGTTTTTTCCGGTAAAGACTCCCCTGCCCATAAAGAGATCAACACCGAGCTGGGCAGAATATCGCTTAGCCGAATCCATCGGCGAGATCTGCGCCCGCAGGCGGCGCATACGTTCCATGACATACCCGAAATCGACGGAAACCTTCCCATTGACCCTCACCCCAAACCGGCCGGCATCACGCACATCGGCAGCCGCCTTGGCACAACGCAACAGGGCCTTGGACGGAACACAACCGACGTTGAGGCAGTCTCCGCCAAGAAGATGGGCCTCAACAAGCGCCACGCGGGCGCCGACCCCGGCAGCTCCAGCCGCCGACACCAGACCACCCGCTCCGGCGCCGATGACCACCAGATTGTAGGAAGATTTCGGTTCCGGATCCAGCCATTTTTTCGGATGGACGTTATCGAGGAGCCTGGCATTATGTTCATCGAGGGGAGAGACGCCGATGGCCTCGAGGTCAATCTGATCCATGTCCGCCAGTTCTGCGTCGGGTGTCGGCAATGCCGCCTGTAAAGCACCATCCGTGTCTTTTGCCGAGGTGACAATACCGAAAAAATCGGACCATTTGACCAAGCTCCCGTCCGCGACGGCGTTCGGCAGGCCGCCATGGTCTTCGTCGGAGGCAAAACGATAGAAGAGGTACTCATTTTTAAAGATATGCGCCCGCTGGACGTGATGAAATATTCCGGCATGGAGCAGGGCATTGCCGAGACGCACGGCATCATCCACATCCGCCGCCAGACCACTTTTAATCAGTTGAGCGACCGCCTCTCTGCCGACAAAGCAACTCGTATAGGTTTTTGCCGGGAAACCATATTGCCGGTCACGAAGATCGACAATCGCCCGAAAGGTACGCCGCAGTTCGGTAAGATCATTACTTGTCAAGGCTGTCCGTTCATCATCGGAATTCTGTTTGCTCATTATTCACTTTCCCCTTTTACTCCGCGAGGAGTTTGTCGGATGATCGGCTCGTTCATATATTGCCGCAGGCCACCCGGGCATCAGCCACACGGATGAAACCGGCGATGTTGGTGCCTTGACGGTAGGTAATATAGCTCCTGGCGAATAAGCCGTCATAGAAAAGAAAACCTTACCAAAACGCGATCCTCCAGGTCGGGGCGACAAGGCGTAAGCTGTTCATCCGGTGTCTGTTGCTGTTCGACATAGTGCCGGATAATGGAGATCGGCGCACCGCCGCAGGAAGCGGCAACGTAGCTCGGACTCCACAGAACATCTTTGTAATACCTTTCGGCTATCTCGGGATAACGCTCCCTCAATATCCTGGCCGAGGCGCCTTTCAGACTGTTCACCAGGGCAGAGACGGCCACCTTCAGAACTTCTGCACTCAGGGATTTCACTATGACACCAGCTCGTAAATCAGCCGCATATTCGTGCCAGGAAATTGCGTACAGGTAGTGTTAAGTTCGTTGCACAAATGCTCTCAAGTTTTCCGCTTGACCAGTTTGCCAGTTGATGCAGTCGAACCTTTAACATGCCCTCTTTTTCATTGGGAATCAAATCACCTTCTGTTGTATAAATTGCCTCAATGAGGCTCCGGGCATCTTCACTACGGCTCATTGGATCACGAATGATACTCACCATGGCCGTCTCCGCCCTATGGCGATCATTTTGATCGTATCAATCAGCATAATTTCTCCAAACTTTCGCGGCAAGCGATTGAGCCTAACTGCAGGACTGCGCACCCTGCCATCGGATCGCCCGATGCTCGGGGTTGACCAACGTGGCCGGCTCAGATATCTTTTCGGTAGAATAGTCGGCAAGGCCGTCAAGATTATAGTGCTTACGCATAGATCAGAAGAAATTTTCCTGTGACCAGCAGGCAAACATTGTTGCAGCTGCCGGGCTACAGCCACTTTGCTAATCGGTGCTGATCTTTTTTCACGCATCCGTTTCATACAGCCTGGGTCAATCTCTTTGTTGATCACGAAAAACGGCTGGCCATCCATGGCATTGACCCAATAATCGGTAGTTGCCCCCAGACATAATTTTTGCCGGCTCACAGAGTGACGTGGCAATTCCGTCTGGTGACCGTTGTAGACCCGGACATGACCATCGATAGACAAAACACCCGCTGCCTCCGGATCAATCTCCATCCATTCCTGGCTAAGCTTTCCTGCCCATTGATACGGTTCACCCTGCCGTGAAAGAATGCCGATTTGATCCGAGCCAAGGCCATAAATGCCAAGACCAGGAAAATTGAATCAAGCGGATAGAATCCAGCGGGAAGCTTGAAATATTCCTCCGAGTGTCGAAGCAATCCCATCGCTGGAAGGGCCGGCAGGGCGAGAAGCAGACCACCGGCAGGTGCGTCATGAGAGACCGTGAAGGTTGGCGGCATCTTCTGAACTTCTTGTATTTTTCGTACTCCCAGGTCGTTCCGCCTTGGCAGTTACGCTATTTTTTTAGGTCTGTGAAGTTTGCCGGCATGAACCGCTTGGCGCAGGGTATCCGGCAGGAGATGCATCCGGGTGGCGATCTCAGCCAGCTCTTCCCCCTGATCCAAACACCACTGAACCTCTACAAGTACCGGCCCTGTCAGAACTGCAGCTCCGCGCCTTCGCGGTTCTTGGTAAAATCCGGCGATTCCCTTCTCGCGATACAGCTTTACACCTCGCATCACATTGATTGCGGCGATGCCAAGGGCTCGACAGATTTCAGACTGTTTCGCGCTGCCATTTATATAGAGCTGACTGGTACTCATGCGAAAGCTTCGGAGGTCGTCAACCCCATGGTGAAAAACAGGGAGATGGCCATGAAAACAGGTGATGGTGTCCCCCCGACGATGAAAACCGATGTTGGCATTAATGAGCGTCATCCCCTGGGGAAAAAACGGAAATTGGAGTTGTGGCATTTCGTCGGTCCCTGGTTGCTAAGATGTGCCTTAGAAGTGCTAATTGATGAAAATGCGGTATCTTATCAGAATCTTCACCCGTCGCCAATCTTCTCAAGCCAACTAGCAAATCGTTTATCTATACTCCATTGTTATTACAGGAATATTTGTAACATAAACCAATTGCTGCTTCTTTCTAGAGATCAGGAGTTCTGATGGTAAGCTCCTCATATCCGGCACTGTAGCGCCAAGAAACCAGCGGCTGGTGGCATTCTGTTCATTAGTAAGGTTTTTATACAAAAGCAGTCTTCCAAAAGTTTTTTGAGTTTCAGAAGATACTGAATGTTCCCGACAAAAGGTGTATGGAGAGAAATGTCTGGTTCCTCACGGAGGAAGAAATGAAAATACTGCTGTCAATGCCTGACCCCTCAACCAGCCCCCTGTGTCAGAATAGATGTCGCCTCTTCCTGAAGAGTTGTGTGTGAGGAGGGGGCATAGTAAGATTGGGGTGTTCCCGCCAGCTTGCTGTGATCACTTTGCATGGTAAAGGTCAAAAGATTTGCCATGTTCCGGTCACGGAGCAAAACAAGACATCTCTTGGAATCGCTTTTACGGTGCAGTTAGAGCAGCAACGGCGCCAGTTGCGGCGGGCAGTATGTGTTTGTGAATCAGAGGAAACAGCAGTTTACACGCTGGGGCATATCTTACATTTTTGATAAACATGTCGGGTTGGCAAGCTTGAACAATGGATGCGACGTGGGTTTTCCTATCACCCCATATGTGTTCCGTCACAGCAAAAGCGTTCATTTACTTCAATCCGGTGTCAGCTTGATCTACCTCAGGGATTTTCATGGACACAGCGATTGTGGAACCACTCAAATTTATGCCAAGGCGGATAATGAGACGTGGAGAAAAGCACTCGAGGCAGCATATGTTGACATCCTGCCGACAAGTGAACTCCCGGATTGGTCCGATGATAAAAACCTGATGGAGTTCCTTATTTCACTTGGCCGTTAATGATAAAATGGTGAGTGAATCGATGAGCGATTCGTCTGTTTTGCAGGTTTGCTGTCGTTTCTCACCATTTTATATCTCTCACCATATTGACGCAGGTCGTGGAGGTGTACGTCTTCAAGGCCGGCTTTGGCTCTGGCGGTATTAAATGACCTTCGGCTATAGCGCTGAAATAAATTCACCCATTCATCCACAATGCAAAATGATGGTTCTCATATCCCGTCACCCCGCCAAACATACATAAATCCTACCCCGCCGAGATGAGTGTTTATACGTATAAACGCCCTGGCTGGATGAAATTAGCACAGCAAAAGCGGGTGAATTTAGCTCAGCGCTATAGCCTTCGGAAATAAAGACTCGGACGAGTAAGAGTTTTCTCTAAGAGAGGGCTACTCTGAGGTAGAAACACGAAAGTTTCATTTCCAGCATCTGTAGGGCAGATAGAACGGAGAACTTTTTCAGCCACTTCGGTGAGCGGGACATACCGCATGACAGTTTTGGTTATTTTGAGCTTAACAAGTCTTGCATCTAAATTTACATCGTCCCATTTTAAACCAGCTGCTTCACTTGGCCGCATCCCACTGCGCATCATGAGCAATAAATAAGGATAAAGTTTTTTGTTCTGACTTGTTTGGGCAACATCAAGTAATTTTTGAGCCTCTTCCTTGGTAAGAAAACGAGTACGGCTATTGCTAACTTTTGGCCGAGCTACTGCCTGTACCGGATTGACAACTGATAAACCCCATTCGCGTCGTGCAATATTGAATAGATGGGAGAGCAAGGCGAATTCTTTTTGAATTGTAGAAGGTGAGACGCTTTTCAAACGAGCATCACGATAGACCACTAACCGTTGTGCATTGATATCGGCGAGAGAGAGATCTTGACCAAAACCATCAAGAATTGCCTTTGCCGATATTCTATCCCGAATCTCCGAATTTGGTCTCTTCTTTGTTGATACTTGTTCCAGATATCTCCCTAGCACCTCGGAAAATAATAACCTTTCTACTGGACGGACATCCTGATATCTCCCCATCCTCATTTCTTTTTCTATTGTAGCAGCCCAATTTTTCGCTTCGCCCTTCGTGTCGAAAGTCCTGGCCACTGGAGCAAAACCTTTAATTCGTATGGCAGCCGTATACGTCGTTCTGCTTTTCCCTTTACGAGTTTGAATGCGTGCCATAGCGTCGATCTCCCCATATTTCTTCCTCCATTTTTGTTCCACTTTTATGTCAAGCAATACAATAAGAAAGCAGAAAAAAGCAATATACAATGGAACAAATGGAACAAAAAAAGGGGCTAACCAGTTAATAATTCTGGCTAACCCCTTGTTTTTATTGGTGCCCTCGGCGCGAATCGAACGCGCGACACCAGGATTAGGAATCAAGCAATTTACATAATCATATCAATGTATTGTGTAAATTTATGTTCATAATATCAAATTTATACCCCCTGAAAACAGTGGTATTCATGAATCGTGTTCATAAAAAATCAAGTCATATATCTCGGTTATACACCTACCTGCCCGCCATAACAATATTTTGTTAGGCTTATAGAACTCAGGACTGAAAATCCTGTGTTCAATCTCTTCAATTCGCCGTCATCATAAGTAACAATTTACTTAGTTAAGTTCTTGATATTACGTATTTATTTCTTGACAATACGTAGTGGCGTGATATCTTCTTGAGGAAAGGATTTGTTCCAGATCAATTTAACCGAGGAGATTTCTGTGCAGATCATACTGACCGACAGTTCAGAACTTGGCAACTTTCCGTATCTCGAAATTCAACAGGGTGTTTACAGCTATCAGCCAGGGGGCCGGGTGCTCTTTGTCGAGGATAATGAATCCGCCCTGCTTGTTATCCGCAACGTTTCAGAAGAGAAAGAGCTTGCTGAGCCTATGACGGCTTGATAATGGCTTGATGCTTACGAGAGTGCGCGTGGTGCTGAAAAGCTTGTGAATGGCCGCTGATGGAATAAAAAAGCCTCCCCGTTCTGGGGAGGCTTCCTATGATGGCCAAAATCAACTTTACGCCAAAATTGGCCGCATCAACTGCCCCGTTACCAGAAAAGGAGATAACCGGCAACGGGGCTCATGCGTATCGTGCGGCAACGATACGGCAATTCTTATTTTTTTGGTATCAGATATTCACAACCGGCACATGGTCGCTCAGGGGCTGGAAGTGGGCTACCATTGGCATCATACCGCTGACTCCCCAAACCTCCCCACAGCTCTTCACCTACGAATGGACAACCAACCGTCAATACTTTAAGCGCTCCAGGTGGCCGTTTTTCGCCGGGGTGAGACTTGGAATATTCGCGTAGGTTCTCCTGAGTCCAATAGGAGCAACCTGCTCTTCCAGATCCCATCAAATTACCAAAGAGATTTACAACCTCTTGCTCCTTGACGACTCCCAGGTGCATTGCTCTTTTAAAGAGATTTGATATTCTCGCTCCTATCATAGCCGCTCCTTCTCGTATTCGGAAAGCTGCTTTTCGATAGCCTGTAGCCGGTCGTCTATGGTTTCCTGTTCAATTGACTTCAGGAGTACGCTACAGGCCTGGACAACTGCGCGCAACGTCTCATTGTCTACGCCGCCGTCATCTTCAGCAAGCCGCTTTTTGATCAGCTTACCGAGGAGAGAACGAACATTGCCCGCCGTGGTTAATGACCGAACGCCAATTCTTGTTTTTTTCTCTGCCGGTTCCTCTACAGTGCTCATGTTTATTGCCTTTTGCGTTGTTTATGATGCTCAATAAGGCATCCTAAATACTGTTTTGTAACTCGATAAGCATTGAATCGCCGGTCAACTCTCCAGCACGGGACAATCCCATGTTGGTTTGATAATTCCCAGATCAAGGGCCAACGATATTTTGTTGACCGGCAATTCAAACTCCTTGAGGTCTTACCGCCTGCCGGGTGCACTGTTCAAAGTTGCGGTATCGAAGCCCCTGGAGGCGGAAGTTTCGATCCATAACACCCGGCAAGGTGCCTCAAACTGTTATCCTACAAAAGCCCGGTTTGGGTTCCATCTGGTTTCTGTAACTCCGGGTCGATCTCCTGCGCTGCCGATCAATGATATTTTCTTGCCGCCTGACCCGTGCTGCCCTTTCTGCTCGTGATCCTTCAAATACCTACAAAGCAGTGCAACCCATTCTGGAGATGGTTCAACCGTCAATATATGCTCTTCCGTGACTCCTTCGGTATCTTCGCCGATATAAACGAGTTCAACTTTTGCCGATACAAGGGTGATGTCTTTTAACTTTTCCATTTGATTTTCCTTTATCCTACAATTGGTCTGGCCATGCCATCGGCGACAAGCATGTGTGGCTCGAGGCGAACCGCTTGGCGTAGTGGATCGGCGATAATTTCATGAACGGCCGCGTCCAACTCCTGATGCATGGTCTTCAGACATTTTTGACATTTGATAGCTGTTGAAAGCTCGGGAGATATTGCCTCTTTGATCAGCTGCCGCCCCTCCTCGGCAATATCCTCTGGAAGGATTTGAACTGGCCAGGGTGCTCCCGTAACGGCTCGCAGAAACGCTTCTCTGATTGGATCATAGTTCCGGCATGACTCAAGGTAAAGCTCTGCTACGGGGTCTTGATATGGCTTGCCATCCTGTCGAGCCTGCTCGGCTTGCCTACGTTTGGCTAACTGGTCATCACGGATTTCTTTACCCTGAAGATAAGCAAGGGCGGGATCTGCTGGAGCGTGCTTTGTTCGCTCAGTGATCGCACGATTGACCAAGTCGACCTCCATGGTTTTAATCATTGCATCAAAGTCTTCCAGCCTGCTGAGCTTGGCATACTCATCTTTCGCTACTTGCTGGAAGGTTGCAACCTTTTCGGCTAAGCCCGCCTGGGAGTATCGCCCTGATGCTTTCGCCGTGTTGGCATCTATGCTGAGCTTGATCAATCTTGCTTCAATCTTTTGGGCCTGCTCAAGAACCTGGGCCAGTAGCTCAACTGGAAGGTTCGCTTTAACCCGGAGACGTTCTCCTGCCTCAATTGCTCTGTCGAGCCTGCCAATCTTACTGAACATTCTGTTCTGTTCTCCTTAGTTTTGCTGATAATTTCCGCATTAATTTTGTGTTGATCGGGATCAACTCCCGAACGTTTGCTTTATAAGTTAAATTGTCATCCACGATATAGCTAACCGCTCCTGCGTCGCGGACTGGAACAATCTTTGCTGAATTTTTGGCCAGTCGTTTCCAGTCGTTTTCGAACTCCGGTATCCATTCCGCTATGTCCTCAAGCGTTCTTCCTGTCGCGTCCTGGCCTGCCAGCATTGCATGAAGGTGGTTATGTCCCTTCGGGACAATAACACCCATGGTTGCAACCTGAAGACTCCCAGTGATGGCTACCTTCGACCGCCACTTCTTGAAGATCGCTTCAAGAGTGTCAACCGTGATTCCATAACCCGCTGAGCCGGTGAAGAACCACTGCCAAGGAACTTGACTATATAGCTCGGTTGCCGCTACTCCATATGCTCGGTCTAAAAAACATAACTCTTTCATTGGCCAAACCTCCATTTGACATGCATTGTTGCTTATGGTTCCCACGACTCTCTCAACTCAACGCCCTGTTTAGTTGGGTTTAACAGGGTGCCATGCAGTATCAAGGGTCTCTATGACTTTACTGGGCTTCTAATTCTTTACTGAATACCTAACAATGTTTAATAGCAAGTCTCTTTCCGCTTTGACCTGGACGAGCTCTTCCTTCAGCTCGTCCACTGTCGGGCCGGGGTGCTGGTTCCTCTGCTGGTTCACCTGCCGGTATGGGCCGCTGATTTCTGGCTCTATCATTGCTTGCTGCACTTTTTGCTTGAACGTGGTCATGCTTTACCTTTGGGCCATAAGGTTTTGACATTTACGCCAAGAGCGCTTGCAATCAGCTCCTTGTCTCCATCCGTTACAGGCCGCGTTCCCCTCAATGTTTTCGACAACCATGTGTCAGACATGCCGATTAGTTTTGCAAACTCGTATTGCCGCATCCCGGTTTTTAAAATCCTGATTTGTAGATCTGTCATTTCGTACCTCGATGATTTTTAGAAATATTTTGCTTTTTGCTCTCCCTATAGGCATTTTGTCTCAAACGAGACAGCCAGGGAAAATTTTGCTCTCCCTATAGGCAAATTGTCCTGAACGGGACAGCCTCCATTCTCTTGGAAAAATTTTCTTTCATATCCCTATAGAGACAAAAGTCAGAATTCCCGCATAGCCGATATGCAAAATAAATGAAAAAAGTGAAAATAGTTTACTGTCAGAGAAGGTACACTTTTCGTGACAAGAAATTGGAAAACCTAAGTGCTTGTTTTTGCGTGTCACGAAAGGTAGTGAAATTATTTATTGACACACTTTAACGAAATGTCTATGATGATTCGTGACATACCAGGTAAGCAACTTAATTCAAATGGAGGGTGGAAACATGGCAAACGTATCTTATCGGCGGGTGAGTAGCATTGATCAAAAAACAGATCGACAACTTGACGACCTGACCTTCGATAAAGAATTTTCCGACAAGGCCAGCGCCGGGACAACCAACCGACCAGGGCTTACAGCCTGCCTTGAGTATATCCGTGAAGGGGATATTCTGCATGTTCATAGCATTGATCGGCTTTGCCGCAACCTTGCCGACCTTCAGGGCGTGGTGACTGATTTGACTGGAAAAGGTATCACCGTTCATTTCCACAAAGAAAACCTAATTTTCACCGGGGAAAAAAACCCGATGAACAATTTGATGATGCAATTGCTTGGGGCCGTTGCCGAGTTCGAGAAAGCGCTGATCAATGAGCGGCAGAGAGAAGGCATTGCCAAAGCCAAGGCCGATGGTAAGCACCTGGGCCGTGCTGCTAAATTGTCGGCTGAAAATCTTCAGTTTATCCGAAATCGTTTAAAAGAGGGGGAAACCATAGCTTATCTCGCTGATGATTTTGGGGTATCACGCCAGACTATTTATCAAAGCTTAAAAAGGGTGCAACCATGAGCCAAGAAAAGATACTGCCATTTTACAGAGACGAAAATGGACACTTGCATGTTAATGCGTGTTGTTCAGAATCGAACAGTGATCCTATCAGGGCCGGTCGGCTTGCTAACGCTGCCAAGCATGGCGATATGGTGGCCGCTGCCGAGCTGGCCAGGATGGAAGCAACCGCCATGCTGCGTGAGGTCATGGAGGAGCGAATAGTGCGCCGGTGGGCCGACAATTCCCTCTATTGCATCGGGGCCGGTCGGTATCAGTTGTGCGATGGTTCCGGACTGCCGATCGGTGGCTTGATCATTGCCGGGAGTGATCAGGAAGCGATTGATGAATGTATTCTTATTGCCCGGAAAGGTCAGTAAATAACGAGCTGAGATCTCAGCTCGTTATTTACTGAGCCCATTTTGGGGCCGGTATGATATAAAGACATAAAAAGCTTATAGATCAAGAAATTATACTGGGGCTGTCTTCTCAGCTTCAGCCCTATCAGTATGTTGGGCCAGGTTGGTAATTTACTGCGGCCCCAAAATGGGCTTCAGCCCTATCAGTATGTTGGGCTCAAGTAACCAGCTCAAAATTGAGTCGGTATGATTACTCAGCTCACTTTTGAGCTTACATAAAAATATCGAATTCTAAGCGCTCCACAACCCCGTAGAGTGCTTTTATCGGCGTAGCGCTGCCATAGGTGCCATAGGTTATTGAACTGTGCTTATGGCCTGTCAGTTGAGCAACCGTGTGCTCAGGAATTTCAAGCGCTTTTAATGCGTCGACAAAGTTATGCCGGAATGAATGGAAGGTTTTCCCGCCGTCTTTCAATCCAACATTTTTCAAGTAGGTGTTTCGAAACCATCGCCCTGCAACTTCTCCCGACTTGATTCTTTTCGTGGTGTATAATTCAGGGAATAGCCGCTCTTGTCCTGCCGCTCTTGCCTGCTCCACGAAATTAATAAAACCAAGCTCAATCAATTTCCGGTGTAGTGGTATGGTTCGCTCTGAAGGGGTGTTTTTTAGTGGGCCTGCCGCCTGCGTAATGGCGATGATATGAACGTCCTCTTGCTGGGAAACATCACAAGGTCTAAGCTGTGCAACTTCTTGTAGCCGGGAGCCTGTGTAAAGGGCAATTAACGGTAGCCAATATTGCCAAGGGGTCTTGAAGGCTTCAAGGCTGTATTGATCGCGGTTAAATATTGTTCCAAGCTCTTGAGGGGTGAACGGGTTCCGGTCGTCAATGGGATTTCTCTTAATGCTCAGCTTCAAACCCTCAAAAGGATTGCCTGCACAATACCCCTGTCTGGCCGCCCATTGGAAAAGACTACTGTACCGCTGGAGATATCCATTGTTTATTGTCCGTGGTGCCAGGGTCTTTTCGGGCTTCATGGCAATGAGCTGCTTTATGGTTTTATTGTGATATTCGCCCTTGGTCATGTTTGACGGTAACTGCAACAATACCTCTTTGAATTTTCGGCAATCGGCAAGGGTTATGGTCGATATTTCACGATTGCCGAAATACTGTATCAATAGTCCGTGGCTACTCTCATGCTCACCTGCTGTCTGCGGACGCCATGATCCCTCAAGCGATTTCTCTTTACGAAAATCCTTGCAGGCATCTACGAGTTTTTTTGACTCGAAACCTTGTTGACTGGGAGATGGTGTCGCCTGTGGTGTTGGCCTGGAAGGTAGCCTATTGCGTAGCTCCATGGCTTTCTCTATGGCCGCCAGCTCTTTTTCCATGTCGCCGCCAAAATCGGCCGTAATGTCGCCAACGGTCATTTTCGAGAATGAATTATCGCCCATGTCTACCTCAAGATTTTTGAATTGTTTTTCCAGATCGGAATTTACCCTAATTGCCTGCTCGAGTGCAATGGTCTTGCTGTCTGTTTGGAGTGATCGCTTGACTTCGATCTTGCCATTGAAGGCGAATTGAAACCGCTTTGGGATTGCCCGACGAAAGTAGATTATGCCGGATTTTGGGTGACGCTGTAGAAAAAAAGAAGTCCGAATCATGTACACCTCCATGTACTAAATCATGTACCAGGGGGCAATAATTCGGACTTTATATGAACTAAATCAATGACTTAGGTGCTTTTGGTGGCGATGCAGGGAATCGAACCCCGGACACTGCGGATATGAGCC
>CAMBBS010000028.1 GCA_945863875.1 Desulfopila aestuarii DSM 18488
CTTGAACTGAAAGCGCAAATAGAAGGAGGAAAAACCGAGTTCACGGAATCAGCGCAAAAGAAAACAGACAAGTATCTGACCTGTTCCAGAAAGGGGCGTGGGGGGCAGCTGAAGGTGGGATTCAACGACAAAGCCATTACCGAAGCAAAGAAGTACTTTGGCTATTTCGCCCTTGTTAGCAATCAGGCCATGGACACATTTACAGCACTTGAGAATTATCGGCTGCGTGAAAAAATCGAAGAACTCTTCGCCGTGCAAAAAGGGAGGCTCGACGGTGCCAGGCCGCGCACATGGTACCCGGACAATCTGCGTGGAAGACAATTCACACAATTTATCTCGCTGGGCTATCATTGTTTCTTGACGAAAAAAATAAAGCAAGTGCAAGCCAAGCTCGGAAAGAGAGAACCCGGAAAAACCGAATCACTCATCAAGCTCGAAAAGAAACTGGAAAACTGGCTTGCGCAACGCTCTCTCGCTCAGATCCTGGATTGGTTCGACTGCATTGAAACCACAAAGGTACAGACTGCCATGGGCAGTTATCGATGGTCCACCGAATCAGTGGCCAGAGACAGACTGTTCTTGGAGTGCTTGGGAGTAGACACCAAATAGTGTGCGCTTTATCCGACTTTCAGGTTAATCTCAGCGATAAAGGCATTGGACGACAGGATGGCGGCATTCATCTCGCGAACAAGGATATCGATTTCCCCTTTGAGATCGGCAAATTCAAACTGCAGAGGGCCAATCGCCTGGGCTTTGAGATTAGGCTTTAAGAACAAGACATTATCGCGAAAAATTTTCAGGACCGCTGCCATGGTCGTCTCTGCCCGATGCATACTGGCGAGCATTTCCTTATATCTCTTCTGCGTCACTTTCAGCTTTTCCGCCCTGGACCGGCGAAGCTCTTTGTTCTGGTACTCTTTAAGCTCCTGCTCCCATTCGTCAAAGAGGTCTCGCATTATGAACAACCGCTGGAAAAAAGCAGGACAAAAGCCAGCATCAATATCCCGAGATATTTATTTTTTCTGTTCTTATTTTGGCCATTCCGCCTTCCCTCCTGTTTGTTTAATAACACGATTTCTCATTGAAATAACTTTTGTGTCCTGTACCATACCCATAAGCATCTCTTCCTGCAAAACTCTTGTTCCCTCTTTACAATTCCGATGCAAATGATGACCGAAAAAAAGCCATCCACCCCGAAAAAACCCACCCCCTGCCCCGGCTGCGGCGGCTCCGGCCAGACCTCTTTCTTTGGCGGCGCCAGCAGGTTCATGCTCACCTGGGAAGACTGTCCGGACTGCTGCGGCACCGGCATAGTACTTGACGAGACCGAAACCGAGCAGCAGGATCCCAGGGCAAAAATAGCAAAACCATGACCCCAGCCATCAACGCAGCCAAAAAAAGGAAAATCACCTACAAGGTCCACCAGTACAGCCATGATCCCGCCCATGAATCCTACGGTAAAGAGGCTGCGGAAAAACTTGGTGTTGCTGCGGAAAGGGTCTATAAAACCCTGGTAGTCCAGCTTGATGACGGCAAACTGGCCGTAGCGGTCATCCCGGTATCGTCGATGCTCGGCATGAAACATATCGCCAAAGCGACGGGAGCCAAAAAAGCGGCAATGGCCGACAAGGACGTCGTTGAAAGGACGACCGGCTACGTTCTTGGCGGAGTCAGCCCGCTCGGGCAGAAAAAAAGGTTGTTGACGGTGATTGACCGCTCGGCCAAGGATTTTCCGACTATCTTTGTCAGCGCCGGACGCCGCGGACTGGACATAGAGCTCAAACCCGCCGACCTTGCCGCACTGACGACGGCGACTTTTGCCGAAATCCGTCAGTAGCAGAGGCTTCCATGCGGCTATCGGCAATACAGGGTCGAGAGGGCACTGCACATATCCTCATCGATGCAATCCTGCAGAAATACTCCTGTTATTACAATATGGTAATAAAATTCTTTACTGGACTCCTGCGGTTTTTTATGTGACAATATCACAAAATTTCGCGACTTTTCAAACAACGCTCTCCCCGGTGCATCTTCTCGGAGAAAAGTTTGTTCGCAGCACGTTCTCCCCTCAATAATTGCCGGAAAAGCTCAGTTACCTGGAAAATGGGATTATGAAAGACAAGCAGACGAAAAACGACAACACGGCCGACGAGATCTGGGCGCTCACCTTTGATGCCATCGACGATATCGTCACCATCCAGGATGAAAGCTTACATATCGTCAGGGCAAATGAGGCCGCGCACCGTTTTTTTCAAGCAGGCGATGGCAAGCTTATCGGCCAGTCCTGTCATGAACTCTTTGCCGACAATGCCGAGCCCTGCCCAAACTGTCCCCTGCTGACCACCCTCACCAATGGCCACAAACATTCAGCCAAGATCCAGTTTGTCAATCTAGGTAAAGCCTTCAACGTCACTTCTTCCATCATACCTGCGGATCAGCTGGGTATAAGGTATCTCGTCCATGTTGCCCGTGACATCACCGGACACATACAGGCGGAAACTGCTCTCAAAGAAAGTGAGGAATGTTTTACCAGGGCCTTTGAATCGAACCCCGCGCCGATGATTATTTCCGATATCCGGTCCGGTCTTTTTATAGACATTAATCGGCAATGGGCGGAAATGACCGGCTATACCCGAGAGGAACTCATCGGTCACACCTCACTGGAAATCAATATCTGGCAGGACCCGGCGGAGCGAGACCGCATGATATCCGCATTTGCCGAGAAAGGATCAATCAAGGAATTCCCCGTAGCCCTAAAAACCAAAACAGGTGAGATCAGATCGACACTGTGGTCAGCGGAAAAAATCACCCTCGGCGGGGAAGGGGCGATGCTGTCGCTCATCTACGATTTCACCGACTGGCAAAACGCCAAAAAAGCCTTGCGGGAAAGTGAACAGAAATTTATTGCCGCCTTTGATGCGAGCCCGGATGCGGTCAATATCAATCGTCTTGAGGACGGCCTGTACGTCAACATTAACCACGGTTTTACCACCCTGACTGGCTTTACCGCGGAAGATGTCCAGGGCAGAAGCTCGCTGGATATCAACATCTGGGCCGAGCCCGCCGATAGGCAACGATTAGTCAAAAGCCTCGCGGAAAAAGGCTATTGCGAAAACCTCGAAGCAAAATTTCGCAAAAAAGACGGCAGCCTGACTACAGCACTCATGTCTGCCCGGGTGGTCTCAATCAACAACATTGCCCATATCATCTCCATAACCCGTGACATCAGCGAGCTACGACGGATTGAGCAGACAATTACAGACCAGCAATTGCTCTTTGAAACCATGTTCAACGCCATTCGCGATGGCGTGGTTATCACCGACACCGAACGTCGCATGCATCTCATCAACCGAGGCATGGAAGCCACCTTCGGCTACCTGCCGGGAGACCTGCACGGACAAACCACGGCAATGCTCTATGCCGATGCGGACAAGTACCGGCTGGCCGGCAAGAAGGTTTTCAACAAGACAGCGAACCCACAGGAACAGTTCTATGTCACTGCCTACAGACACAAATCGGGCCGAGAATTCCCCGGTGAGACCTTCGGCAGCAAACTGTATGATCGAAACAACAAATGGATCGGCAATCTCGGCATCATGCGGGATATATCCGAGCGTCTCCAGGGCGAGGCTGAACGTGATCGTCTGATCGCCGCCGTCGAAAACACCAGTGAAACAGTTGTCATCACCGACCTCCTGGGCCGGATACAGTACGTTAACCCGGCCTTTGAGACCGCCACCGGCTACAGCAGGGAAGAGGCGCTCGGACAAAATCCACGCATCCTGAAAAGCGGCGAACAGGATGAACATTTCTATGCAGATCTCTGGCAAACTATTTCCAGTGGCCGAACCTTTACCGGTCGCATCGTCAACCGACGCAAAGACGATAGCCTGTACACGGAAGAAGCGACCATCTCCCCGATTCATGGGCCTGACGGCCAGATAGTCAATTATGTAGCCGTGAAACGTGATATCAGTGCCCAGATAGCGCTGGAAAAACAACTGCAGCAAGCCCAGAAAATGGAAGCGGTGGGCCGCCTTACCGGCGGCGTGGCCCACGACTTCAATAACATCCTCGGGGTAATTATCGGCTACACACAAATGGCCCTGAATCAGGTCCCCGCTACGGATAGGCTGCACGGCGACCTGGAAAAAATTCTCGATGCCGCCGGACGGTCCGCTGATATCGTGCGCCAGCTACTGGCCTTTTCCCGTCAGCAGATCATTTCCCCCAAGGTGCTTGACCTGAACAATTCTGTCGAAAAAATGCTACGCATTCTCCGCCGTCTTATCGGCGAAGATATCGACCTGGCCTGGCGGCCCCGCCAAGGCCTGCCGCCGATCAAGATGGATCCGGCGCAAATCGATCAGATCCTGGCAAATCTCTGTGTCAACGCCAGGGATGCCATCAAGGAGACGGGCAAGGTAACCATTGAAACCGGAATGGCGGTATTTGATGCGCAGTACTGTGCTGACCATGTCGGCTTTCTCCCCGGGGAATTTGTCCAGCTGGCAATAAGTGATGACGGTTGCGGCATCGACAAGGACAACCTGCAGCAGATTTTCGAACCATTTTTCACCACCAAGGAACTGGGCCGCGGCACCGGGCTCGGTTTATCGACCGTTTATGGCATTATAAAACAAAACCAGGGTTTTATTAACGTATACAGCGAAATGGACAACGGCACGACCATCAAAATATATTTGCCGGCTTGGCCCGATGAAATAGTCCATTCCCCCGAGGTAGCGGCAACCATAATCGGTACGGCACACCATGAAACCATCCTGCTGGTGGAGGATGACCCGACACTCTTAGAAATGACCTGTCGGATGCTGGAAACACTTGGCTACAATGTTCTCACGGCGCATGCACCTGAGGCGGCCATTGCCCTCGCAGATAGGCATAACGCTGCTATCGACCTGCTTCTCACCGATGTCGTCATGCCGCAGATGAACGGCAAACAGCTGGCCGACTTGATGCAATCCCGCTATCCGTCGATTAAACGATTGTTCATGTCCGGTTATACGGCAAACGTTATTGCCCACAGAGGTGTTCTGGATAAAGATATCCATTTTATTCAAAAACCCTTTTCTCGAAGGGATCTGGCCGTAAAAGTACGTGAGGTGATTGAAAGAAGAATGGGGTAATGACACGCTGTCACTCGGTACGCTGGAAAGTCTGTCTGTAACCGCCGCTCGGAGTAATCCGACCGGCGGTTTTTTTTCTTGCGGCGTGCTCTCCATTTAATTGACGTATTCTGTACAGCAATGTATAGAACAGCTCATCGTTATACATCCTTACCAAAAACGCGCCATATCCTTCAGGTCGGGGCTACAAGGCGTAAGGCGTTGTCAAAAAATAACATGGCCGGAAGAATGCTCGGAACGCCATAAGGATCCGTAACGAAATGGATATAAATGGCCGGGTTATTTCGTAACGGCTCCTAAGCTGTTACTCCGGTGTCTGTTGCTGGATAATGGAGATCGGCGCAGTGCCGCAGGAAGGTGCAAAGTAGCTCGGACTCCACAGAACATCTTTGTCATACCTTTCGGCTATCCCGGGATAACGCTTCCCGGAGTGTTTCGATAGCTTTTCCGTCCAACACTTTTTCCGGTATCTTGTTACAAAGACCAGATGGATCTGCTTATTTGAAACGCCATGTCTAATGGTTCGAATCTCGTTGTTTTTCTCGATAGACCAATGTATAATTTATCTTATGAAGTTTCTTGACAAGGCTCTCAGGGAGGCGTTCGATAAAAAGTATCCGCAGCGGTTTCCCCGGTTCAAGAAAAAAGGCCAGGGCCTCGATTCCTTTCGATACCCGCAAGGTTTCAAGCTGGATGGGGATCGGCAACAAGCGAGGCACCAGGTAAGATGGTCCGGGCCAAGTCCCGGTTGAACAGCTCCCTCCTCTCTGACCAGGGATGGTTCGAGTTTCGCAGGCAACCTGAGTACGAGCTGGCCTGGAATGGCGGTTGGCGCCACACCTAGCAAAAGGGCGGGACATGCCCGGTTCGCCTGTGCAGTGAGTGGTGCCGCCATGCCGCCAGCAGCAGCAGGAATCCACCAAAGCAAATGTCTGCTCATGCGCAGGTGCTGGTGGAATCCTCGGTCTTCAGGCCGGGGAGAATCTCATACGAGGCGAAAGTATGGAAAATTGCTGGGCATCAAAGAAGCAGCCGCATTTTTAAATGTCTCGAAGATGTCGCTGCAGCGCTGGACCATTGCCGGTAAGCTGAAATGCTGCCGGTTGGGTGGAAAAATGAGCGAAGATTTACCATGCTGGATCTGGAAAACTTTTTACGGGCAAATGAGCAGAAAATCCCGCCTGTACCGCCTCCACCTCCTGTACCCTTTGTACCTCTTGTACCATTAGGCATCGGTGACACCACCGTAAAGGATGCTCCGCATATAGCCAATTTCTATGAAGATGTTGACGAGAGTATCAAGATGGGCGTGCGTTTTGTCAGCCAGGGCCTGGCCGGTGGCGAAGCGATACTCATTGTCTCCCAGATATAGGTTTCCGGCTTCTCGGCGATATGATCTGGGCCATGGAAAAGGGATGGAGTCTGGACGAAAACCACCGTCTCGAAGAAAACAGTAATCACGCCTTAAGCACAAAAAAGAAGCTCTTCCTCTGCCAGTACGATTTGCACCGCTTCGGGGCGGATGGCGCCATGATGGCCTTCGATACCCACAGCCTGACCGTCTACCGTGGCTAAGTGCAACCGAGTCCCTATTTTCAAGGGGCAGCCCTGTGAAGGGACGATAACGGACCAGTCCACTTATCTTAAGACAGCGACGGCCCGGGAAGATGCAATTTTCACACGTCCCATGTCCCATAAATGCAGAGAGCAATATCAGTTGGCATGGCTGGTTGCAGTCTCACTCCAGACAAACGTATGGGGATCAAAGCCATGGTCGAGAGTCGGCTTGACAATCTGAAAACAGGGTGAAACATCAAAGTCCCTGGGGGTAGCGGATACGGTGCAACTCCTTGCAGCAGGCGACACAGGACGGGTCTGCAGACGGCTGCACGACAATTTCCGGCTAGATCGGATATTTTATCGATTGAAAGGCCTGGGCAATTAGAGAAGAACAGACGGCCTGGGTTGGATCCGCACTGCCAAGAAACGGCATGCGTCTTCTGAAACGCACTGGAACCTGCGGTGTCGGTAAGAGATATCTGGCTAGACCAACTATATTTCGCAGATCATATTTGTAGCCCAGCCGTGCAGCGACATAGCCGACAAAAAGGGCGGCATGGGACCAGCTGGACTGGGTCGAATGCTGTTAGCCAGCTTCTCGGGTGTGCTGAGGGCAATCCGGGTCGCGCCTTGCGTGGTTTAGCAAGATAATGCGCCCGTCCCGCACCGGATTTTAGAAGTATTCTCATGAGAGAAAATTTTTTGATAGACGTTTCGATCAGCCACTCAAACGCCTCAGGAGTGGCGCAAGAATTGCAAAAAAATGGGTGAGGCCGACAGGTGATCGTCATCATCCCCTCTTTAGTGCAACATCGCCATCTTCATAAAATCGTGAAAGTCGGCTTGCAAGATGGCTCTGAAAAAGTTTGTAAGGAACCATCCGACCATCACGACAATGCAAGTAACGGATACCTTCAGGCACTTGTCAAAGTGATGAAACCTTATCATCCAGAGAGATATTATGAAGAAATATTTGATCATCGGCCTGCTCGTCGTTGTGGTGGTTGCCTATTGGTTTTTCGATATAGATCGCTATCTGAGTCTGGAAGGAATCAAGGCGGCCCAGGCCCAGCTGCACAGCTGGCGTAGTGGCTCGCCGCTGCTGGCCGGCCTGAGCTTTTTCGTGCTCTATATTGCGGTTACCGCCCTGTCTCTGCCCGGGGCTGCGGTGCTTACCCTGGCGGGAGGCGCGTTCTTTGGTCTTTTTTGGGGTCTGGTGATTATTTCCTTTGCCTCAACCATCGGCGCCACCCTGGCTTTTCTCGTAGCCCGCTTCATCCTGCGCGACAGTGTGCAAAGTCGTTTTGGCGATAGACTGCAGACCATTAATAAAGGCATGGAGAAGGAAGGGGCCTTCTATCTCTTCACCCTGCGTCTTGTACCCATTTTTCCGTTCTTTCTTATCAATCTGTTGATGGGCTTAACCCCCATTTCCACCCAAACCTTCTACTGGGTCAGCCAGGTCGGCATGCTGGCCGGCACCATCGTCTATGTCAATGCCGGGACGCAATTGGCCCAGATTGACCGTCTCAGCGGTATCTTGTCACCCGGTCTGATGATATCCTTTGCCGTTTTAGGGCTGTTCCCGCTCCTCGGCAAAAAAATCGTCGGGTGGCTGAAAAATCGCCAGGTCTATGCCAAATGGTCCAGACCGGCCACATTCGACCGAAACCTCATCGTCATCGGCGGGGGGGCGGCAGGACTGGTCAGTGCCTACATCAGCGCCGCCGTCAAGGCCAAGGTCACCCTCATTGAAGCGGGAAAAATGGGCGGCGACTGCCTCAACTACGGTTGCCTGCCAAGCAAGGCCTTGATCAAAAGCGCCAAAATTGCCCATCATATTCGTCACGGCGATGACTACGGCCTTGAGGCCGGCGAACCGAGCTTTTCATTTCGCAAGGTGATGGCCAGGGTGCATCGGGTGATCGCCACCGTGCAACCCCACGACAGCATCGAACGCTACACCAGCCTCGGCGTCGAGGTTCTTGCCGGCTACGCCAGGCTGGTCGATCCCTGGACCGTCGAAGTGTCCCTCAATGATGGCGGCAGCAGACGGTTAACCTCTCGGGCCATCGTCATTGCCGCCGGGGCCCGACCGTTTGTCCCGCCCCTGCCGGGGCTCGATGATGTCGGCTATCTGACCAGCGACACGCTGTGGAGTACCTTTGCCGATCTCGATGCGGCCCCCCGCCGCCTGGTTGTCCTCGGAGGCGGGCCGATCGGCTGCGAACTGTCCCAGGCCTATGCCCGGCTGGGTTCCGAGGTGTGGCAGATAGAGATGGCTGCCAGAATTCTTATTCGGGAAGACGTAGAGGTCTCGGCGGTGGCCGAGGCATCCCTGGCCCAGGACGGGGTCCATGTCCTGACCGGTCATAAGGCGCTGCGCTGCGAAAAAGTCGGCGAGGGAAAGTTCATCATCGCCCTGCACGAAGGCCGGGAAATCCGTCTCGAGTTTGACGCCCTCATCTGCGCCGTCGGCCGCTCCGCCAGGCTGCAGGGCTACGGTTTAGAGGAGCTGGGCATCCCCACCGAACGTACCGTCATGGCCAACGAATATCTGCAGACCCTGTACCCCAATATTTTTGCCGCGGGCGACGTCGCCGGCCCCTATCAGTTCACCCACACCGCCGCCCACCAGGCATGGTATGCCACGGTCAATGCACTGTTCGGGGAATTCAAAAAATTCAGGGTGGACTATTCGGTTATTCCCTGGACGACCTTCATCGACCCCGAGGTGGCCAGGGTAGGACTGAATGAACAGGAAGCACGGGAACGCAATATTGCCGTCGAAGTGACTCGCTACGGTATTGACGACCTTGATCGAGCCATTGCCGACAGTGCCGCCCATGGTTTTGTCAAAGTGCTCACCGTGCCCGGCAAAGACCGCATCCTTGGCGTGACCATCGTCGGCGAACATGGCGGCGATCTCCTGGCGGAATTCGTCCTGGCCATGAAGCACGGTCTCGGCCTCAACAAAATCCTGTCGACCATCCACACCTATCCGACACTGTCCGAGGCCAATAAGTATGCAGCAGGCGAATGGAAGCGCGCCCATGCCCCGCACAGGCTACTGGCCTGGCTGGAAAAATACCACAACTGGAAAAGGAGATAGCTCATGTTGCGTTACATAGTACTCATTTTTGTTCTGACGATGGGAGCAGGGTCTGCCCATGCCACCGCCTTTGATCATAGCCCGTGGGATGGTTTGCTGCAAAAAAACGTCGTCGTCCATGACGGCGGAAAAGCAACCACCGTCGATTACCAGGCGATGGCCACGGAGCGGACGATCTTAACCGGTTATCTCGGGCAGCTCGCACAGGTCAGCCGGACACAATTTGACTCCTGGCCCAGGGACGAGCAGCTGGCCTTTTTAATCAACGCCTATAACGCCTGGACAGTTGAATTGATTCTCACCAGGTATCCCGAGCTGCAGTCGATCAGGGACGCGGGTTCCCTGTTCCAGTCCACCTGGCAGAAAAAGTTTCTTTTTCTGCTCGGGGAAAAGCGTTCCCTCGACGACCTTGAGCACGGCCTCATCCGCGGGTCCGGGCGGTACAACGACCCGAGAATACACTTTGCCGTCAACTGTGCCAGCATCGGCTGTCCCGCCCTGAAAAACCAGGCCTACCGGGCGGAGATCTTGGACGAACAGCTGGAGGAAGCTACCGTACTGTTCCTCTCGGACAGGACGAGAAACAGGCCGGCTAATGGCAGGCTGCAGGTTTCCAGTATTTTCAAATGGTACCGGGAAGACTTTGCCGCCGGCTGGCGCGGTGCCAGAAGCCTGCCGCAGTTTCTCGCTCTCTACAAGGATAGCCTGGGACTGAGCGAAACCGAGTCTTACGAACTTGCCGCCGGCGATCTGGCCATTGTCTTTCTTGACTACGACTGGCGGCTTAATGCAGCGGATTGACAGGAAGAGAAAGCAAAACCTGTCGCTTCCTTCAGGTTCTACCGGACAAAAAAAGGTGCACCCTGGCGGGTGCACCTTTTTTCCTTCTGGACATCAAGATATTATGAAAAAGTATGGCAGCTTACACAGTCCAGGCCCTTATCGATATGTTTTTTGTGTCCCTCACTTTTCCACGATTTATTACCATGGCAGCTGCTGCACAGAACATTCTGAGCCTTGATCAGACCAGTCGGCTCCGAGGTGTGACAGCTGGCGCAGGAAATATCATCTTGCCGATGGCTCTGATGCATGCTTTCCCACTGCATACTCTTCCGCTCATGACAAAGGGTACATGAACTGACTGCTGCCGGAACGGTGTGGTATCCGAGAGCATCAAAAGGCACCATTCCCGTCCCATCAGGGGTCGAGCCTGAGCTATTATGGCACTCCACACAGGAAGGCGCTTTTTCTTTTGGATCAACCCCGTGGGTGATGAGCATCTCGGCATCCGCCTCAACAATCGAATACGACCCGCCCATGCCCTGCTCTTCCATGCTTTTTTGCACAGCCACATCGAAATCGCCGGTCATAAACATCCACATGATGACAGGCGGGATGATCTGGCCGGTGGTCTCTTGCCAGGGCATGGATGAATAATGTCTTTTGATTGGTACGATGACCGATTTTCCGTCAAAAGGTCGGCCGTTCGCCTTGGCCATATGCACAACACCACTTTCATCCGGAGTGATTGTTTCGCCGATATTGTAGACAGAGGAGGTTCCATCAAACCAGACATATTCCGGTTTGACGTTGGCGGCCTTCACTTCCTCGCCGACAAAGCCGCCCTGACCGGAACAAAACGCTGGGTTCCAGACGGGATTACTCCAGTCTCTGGACATTTCCGTCGCGCCGCCCTTGGCATACTCGCGGATATGGCAAACCTGACAGCTGACCTGCCCTTGGGCATGCCTGTTCAGGGTTGCACTGGAATGCGGTGCGTCATTGTGACAGGATTGACAGGTCGGTCCCTCAGCCTCGGTCTGACGCAGATCGATACCGCGTCCGCCGATCTTGTGATTGAGGGCCGAGTGACAGTCAACACAGGAAAGGTTGGCTCCATCCTTGGCCAGATGGACATCCTGGGCAACAGTCGCATTGGCGGAATTGAGACCCATATCCCCCCGTTTGACCCAATCCCCGCCGCCGGCTGTGGCATGACAACGCAAACAGGAAGTGTTGGTCGGCATATGCACCGTTCTGGCTATATTGACCATGGTGGTACCGGCCGGCATTTTCGCAAAATCAGGGATAGTGGTGTAATTGCCCTGGGCATCTTCCTTGCCGAAAACATAGGTTTTCACTTTTCCAAGATAATCGGTAACGGTGACAGGGTTAGCCTCATCGGCAACAAATTTTCTCTGATAGGTGTCATTATGACACATTAAACAGTCGACATCCTCTGGTTGCGGAGAATCCGGAGCATTACCATCAGCCCGGACATGGCAGGAAAAGCAGGCCCCTTTTGACGACATGGCATAAGTGCAGAAGGTATTGATGCCACCGACCCCTTTTCCCAGCTCTTCACCGTTCGTATTTGTCAAATCGGGCGTCGGACCGGACCACTGCATGTGCAGGCTGTCAAGCATCTCCGCCGCTTCATTCTGATGGCATACGATGCAGGTTGCCGGACCATCGTAGGCCGTTATGGTATTGTGGGCAGAAATTGGACCATCTTTGTAGACGACCGGCGGTTCTTCAGCTGGCGGTGGATCTATTGCCAAAGCCTCGGCAACAGTAAACCGGGCTTCCTTTCGCACTGTTTCCTTCCTGTCCTTGATTTCGCATTTGTAATTCCACTCCCCGGAAGGACTGTCAGCAGGAATGACATAATCGTAATTTGAAATACGACCATCAATGCGCATGTTTTTCTTTTCCTGCACCTTTTCTCTTGCAGCATCGATTATCGTGATCTGTGCCGAAATTAATGGAAGTCTCCAATCCCCGCCGGCGGCGCATTGGAACTGTACACTTTCACCAGGTACGGCTCCCGCCGCAGTTGTTGACATCTTGATGTATCGCCGCTGATCTCCATCTCGATCATCAGCGTAGCTCATTCCATTCATCAAGAGTGCGACACTCAATGCAATGACGATTTGTTTCATAACCCCCTCCAGGGCTTCATGGTAATAAAGACCACTCTTCCTCACTCGACCAAAACCATAGACCTTGCCACTGCAAAGGAAGTGCCACATTGTAGATACGCAACACCCAGATTATTTAATACCACATAGAAGTATCTGGCACAGAACACCCCGATGGCTATATTCAGAGGGATACAGGTCTTCAAAAGGAGTTGAGAAAATTTATTATTTTTTCCATCACACTCTGGAGGAAAACACGACTTTACGAACAGGGATATAGCGTTTTAGTAATTCGTTAAAAGGTATTGTAATGATCGGCAACAATAGAGTAATTCAACAACAGCTTGTTTATCCAACAGATTACTGGCCAGAGGCCTAATCACAATCTTTTCCGTGACGGCTAAAGAACTCACGGCCTGCCGTTAGTCTGCCTTTCCCGCCGACTACAGACCTTGGGAAACCAAATTATGCACACAACCGGCTGACTGAACAAAAATTTGCGCACACTTGCCGACGATTTACAGCATAAAAAATACTCTTGAGGATTCTGCACTTTTGAAAATGCGACAAGGAACTACCGTTTGCGCAAAGCATCAAGGAGTTGCTGCGATGGAACACCGTCTTCGGTGAGTTCAGCCTGGATCTGAAACTGCCTGATCGCCTCCTTGGTGCCGTCGCCAAGATGCCCATCGATTGCCCCGGAGTAGAAGCCCTGCTGCTGCAGTCGTTCCTGCAACTCGAGCTTGTCTTCAATACCGAGCGAACCGGCCGGTCTTGGCCAGGGATGGACCAGCCCCCCCCCCCCCGCCAGACGATCGGCAAGGAGGCCGACGGCAAGGGCATAAGAATCGGAATTGTTGTAGCGCTTTATGACGTAGAAATTTTTCATCATCAAAAAGGCCGGGCCTTCCGGTCCGGCAAGGATTTTCAGTACGGCACTGTCTTCCGGCGACGGATAGGCCTTGCCGCCGACTCTCTTAAAACCAAGTTTATGCCACTCAGCCAGGGTTTTCGTCTGTTCCTGCCGCCCTGCTCCGGATGCGGGAAGAATGACTTCGTATCCCCAGGTTTTGCCGGTTCGCCAGCCGTTTTTATGTAACAGGTTGGCGGCGGTGGCCAGGGCATCGGGGATGGAATTCCAGATATCGCGCCGGCCATTACCATCCATATCGACGCCGTAGGCCAGATAACTGGTGGGAATAAATTGCGTATGGCCCATGGCCCCGGCCCAGGAACCGGTCAGCTGCTCTTTTTGGATATCCCCGGCCTGAAGAATTTTCAGTGCGGCAAACAGCTGGGTGCGGGCAAATTTTTGCCTTTTCGGGTCGCCATAGGCAAGGGTGGCCAGAGCGCGGGGAACATAATGCAGCCGTTCTGGCTTGTCGAAGATGGCGCCGTAATTCGATTCCATCGACCAGATGGCCAGCAGCACCGACTGCTCGACGCCGAATTTTTGTTCAACATCAGCAAGTGTCCGGGCATAATATTTACCCATTTTCTCGCCCTTGCCCAAAGACAGTCGATTTATCCGGGCATCGAGATAATCCCAGATCTCGGTGGTGAACTCCGGCTGATAATTTGCTTTTTCAAGGACTCCCGCATCCACCTCAGTCACGCCGGTAAAAGCCGTTTCCCAGGTGATTCTGCTTATCCCCTCTTGCTTTGCCTCAGGATACAAGCCGTCAATCCACCGGGAAAATTCGGTGTCGGCAGCTGCCATGGCCGCCCCACCCATTATTCCGCAGAACATAAATAACAAGAGAAAAAACAGCGCAAATTTCGACATCAAGTTCAATATAAATTTCGACAATATCTTCTGCACATCAACCCCTCAGATACTTTCAACTTACAGGCACAAATCTCGGCAATAGCCGCAAACCCTGCTCTTGCCAAAATGCTTCTTTTCGAATACCCTTTTCCCATGGATATACTGCCCCCTCTGTTTACCAGCCCCAGCCTGCCCCTGCTTTTTCTCCTCAGTTTTCTGGCGGCAACCGTTCTGCCGATCGGTTCCGAGTGGCTTCTTATTGTAATGGTTTTGCAAAATTTTTCCACCCAGGATGTTGTTGTCACCGCCACCCTGGGCAACTATCTGGGCGCCTGCACTACCTATCTGCTTGGCACACTGGGCGCCCACTGGTTCATCCGAACCATCCTCCGCATTAATGAAGGTCAGCTGGAGCGAGCCGAGAAAATATATACGACCTATGGCATCTGGTCCCTGCTGCTCAGCTGGCTGCCGGTGATCGGTGATCCGCTCTGCCTGCTGGCCGGTATCTTCCGGATCAGCTTTCTACGTTTTTCCCTGCTTGTTTTTGTTGGCAAATTTTTTCGATATGCTATTCTTGCGCTTCTCGCAACGCAGAGCTCAGGAGGGTAAGCGACCATGAAACAGCAGATTTTACGCACCATATACGACATCTTCGACCGGTGGAACATTGAGCCGGGGGTGGCCTGCCGGAAGGGGTGCAGCTATTGCTGCACGCAGAACGTCACCATCACCGCCCTGGAAGGAGAATCAATTCTCCGTTTTATCGTCGCTACAGGCATGTCTGGCTGGCTGGCGGAAAAACTCGCCTGTCCGCCAAGCCATCAGCCACCGAAGATGACCACCAATGATTTTGCCTCGGCCTGCCTTGAAGGAAGAGAGGTTGATCCGGGTGACCAGCAGAACCTGTCGATCTGCCCGTTTCTTGAAAACAATCTCTGTCGCATCTATGCAGTCCGACCCTTCGGCTGCCGCCTGTTCATCTCGATGCGGACCTGCTCCGCCCTGCACCCCGCGCAAATATCCGATGAATACTTTGAAGCCGCCACGGCGGTGAGCCAGCTCCTCGAACATCTTGGACAAAAAGAATACTGGGGCAACATGCTCGATGTGCTCCCGGCCCTTCTCGACATACGTGAATTCGAGGAAATAGCCGACCGGCTCAACTCAACCCTGAGCATGCAGGCACGTCTGCAGACCCTGACCGCCAGACCATTACCCGGATTTCTCCTCAGCGAGGAACACGTGGAGAAGGTTGCCCCCTTGCTGCAGAAAATCTTCGACACGGAGATCAACGGCAAACGGGTGGAAGATGTCCTGAACGGACAATGAATCTCCACCCTGCTACCCGATACCCAGCTTTGCCGACCGGTCCTACTGAAATGACGGCAGAAATTCTCCGTACCCCTTCGCCTTGAGCTCCTCGACGGGAATAAAGTTCAGCGATGCCGAATTAACACAATAGCGCAATCCAGTTGGGGCCGGACCGTCATCAAACACATGGCCGAGATGGGAATCCCCGGCGGCACTGCGCACCTCGGTCCGGACCATGAATAATTTCACATCTTTTTTCTCTACCACATTCGCCGCGACCAGGGGCCGGGTAAAACTCGGCCAGCCGGTTCCCGAATCAAATTTATCGAGGGAACTAAACAGTGGTTCCCCGGAGACGATGTCTACATAGATGCCAGCCCGCTTGTTGCTATTATACTCATTTTCAAAGGGCGGCTCCGTACCGTCTTTCTGCGTCACCTGATATTGCATCGGGGTTAATTGTGCACGTAACTGTTCCTCCGAAGGCTTGACGAACTGTATCTTTTGCGGCTGGTCTTTCCAGGTTCTCTCAAGAAAACCCGCCCTGCCCGAACCTACCTTGTAGGCCTCATAATGAAAGAGATTTTTCTTGTAATAGTCCTGATGGTATTCCTCTGCCGGATAAAAGGGCTGCGCCGGTCGGAGAGCGGTGGCTATCGGCTTGGTGAAAACGCCTGATGCTTGCAATTCCGCACGGGATTGTTCAGCGATCTTTTTTTCCTCATCATCATTGTAGAAAATGACCGTTTTATAATGATCGCCACGATCGGCAAACTGGCCGCCCGGATCAGTCGGATCGACATAGCGCCAGAAGGTGTCGAGCAACTCCTTATAGGAAATTTTCTCCGGGTCATAGACGACCCGGACGGATTCGATATGGCCCGTCTGCCCACTGGATACCTGTTCATAGGTGGGATTTTCTTCCTCTCCCCCGCTGTATCCGGCCATCACCTCAACCACCCCCTCGAGTTGTTCAAAGGGCGGCTCCATGCACCAGAAACAGCCTCCGCCCAATATGGCGGTTTTGTGCGTCGAGGCTGCCTGTTTGTCATTACTTGCAAAAGCAGTCGTCGCCAGGGCAAACAACGCCGCCACGATTAAAATATATTGCATACATTCCTCCATTTTATTTCAATTGCTTATCGGTACACACACTCATCTAACACCATAGGCACGAGCAGCATGACTATCAAGATACCCTCTCTTTCCGCGTCAACCCCCCATGACACCTTGAAAATTCCACTCCCGGCCCAACCCTTGTTTTTTCCTTGGCCGGGGAAGTTTTCTGTTTCAAAAAAAGGGTTGGATTGCTATAGTGGCCACCATGAAAAAGCCAAATAATACCAAACGAACCAAGTTTATTTTTGTTACCGGCGGCGTTCTCTCCTCCCTCGGGAAAGGACTGGCTTCGGCGGCGATCGGGGCACTGCTCGAAAGTCGAGGATTGACGGTAACCTTCCAGAAGCTCGACCCCTACATCAACGTCGATCCCGGCACCATGAACCCTTTTCAGCACGGCGAAGTGTACGTCACCGACGACGGCGCCGAGACGGATCTGGATATGGGCCACTATGAGCGCTATACCAGTGCGGTCATGGCCCAGAAAAACAATTACACCTCGGGGCGTATTTACTATTCCGTTATCACCAAAGAACGGCGTGGGGAATATCTCGGCGGCACGGTGCAGGTAATTCCGCATATCACCGACGAAATCAAGGCCGCGGTACGCCAGCTCGACGGCAGTGTCGATGTGGCCATCATCGAAATCGGCGGCACCGTCGGTGACATTGAAGGGTTGCCGTTTATCGAAGCCATCCGTCAACTTCGCGGCGATCTGGGCAGAGAGTACACCCTTTTCATCCACTTGACCCTGGTACCGTATATCAAATCCGCCGGCGAGGTAAAAACCAAACCGACGCAGCATTCGGTGCGCGAACTGCGAGCCGACGGCATCCAGCCGGATATCCTCCTCTGCCGGACCGAAGTGCCCCTTGATGACAGTCTGAAGGCGAAGATTGCCCTGTTTTGCAATGTCCCCCAGGATGCGGTTATCACCGCCATCGATGTCGACACCATTTATGAACTCCCGCTGCATCTGCACCGGGAAGGGCTGGACACGAAGATTCTTGAGCTGCTGAACATCTGGACCGGGCAGCCGAATATCAAGCCATGGGAAGATCTGGTGCATAATATCCAGAACCCGCGCAACGAAGTGACCATTGCCATCACCGGCAAGTATGTCGATCTAACGGAATCATATAAAAGTCTCCACGAAGCGCTGGTGCATGGCGGCCTGGCCAACGGCACCAAGGTCAATCTGGAGTATATCAGCGCCGAATGCCTGGAATCAAAAAACGTGGCCAGTCTGCTTGACGGCTGCGACGGCATTCTCGTTCCCGGCGGGTTCGGCAAGCGGGGCGTTGAAGGAAAGATTAAGGCCATCAACTATGCCCGCAAGAACAAGATCCCATTTTTCGGCATCTGTCTCGGCATGCAACTGGCGGTGGTTGAATTCTCACGAGATGTCCTGGGCCTGTCCATGGCCAATTCCACCGAGCTCGACGAAGACACCCCGGATCCGGTCATTTATCTGATCAAGGAGTGGTTTGATTACCGTGCCAACAAGATACAGACACGGAACGAAGGGTCAGACCTCGGCGGCACCCTGCGCCTCGGCGCCTACCCCTGTGTTCTCAAAGAAGATACCAATGCCGCCCGGGCTTACGCCAAGGATGAAATATCCGAGCGGCATCGGCACCGATTTGAATTCAACAATGCCTACCGGAAACAACTGGAAGAAAACGGTCTGATCATCTCCGGAACGTCACCGGACAACAATCTGGTTGAAATTGTTGAACTCGCCGATCACCCCTGGTTCCTCGGCTGTCAGTTTCATCCGGAATTCAAATCAAAACCGATGAAACCGCATCCGCTGTTCAGGGATTTTATCAGTGCGGCCCTTGCGCACAAGAAAAGAGGCCAGAACAAGGATGTCTGATATTTCCGTTGCCATCGGCAGCCCCTCCGGCACGCCCCTTATCGTCGGTACCGGGCAGCCGTTGTTGCTCATCGGCGGCCCCTGTGCCCTCGAATCCGAGGAGTTGGCCAGAACAGTCGCCGGCAGGATGCAGGAGATCTGTGACCGGCTGGGAATCTTTTACGTATTCAAGGCCTCTTTTGATAAAGCCAACCGGACCTCGCTGGAGTCTTATCGCGGCCCCGGCCTGGAAGCAGGCCTGGCAACTCTCGCCAAAATCCGCCGGGAAATCGGCGTCCCGGTCATCTCCGATATCCATGATGTCAGCCAGGTTGCCGCAGCCGCCGAAGTACTCGATATTCTCCAAATTCCCGCTTTTCTCTGCCGCCAGACCGACCTGCTCACCGCCGCCGCCAAAACCGGCAAACCGGTCAACGTGAAAAAAGGGCAGTTTGTCTCACCCTGGGATATGGAAAATGCGGTGAATAAAATGCGCGGCGTCGGCGGCAAAAAAATTATGCTCGTTGAACGCGGCGCCAGCTTTGGCTACAACAACCTGGTCGTTGACATGCGCTCTCTGCCGGTCATGCGCTCCTTTGGCTGCCCGGTGATCTTTGACGCCACCCATTCGGTGCAGCTCCCCGGCGGCGCCGGCGGTTTTTCCAGCGGCCAGCGGGAATTTATAGCCACCCTGAGCAGGGCTGCGGTGGCCGCCGGAATTGATGGGCTTTTCATGGAAATACACCCCAACCCGGACCAGGCCCTTTGCGACGGGCCGAACTCCATTCCCCTTGATAAGGTTGAAGAATTACTGGTGCAACTGATCAGGGTGCGGAATGCAGTTACCTGAATATGTCTGACCAGTGCTCGACCTCCCCCACCGCCTATCCCTCCGACTGCGAGCTTCTCGAAGGATATCGCACCAGGGCCCGGGAGCGGGACAACCGGGCAGACGACCCGCAGCGAAAACTCGCCCTGGAAAAGGCACGGGACGTACTACTGCTGCTTCTTGATGTCGACGGTGTCCTCACCGACGGCAACCTCCTCTATTCCGGGAACGGTGAAGAGAGCAAGGCCTTTAACACCCAGGATGGCTTTGGCCTGCGCCTTCTCAGGGAGGCGGGCGTTGCAGTGGGTGTCATCACCGCCAGAACATCAGAGGTTGTCGCCAGGCGCGCCAACGAGCTGAAAATCGGCCATATCTATCAGGGCGTCGGCAATAAAAACGAGGCCTTCAAGGATGTAATGCGGGTCACCGGCCTGAAGCCCTATCAGATTGCCTATATGGGCGACGACTGGCTCGATCTGGTCCTGCTGCAGCAGGTTGGGCTTGCCATTGTCCCCGCCAATGGCGCACGGGAAGTAAAAGAGATCGCCCATTTTATCACCGAACGATCCGGCGGTGCCGGAGCTGTTCGTGACGCCTGCGACCTGATCATCGAGGGCAAAAATCTGCTGATGGAACTGCTGCAAAAATACAAAAATCGATGAAATTCCACCGCAATATCATCTGGCTCGTCCCCCTGTGCATCATCATCACCTATCCTCTCTGGTCTATACCGGTCGGCAATTTCCTCAGCCCCAGGGGCAGTTTCGATCCGGCACCGAAAAAGGAAAAAGCCGAAGGCCATGATTTCAACATGGATAAGGTGAAAATCCTACAGAATCAGCAAGGTCAGAAAACGGCAGTCATACGCGCCCAGAGAGCTCGCACCGGCGAGGATCCCAACCTGCTTATCATGGAACTGGTCAGCGCTGATCTCTTCGATGCAGCAGGGAATATCACTACCGTCCTCGCCAATACCGGCCAATACAGTACCGCCAGCAAAATGCTCACCTTGAGCGGAGATGTGGTTATCAACAAGACCGTCGACAAACAATTTCTCTATACCGACCTGCTCCTCTACAACAGCGACCAGCGCACCGTCAATTGTCCAGGAAAAACCCGGCTGGAGGCGGAGCAGGCGCAGATCGATGGCGGCAGCCTGCATTATGACATTAAAAGTCAAACCTATGTCATTGACAAAGGCGTCACCTGCATCATCGACGGCTTTATCAAGCCATAACCTCGCTACAGCTCGCAACATAAAAGCAGTCATCCTTGACCTGCCAGCGGATATTGACATTCCAGAGCAGCATCCCGAAATCACTTCTGTTTTTTTTCTGGCTGGCCGGCCGCGGATCCTGGCCGATTATCTCTTCTGCCAGCCTCTGGATGTTTCTTCCGGTTTTTTGTAAATAATCGGCGCAGAAAAGCTCGGCACTTTCACCGAAAACTACCGCCACCGCAGGGTTTTCTCCGTGCGCATAGCCGCAGGTGGCCGACTGAATGCTATCACTGTAGGGGATATACGGCTTTATGTCGAACACCGGCGTCCGATCAAGAAAATCGACCCCGGAGAGTTCGAGAAAAAGTTTTCCCTTTTCATAGACAATAGCCTCGAGCCGGACTGCGGAGAGGCCGAGATGATTCGGTCGATGTGGACTGCGACTTGCAAAAACCCCCACCCTCTTCTGCCCGCCGAGCCAGGGTGGTCGTACGGTCGGCTTCCACCCCTCGGCGACCGTCTGGTGAAATAAAAAATGCACCCAGAGATGCGAAAACTGCTCCAGGCCGCGGACCATCTCTTCTCTGTTGCAGGGCGGCAGCATCTCCAGACGGGCGGTTGCCGAGACCACCATCCCCGGCTGCCGGGGAATGCCGAATTTCTCGGTAAAGCAGGAGTGGATCATGCCGATCGGCGTAATAGGTACATCCTCCTGAAAAATCATTTTTTTTCCATCCCTTCCCTTTCTTCGTTCAAGTTTTCCTCTCTCGCACATCTCACACGACGCCAGTATCGGTGAATATTTATTTTACAGCAAGAAGTTCTTGACATGCTCCGGCGGTTTCGGTACAGTAACACAAAGATCCGGTTCGTGTTACTTTTCTTTCCTCTGCACATATGCCTGCGCGGAGCGCAGTTTTCGCCACAACGACACAAGGAGAACCAAAAAAACTCCCTATTAAGGAAAAGGCTCAGAAAGTATCTGCGTCTCTTTGCTGGAGTTTCTGGTCAGACCCTTTCATCAAAGGAGAGCCTCCAGGGTAAAGGTCAGAGTTGCTGCTTGCATGAACGACTGTTGCCGCCATATCCAACTGTCTTGCCGCAGGAACTCTGGCCCTTACCCTGGCGTTTTGTTCTGTGCCGCTCTCCCGGTTCAAGCCGAACCACCCCTTTATTTTTCCTGAAAACCGATTTCCTGCCGCTTACCGGGGTTATCGAATTATTTCCCCGCTATTATCTTGCCGATTACCGCTATCCTGTGGTATTTGTCCAGCAATCAGTTTCACACTATCTTACAGAAAGGATACATTCGACGATGAAGGTTGGAATCATAGGCCTGCCGCAAACAGGCAAAAAGACCCTTTTCCAGGTATTGACCGGCAGCGAACTGAGAGAGCAGACCGGTCCCGCAAAACCAATTCCCGGCACCGCCGAAATACGCGATCCGCGTTTTGATCGCCTGGTGGCCATGTACCGTCCCAACAAAGAGGCCAGGGCGCGGATAGACCTGGTTCTCCTGCCGAAAATGGAACAGGAAAATATCGCCAAGGGGGATATCTTTCAGGAGATCGCCGATGTCGATGCCCTGTGCCATGTCATTCGGGCCTTTCAAGACGACTCGATATACCACGCGGAAGGATCCGTCGATGCCATACGCGATGCAGAGATGGTCAACAATGAGCTGATCATGCACGACCAGATCTTTGTCGAAAAACGTATTGCCCGCATCGAAACCGCCCTGAAAAAGATCAAGGACGATAAGCAGGCAGTGGAGCTCGAACTGATGCGCAAGCTGCTGATACATCTTGAAGAGGAGAAACCGCTTCGCCTGATGGAATTCAGCGAGGAAGAAGAGTTGCTCATCCGCAGTTACCCCCTTATTACCCGAAAGGAATTGATCCTCGCCTTCAATGTCTCGGAAGAGCAAGTAGGCGACACGACACTCCTCGAGAAAACGGCTGAGCAGTGCAGACAACACAAGATTGAGGCGATGCTTGTTTCCGCCCAGGTCGAGTCGGAGATTGTCCTCCTCGATTCGCAGGAAGAAAAAGACGAATTCCTGCAGGATTTAGGCATAGCCGAGCCGGCCCTCGGTATCATGACCGGCCTGTGCCTGAAGGCCCTTGGCCTTATTTCTTTTTTTACCGTTGGTAAGGATGAGGTCAGACAATGGCTGGTTCGCCGGGATTCCCCCGCTCCTGTCGCCGCCGGGGTTATCCATTCTGATCTGCAACGCGGATTTATCCGGGCCGAGGTGATGAAATACGACGAACTGATGGATTACGGCGGTGAGGCGGAACTGAAAAAAGCCGGCAAGATGTATCTGCAGGGCAAAGACTATATTGTCACCGACGGCGATATTTTAAACATTCGGTTTAAGGTATAATAACCAGCATATTGCCGCTGAGAAACAGCGGCCCCTGCATCAGGGTTGATGGCTCTTTTTACAGCTCGACAAACTCCGGATCGTCCGGCCGCTCAACGACCAGCCACTCCTCGCCCTGGTGATCAAAGTCGGCAATTTTGTCAATATCCATTTTGAGATACCGTCCCTTGCCCGCCACCGCAACACGCCCGTCGGCAAGGAGAATCTCTCCTTCTCCCTGAAAGGAGCGCGTGCTCTCCGAGACAATTCGAGCGAGAACTCGTATCTCCCCGTCGATCGGCACGGGTTTTCTCAGTTTCATGGAAAAATCGACGGTCACCCCCCAGATGTTATCAGCATGGGTCAACATAATCGCCCGCCCGATGGTTTCATCCAGGATGGTCGCGGCAATACCGCCGTGCAAACGCCCCGGATACCCCTGGTGCTCATCCGCCGGCTGGAAAATCGCCAGCAGTTGCCCATCTTCAAGCTCATAAAAGCTGCTTTTCAACCCGAAACGGTTGTGCAGCCCGCAGACAAAACACATCTTCGAATTAGGCTGCTTATGGCGGACCTTCACACGCATGGACCTTATCTCCTTCTGAGATTGCACTCTCTCATTTTTTCTCCGGTGACGCACCGGTCTTTTTTTCACCATACGGTCGGGGGAGAGCCGGCGGCCCCTGCACCAGCATCTCGGCGATGGTCATCTTGACCCTGGGCAACAGATGACGTTTATTGTCTAAAAGTTCGTTTTCCAGCAGGGCCAGTCTTGTTAGGAGAGGTGTCCTTGCTACATGGGGGGACTGTTCATTGAGGCTCTCGAACATCTCCTGGCAGCGAAAACAACCGGGAAAACATAAGGTTTGGCCATCTGGCCGGGTCATGGTCGCCGGAACACCGTGGGTACGGCAGACCAGCAGACGATGTTCATAGACAACACAAAGTCCGTCCTTATTGAGCGGACACATGACCTGCGGGCGCCGACCGGCCGCCAGTTCCTCGGTACACTGGGCAAGATAGGCCTTGGCCCGGGCAATGAGCTGCTGCTGTCGCTCTGAAACAAGCTGACTTATGCCCCGCCAGAGGTATGCCCATTCCGTGTAGGTGTGGTGGAGAAAATGAGAGTCACAGCAGTTATCGGGGCACCCACTGCAGGAAAAATCCAGGGCCCCGGCCACCCGAGCGTACTCCTGCTGGAGCTTTTCGTAGATATCTTCGAGCTCTCGTAACTGTTGTTCTGAAAGAACCACCTCTCTCACTTTCTTTCCTCCGCAAAATCCTGCACCTGGTAGGTATGGATTTCGAGTCTTCCCCGCCGCCAGCCATCTTGCGATAGTCCAGCTTTCACACAGAGATGGCCGAGAAACTGCTCGGGGCTGGGAAGCTGTTGCCAGACCTGGGGCAAAAAAGTGGCACTCCTTGTACCTTCGCGCAAAATAACCCCATCAATGCCAGGACACAGTTTTGCCGCAAGATCCCCAGCATCCTTGTATTCTAAAGGTTTCGGCTGGGACAGTATCGAGACGTCGAGCTGTACTGCCGGCAACTCCTCCAGGGTAAGAGGCAAAAAACGATGATCATAAAAGGCCGCATTGATGCTATTCTGCACCACGCTGTCCCAGAGCGGATCAACCGGTTCAAGAGTACCGATACAGCCGCGCAGTTTACCGGCTATTTTCAGCGTGACAAAGGTGGCCGCTTTCGCCGAAAAAACAGCATCGTCCGGTTTGTCCGGCAGGGTTCCCTGGTTGAGCTTTTGCTCAAGAACTTTTCTTGCCAGCTTGAGCAGTATCTGCCCTTGTCCGTTGGTTACCATGTCGGCCATAATTACCATTCAACTCCCAACATCAAACAGTTTATGCCGCTGCCGATGCCCAGCAGCGCGCCCTTTTGCCCCGGTAGAAAAGCCCCCTGCTCCATAGCCATGGCCATGGTTATCGGTGCCGACACGGAACCGACATTGCCAAGCGTTGCCAGGGTCTCGAAATTTTTTTCCGGCTGCAGTTCCAAACGCTCAAAGAGTAGTTTGGCGTGGGCCGAACCTACCTGGTGGCAGAAAAACTGGTCTATGTCGTCGGCCCGCCAGCCGGCTTTGGCCGAAAACCTGTTCCAGGTCATCTGGGCGGTGTCGACCCCCCGGTGCAATAATTCTTCCGAGTTGGTCGCCATAAGAATTGAGTCTGCCCCCTTGCGGCCGCCATGACAAAGGTCGGAATGTTCGGTATTCGCCTGCCAGGCCCCATGGACCAGCCGTGGCCGGTCTTCGCTGTTTTTTACGCGTCGCATATACAAGGCGACCGAACCGGAGCCGATGGTCAGCGAGGCAAAAGCCGGTTTTATGCTTTTTCGGCTCAGCGTCGTATCCTCGAGCAGAGCAAGCAGGGTCGACTCCAATAACTCTTCCGCCGTCTCTCCGGAGACGATAAGCCCGTTTTCAACCTGCCCCAGCTCGATCATATTGGCCAGCATCACCATCCCGTCGAGAAAGCCGAGACAGGCATTGGAAATATCAAAAATCAGGGCGGAAGACGAGAGACCTAGTTTGTCATGCACAAACGAGGCGGTCGCCGGTTCCATCATATCCCGCGATACGGAGGTAAAAATAAGACAGTCAATAGCTTTTGCATCGACGCCTGCCGTGTCAATCACCCTCTTTCCAGCCAGGCTGCCGGCCTCACTGGGCCTTGTCCCTTGGGGCCAGAGGCGCCGTTGCCGGATACCGCTCATCAACTCCAGCCTGCCGGGCGGCAGCCGCAGTCGCTCATAAACAGGGGATAAGCGGGTTTCAATATCCGCGGAGGAGAGTACCCTTGGCGGCAGTTCGTAGCCGAAGGTGTCAAGACAGACATGGGAAAAATGTATCATAAATCTATGTTATAAATTCTATTTGACAGAAAAAGGTGTGGAACAAGAAACGATCTGCCGGAAACCACATCTTGCCGGCAGATCCGCAGTGTCTCGTTCTATCCGACCGGTGCAAAAACTTCCAACTGCTGCAGGATGCTGTCTTTGGTCACCGGCCTTGGTATATACCCATCAAAGCCCAGTCCCTGCAGTTCGCCATGGTCGAGCTCCCGGCCTATGCCAAAGATCTGGGTCCGTTGTCCGGAGTACTCCTCGAGCTGGCGGATTATTCTTGCCCCCTCGGCTCCCTCGAGCTGCGGTGCCGAGAGGTCGAAAACAATCAGGTCAAAATGAGAAAGCGACGCCTCGTACATTGCCGCGCGTCGGGTTTCAGCGATGGTGACCTGCCAGCCTGCCTCGACCAGGGTACGCACAAAAATACCCTGACTCACCGGATCTCCGTCCACCACCAGCGCCCGACGTGTCAAAAACCGTGCGAGGACACTGATCAAGGCATTTCTCTGCACCGGCTTGGGCAGGTAATCATCCATACCGACCTGCAGACATTTTTCCCGGTCGCCGGACATAGCCAAGGCAGTAAGAGCGATAATACTCATGTGACCACCCTGTTTGCGCTCGTGTTTTCTGATACGCCTGGTCGCCTCCAATCCATCGACATCATCCATCTGGACGTCCATCAGAACCAGCTGATATGCCCCGCTACACGCCTCCGCTACAGCATCCCGGCCATTGGTGACCGAGGTTACCTCCACGCCAAGCTGTTTGAGAATCGCCTCGATGAGCACCCGGTTGATATATTCATCCTCGGCGAGAAGAACCTTGGCGCCCCGCAGGGCATAGGCGACTTCCTCTTCAATACCTTCCAGGGTAACATTGGTTTTTTCCTCAAGACCGCCAAGATCGGCGACCTCCTTAAACGGAAGGGTAAACCGGAACGTTGTCCCCTCGGGACTACTTTCCACATACATTTCTCCACCCATAAGCCTCACCAGCTGGGAACTGACGGTCAACCCCAATCCTGTTGTCCCGACGGAGAGCGGCAGGGCAAGCTGCGTTGTGGCTTTTTGCTTGAAATAATGTTTGATGAGTTTGAGTTTATCCGGGGCGATACCGCAGCCGGTGTCACGAATGGTGCATTGCAACAGAACATTATTGCTCGTGTCGTAACCAACATTATCGATGTTGATGAAAATCCCGCCGCGCGTCGTGAATTTTATTGCATTATCGGCCAGATTGGTAACAATCTGCACCAGTCGGGAAGAATCGCCATGCACATTCGCCGGAACATCCGGGGCTATGGTGCAGTCCAGCTGGAGATCTTTATTTTCGGCGGATTGGCGCAGGACATAAAGGTCGTGATCAAGGCTCTCCTTGAGATTAAAGTCTTCCGGATCAAGCTCCAGTTCCCCTGTCTCTATCCTGGAAAAATCCAGGATTTCATTGACGACAACCAGTAAACGATCAACGGAGGCGCCGACCATTTCCAGATACTGCCGCTGTTCGGCAGACAGATCCGTTTCCAGAACGAGCTCGGTCATTCCGACAATTCCGTTCATAGATGAGCGGATTTCGTGACTGACATTTTCCAAAAAGACACTTTTGGCGCGACTGGAAAGCTCCGCCCGGACAAGATCGACTTCACAGGCATTCTGTTCCGCCTGCCCAGGGCCCGCGCCGTTACTGCCAAGAATCGCCTGCAAGGCCCTTTTCTTCAGCAGTTTGTTCGTCTGTTTTTCTTTTACCAGTTGCGCTTTAAGGTCATTTATCTGTTTTTGCAGTTTTTCAATTTCCGCCACCATTCCCCCTCCGGTTGGTGTTTTCATACCCGCGTTTGTCCTTGCTCAGTGTCTCTCTTCTTCCCTTGCATTTTTCAATTCCACCACAGCAACCAACGGCACAGGCGCCGGTCGGCTGATCTTTGCGTATTGTACAGCCAATAGCCGATATTTGCACTACTGTGATAATGATTGTGTTGAGAGAAGCCCATGCCTATCGCCACGGCCCCCCTTCCGGCCATTTATTACCCTGCTTTGTCTGCGCGGTTCTTCTCATTTCCCAGCAACTGTGGATCTTTTCATTCCTGGAAAAATCAAAGGGAACGGACTCGGCAGAAATATCTTTGATAGCATAGCGCGTCGCCAGGTTCTCCTCCAGTTTAAAACGTCGGAAGTTCGTTGAGAAAAGCAGCAGACCATCCGGTTCAAGATGCGCCATGGCCAGGTCAATCAACCGTGCATGATCTTTCTGGATATCAAAAACCCGCTGGTCTTTTTTCGTGTTGGAAAAAGTCGGGGGATCGATAAAGATCAGATCAAAGGCCGTGCTGCATTCTTCGAGCCACTGTAAACAATCAGCTTTTTCAAACTTGTTACGAAATTCCGTCAGCCCGTTGAGGGCGAGGTTCATTTTTGCCCAGTGCAGATAGGTCGCCGAAAGATCAACCGTTGTTGTACCTGCCGCACCACCCATCGCCGCATGGACCGTCGCCGTCCCGGTATAGCCATACAGGTTTAAAAATCTTTTTCCCCTCGCTTCCCGGTATATTTTCTGGCGAATCGGTCGATGATCGAGAAAAAGTCCGGTATCGAGATAATCGGTGAAATTTACCAGAAAAGAGCACTCACCCTCCCGAACCTCATACATTTTGCCGGTATTGCTCTTCTTTTCATACTGCTTTCGGCCTTTCTGACGCTCCCTCGATTTTATAAAAACTCGATTCGACCGAACCCCAAGGATATCTTTGACATTTTTCACCGCGGCGACCATCCTTGAGGTGGCCAGCTGCGGATCAATGGTTTTCGGCGGGGCATATTCATGCATGTGCACCCATTTGCCAAACAGATCGATACTGAGGTTGAAATCCGGCAGATCCCGATCATAAATCCTGAAACAGGATATATCTTCTCGTTCCGCCCATTTAAGCGTTTTTTTAAGATTTTTTCGCAACCTGTTGCCAAACTCCCCCTCTGGTTCCTCGCTGCTTCGCTCCAATGGGGTCCACTTGAAAACACTCTCTGCCTCGGTAACCGACCCGGTTAGCAGTCTGCAGGGGATTGAACCATTATATAATCTGTGCTTATCATCCCAGGCGAGGGTAAAACTGTCGGTCAAGGTCGGATTGGAGATAAACACCGCGACTTTCCAGCCAAAGAACCTCTCCTTTACAATACGGCCAAAGGCCCTGTACAGCCGGCTCACCTGTTCCGTCTCGGAAAGTCTTTCCCCGTACGGCAGATTCGACAACAACACCCCTTTTTTATCCGGAGAACGAAGCGTGGCCAGCTCCGCCTGTTTTATCTGAATCTGCTCGGTAAGGCCGGCCTTCTCAATATTTTTTCGCGCGGCACTTACCGCAACAGGATCACAGTCGTAGCCGATTATCAACGGCCAGTCCTTTTCCAACCCCCTCTCCTCTCGCCCCAAGGCCTCTTCGACCAGACTGTTCCAGAGCGTCACGTCATGCCCCGCCCAGCCGAAAAAACCAAAATGACTGCGCGACAGCCCCGGTGCAGAGTCGCCAAACATCAGCGCGGCCTCGATCAAGAGGGTGCCGGTACCGCACATGGGATCGATCAATGTCGGGGTATCTGTCAACCAGCCACTCAAGGCAACGATTGCGGCACCAAGGGTTTCCTTAAGCGGCGCCTTGACCGCCGCCGCCCTGTACCCCCGCCGGTGCAGGCTTTCCCCGGATAAATCAATGGCAAGGGTCGCGGTTTTTCCATCCACATGCAGATGAACCTGTACATCAGGCCTGGTTGTCTCAACCGACGGACGTTTGCCGGTCCTGTTTCTAAAATTGTCAACCAGACCATCCTTGACCTTCAGGGCGGCATAGCGACTGTGGGTGATCGGCGACTCTCCGGAAAGTGTGCAGCTGACCGCAAAACTTGTCTCGTCCAAGAGATGGTCTTGCCAATCCAGCGCTAGACACTGCAGGTACACCGTCTCTTCATCGACAACGGGAAACCGGGCCAGCTGCAAAAAGACACGCGAGGCAAAACGGGACCACAGACAGCAGCGATAGCCGGACTCCAGCGGCCCTCTCCAGGTAACCACACCGTTAGCACAGACGACATCCTGCCCGCCGAACGACAACACTTCTTCTTCCACCAAGCTCTCCAGCCCACCGGCACAGCTGGCTATCAGTACATACGTATCCATTGTCGCTCAATCATCCCCTGCCTCCCCAAAAAACCGGGTTGCCTGTTCATTTTTTGTGTCTTTATCGATTAAAGAGAAAGGTCGCCCCTTTTTCCTTTTTAATCGATTACCATTATAGCATCAGCCGGGCAACAGGAAACGATTAATGTTTACCTGACAATTTTTCTTGACCTCTCTTGCAATACGACTAAAGTAGAGAGTTATTTCGGTGGATCTGTTCTTCACCGCAACCTACCCTTGTTTTTTTACAAATTATTTAACCCGGTAAACGGGACTCTTTTCACCACAGGAGTATTTTATGAAAAAAAGGCTCAGTAGAACTCTTGCTCTTTCAGCTCTTCTCGGGTCATTGGTTCTTTTTGGTGCCGGCTGCGGCAAAAAAACCGTTATACCACCAGACGGTTCAACAGGATCTGAAATGCCCGGAGGAAAAGACATCAGCTATCCCCAGGCAGAAGGCGGCTATTCTGAAGAGGGCCTGCCCAAGGAAGGACGTCTGGATGATGCAGCAGGCGCGGGATTAATGTCCGCAGCTGACCAGCAGTCCGATGAATACAAGAGAATACATGGGAGAAGCTCCGAGAATCTCTATCCCATCTACTTTGACTTTGACCAGGCCGGCGTTAGTCCCGGTATGACGGAGGTCCTCATCCGTAATGCCGAATATCTCCAGACAACTCCCGGGACCATGGTAACCATTGAGGGTAATTCCGATGAAAGGGGAACCAACGAATACAACCTCGCCCTCGGCGAGAGAAGAGCGATCAATTCCCGGCAGTATCTCATCAGCCTCGGTATTGCCGGAGACAGGATGCGCACCCTGTCCTACGGTGAAGAAAGACCTTTGTTTTTGGGGCAGGACGAGGATGCCTACAGCATGAACAGAAGGGTTGATTTTGTCGTACAGTAAAGTCGTTTGATGCGGTACCGTCTCTCCTGTCGGTGCCGCATCATCTCTCTTTGTTCTTTTTACTGTCGATTACCCTGAGTATCTCGCTGACCACCTGCGGAATAGTTCTCTCCGTCGTCTCAATCAACACAGCGTCTTCTGCCCTTTTTAAAGGGGCTATCGCGCGCTGACTATCATTGAGGTCACGTTCAAGAGTCATCTTCAGGATCTCGTTAAAATCCGCAGCAACACTTCTTGCCTGCAGCTGCAGAACACGCCTTTTCGCCCTCTCTTCGGGCCGGGCATCAAGAAAAAACTTGAACGCGGCCTTTGGAAAAACGACAGTGCCGGTGTCACGCCCCTCGGCGACAATACCACCTCTCTCGCCGTAACCTCGCTGAATTTCGGTCAATATCCGCCGAACGACCGGGAGCGCCGACACCCTGGACGCGACCATGGCCATTTCAGCTGTGCGGATGGCCATGGTGACATCTTCGCCGTTGAGGAAAACCCGCACATCACTCTCCTCATCCACCGCCGGAAATAATTGCAGTTCCACATCGGCCAGTTTTTCAGCAATGGCCTCCGTCTCCTCGAGAGCAATTCCCTGCTGCAGAAAATACCAGCCGACCGCACGGTACATGGCCCCGGTATCAAGGTAGGTAAAACCAATGGCAGCGGCGACCTTCCTGCTCACGGTCGATTTCCCAACCCCGGAGGGGCCGTCAATGGTGACGATATTCTGCAGCTCAGACATAACCCAGTTCGCCGAGGCAATCCGCCAAGCTTTTGACAAAGCGTTTATTTTCCTCTTCCGTGCCAAAGGTTACCCGAATAAAATTGGTAAAGCCGTAGGCGCTCATGGAGCGGACAATCACCCCTTTGTACAGCATGGCCTGATAAAGCTTGTCCGCATTCCCCTGCACATCAATTAGAAAAAAATTTGTCTCGGTTGGGTAACTCGTGCAACCGAGTTTATCGACCTCCCGGCTCAGATAGGCACGAGCCTTTGCCGTTCGGTCCAGTGTAAGCTGATAGTATTCTTCATCCTCTAGTGCCGCCAAAGCGCCCACCTGGGCCATCTGATTGATATTGAACGGCTGACGCACCTTGTGCAGACATTCGGCAATCTCCCTGGCCATCATGCCATACCCAACCCGCAGGCCGGACAAGCCATATGCCTTGGAAAAAGTTCGTAAAAAAACAACCGGGCAACGTCCTTCCACGTTTCTAATAAGGGAATAGAAATCCACCTGCAGCTTTTTATCCATGAAATCGACATACGCTTCATCGAGGACAACAATCACAGACTCCGGGAAGTCGCTGAGAAACCGGTAGAGCTCCACCGGCGGGATGGCCGTGCCGGTAGGATTGTTCGGATTATCGATAAAAAGAAGCCGGGTTTTTTCCGACACCAGTTTTTTGATGCCCGCAAGATCGTGACGCATGTCCAGCAACGGCACCACGTGGTTTATGCCGCCTCTCACCTGGACGATTTTCTGGTACATGAGAAAAGACGGGTGACTGGTGATGACCTCGTCCCCTTCCTGCACAAAGGCCTTGACCAGAAACTCGATAATCTCATTGGATCCATTGCCCATGACAATTTCGCCCGGTGCAATACCCAATTTTTCGGCAAGGGCCTGGACCAGATAATAACACGACCCGTCTGGATACCTGTGCAGTTGCGACAGTTCGGCTCGCAGGGCCCGTATCACCTTCGGCGACGGCCCCCAGGGGTTCTCGTTCGAGGCCAGTTTGATGGAGTCGGTTATGCCGTACTCGCGTTCCAGTTCATCGAGAGGTTTGCCGGGAGGATAGGGGGTTATTGTTGCGATATTCTCAGGAATTCTAATTTTCAAAGGATCACCGTGAAACGAAATTTATCTCTTAAAGAACAAGGAGCCGCATTATATATCCAATTTTCTTTGCTCAAGCCCCAGTCCCTGCTCGAGATTAAAACCGGTTTTCAACAGCTTTTCTTCCTGAAAGTGCGCTGCCTGTAGCTGCACGCCGACCGGCAAACCCTCCGTCGTAAAACCGCCGGGCACCGACATTCCGGGAATCCCGGCAAGATTGGCCGAGATAGTCAGTATGTCGGACAGATACACGGCAAGCGGGTCCTCGGTGTTCTCGCCCATTTTCCAGGCAGGGGTCGGGGTTACAGGAGAGATGAGCACGTCACAGGATTGAAACGTTGTTTTGAAATCATTGAGAATCAAGGTTCGCACCTGAGATGCTTTTTTGTAATAGGCGTCGTAGTACCCGGAGGACAAGGCGTAGGTGCCGATAAGGATGCGCCGCTTCACCTCCGCACCAAAGCCTTTCGAGCGTGTTTGTTTATACATATCAAGAAGGGTATCAGCCTCCATGTCGCGATAGCCGTACAGGACGCCATCATACCTGGCCAGATTGGAACTTGCCTCCGACGGGGCTATCAGATAGTACACCGCGACGCAGTATTCGGTGTGCGGCAGGGAAACATCAACAATACGTGCCCCTTTTTTTCTGAGCACTTCGATGCTGTTGCGGATTATGTTCTGCACTTCGACATCAAGACCCTCGGTAAAATACTCCAGGGGAACGCCGACGGTCAAGCCCTCGAGTCCCTCGGTCAGAGACAAAGAAAAAGCAGGAACATCTTGTTTCACCGAGGTGGAATCCATCTCATCATACCCGCAGATAACATTCATCATCAGGGCGCAATCCTCGACCGTTCGACACAGGGGGCCGACCTGATCAAGAGAAGAGGCAAAGGCAGTCAGGCCGTATCTCGACACCCTGCCGTAGGTCGGTTTCATGCCGACGATGCCGCAGAGCGATGCCGGCTGACGGATTGAACCGCCGGTATCGGAGCCGAGGGACCCCGGACACTCGCAGGAGGCGACGGAAACAGCCGATCCGCCGGAGGATCCACCGGCAACATAGCCCTTCTTCCAGGGATTTCTCGGCACCCCAAAGGCACAGCTCTCCGACGTCGACCCCATGGCAAATTCGTCCATGGTTGTCTTACCGAGAATAACCGCCCCGGCTTCCTTTATTTTTTGCACCACAGTGGCATCGTATGGCGGGATATAGTTCTCAAGTATCTTAGAGCCGCAGGTGGTCCGGCATCCCTTGGTAGAGAGGAGATCTTTCACCGACAGAGGTATACCGCACAACCTGCCTCCCTGCCCGGCCTTTCTCTGCCGGTCGGCGTTTTCCGCCTGAAAGAGAGCCCCCTGCCGATCGACACTGATAAAGGCCCTCACGTCCTTGTCCACGGCATCTATCCTGTCCAGACAGCTTTGCGTGAGTTCAACGGCGGAAAGCTCACCGGTGTCCATTTTTTTCAGCGCCTGACTAATGGTCAACTCGTACGGATTCATTGAAACCTCAAAAAAGCGGACAGTCGCCCGTCCAGCTCGGTATGCGAAACATTTCCCTACAACCACCCCTGAGACGGGCGGTGTTTTTCACCAGGCCCAAGGGTAGCATAGATATTTTGTTAAATAATCTTAGGCACCAGGAACGTTACCCCGTTGTGCTGCGGACCGTTTGCCAGCGCCTCGACCTGGGACAAGGATTCTTTTTCCACGTCCTCACGAAAAGCGTTGCTGACCGGGAAAACATGGGTTGTGGCTGCAACCTGACTGGTATCCAGCTCGTCCAGTTTTGCCACGTAGGACAAAAGATTGTCCAATTGACCGGTCATTTTCTCCAGTTCTTCTTCCGTCAGGGTGAGTCTGGCCAAATGGGCGACATGTTCAACTTCTTTTTTGCTTATTTTCATCGGCCTGCTGTATGTATGGTTGTTGCTATTGGTTTTTTAGATAAACATTTTCCAGGTGCTCCTGGGTAAAGACACCTTTGGTTGGAATAAAATTGACAATGCTTCGTGCAAAGAACTCAACAATATCCGGGTCAAACTGCGTCCGGCCACACCTGTACAGTTCTTCCACCGCCTCGTTCTGACTCAGGTTTTTCCGATAATTCCGCTTGGACGTCATGGCATCATAACTGTCGACAACAATAAGGATTTTAGTCAGATCATCCAGTTGATCGCCGGTCAGCCCATCAGGATACCCTTTCCCGTCCATTCTCTCGTGGTGATGTCGGATGATAAACTGTTCCCTTTCCATAAAACCTAACGGCTGGATAATATTTGCCCCGACACTGGGGTGCTTGCGGATCAAAACCCACTCTTCCTCGGTGAGTTTGCCGGGTTTCTGGATACAGGAAAGGTCGATGACCAGTTTACCTATATCATGAAACTGAGCTGCTCTGCGCAGCACGAGTATCTCTCCCTCCGGAAGACCCATGGCCATGCCAAGCATCAGTGCATATTCCGTTACCCGCATGGTGTGGCCAGCTGTATAGTAGTCCTTTTCCTCCATGGCATTCTGCAGGCTGGTCATCAGCTGAACGGTAGCTTTTTCCAGACTGTTACTGTAGCTGAGTAACAGTTTGTTCTGTTCTTCAAGCTGAATGGCCTTCAGTTGAATATCATCCTCGAGGGCCGCCTTATAGTGCCGTTCCTGCAGGACATATCTTCTCTTCTCGATGGCCCGGCGAATCTTGACATTAAAAATATCCAGATCCTCAATGGGTTTGGTGAGAAAATCATAGGCACCGAGATTGATTGCCTTGACCGCATAGTCCATCGAACCGGCTCCGGTGAGAAAAAGAACCGGAATGTCATAATTAAGTTCGTTCAGCTCATCCATGGTTGTAAATCCATCCATGTCGGGCATATTAATATCGAGGATGATGACATCATAGCTATCGTCAACCATGTCAACCACCTCTTTGCCACCGGAAGCGGTAAATACATGATGTCCGAACATTTCCAGTATCTTGGATACCGTTGTCCGGACCATGGCATCATCGTCTGCGACAAGTATCTTGGTCGGTCCTTTTCTCAAATTTTTTTCTCCGCATCCCCTAAAAAATCAGGGTGGTGATCGAGTCTACATTTTCCAGTAATTTTTTGCAACGTCCCTCACCCGCTCAATGGCCGGATGAATACTCCGTTCACTTCTTAACCTCTGTTCGGTTGCCTCGTCAAGAAAGGTCGGAAAAGGCGTATCGAGTTGTGCACCGGCCAGCTCTCCCAGCACCGCAAAAACCCCCTCCCGCAACCCGCTTAAACTGTACCCCCCTTCAAGAGAAAAAAGAACCCTCCCTTCAGAGAATTCTTCAGCCACCCGAACCAGGGCCCTTGCCATGTAAGCAAAGCCTTGTGCGGTGAGACGCATTGAACTTATACCGTCGCCGTGATAGCCATCAAAACCTGCTGAAACGAGGATGAGTTGCGGCTGATACTGACAGGCAACCGGGACGATCAGTGTATTAAAGATATTGGCGTACTCGACATCGCCCTGGCCTCCGGGAAGGGGAATATTTATTGTATAACCATCACCCCTGCCGACGCCAGTATCATGCAGATTACCGGTTCCCGGATAAAGCGGCGACTGATGGAGAGATATATACAATACTTTGTCCGTATCATAAAAACTGTTTTGCGTCCCATTGCCATGGTGCACGTCCCAGTCAACGATGAGTATTCTTTCTATCCCGAGTCGTTCTATCGCATGATGGGCCGCAAGGGCTATATTATTAAACAGGCAAAACCCAGTGGACCGGTCTTTTTCCGCGTGGTGTCCGGGTGGTCTGACCAGGGCAAAACCATTATCAATTTTATCTTGGAAAAGGAGATCAATCCCGGTAACAAGGGCACCTGCGGCAAGACAGGCCGCGGCATAACTCTTCGGCGAAGTAAAGGTGTCTTCATCGAGCACGGAATAGATTTGTCCTTTTGTCGCTGCGACCCTGTCAAGCAGCGACGATGAATGATTGAGCAGGAGTGTCTCCCTTGAGGCCTCTGCAAAGGCAGGTTCCACAAAAAGATTTTTTTGCGGTAAGGTATCAAACAGAGAATAAAGCGTCAGGAGCCTCTCGGGAGAGTCGGGCTGATCAAAACCCGGATCATGTTCAACAAAAAGATTGTCTCGAAACAGAGCTGTCTTTTTCATCAGTTATTCATCAGTCGTCTTGTCACGCCGTCACAGAAAAAGGGGGTTCCATCCGTTTCTTTTTGCACGGTTCTCCCCTCTTTTCTGCTCCTTTAGCAGGATTTTATACTCCGCAAACGAAAATCAGAATTAAGTATACCTCAATTTTTTTCATAAAAACAAACAGCAACGTCATATAAACCCGGAAAATCAAAAAATATACCTCCTCGGATCTGTAAACGTTTACCTGAAAACAAAAACGCAATTTCATGGACTTGAAATTGCGTTTTTAGAACCAGCTAACAAGAATTTTATTACATCGGCACTATCAGTTTGTTCGTTTCCTCGTTCCAGGTAACAATCAAATACCAGGCGACCATTGTGCCGCCTATAATCAAGAGCGTCGGGCCATACCCCAAGACTTCCGGCATATATACATAGGAGCCGAGAACACCGTCGGCCTCAAACTCCTGGTCTTGAAACCAGGCGGTCATGATTGATGAAGTTATGGCGAAAAAAGGGACGACCATCATCAGTTTTACCTGCCCTTCTCCAACACGCCAGAGCGTTCCGGAGCCGCAACCACCGGCAAACATCGCCCCGAGACCGAAAATGAAACCACCGACCACACCGCCCCAGCCAAAAGTGCCTCGTACATAGTGGGCGGCGGCCAGAACCGCCTCCCCTTCCGCCCGAACCGGAACGGCATACTTGAGCACTGCCGCACCAATAGCAACAATAAAAATAGATAACATGACTGATTTTGCCAGGGTGCAGTCGCCGGTCATATGCGGCTCACGAAACCCCTGCACCATGCACCAGCGTCCACGTTGCATGGTGTAACCGAGGCAGGCGGCAAGAACAACAACCCCGCTGAGAGAGGCTATGTAGTCACTGTCCTCATTTCCAGCATAGGAATACGAGGCAATGATTATGCCTAAAATCCCAAGAACGCCGAGTCCGTATATAACGGTTGGTGGAAAGGTGACCGTTTTCGAACCACTGTCTCCCCAGGTAATATGTTCCATCTCCAGGTAGAGCAGTTTTAATCCGAGGATGACGCCGAAAACAAGTCCGATCATCATGGTAAATCCGTTCGCGGCAAGGTTGCCTACGGCATTATAAAAACCACCAACATTACAGCCGCCTGCCAGCGTGGCTCCTATCCCCATGAGCACACCGGCGATAACAGCCTTGACCATTTCCCGGTAGGGAGGGACTCTTAGGGCAAAATCTTTGCCAAGACAAGCGGATATAAATGCACCAACAACGAATCCTATACCTATAACCGAACCGGAATTTACAAAAATAGAATCAGGTGCTGCTTCGTAATACTGGAAAACACCGGCTTCGCTACCGAACAGGCTGGCAACACCATACATGATCCAGTCACCCCAGTTGCGGATAGCGCCAACAGCACCCCATGGTCTCCACCACGCCATCATCATTACCGAAAAAAAAGCGACAATAACGCCGGTTACATAAGGATTCCATTCTTTTTCACACAACAAACCGTATAGTTCTCTCGCCTTGTTTTTTAAAACAGACTCTTCACTCATAGTCTCCCTCTCCCCGTTAAATAATCTTAAGTTGAAACGCTGAATTGAAAAATTAAATTTCTACACAGCCCTTGTTTTTTTGTCAAGACCAACCGCGTAAACCGCCGCCACAATGCATACTTTGTAGCGTTTTTTGTTTTTCTTTTCTTTTCCGTTGGTTATAATGTGAATATCTTCGCTTCTTGACAGAAAGACGTTGCTACGGTATAGGACAGTATTAAGTCATCCCCGGTTAAAAGAAAATAATCCAAGATAAGTACCTTAGGTTCAGGATAATTTTTTGCAAAAAAACAAAAATTTATCCTGTTTTAGGTACTAAATAAATGTTACACAAAAGAGAGTTTATAATTGGCGCTGCTGCGTCAACTAAATACTTAATTTTATATTGAGGAGAACAACAATGAGTGATTTAAAAGTAGTTGCCGATGACGTTAAGCCCAAAACTGTCCTCGATGCCAAAGGACTGAGTTGCCCCATGCCTCTTCTTCGCACCAAAAAAGAAATGGGAAAACTGGCCGCAGGTGAGATCCTTCAGGTAGACGGTACCGACCCAGGCTCACGAAATGACATTCCCGGTTGGTGTGAACGTTCAGGACATGAATATCTTGGTGAAAAAGAAGGTTCCGGTTTTATCAGCTTTTTCATAAAAAAAGGTTGATTTCTACTCTATGTTGAGTCCCCTTTTTTATCCAGCGACTCAACAACATACGTATCTACTGTAAGTGCGAACAGTTGTCCTGATTGTTCGTACTTACAGTCTTTTTTATTTGACTCACATTTAGATAAATAGCCACCATTATTTTTGGAGGAAGTTAACATGGCAAAGAGTTTAGGCATCTTTGTATCTTCACCTGACAGCCTGCAGCACGTCATAGGTATTACCAAGGCTGCTAAGGCCAAGGGCTCGAAAGTTAAAATATTTTTCACATGGAAAGCGACAACTCTGTCAAAAGATCCCGCTTTCCCGGGGCTTTGCGAATTAGCGGATGATGTTTCCATTTGTGTTGACAGCTACCAGAAACAGGGTTTTTCCGTTGATGATGTTCCTGCCGGTCTTACCCCTAAAAAAATGGCGACGCAAGCTCAACATGGTATTATGATCGAAGATTATGACTGTTATCTGAGTCTGTAAGGAGATATTGCTATGGAATATAAAAAAGTTTGTTTGATGTACAGACACAAGGATTACGCGATTGATGGTATCCGCTCTGCCCTTGGTCTTGCCGTTGAGAATATGTACGCCTATGGCGTTGTTATGGATACGGAAATACCAAAACTTGATGAATTGACTCAGGAAAGCATCGAGATGCTGCGTGATATGGAAGGAGAAGTCTATTCCACAGTGCCGGCCAATGTGGAAACAAACGGTTTTGAGCCCCTGACCATCGAAGAACTTGGTGAGAAATTACGCGAAATGACCCATATCATTCCTTACGGCATAAAATAACTTTCCAGGAGTCTCTTCCATGAAAATATTAAATATATATAAATCCGAGCCGGATGAAACAGTTAAAAAGCTGGTGGAAATAGTCACCCGTGATCGAGAAACCGACACGTTTAATCTCAATACCGAAAATCCGGATTACGATGCACTTGTCGACAAAATTTTTACCGCTGATCAGACTATCTGCTGGTGGTAAACGAAAAATATTTTCTTCTTTAAAAATCCGAATGAACTCTTGGGTTCATCCGGATTTTTTTATGAGAAACTGCATGATCAAATCATGAAGAAGCGGCCGCAAATTTTTTATCGGTACAGTCGCTTCACCGCAGACAACCCTGTTCGTAAGCAGGACAATACCTATTCCTCTTTGCAGGTCGATCCAGAAAGAAGTCCCGGTAAAACCCAGGTGGCCGATCGTCATCTCCGAAAAATAGTGCCCACTGCTTGATGTCCCGGCGGTGGGCGTGTCAAAACCGAAAAAACAGAAACCTTTTTTTTCAGTTAATCGTTTTTTTATCTCTTCAGTAGAGAAAGAGGGGTGGTTATATTCTCCCCGAAACTGCAGAGCGATCATCTCGCAGAAAGACAACAGTGCATCAGAATTGCCAAAAAGTCCCGCATGACCGGCCACTCCCCCCAAAGCCCGACAATTATCGTCGTGGACCAACCCTGAAAGCCTTTTTTTTGACCATTCACACACACCTGTGCCAGCGTATACCTTTAGCGCAGATTCTTGCTTCCCGGGGAAAAACAAGCCTTTTTCAAGGCCAATGCGTGGAAGCGGCTGGAGTATCTTTTTTTTCCAATATTCATCAAGTGAATCTCCCGATATTTTTTCAATTATTCTACCGAGAAGAATAAAACCAAGGTCACTGTACAGGTGCGCCATACCAGGATCAAACACGAGTTTTTCCGCCAAAATCCAGGCGATGAGTATCTCCATTCTTTTATTGTCGGGATATTTTACAAGTTCTCTGTAATAAGGCCGGTGCGCCGGTAATCCGGAAGAATGGGTCAACAGATGCAAAATTGTTATTTTGCTCTTATCAACAGGCACCGTTGGAAGAAATTTATCCAATGTGTCTGCAACACCTATTTTCTTTTCTTCCATGACAGCCAGCAGACAAAGAGAGGTGACCAGAGGTTTTGTGAGGGAGGCCAGATCAAAAACAGTATCCTGGTTAACGGGAAAGCAGTCATTATCTCCTTCTGCAAAACCATAATTAAATATATCTCTTTCCCTCCCCTGCTCATTATTTATAAAGAAGCCTACGGAACATGCTGTAAAAACATGGTTTTTCATTGCTTTTCCGAGCAGCTTGTCTATATTTTTTTTCAAAAGAGATGGTTCCCTCTTTTCCATGGGTTCTTTTTATTATTCTATTGAAATTTTTACCTATTTTTACTAGATTAGAGACGCGCTGAAGATAAAACATATCTGTGTAATTTCGTGAAAATTTGATGTTCGTGTCAGACAGATAAAATCACTTTTAAACACAGTTATCAACACCCGTTACACAGCATTTTGTTAAAAAAATATGGATACGTTGTTTACAACACTGTTCATAACTTTTTATCAACAGAAACAAAGAATTTTCACAACCCTCATTGTTTAAAATAAATAACAAAATATCATCATATTATAACCAATTTCCACATATCAACCTGCATAATAATAATAAAAAAGATAAATATACTAAGGGTATGTCAAAAGGAGTTCTTTAATGGCACTAAACTGCACAGTAAGTAAAAATGATTTGCTTGAAGGTTTGAACAGCCTGCAGAATATAACCAATAAAAAAGGTACGTTGGCTATTTTATCAAACGTATTGATAAACAATGTTCCTGGCGGACTGAACATCACCGGCACAGACATGGAGGTAGGACTACGGCTTTTTGTCCGCGCTGAAATTCATGGTGAAGGTTCTTTAACACTGCCGGCTAAGAAGATTTTTGAGATAGTGAGGGAATCAGGTTCAGAAACAATTAGCATTCAAGAAACCGAAAACAGCTGGGTCATCATCAAGGCCGGGCTCAGCACCTACAATCTAGCCGGCCTGGCCAGTGATGAGTTTCCTGAATTCCCTGAATACGAATTAGACACCTTTTTCTCCTTTAAAAGTTATATTTTTCTCGAACTTATAGAAAAAGTTATATATTCCATAGCCAGTGAGCAGGAGAATATTTATTCACTCACCTGCGTTCTCTTTGAAAAAGAAAAAATTGACGGAACCTACGCCCTTAGAATGGTTTCTTCTGACGGCCACCGTCTTTCCATCATGCAGAAAGAGGTGGACACGGATCTTGATCAACTCCATCTCAACGACGTCACCCTCATCCCAAAGAAGGGCATTCAGGAATGGAAAAAATTCTGTGAAGGAAGAGATACTGTTGAAGTTTCTTTTGAACCAAAACAGGTTGTGCTGCGAGATGGTCAGGCGGTTATGGTCATTCGACTCAAGCATGGAGAATTTCCAAAATACTCCGCCATTATCGAAGCTATCTCTCTGACGAACTGCTTAAAAATAAACAGGATCCCTTTTCTGGAATCTCTGAAGAGAATAAATCTGTTCACCGAGGATATATATCATACTATCCAGTTGAATATCGATTTCAACAAGATGATTCTCTCCTCGCAAAATGCCGATCTCGGCAACGCCAAAGACGAACAGAGCATAACCTATAGCGGTGAACCGCTGACTCTCGGCTTTAACTGCCGATATTTCATTGAAACCCTGCAGGTTATGGAGTGCGAGACCGTAGAAGCATACATAAACTCAAACAGCAGTCCATGTCTTATGAGGTCGAAAACAGATAAGGGCTTTATAAGCATCATCATGCCGATGCAGTTATAATATACGGGGTCATTTCATTTTTTAACAAAAGGAACAAGCGTGACAGAAACAACAAATAGTTACGATGCACAACAGATACAGGTTCTCGATGGTCTTGAAGCAGTTAGAAAAAGACCATCCATGTACATCGGCAATACCTCTGAAGAAGGCCTTCATCACCTCATCTGGGAAATTGTCGACAACAGCATTGATGAAGCGTTGGCCGGTTATTGCAGCCGTATACGGGTAACAATTCACGAGGATAATTCCGTGTCTGTTGAAGATGACGGCCGTGGTATTCCTGTCGATAAACATCCAACCGAGAACATGACCGCCCTTGAACTGGTTATGACCACCTTGCATGCCGGTGGAAAATTCGATCATTCAAGCTATAAGGTTTCCGGTGGCCTGCATGGGGTAGGGGTCTCGGTGGTGAATGCCCTGTCGGTTGAGACAATCGCCGAAATTAAACGAAATGGGAAAATCTATAAACAATCCTATAGATACGGCGAAAGAACGGGTGAGTTACAGGTCGTCGGTGAAAGCGATAAAACCGGGACCAAAATAACCTTCTCCGCGGATCCCTCCATCTTTACCGAAACAACGGTGTATAACTATGAAACCGTCAAAAGCAGATTAAGAGAACTGAGCTTTTTAAACAAAGGCTTGCGCATTTATCTGAAAGATGAACGGAGCGGGGAAGAAGATAAATTTCACGCCTCCGGCGGTATCGTTTCCTATGTCGAATACCTGAACAGAAACCGAACACCGGTCTTTGACGAACCTATCTTTATCACTGGCAGCAAAGATAATGTCGAGGTGGAGATAGCCATGCAGCACTTTGACGGTTATTCGGAGAGGCTGTTTTCTTTTGTCAATAACATTAACACCCGTGAAGGGGGCACCCATGTAGCCGGATTCAGATCAGCATTGACCAAATGTATAAACCGATACGCAAATGATGATATGATTCCCAAAAACATGCGGGAAAAAATGGGCGGAGACGACGTTCGTGAAGGTCTTACCTGTGTTATCTCTGTCAGGGTGCCTAACCCTCAGTTCGAGGGGCAGACCAAAACCAAGCTGGGAAACAGTGATGTTAAATCAATTGTCGAATCTGTCTGTGCTGAAAAGTTGACTCTTTTTCTCGAGCAGAACCCCGGAGTGGCCAAAAAGATCCTTTTAAAAGTTGTTGATGCGGCCAGAGCACGAGAAGCTGCTAAGCGGGCGAGAGATCTGTCGCGCAAGAAAGGTTCAACAAGTTTAATGATGGCCGGAAAACTCGCCGAATGTCAGGAAAAGGATCCGGCAAAAAGGGAAATATTCATCGTTGAAGGTGATTCGGCCGGTGGTTCGGCAAAACAGGGAAGAGACAGATCCAATCAGGCTATCCTCCCTTTACGCGGTAAAATTCTTAACGTTGAAAAGGCCAGGTTTGATCGTATTCTCGGCAGTGAGGAAATAAAACACCTTATTGGCGCCCTGGGCTGTGGTATAGGTAAAGACGAATTCGATATAGAAAAATTGCGCTATCACAAAGTCATTATAATGACCGATGCCGATGTCGACGGCGCCCATATCCGCACCCTGTTGTTGACCTTTCTCTATCGGCAGATGCTTCCTCTCGTCGAGGGCGGATTCATTTATATAGGCCAGCCACCGCTTTTTCGTCTGGGTAGAGGAAAAAAAGAACAATATTTTCTGGATGAAAATAAGCTCAACAGCCATCTCTTCACTCAGGCCAGTGAAAATTTAAAGGTGGAGGTTGTCGGACCCGAAAAGATAACCGTTGAGGGAGAATTTTTCGTTGAACTGCTTGAAAAACTGTCCGTTTATCAAAGGATAGTTTCTTTTATGAATCGTATGAACATATGGGAGGAGATGCTCTATTTTCTTCTCGAAAACGGCATACGATCGGCCGACCAGTTCAAAGATGAAGCTTTTATCAAAGACCTGAGAATAAAGCTTCCCGAGGAAAAGCTCGTTATAGGCAATATCCGTTCCTGCCGGTGGCGTCCAGACTGTTATGAGTTGGATATCGCTGTTCGGGGCAAGGTTCAGATAATGATGACCCTTGGTCCGCAAGTACCGCTCATCAATGAGTACCGCACGGCCTTGAGTCTGTTTCCAACAATCCATCCGTACATCAAAGCAGGTTTCAAGGTTATCAATACCGGCGCAGCGAAACAGGATAAAGCAATTCATGCTGCGGACTGGAGTGAGATGTTGAAAATTATCCGAGACGAATCTTTCAAAGGAAGTCATCTGCAGCGCTACAAGGGTCTTGGTGAAATGAATCCTGAGCAACTCTGGGACACCACCATGAACCCAGAGAACAGAACACTCATGAAGGTTACCATAGATGATGCTGAACAGGCCGATGATATCTTCACGACGCTGATGGGCGACAAGGTTGAACCAAGGCGGGAATTCATTCAGAACCATGCCCTTGAAGTGACCGATCTCGATATTTAATACTGATAGACGAGAAAAGCGCCCTCTCTTAAACGAAGTTAATTAAAAAAGCAGATATTCTCTTATGAGCACAGATACTGAAAAAAGCAGTGAGCAGTTTCCGGTCATTTCCATAGAAAAAGAATTGCAGAAATCCTATCTCGAATATGCCATGAGTGTCATTGTCGGCCGAGCCTTGCCGGATGTTCGTGATGGATTAAAACCTGTACATAGAAGAGCCCTTTTTGCTATGCGAGAACTGGGCGTGCACTACAATCGTCCCTACGTTAAATCAGCGAGAATTGTCGGTGATGTTATCGGTAAATATCACCCGCACGGCGATACTGCCGCTTACGATACTATTGTCCGTATGGCACAGAATTTTTCTTTGCGTTATCCACTCGTTGACGGTCAGGGCAACTTTGGCTCGATGGACGGCGATTCCCCCGCGGCCATGCGTTATACCGAGGCGAGAATGACCAGGATTGATCGAGAAATTGTCAATGATTTGGATAAAGATACCGTAGACTGGGTACCAAACTACGACAACTCCCTCAACGAGCCATCGGTCATGCCGAGCAAGATACCAAATTTGTTGATAAATGGTTCTTCAGGTATAGCCGTAGGCATGGCGACAAATATTCCACCGCACAACATTACCGAGGTGGTCGACGCATTAATAAGCATGATCGATGATCCAAACCTCACCGTCCATCAGATAATGTCCATCATCACCGGCCCTGATTTTCCCACAGGCGGTCAGATATGTGGCAGAGCCGGGATAAGAGAGGCCTATGAAACAGGGAGAGGCATCCTTGTTATTCGGGCCTTGACCCATATAGAAAAGATTAAAGAGGGCAAAAGAGAAGCAATAATTATTACGGAAATACCTTACCAGGTCAATAAGGCATCGCTTGTTGAAAAAATAGCTGAATTGGTCAAGGACAAGAAGATCAGCTCCATTTCCGAGGTAAGGGATGAATCCGACCGGCACGGTCTTCGGGTTGTTATCGAACTGAAAAAAGATGAAATTTCTGAAATAGTCATCAATCAGCTTTACACCATGACCCAGATGCAGAAGTCATTTGGTATTATTTTGCTGGCAATCGTCAATAACAAACCGGAAATACTCAATCTAAAACAAATCCTCGAGCATTTTATCGTGCATCGAAAGGTGGTAATATATCGAAGAACGGCCTTTGAACTGAGAAAAGCGGAAGAAAAAGCCCATATTCTTGAAGGTCTTAAAATAGCTCTGGATAATCTAGACGATGTCGTCGCTCTCATCCGGGCGTCTAAAACTCCTCAGGAAGCAAAAGACGAGCTGATCCGGCGATACGAACTCAGTGAAATCCAGGCGCAGACCATTCTCGATATGAGATTGCAGAGATTGACCGGGCTGGAGCGAGAGAAAATCGTTCGTGATTACGAAGAAATAATGTCGGAAATTGAAAAACTCAAAGCAATCCTCGGTGATGAAACGCTGGTTATGACCATCATTAAGGATGAATTCAATGAGCTCAAAGAACAGTACGGCGATGACCGTCGAACAGAAATAATAGATGCAACGGATGAAATTCTGCCCGAAGACATGATCGCACCGGAAGATATGGCTGTCACAGTGACGCATTCCGGTTATATAAAAAGGAATCCAGTCTCTCTCTACCGGTCACAAAACAGAGGGGGCAAAGGTGTAACGGCCGTTAAGAATATTGAGGAAGATTTCGTTTCTGACCTGTATGTTGCCTCGACCCTTGATATTTTCCTGTTTTTTACTAATCAAGGCAAGGTGTTCTGGCGAAAAGTGTATCAATTGCCGCTAGCCGGCAGGACCGCTCGAGGAAAGGCAATCGTCAACCTGCTCAACCTGGCGGCGGACGAAAAAATTGCCGCTATTCTCCCCATCGTCAGCTTTGATGATGAATCAAATAATAAAACCATCCTTATGGTCACGAAATCCGGCCGTATTAAAAAGACCAGCCTGCAGGAGTTCAGTCGGCCTCTGCGTAAAGGAAAAAGGGCGTTAACGATTAACGAAGGTGATGAAATCATAGCAGCTCATGTCCTTAATGGCGATGACACCATCCTGCTGGTTACCAAAAAAGGCATGTGTATACATTTTGAAGAGACGGATATACGGACCATGGGCCGGACTGCCGCCGGCGTAAAAGGTATCAGTCTCGGCGCCGACGATGAGGTTGTCAGTGCTATTGTTATTGATTCCAATAATTCAATACTTATTGCTACGGAAAATGGCTTTGGAAAAAGAAGCCCCATAGAGGAATATCGCCTGCAAAAACGCGGCGGCAAGGGAGTACGTGGCATTAAGAGAAGTTTGAGAAACGGCGATGTCATTGCCGCAAAACAGGTTGATGACGAGGAAGAGGTCATTCTTATCGCTGATTCCGGCAAAATGATTCGAATGGACTTGAGCGCCATCAGGGTGATTGGCAGAAGTACTCAAGGGGTGAAACTGATTAATCTTGATGAAAATGAAAGGGTGGTCAGTATGGATAGTCTGGCCAAAGATACCAGTGAAGATGAAGATGCAACCTTTGACGATGCAAGCGGCCAGGTAATAGAACAAAGTTCTGATGAAGAACCAGGTACCGATGAAGAGTAACCCCAAAATAGCCATAATTGGCGCAGGATCCTGGGGGACTGCGCTGGCAATACTGCTCGCTGGGAAAAAGTATCCTGTCTATTTGTGGGGCCATCAACGTGATCATGTCAATAGCCTGATACGTGACCTGGAAAACAGAAAATATCTGCCTGGTTCTCTTTTCCCGTCAAATTTACAGCCAATAAACGATCTCAAGACGGCGGTGGAGGGTGCCCCCTATATCGTTATGGCGGTACCATCACATTCGTATCGCCAGGTTTTTATTGAAATGCTGCCTTTTCTTGCCTTTAACTGCAGAATTATTTCCGCAGTTAAAGGCATAGAGAATGCGACACTCAAGACGATGACCCAGGTTATGGCGGAAATATTATTCGAACATGGACTGTCTGATAAAAATATTGAATTAGGCGTTATTTCGGGACCCTCTTTTGCCAAAGAAGTTGCTAAAAAAGTACCGACGGCGGTCACTATCGGCTTTTCGTATTTATCTACGGCAAAAGAAGTGCAACAACTCTTCGGTACGGAGTTTTTCCGGGTCTACGCCAGCAGCGATGTCCTAGGACTGGAGATAAGCGCCGCGCTGAAAAATATCATTGCCATTGCCACAGGGGTGTGTGATGGACTGGGTTATGGGCTCAATACCCGGGCTGCCTTGATAACCCGTGGCCTGGCTGAGATACAGCGGCTGGGCATCGCGCTGCACGCTGATCCGGCCACCTTTTCCGGATTAAGCGGCCTTGGCGATCTGATACTCACCTGTACCGGTGACCTGAGCAGAAACAGGATGGTGGGTTTAAAACTTGGTGCCGGTAAAACTCTGGAGGAGATAAAGGGTGAAATGAGCATGGTAGCCGAAGGGATAAAGACCACAAGATCGGTTTATGATCTGGCGCGGAAGATGAAAATTGACATGCCCATACTTGAACAGGTCTATAACATAATTTATCGTGGAAAAGATTGTTCAGAGGCGGTCAGAGATCTGCTTACAAGGGAATTGAAAGTCGAATAAGCTCCACCTCTTTATTCTCTGCTACATCTCGTCCGACCAGTCTCTGTCGGCATATTCCCCGTGGTCCGGTTTTGGTGGTTTCTCTTCAAGTAATCGTTGTTCCAGCCATTTCTTTATCATTTTCACTTCTTTTTTTACTTCAGCCAGAGCCTTGCCCCGATGGCTTACCCGCATTTTTTCCTCAAGGGACAGCTCGGCGAAGGTTTTGCCTAATTCCCCAAAATAAAAGAGAGGATCGTAACCAAAACCGTTTTCTCCCCTTTTTTCATCGATAATGACCCCGTCGCATCTTCCTTCATAGGTCAGAGCAGGACCGGATGGCACGGCGATAGAGAGGACGCACTGGAAGTGGGCACGTCGGTCATCGACACCCTGCAGGGCGGTGAGGAGTTTATTGCAGTTTTCATTGTCAGTGGCCTTTTCGCCGGCATAACGGGCTGAATAGACACCAGGTGCACCGTTCAATGCTTCAACGACCAGACCTGAATCGTCGGCTATCGCTGGGAGACCCAGGACCTTAGCCGTATGAAGGGCCTTCTTGTAGGCATTCTCATCAAAGGTTGCACCGTCTTCTCTTGCCTCGGGTGTCGGTCCAAAATCTTCGAGAGAACGAACCTCGATGTGAAGGTCCTTAAATACTTCACGAAATTCGCGCAGCTTGTTTTTGTTGCGTGTTGCTATAACCAGAATAGAAAGCATGAGATTTACCTTTACGAATAATGAGAAACTTATTTTTTACGAAGACTTTTGTCATATCGCTCCTGTTCACTGTAGACACAGCCGCAATAGGGCTGACGATACATCCCTAGTTCTTTTGAAACATCAATACCGTGCTGCCAGCCTGTCCGGAAATCTTCATAATAAAAAGGGATGCGGTATTTTGTCGACAGATCCTCGCATAAGGAGATCAAATCTGCATGGCGCTGATACCGACTATAGAGCAGTGTGGTTGAAAAAGCGTCGAACGCCATGGACGTGGCTACAGCAACCGTCTTTTCCAGGCGCATATGATAGCAGATATGACACCGATCAGCTTCATGAAAGGCTACCTCACGAACGAATTCGGTCAGGCCATAGTGCGGGTCAACGACGAGAGGCAGTTTTGTCTGCCTGGCGTAGTCCTCCAGGGTAGAAAGTCTTTCTTTGAATTCCTTGAAGGGGTGAATATTGGGATTGAAAAAATGACCGGTCACGTCCATCCCTCTTTCTCGAAGGACCGAAAGGGGGTAAATTGTGCAGGGTCCACAGCAGACGTGTAAAAGTACCTTCATAAGAGTCAGATTTTATAATTTCTTGGATCAATATTATATTGGTGAATTTTATAATTGATAATACGAAGACTGGTATCCAGATCCTTTGCCGCTCTTGTCTGGTTACCATTATTTCTTTTCAGTCCTTCAACTATCAGCTCTTTTTCAAAATTTTCAACCGCTACGGATAAGGAATAGGGATTTTCTCTCTTGGAAGATTCGGCAGTCTGTAGTGTCGGTGGTAGATGAATGCCTTTTATGGTGTCTTCGTCGCAGATAATCACCGCCCGCTCTATGCAGTTCTGCAGCTCACGGACATTACCGGGCCAGTGGTACTGAATGAGCATATCAATGGCCGAGGTGGATATTCTTCTGATATTTTTACTGTTTTCCCGGGCATATTTTTCAAGAAAAAATTCAGCTATAAGCAGAATATCCGTTCGGCGTTCACGAAGTGGGGGCATATAGACTGGAAAAACATTGAGACGATAATAGAGATCTTCCCGAAAAATTTTCTCGGATACCGCCGTCTCCAGATCCCGGTTGGTCGCGGCAACAAGACGGACATCACAGGTAAGCAGTTTAGTCGATCCCAGACGTTGAAAGGTTCTTTCCTGAACAACGTTGAGGAGTTTGACTTGTACTGAGTTGCTTATTTCACCTATTTCGTCGAGAAAGAGAGTGCCCCCTTCCGCCTGTTCAAATCGGCCAATCTTTCTGTCGGTTGCGCCGGTAAAGGCGCCTTTTTCATGACCAAAAAGCTCGGACTCGAGCAAGGTCTCGGGAAGAGCCGAGCAGTTGACGACAACAAAGGGTTTGGCCTTTCTTTTTCCATTATAATGCAGAGCCTTGGCAACCAGCGTTTTTCCCGTGCCCGATTCACCGCGAAGAAGCACGGTCGCATTCGAATCAACAACCCGGTGGATCATTTGGTAGACATCCTGCATTCTGCTTGAGTTACCGATTATGTCATTAATTTTGTTTTTCTCCGAAAGCTCTCTTTTTAGTTTTAAATTTTCCGTATAGAGCTCTTCCGTCTCTCTGTTCACCTTCTGAATACGCACTACGGTCTGGGCTATTATACTTGAAAGAACAGTCAAATATTGTAGATCAGTGTTGGCCTGCTCCCCTATCCCATCTTCATAAAACCTGTCTATGCTCAGGGTTCCGATAACATTTTGACCATCTTTTATAGGGACGCACAAAAATGATCTTTTTTGCTCGGTTATGTTACCTCTGGCGCGGGTTCTATTGAGAAAGAGAGGTTCTTCGGAAATTTGCGGCACGATGATAGGTTCACCGGTAGAAACAACTCGACCGGTGATTCCTTCACCAATCTTGTATTTTCCTCTCTTTCTTCCTTCGGCCGTCAAACCATGGGCAACCTCGATTTCGAGTTTACCGGTACTTGGATTGACAATGGTGACCGTGCCGTTCTCCATGTGCCGCATCTCCGAGAGAATATGCATCGTTTTCTCAAGGCAATCCCGCAACTCAAGGGAAGAGGCAAGTTGTTTGGTGATTTCGTAAAGAGCAGTTAGGTCCTCTAACTGTTTGCAAATGTCATTTTTAGCAGGCATATCAATAGAGAAAATGTGTAAAGAGGGGTTTTTTCCACCAGATTTCCCGTATAGTAACAAAACTTCACGGCTTTATCGAATGTTTATTACAAAAATGTGAAAGTTTTCATTGAATAAAATAAATTCGAGTCCATCCTGTTGACATATTTTAGTTCAAATGGTACATAGTGCTCCACGGAGGAATGGCCGAGTGGTTTAAGGCGGCGGTCTTGAAAACCGTTGTACGAAAGTACCGTGGGTTCGAATCCTACTTCCTCCGCCAAGAGACACTTTGTTGTGCGGAGAGGTGACCGAGAGGCCGATGGTGCTCGCCTGCTAAGCGAGTGTGGGGGTAAGACTCCACCGAGGGTTCGAATCCCTCCCTCTCCGCCAAAACAGAAAAAAAGGGGCGCTTATGTGATATATACATAAGCGCCCCTTTTTTTTGGTTGCAGTTGTATGGCGGCCTCTTTCAGTATCCCCAGAGAAAACTTGAGTTTATCCAGCCCTTCAGTCCCGACTCGTGCTGCACTTCAACCCAATCGTCCTGAACCTGTACGGTCTTAAAAACCACACCATAGCAGGCCTTGCCGACTATTTTATTTTTGGAGCCAGGCTCCTTTCTTATGTTTATTTTTTCCTCTGTGTTTTTGTTGGCCTTAATGATCATGTGTGGATCGCCGGTCAAGAATGATTTATGTACCCATCCGGTGTCTTTTTCAAAATCTTTAACCTTTACCCAGTTTTTGTTGCGCTCGACTATCTCCACAGGAAAACCCGCACCGTATTCCCCAGTAACACTATAGTTTTTTCCGGGGCCGGATCTCAGGTTTACTTTGTCAGCCGTTATGCTGAGCATTTCAGCCTGAAGAGAACCGGTAGCGAATATAATCAAAAAAATAGAGAAAAAGAAATATTTTGACCATGGGCTATGCCGCCGGAATAGGATGTCCGCACTTTTCATTGGATACACGTTCACTTTATTTATCTTGATTGAGGAAACAGCAGCGTGTCGAAAAATTAAGTTTCATTCAGCAACAGCTCGGTGACACGGTCAAGATCATCAAGGGAGTAATATTCAATTTCGATCCTACCCCTACTGCCATTTTCCGTGATATAAACCTTTGAGTTTAAACGATTTGTTAACTGAGTAACCAGAGATTTTTTATAAGAAGGGGGGATTTCTTCAGACGCTGGTTTTCCCGCAATTTTTCCGGGAGGCTTGGTGAACGACACTTTCTTGACAATCTTTTCTGCTTGTCTGACAGAAAGACCGTTTTTAATGATCAGGTTCCTGATTTCCTGTAATTTTAACGGATCATCAACTAATTTCACCAAAGCACGGCCATGCCCTTCGGAAAGCAAACCGTTTGTTATGTCCTGTCGGACTATGTCAGGAAGTTTTAGTAATCTCAACATGTTAGTGACTGTAGATCGTTGTTTGCCAACCCTTTTGGCCGTTTCTTCCTGGGTATAGCCAAATTTTTCGATAAGTTTTTTATAAGCCTCCGCTTCTTCGATGGCGTTGAGATCAGTCCGCTGTACATTCTCGATGAGAGCAAGTTCAAGTAAACTGTCTTCGTTTTCAATATCGACGAGGATAACCGGCACCTGTGTTAGTCCGGCAAGCTTGGAAGCCCTGAGCCTTCTTTCGCCGGCGACAAGTTCAAAATTATTATTTGGACCGGATGTGACGATTAACGGCTGGATGACTCCCCTTTCACGTATTGAATCGGATAGTTCCTGAAGATCATCGGCATTAAAGTTTGTTCGTGGCTGGTATTTGTTCGGGATAATTCTGTTAATGTTACACTCGAAGTAAGTTTCCCGTTCTTCTTCAAAAAGTAATCCGACCCCTTGGCCTAGCCCTGTTTTTTTACTCATCTTGATATTTCCTTTGATTGGTCAGGAACTCTTTTGCAAGATTCATGTAAGCGACCGCACCGGTGGATTGTTTGTCATAGTCGATAATCGTTTGACCATGACTTGGACATTCGCTGAGCCTGACGTTCCTGGGGATGACCGTTTTAAACAGTTGATCTTTAAAGTGGTTTTCTATTTCCGCGGCGACCTGATGGGTGAGCCTGTTTCTCTTGTCAAACATGGTTAAGACCAAGCCTTCAACGTACAACGTTTTGTTGTAAGATTTTTTTACTGAACGGATAGTGTTGACCAGTTGGGCGAGGCCCTCCATGGCGAAATACTCACACTGCATGGGGATCAGTACTGAATTGGCCGAGGTTAAGGCGTTTATGGTTAAAAGGCCAAGTGACGGCGGACAGTCTATTACTATATAGTCGTACGACGACAGCAAGGGTTCCAGCAGGGTTTTCAGTCTGGTTTCCCGACTGGTCATATTTATCATTTCAATCTCTGCGGCAACAAGGTCAATACTTGACGGCAGTATATCGAGATTGGTGACTCCGCTCTTGCGCAGAACCTCTGCGCAGGAATACCCTCCAGAGTATGCATGGTAAAGGTGTATGCGGACTTTTTTCATGTTTACTCCGACGCCGCTGGATGCGTTCCCTTGTGGGTCAGAGTCGACAAGAAGAATTTTCTTTCTTTTTTGTGCAAGGGCGGCGGAGAGGTTGATCGCGGTGGTAGTCTTTCCAACACCGCCTTTTTGATTCGCAACGGCAATTATTTTCGCAGAGAGATCCATCTTAGTCCTTCAAGAAAAAGTTTTATTAGAGACAAACTAAACGTTTCCATTAAAAATATCTCGATAAATTTTCATTTTTGAGGGAATTTTCTTCCTTTTTCTCCGGACACACACATGCTGCTTGCATTTTTAGGAAAAAAGAATTTAGGTTTTGCTGGCGCTTGAATTCTTTTAGTGTTTCACGTGAAACATTCTTCTTGGGAGAGGAACGATGAAATCGGATTTTTTAGTTGTTGGGAGCGGCATTGCTGGTTTGTCGTTTGCTCTGAAGGCCTCGAGGTTGGGGTCAGTGAATGTTATCACGAAAAAAGAAGAGGTTGATACTGCTACAAACCTTGCCCAAGGCGGCATTGCCGCAGTTCTTGGCTCCGAAGATAGTTTTGAGGAGCATATCCGGGACACCCTGCAGGCAGGCGCAGGTCTGTGTAATGAAAATGTGGTGCGCATGGTGGTGGAGAATGGTCCGGCAAGAGTGAAAGAGCTTGTCGACCTGGGTGTTGCTTTTGTTAAAGAAAAGGATGGGAGGTTGAGCCTGGGAAGAGAAGGTGGGCATTCAAAAAGAAGAGTTGCCCACGCTTATGATCTGACGGGGAAAGAGATTGAGAGGGCATTGGTTGAGAGTGTTGGTAAGGTGAAAACAATAGCACTCTATGAAAACCATATGTGCTTGGATTTGATAACTACAGATGTAACAGGTGCCGAAGGAGGCTCTGGTCAAAAAAAATGTCTTGGGGCGTATGTTATCGACGAGGATGGCGAGGTAAAGTCGTTTTTGGCAAAGGTGGTGGTGTTGTGCACGGGAGGGGCCGGAAAAGTGTATCTTTATACGAGTAATCCGGATATTGCCACAGGTGACGGGGTTGCTGTGGCGTGTCGTGCGGGGGCCCACATCGACAATATGGAGTTTGTCCAGTTTCACCCAACCTGCTTGTATCATCACCAGGCGAAAAACTTCCTTATTTCAGAGGCTGTACGTGGGGAGGGCGCCCTGCTCTTAAATAAAGAGAACGAAAGGTTTATGAAAAGATACGAGCCGGAAAAAATGGAGTTAGCCACCCGAGACAAGGTTGCCAGGGCGATTGACACTGAAATGAAGAAAACAGGTTGTGATTGCGTGTATCTGGACATAAGCCACAAAAAAAGGGAGTTTCTTCAAGAAAGATTTCCAACTATTTATAAAAAGTGTCTGTCACTCGGTATCGATATATCTCAACAGCCAATTCCCGTCGTTCCTGCCGCGCATTATTTGTGTGGGGGTGTAACTACTGATATCCACGGTAGAACAACAATTGAAAACCTTTTCGCCTTGGGGGAGACATCCTGTACCGGATTACATGGAGCGAATAGACTGGCGAGCAATAGTCTACTTGAGGCAGTGGTTTTTGCAGAGAATGTTTTCAGGTATTGTGAAAAGAAATGGGATTCTTTGCGAAAAGAACAGACCGTACAGGTGGTTGAATATCCCAAAAACATAAAAGAGCAGATTGACGAGGAAATACTGATTAATCACAATTGGGATATTATTAGAAGAGTAATGTGGAATTATGTCGGAATTGTCAGAAAGGAATCCCGCTTGCTGGTTGCCAGACAGAGAATATCCGAGGTGAGAAAAGAGATTGATGAGATCATCACCAGATATAAGATAACACCCAATATGCTGGAGCTGAGAAACATTTCTCTCGTTGCTTCTCTTATCATTGATGCCTCTCTGAAAAGAAAAGAATCGAAAGGGTTGCATTATATTATTGATTACCCGGCGGTTGCTGATAACGAGTGAGTTTAATTCAACAGAAAACAGAGTCCATAACTGTCAACTTTTACGGTTTCTGAGCGCTTTATCAATATTTCTATCGATGACCAGTTACCAGATATTGTCTTAAAAAAACAACATGAAGAAAATCACTAAAATTCTTATCGTGGATGACGAACCGGAGAATGTTCTGGTTATGCAGGCGATATTAAGTTTTCATCCTCAATATAACAGCAAGGGGGCCCATTCCGGCGATGAAGCTCTGAATATTTTGAAGACCTATTTTCCGGATATTATTTTGCTTGATGTCGTGATGCCTCGTCTCAATGGGTATGAGGTGTGCCGGCTAATACGAGAGCAGCATAAACACAAGTTTTCCAAAATTATCATGGTTTCAGGCATGTCCACGGTCGACGATAGACTGAAAGGGTATGATTCCGGAGCGGATGACTATTTGACGAAACCATATGTTGAGGGTGAGTTGCTTGCTAAGCTTGAGGTCTATTCCAAGCTCAACAGGATGGAAGAACTAGATACTTTGAAAACAACAGCATTGAATATTCTAAGTCACGAAACAAGAACACCACTTAATGGTATAATTTTAGGGAGCGAACTCCTTGGTGAAATAGACGGCCTTCCTGAAAAGGCCAAAGCATACATATCATTGGTGCGAGAGTCAGGGTTGAAGATTCAGGATTTGGTGGAAAAGATAACCAGATATTATTCCGTTAAGGATGGGCTAGAAAAAAAATTGTCGACGAAACGACTTGACCTGGTAATTGGCAGTATAATCAATGAGTTAGTTTCTGCTGACGCACACGGAGTGATGGTAAACTGTGACTGTGATGAAACCATTGAGTTCGTGGCGGACTGGAGCCTTTTGAAGGAGTCGCTTTTCTATGTGATTGACAATGCGTACAAAAACTCCAATGAGAAGGGTTTTGTGACAATTAATTGCTGGAATGATAATACTGACGTTCATATTCAGGTAAGTAATCAGGGACCCGGTATTGAACCGTCTCTGGCCGAGAGGGTGTTTGATGGACTGTTTATCCCCGATCTTCTCCACCACAGGCAGGGAACTGGATTAAGTCTGGCTATAGCAAAAGAAATTATTGAAGAGCATGGTGGACGAATATCGTGCAGTAATCTGGACAATCGGGGCATACTCTATGAAATCGCCCTAAAGAAGGTAATTAAG
>CAMBBS010000029.1 GCA_945863875.1 Desulfopila aestuarii DSM 18488
AGACGACACCGGTGCGATTGGTGTCGGACAATATTGTAGAGATGCGACTCGCCGAGCGAGGTGTTTTTCTTGGCAAGACACTGTGGGTCAGGGAGATCCGCAAGCTGACTGAAAGCGGTCACCAGACAGCCATAATCAGCACCGATTACCAAAGTGGCTGTAGCCCGGAGCCGCAGCAATGTTTGCCAGATGGTCACGGGGAAACTTCTTCAGATATATGTGTAAACACTATAATCATGACGGCCTTGCCGACTATTCTACTGAGGAGATATTTGAGACGACCAAGTTGGTCAACCCGGAGTATCGGGCGATTGATGACAAGGTGCGCAGTCATGTCGCTAAGCTCAATCGCTTGCAGCGAAAGTTTGGAGAAATTATGCTGATTGCCTGGGCACAAAGAGCAAATATCTGATTGATATGATCAAAATGATCGCCTACAGGGGCTTCTCCTGCATCCTTCTGTTGGCGACATGGTCAATGAAACTGTGGAAATCCAGGGTCAAAATATATGCTTTGCAACTGTTGACCTCGGGGCTGAGGCAAAGGAGATAAGAATCCAACTCCTTGAAGTTTTGAATGCTTTTCATGGCAAATAAACAGGCATAAATGGTTTTTTTGATGTGGACAAGACAATATATCTTCATCTTGCAAAACGATAATGGCTGCAAACATAACGACTCAAGCTGTCAACATAAGGAAGCAAACATCAAACAGCATGAAGAAGACACCGTAAAAAGGTCTTTTTGATTTTGGTCTTGATTTTAGACACCAATCAGAAATATTGTTAAAAGTTATTAACAAGTGGAGTCGTTTCGTTTGGAGTGTGAGGTGAAAGAGAAACCGGAAGACATTTTCCGCTCGTGTGGTGGTCGGCTACGAATGAGCGAAGCCACCCGGCGCGGAATCACGCGCTATATGCTTTATACACTCAGGGACAGAGGGGTGATTGAGCAGATCAGTAGAGGAATATACCGTCTGGTGGAGTTCCCACCCATCGGTGGCCCTGATGTGGTGACGGTCGGCCTGCGATTTCCGAACGCCGTTATCTGTCTTGTCTCAGCACTGGCTTTCCACGAGATCACAACCCAGATCCCGCGTAGTGTTTCGGTGGCGGTTCCCAGGGAGTCACGGATGCCATGTCTTGAATATCCACCTCTGATTGTTCACCGATTCTCCGATCGGGCGTATCGTGCTGGAATAGAGGAACATCAAATCGACGGCGTGCCCGTTAAAATCTACAATCCCGAAAAAACAATCGTCGACTGTTTCAAGTGTCGCAACAAAATCGGGCATGGACGTAGTGCTGGAGGCGCTGAAATTCTATAAAGTTCGTAAGAATTTCAACCACGACAGGCTACTCAAATACGCAAGGATCTGCCGGGTCGAAAAGGTGATGCGCCCCTACCTGGAAGCGAGTGTATGAAAACCACAAGGAATGCACTGACATCTGTTCGGCAACGGCTCCTCAATCGTGCCAAGAATGATGAAGGGTCATGAAGGATAATCTCAGGTGTCCGGCGTTTCAAGAGGAGTTTGCCCAGTTAGTACCTGGCTGGTGGGAGTTGAAGTAATCGGTTGAGACTGGAGGACATTTCATGAACTCACCAAGTACCAGGGAGAAAAAGAATTTCAAAGCCTTGGACGAGATGATTGAGGATATCATTGTCGATACCTATGGTTATCACGAGCTCGCGGATCAATTTTGAGGGCAGTACCGTGACACCCAAAACGAGAAATCAGAACGACCTGTTCGAGCAGGCCATCGAAGCTGTATTGTCTCCCGGAAACTTCATCTCCTATGCAGCGGCCTCATCGTTCGTGAACGATGTCCGGGATGTTGCCGTTGACATTGAAAAGATCATAAAAAGAAGGCCTGAACGAGCAGCCCTTCTGCTTGAGACCTTCATCGGCGCTTGCCACGAAAAAGCTGAGGAGATCGACGACTCCACCGGCAATTTTGGCATGCTGGTTGAGGACTTGTTCCTTGATTGGATAAAAGCCCGCCAAGCCGCAACCCACGATCCGGATGAGACCGCAAAGCTTCTGCTTTCCTGGATGGAGGACGATCCCTATGGGTTTTGTCATAACCTTGATCGCCAGGTTGTCAAAGTGCTCGACAGGAAGGGCTTAGAAGCTTTCGTCGGCCAAATCCGTGTCAAATTCGAATCGGCTCCGAGCCGGGATGAAACACTCTTTCCAGAATACGCACGTCGCAAGTGGGGCGGTGTGCTGAAGACTATGCTCGCCGGTCAGCGCGATGTCGAAGCCTACATAGCCCTTTGCGAGCGGACTGAGCTCAATGTCCAGGACTGCCTGGCAATCGCCAAAATATACCAAAGTCGGAGGCGACTTGAAGATGCACTCACTTGGGTTGAGCGAGGCTTGGCGGTTGCATCCTCAGACAAACGACGATCATTTGGAGACCACGAACTCCATCAGATGCAGCGAGCCCTGCTGGTCAAAATGGACCGGCCAGGAGATGCGCTCCAATCAGCCTGGGCCGAATTTGAGGAATATCCCTCCACATTCACATACAAGGAGTTGATTTGCTACGTACCGGCCAAAGAGAAAAAAGCTTGGCACCAAAAAGCCATGCAGGCATCGGAGAAAGGGAGTCTGACATCTCAGATCGAACTCTGGTTTAAGAATAAAGAGATCGATCGGCTCGTGTCGTGCTTGCGCAAGGCAACGGGGCAGGAGTTGGAGGATCTCAGCCATTACACGGCCGAACCGTTGGCAAGAAAGCTGGAGCGTACCCATCCTGATATTTCTGCCAGAGTATATTGCGCGCTGTGCATGCGCATCATCAATGCGGGCAAGAGCAAGTATTACGACGCGGCTCTCGACAATATCGAGCGTGCAAAGAAATGCTACGATAAAGCCGGGCTCAATGCCGACTGGCAGTCGGTGGTTGCCGATGTGCGCCAAAGGCATTTTCGCAAGAAGGGATTCATGGCTGGATTCGAGGATATCGTTTCCACCGCACCCAAGCATGTTGAACCGCCATTTCTGGAACAGGCAAAAGCTCGTTGGCTGAAAAAAAGAAAGTGATACCAGATTGAGGGGACAGCAATCGAACTATGGCAAAATGTATCGTCTGTAATTCCCGGAAGGGGAAACGAAAATGTAAAGCGACCGGGACTGTCATCTGCAGCCTGTGCTGCGGCGAATTCCGCACGGAGGCAAAATGTGCTGGCTGCTCTTTTTTCACATCGGCCTCCATCTCCAGAAATTATCGGAGTGTCCCCTATTACAGTACCCAGGAAATGGCGGACAATCACGGGTTGGAGAGTATCGCCGATGTAATTGAGTTATATCGCGCTGCCGGATATGGGCGAACGACCACCAGCATGTGGATGACAGGACAGCGGCCCGGTTGGCTGAGTTGATGATAGACAGGTATCACTTCAACGATGAAAAGCCGAGGGCGGACACATCGGTGCTGGAGGAGGGATTTCGCTTCCTTTCACAAAACATCGGTGAAAAGCTTGCTTATATTCAATCTGAACAACTGGTTAAAGTCCTGGCTGCCGTCTACCGTTCCATTCAGCGCAGGACAATTGGTGGAACCAGCTATCTTCAATTTGTCAGCCAATTCACCGGCATTGGTCCGGCAATGTGAGTCTTGCGAAGTATGGCAAAAACTTTGCGACATAAATGGACGTTTACCAGCCGTTTCAGATGGCAGGCATTTGGCTGGCGGGGATCCGGGACGGCAGTTCAGCGAGTGAAGGAAGCTGTTCCTGAAATCAAGGCTGCTGCCCGCAAGGACTCCCTGCTCTGGCGCAAGTAGACAGCTCTTCAGGGGCCATCGGCACGGTGGTGAACAACGCTGTCGAGGTCTTGCTTCCCAGTGGGCCGATGACCTGATGACGCCGGTGCGGATAATCTGGTTGGAAGAAAAAAAGGTGGCGGGGGCTATTTCAAGGGCACTTCAGCATGCCTCAGTGCTTTGCTGGCAGCGGGGCGATACCAGGAAATTCTGGAACTGCTGGCTCTTGCACCATATAAATTCTGGTATGATCGACAATGGGGACTGAAAGCCTTGATGGCCATGGAGAAGAAGGCCGAGGCCTTGCGTTATGCCGAAGACTCCCGTGGTCCGAATGAACCGGGTTATAGTATTAGTGAAGCTTGTGAAGAAATCCTGCTTTCGAGCGGTATGGTGGAAGAAGCCTATGCCAGATACGCAATCGAAGCCAATCAAAAGTCGACCTATCTGGCTACCTTCCGGGCAATCGTCAAAAAATACCCAAACAAAGGGCCGGGAGATATCCTCGCCGATCTGGCGGCAAGTTCGCCAGGAAATGAGGTAAAATGGTTTGCCGCGGTAAAATCGGCAGGTTGTTTTGCGTGAGGCAGTCGATCTTGCCAATCGAAGTCCGCGCGACCCAAGGACACTGACCCGTGCGGCACGTGATATGAAAGACAAGGAACCGTATTTTGCCCTTGGGGCAGGAATCGCGGCTCTCCGCTGGCTCATTGCTGATTATGGGTACGACATTACCGGACTGGATGTTCTGGACCCGTGCAGGTTTGCTCTGGAAGCGGCAACAAATATCGGCTGCCTGCAGGGTACGAAGGATCGCATCCGGGAAATGGTCGCCGCCGACAAATCAATCGACCATTTTGCAAGACCAGAATAATGGTCGGTATGGTCCTTGACCTTTTGAGATGACAATGGTACACATGAAGTAACAAAAACAGTAACTTTGTGTGGACTATAGCGATGCAGCCGATTAAAGAATTAACTCGAATTCTTGAGAGACTGGCTGGTGAAGAGCACTATCTCTTTTCCCTCGAGGATATGCGAAGCGCCCTGCCGGAGGCAAGTCCGGGTGCCTTCAAGGCCCTGCTGAGTCGGGCGGAGAAGTCTGGACTTTTGCGACGGGTCTGTCGGGGAATCTATCTCTATCCTCGGGTGGCCTATCCGACAGGGTTGGTTCTGTTTCATACGGCAGCGAAACTGCGGGCGGACGGCTTCAATTACCTGAGTCTTGAAACGGTGTTGAGTGATGCCGGGGTTATTTCTCAGATTCCCTTGAACTGGATTACGCTGATGTCTTCGGGGCGTAGTCATATCGTGAGTTGCGCCGAATTCGGTCACATCGAATATATCCACACCAAGCGTCGGCCAATGGATGTTGCCGACCAATTGAGTTATGATCAGGACTGTCATCTCTGGCGGGCTTCGGTAAAACTTGCCTTGCAGGATATGAGGTTGACCCGACGGAGCACGGACCTGATCGATTGGGAGGCAGCCAGTGAATATCTTTGAACAACTTGTCGATCAGGCGATGCGCAGCCAGCCGCAACTTGCACAGCTTCGAGTAGTAGTGGAGAAAGAGCTTCTTCATCATGACATACTGCGTGAAATGAGTCGGGCAGGTTTTTTAAAAGAGTTGACCTTTATCGGCGGCACCTGTCTGCGCGCCTGTTATGGTTCGCAGCGTTTGAGTGAGGATCTGGATTTTACCGGTGGAGCCGGTTTTACCCGTGAAGGGTTGGCGGATCTCGGCAGAGTTCTGGTTGAACGTCTTGAAATTAAATATGGTTTACCGGTCGAAGTGAGTGAACCGCAACGTGAAACGGGAAATGTCGATACCTGGAAGCTGCGGATTATTACGCGACCGGCACGAAAACACTTGCCGGTTCAACGGATCAATATCGATATCTGCGCACTGCCCAGCCACGATCGGCGACCGATGATGCTACGTAACCATTACGGTGTTGAGATGGGCACCTCGGGTCTTATTCTGCAGGCGCAAAGCCGTGAAGAGATCCTGGCCGATAAGATAGTTGCCCTGGCTTTGCGGCCGAATCGGCTGAAGAGCCGGGATCTGTGGGATATCGTCTGGTTGAACAGGCAGGGCATTACTTTGCCGGTTCAGCTGGTGCTTGAGAAGGCGATGGATCGCCGACAGGAGCTCACCCGTTTTCTGGAACAGTTGCAGCAGCGCACAATGCTGTTGCGGTCGGATTCTGCGGTTCGCAAGGATTTTTTAGCGGAAATGCGCCGCTTCCTCCCTCCGGCAGTGTTTGGAGAGAATCTTGAAACGGACGAATTCTGGTCATATCTTGTCGGTCTTATCACTGATGAAGGCGAGAAAATACAAAGGGAGGCACTTTGGAAACCATAAAAGCAACTTCAGAGTTCAGGGAAGATAAAATGTGGCGGTATTTTTCACGATATATTGAAATTGTAAATATACATTTAATACAGATCTCGTAAATGGAGGTAGAAAATCAATCATTTTTTTGGACATTTTTTATCGGCTCTTCTCCGACCTCAACTACAAGCCATTTGCCGGTTGGGGTACGCGCCCCGAGATTTGTCAGCTTACGACAAAGTTGCTCTTGGGCAACTCGACGGCTGGTTTGTTGCAGAGGTTCAAGCCTAACCGTGACATCTGTCTTGGTTGACTTGATCCAGCCTTGGCAGCTTGTGATTGCATAAAATAGATCCACCGGCCCATTTCTTCCCTGACGCCACTCTATGTGCGCGAAGATCCCCCTTAATCTACTACCTATTTTTCTTTTCGTCCTTGAAAAGCACGGTCTGTTGCATGTGATCACCTTTTCTTCTGGATTGGTACTGGTAAATTTTCCCCAGAAAAGATGTATTTTACATATAAATTTGACGAATTAATCAATTTTATATGTATTAGTATTGTATTAGATATATCGACGTCTAATTCTTATTTTTGTTAAATAAGCGAGACAGACGTCCAATTTTACCGCGAATTGTCGGAATTAAAGGACTGCAAGGCTGCCTTGCATTCTCGAGGTCTGACGTATAAGTTTAATGTCGTGTTCTATAATGGTCATGACGACAATATACCACCTTAAGGCTATATGTAACGGTTATATTTTAACATCCTTTAACGCCTGTTGCGATTGGGCAAACTCCGATTGGATTCGGGCTGGCCGGTTGGCAGTGGCGGCAAAGGCAGGCGACAAGCAGGCAGCGGGAGAGCTGGCCAGGCTTTGAGGCAGCGCCAATGATACAAGAAGTCGAGGGTGGCTGATAGTATACTTTCTCTCTTGAAAACGTGATCAGGGTGGTCTGAGGAAGTTGATCTGAAGTACGATGCGGTTAAAAAATTCTTTACAGAAGACATGACCAGAATCCTTAGCTGTTAATTCGCCGGATCCTTACCCCAATATTTCACATGGTTGCTAATCCGAAGTGAGATCCAGGAAGTCTTTGACTTATGTCATCTTGAAACGTAGTATGTGCATGACAACAATATGCTTTTTGAAAATGGTTCTCATAAAATTATTGACAAGATGGTTGGTGACGCATTAGTGTTTGTACCTCCTAATAATTCACATGAGACGTTATATAAGATATGAAACCACTTGAGCTTGCAGAATTCATCCTGAGTACATACCAAAAAAAATGCATCACGCCCATGAAATTACAAAAATTGGCGTACTATGCAAAGGTATGGACTTTGGTCGCAGGAAAAGACTGGATTGACGTCCAGTTTGATAAATGGCCATATGGACCTGTAAATTCTCAAATTTATCATAATTATAAGAAATTTGGATCTTGCTTAATTGCGCCAGGAAAAACGCAGACGTTACTTGGTGAGAACAAAGTTGCACTGTTAAAGTCTATTCTTGACCACTATGTCGACTATTCAGCATTCACGTTAAGTGCTATGACACATAGTGAAGCTCCATGGCAAAATACACCAGACAACACTGTCATATCAGACGACAAAATACTCGATTATTACTGCAAGCAGCCTTTTGCAAAGAATTTTAGCAACAATTCTGGCGAACTTTTCCACGTTTTACATTCCAATGCATGGCACTCGTTTGTGATGGATATGGACAAGAAGGATGCTGAAAAATACGCAACATACCCATCTGTTGAAGAATTCACTCACCAAGGGGTCAAGGCAAGTGACGAATTCAAGAAATTGTTGCAGAACATCGACAATTTGTTTAGTTGAATCATCAAAACGATTCTCATGATACGGAACACTTTCGCACGCTTATGCGAGATTTTCCTGTTGATGATTCTCCCACCGTCGATCAGTCCCTCAAGATAGTATATTCCCGATTCAATAGACTCAATACCGACGAGTTCGTTCTAAAACTTATGAGTTTGGACGAAATAGGTTTCTCCAAATTATTCAGTCATCTACCATTATTATTGCACAGCTATCTTTTCGAAGGCATTTTTAGTAATGCTGGAAATTACCGTTCTCATGATGATCCAGGTAATGGTTATATAGTCTTTGGATTAAGGCAAAAATTCAGAGGAGTGTCTCCAGCTTCAATTGAAGATGGAGTGACTCGAGCAATTTCAAATTTAACCAAGAATACAGCGGACGCTGTATCCAATGCCGTAAGATTTTACCAACAATTTGTGATGGTTCATCCATTTTACGATGCCAACGGAAGAATAGGGCGTTTTATTCTTGAAACTTATTTGAATTACCACGACGTTGGTGTCATGTGGGGAAAGCTTTGTTCGAATGGAAAATGGATCAAAAAGATCAATGAATGCCACAAAAGGTTCGATCAGCCAAGCTATGACAAATATTTGGGATTTTTGGTAAAACATTGGGGGCAATTTACTTTTCAAGAAAGAATTACGCCTGATGAAACTATCGCAGAACCTCACGCATTGTCGATGTAGTCCAACATTCTTTAGTTGGACAATCTCTGATAGACCAATGTTTATTCCGGAAAGCTATGTATTAAAAGTATTGCCAGAAGCACTGCGCTTTATTAAAATATGTGGTCGTGTAAGGTCAACCTGGTTAGTACAAAGAATAAGAACAATAATATTGTACAAATTAGCAGTCCACCCGGCCTGCGCCGGGGTTTATCAGAAGTTACTTGGAAGATGGCAAGAATTATTTCTGACGCCGTTTAATTGACATTCTCCCCGGCCTGAAGACCGAGGATTCCACCAGCACCTGCGCATGAGCATACGCTTCTGAGAGCTGCTTTGGTGGATTCCTGCTGCTGGCGGCATGACGGCACCACTCACTTGACAGTCGAGCCGGGCATGTCCTGCTGGTATTCTGCGGCACCACGGAGATGAGCCAACCGCCATTCCAGGCCAGCTTGTACTCAAGTCTCCTGCGAAACTCGGACTATCCCTGGCCGAGGAGGGAGCTGTTCAATCGGGGATTGACCCGGAGCTTCTTACCTGGTGCCTCGCTTGTTCCCGATGCCGATCTGGCCATATCCCTCATCTTGAAATCCTCGATACACCCTACCGAGGGGGGCGAACCTGGCAGTGCCCAGGTCGATTCCCACGGAAGAGGCGGATGGATGCACTGGTTCGACTGCTTGCCGCTCGGTCTGAATCGGGACATGCCAATGATCCCCCCCGCCTGGACATGGTGACATCTCTTGGTGTTGCCTCGATCTCCCGGCTGTTGATAAACCGAACCCATCCTCTCTAGGGCAGGAAAACCCGAGCCCCATCAAGCCTGAAACCTTGCGGGTATCACAAGGAATCGATGCCCCGGCCTTTTTTCTTGAACCGGGGAAGCCACTGCGGATTCTTTTTATCGAATGCCGCCTTGAGAGCCTTGTCGAGAAACCTCAGGAGGTAAATTATAGTCTGGTCTATGGAGAGAAAAAACGAGATTCGAACAGGATGAAACTGCGTTTTCAATATGCACGTCCATCTGGTTTTTGTGACCAGATACCGGAGAAAAGTGTTGGATGGAAAAGATATTGAAATACTCCGGAAATCATTTGCCAGGATCTGCCGGAAGTTTGCAGCTTACCCCTTGTAGCCCCGACCTGAAAGACCGGGTTTTACAGCGCTTTTTTGGTAAGAGACCCAGGGGCAGTGCTGAGCCTGTCAGATAAACAAATGTTCCTCAGCACATTTATTTTTTCTGAAGTTGTGCCATAGGATGGGTCAATATTCCTCACGGAAACGCTGCCAGTCAGTTCAAAAAAAGACTGTCGGAACGGACTGCATTAACCGGCCTGGGGGTTGCCGTCATCCTGCCTTATGCTTGCTGTGCCTTGCCATTTCAACAAGGAACCGGCATCCCTGTTGAAATGGCAAGGCATCGTCAATGATCCACTGGGCGTTTTGCTTCCGGTGCGGCCTTTGACCAGCCGACGGTTGGACGCTGCTCTAGTTTGCGCAGGACAAAGAAAACGACGATCGTGTCGACTCCTTTCATGTTTCCGATAGGGTCTAACAAATATGTGACCTGAACGATCCCTGGAAGCACTATGTTTCTTTTTGCTCCGCTTGCTCGCCGGATTTTTTGCGGATCTGGTCAATGCCGCCGCGCAGGTGGATCATGCTGCGGGCGATGAGGTGAGCGCTGACCGGCGCGGTGATCATGAGAAACATGGCGATCAGCAGTTCATGCAGGCTGAGACCGGCTTCCCGTGAGCTGAAATGGAGCATGGAGGCGATGAGGATGCCTCCGACCCCGAGGGTGGTGGCCTTGGTCGGGCCGTGCAGGCGCATGAACAGCTCGGGGAAACGGGCCATGCCGATGGAGCCGATCAGGGCAAAAAGACCGCCGACGATCAGAAAAAAAGAAGTGAGTAATTCCAGCATAGCATTTCTCCTTATTCAATTATATCGCCGCGCAGCAGATACTTACATAAGGCAACCGTGCCGACGAAGCCCATCAGCGCAATCAGCAGGGCTGCTTCGAAGAATACTGTGAGGTTTAAGTAAACCCCAAAGAGTACCAGCAGTGCGGTGGTGTTGATATACATGGTATCCAGTGCCAGGATCCGGTCCGGCATGCTGGGACCGCGCACCAACCTGAAAAAATTAAGGAGGAGGGCGACAGCGATGCAGATAAAAGCGAAGGTCACGGCGGTTTTCAACATTCGAAAATCTCCTGCAAAGGTCGTTCATAGCGGTATTTGATATGGGCGATGAGCTGTGCTTCGTCGTCAACGTCGAGCACGTGAAGCAGCAGCGACCGTCGATCGATGCTTAAATCGGCCGAGACGGTCCCCGGCGTCAGGGAAATGGTGTTGGTCAGCACGACTATCGCGGAATCGTTGCACAGATCAAGAGGAAGTGTGATAAATCCCGGGCGAAGCCTGTGCATCGGGCCGAGGATCAACCGCGCGACCACCAGATTGGCGATGGTGATATCCCAGAGCAGTACGGCGAGATAGCTTGCCAGCCGCCAAGGCCGCCGCAGACGTGGGCGATTGGGCCAGAAACGCACGGTGAAGAGTGGTATGGTCACGGCAAGCAGTATGCCCAGCAGCGCCTGGCCCGGGGCGGCACTATTGTTCAGCAGCAGCCAGATCAGCCACAGGCAGAGACTGAATAAGGGCTGGGGAAACAGGCGTTTCATGGTTTTTTCTCCTTGGGCAGCACGGCGTCGATATAGTTGCCCGGCGTCAGCAGCTGGCCGGCGGTAGCCTCTGCATAGCGGCAGATCGGCGCGGCGAGGATGGTCATAACCACACTCATCGCAAGCAGCAGGATGACCGGCGCGATAAGGCGCGGGTGGAGCCTTTGTCTCTCGGTGGCAATCATGTCCCCTTCCGTTGTCCAGAACAGGAGGCTGCCGGCCCTGCTGAGAGCAATCAGTGCGGCCAGGCCGCCAAGCAGAACGATGGTCCACAGCCATATCAGCAGCCATATGCCCTCCTCCGGCGGCACGGCCTGGAGCAGCAGCAGTTTGCCGATAAACCCGGACAGCGGTGGCATTCCGGCAGATGCCACCGCACCGACAAAAAACAGCACCCCCAGCAGGGGCAGAACCCGAGGTGCCATCGGCGGCCCTGGGGAAAACCAATCTGCCACGGCGCCGCGCTGCCGGGCGATGAGATCGGCCAGCAGAAACATGCCGGCGGTGATCAGGGTGGTATGGGGCAGGTAGTAAAGCGTGGCGGTGATACCGGCAACAGTGAACAGGCCGATACCGGCGAGCAGTGTGCCCACCGACACCACTACCAGATAGGCGACGAGCGAGGTCAGCCGGCGGCTGCCGAGCACCCCGAGGGTGCCGGCGACCAGGGTGAGGAGGGCCAGGGGCGGCAACCAGCCAGCGACATCAGATGCTACGGCATCAACATTCAGGGGGAAGATCAGGGTAAAGGTGCGCAGAATGGCATAGACGCCGACCTTGGTCATGATGGCAAAAAGCGCGGCCACCGGGGCGGTGATGCTGCTGTACAGCGCCGGCAGCCAGAGATGCAGGGGGAGGATGGCAGCCTTTAGGGCAAAGACCACCAGGAGCAGCAGGGCACTGATGCGCAGCAGGGTTGCCTGCTCCGGGGCTGCCGTGGCGATTTTCACCGCCAGATCGGCCATGCTCAGGGTGCCGGTGACGGCATACAGCGTACCGATCGCCACCAGAAACAGGCTGGAGCCAAGCAGGTTCAGCACCACATAGTGCAGGCCGGCGCGGATACGCTCCGGACCTCCGCCATGCACGGCCAGGCTATAGGAGGCGATCAGCAGGATTTCGAAAAAGACGAACAGATTGAACAGGTCGCCGGCCAGGAAGGCACCGTTGATGCCGAACACCTGCAGGGGAAAGAGCACATGGAAATTATGGCCGCGCCGGTCATCACCGCCTGTGGCATAGAGCAGCACCGGCCAGGACATCACTGCGGTCAGCAGCAGAAGAAGAGCGCTCAGTCGATCGACAACCAGTGCGATACCGAACGGGGATGGCCAGTTGCCCAGCTGATAAACGCTGGTTGTACCGCTGTCAGCCAGATGAAGCAGCAGCATCGCCACTGGCAGCAGACCGGCCACGGCGACGAGAGATACCAGGCGCTGCGGACCGGGGCCGCTTTTGACCAGCAGCAGGTTCAGTATGCCCGCCGCCAGCGGCAGGAGCAGGGGCAGAATAATCCAGTGGTTCATCGCCTGGCTCCCTGACCGTCGACATGGTCATTGCCGAGCTCACCGCGGGCGCGCAGGGCCAGAGCGACAACAAAAGCGGTCATGCCAAAGCCGATAACGATGGCGGTGAGCACCAGGGCCTGGGGCAAGGGATCGGCGGTGGCTGCCGTTCCAGGGGCCAGAGGCGGGGCACCGGTTATCAGGCGGCCGGTGAAAAAGAGAAAAAGATTGACCCCGTAGGATAGCAAAGACAGGCCAAGCGCCACCTGAAAGGTACGCGCCCGCAGCACCAGATAAATGCCGCAACTAAACAGCACGGCGATGACCAGGGAGGCAAGGATTTCCATCAACTGACCTCCCTGGTTTCCAGACAGCGTTCGCTCAGTTTCCCCAGGGTGGCCAGAATCAGCATGATCACCCCGACGACGGTGAAATAGACGCCGAGGTCAAACAGCATGGCCGTGGCCAGCTCAAACTCGCCGATCAACGGCAGCTCAAAGTGGTCGAAGGTGGAGGTGAGAAAGGGGTGACGAAACAGCCAGCTGCCGATGCCGGTGGTGGTGGCGATAAACAGTCCCAGGGCAATGGCCTTGTGGTATTTTTGCCGCCATTGCCGGTGCGTCCAGGCAATGCCGCTGGCCATATACTGCAGGATCAGGGCAATGGCCGTGGTCAGGCCGGCGATAAAGCCGCCCCCCGGCGCGTTGTGGCCGCGCAAAAACAGATAGATTGACACGAGCAGGGCCATCGGCAGGAGAAAGCGGGTGATCTGGGTCAGTATCAGGGACTCTCGCTCCGGCGCCCAGCGTCTGCCGATGCCGTGCAGGGTGCCGGGGGCCAGACAAAGATTGTCGAGCAGGGCGTAAATACCGACGGCGGCAATGGCCAGCACGGTAATTTCCCCCATGGTGTCAAAGCCGCGGAAATCGACGAGGATGACATTCACCACATTGGCGCCCCCGCCGCCGGGCAGGCTGTTTTCCATGAAATAGTTGGAAATGCTCGTATACGGCCGGGTGAGTACGGCCCAGGTGAGCAGCCCCATGCCGGAGCCGATCGTCAGGGACAACAGCAGATCCTGGCCACGGCGCAGAGGCGAAGACTCGGCCTGATCCTGCTGCGGCAAAAAATGCAGGGCGAGCAGCAGCAGGATGATCGTCGCCATTTCCACCGCCAGCTGGGTCAGGGCCAGATCGGGGGCGGAAAACCTTGCAAAGGTGAGGACCGCCACCAGGCCCACTACGCTCAGAGCGATGAGGGCCATAAGCCGCTGCCGCCGCCACAATACGGTGGCCAAAGCTGCGGCCATGATCAGCACCCCGCCAAGCAGGGTGACCGGACCGATGGCGGACAGCGGCAGTTCTCCGATGAGAGCCGCCTTGCCGGTGATAACCGGCAGGGCAAAAGCGGCGCCTGCGCTTAGCAGCAGCAGTGCGGCATAGCGCTGCAGAGAGCCGTTCTCCAAGGTCATGGTGATGGCGCGGGCGGCACCGGTGATGCGATCAATGCTTTTCTGGAAGATAAAATCGGCGTCGATCTCGAAAAACAGCTTTGCAGACACGTTAAAAAGACGCTGCCGCAGACTGTAGACGGCAATGCCGCCGACAAGAGCGATCAGGCTCATGAGGAATGGCGCATTGAAACCGTGCCAGATAGCCAGGTTATAGGCAGGCAGCGGTCCCCCCAGTACATCGGCCGAGGCGAGCGCCAGAAAGGGCGCCACGGTCAAGGTGGGGAAAACCCCCACCACCAGGCATTGGCCGACCAGTACCGCCACCGGCAGAATCATGTAGCGCGGTGCTTCGTGCGGCGGATATATGGGCAGGTTGACCGGTTCCCCGTTGAAAAAGACATCGTGGATAAAGCGGGCCGAATAGGCCACCGCCAAAATTCCGGCCAGGGTTGCTGCCACCGGCAGCAGCCAGGCCGCAGATCCCAGAGCCGTCAAATGCAGGGTTTCGGCAAAAAACATCTCTTTGGACATGAAACCGTTGAGCAGAGGCACGCCGGCCATTGCCGCGGCGGCGACCATGGCCAGGGTTCCGGTAACCGGCATGTACTTCCATAAACCGTTGATGCGGCGCATGTCCCGGGTGCCGGTTTCATGGTCGATAATACCGGCGGCCATGAACAGCGAGGCCTTGAAGGTGGCATGATTGATGATATGAAAGACGCCGGCCACGGCGGCAAGAGGCGTATCGATGCCGAACAGCAGCACGATAAGACCAAGATGGCTGATAGTTGAATAGGCGAGCAGCCCCTTGATATCATGTTTAAAGAGGGCGATATAGGCACCAAAGAGCAGGGTGATCAGCCCGGTGCCGCCGACGACGAAGAACCATAAATCGGTGCCGGAGAGGGCGGGAAACAATCGCGCCAGCAGGAAGACCCCGGCCTTGACCATGGTGGCGGAATGCAGATAGGCGCTGACCGGAGTCGGAGCGGCCATGGCCCGAGGCAGCCAGAAATGAAAGGGAAACTGCGCCGATTTGGTAAAAGCGCCAAGCAGGATGAGCAGCAGGGTCGGGGGGTACAGGGCGTGGGTGCGAATACTGTCACCGGCGGCGATGATAACCGAGATCTGGTAGCTGTCGGCAATATGACCGAGCAGGAGGAAGCCGGCGAGCATCGCCAGCCCGCCGCCACCGGTTACCGTCAGGGCGATTTTCGCGCCCCGACGGGCTTCCGAGCTGCGATGACGAAAACCTATGAGCAGAAACGAACTGAGGGAGGTTAATTCCCAGAATATCAGCAGCTGCAGCAAATGATCGGAGAGAACTATACCTACCATGGACCCCATGAACAACAGCAGTATGCCGTAAAATCGGCCGCGGGGATCATCTTTTGCCAGGTAGTAGTTGGCATAGAGAATGATCAGCAGGCCAATGCCGAGGATGAGCAGGATGAACAGGCCAGCCAGGCCGTCCATACGCAGGATGAGATCAAAACCGGCCTGCGGCAGCCACGACCAGCTGCCTGTCATCGGCTCCCCGCGAAAAGCCGCCCCCAGCGGCTCGACTGCCAGTAGCAGGGCCGCCGCCGGCACAGCGGCCGCCGTCCAGGCCGCCGCCCCCCGGCCGAGCCGCATGGCGAGTGGCGGCAACAAGGCGCCGATAAAGGGAAGCAGAACAATGAGCAGCAGATTCATACCCTGGTTAATTCATCACGAAAAGTTATGAGTGTTCGGTATTGGGTCTCTTCTCACCGGGGAGAAGAAAAACTGCATAGACCTGTATAGGAATACTCATTTCACTTGAAGAATTCAAGAATCGTCTTGTCCTCTCCTGCTTTAAAAGAAGGACATGTCTTATATAAAAATTGCATTTGCCAGTCTCCTCTTCTATCCTTCCTTTATGCCAAGAATTGCTCATATCATAGCACCCGATCGTCACCATCATTTGTTCAAGGAGAGGATATCATGGCTCGCAGATCAGGAAGTGTCTTTGAAGATATCGCTGATATAACATCCAAATTTCCCTGGTGGGCCGGTGTGTCTTGTGCCTTGGTTTCCTTCTTTTTTTTACACTGGTATGCAGGAAAAACACTGCCGGCAGTTACCGGGACGGGTGCGCTCCTCGAGAATGCAGTACCCGGCAGGCTGCGCTCGCTTGCTTTTATGGGTCAGTTTGTCGTACCCGTTGCTTTTTTGTTAGGATCTTTTGTTTCGGCAATGCATAAATATAGAAGGACAAGGCTGTATGACAAAACGTCTCGGAGCGCTGTGCCGCATCCTTTAAATGACATGTCCTGGCGGGATTTTGAATTTTTGGTGGGAGAATATTTCCGACGGCGGCAGTTTACGATTGCAGAAACCAAAACAGGGGCCGATGGGGGCATTGATCTCATTGCCGGGAAAGGCAGCGAAAAATATCTCGTGCAATGTAAGCAATGGAGAACACACAAGGTCGGGGTGCAGATTGTTCGGGAGTTGCTTGGAGTTATGGTTGGGGCAGAGGCCACCGGCGGAATTGTCGTCACCTCAGGTGAATTCACCAAAGAGGCGGTAGCCTTTGCGCGGGCCAATAAGATTTTGCTGTTGGACGGCAGAGAGCTGCACAATAATATGAAGTCGAATATACACGATGAATATCAACGGAAGAAGAAAACAGGCGGGAAGCCGTTGGCGGTGAAATGGGTTTTTGCCGGTCTTCTGGTAATTGCGGGAGGCTCTCTACTGTTGCACTCCGATAAAACCGGGACAACCTTTTATTCGATGTGGTCGACCCGGATAAAAGCACTTCTTCCTGCCGGCCAGGCGGAACGAGGAAAAAAAATCCGTCAAATTGCTCAACCGATCACACCAAAAGAGGCGAGCAGGCAAAATGGGGAAAAGAAGTATTCTTATGAAATAGAATTTGTTTCCGGGGGGAGGGTGTACACCGACAATGTAATAATAACCGACAAGATAATCAGCTACACAACCGATAAAGGCCTTGTTGTTTCTCTCAGTAAAAATGAAGTGCAAACCCTGAGGAAAACCACAGCTGTTCAGAGGGACATAGGCGCTTTACAGGAAGCCCACAAGCTTGGCAGCCGTTAGGAAATTCTCTGACCATTTTCAGCTACTTCGTTACGGCTTCTTATGCCGTTCCGGGTTTTCCTTTGGCCATGTTATTTATGACAACCGCTTAACATTGCCAGAAGGCGATCGATCCGCAGCCATCCCGGGGTGAAATCTGTCGAATAAATCCCATGTATTGCAGACACCAAGTATGCTATACTGCCTCTATAGTCCAGGAACAGGAAAGCGTAAGGTGAGACAAGCGAAATCCTTCAACCCGAGAGGATGCCATGCCCCCGACTGCCATCATCAGGAGCCGTTTTGATGCGGTGCTGTTCGATCTGGACGGTGTCGTCACCGAGACCGCGAAAGTCCATGCTGCCTGCTGGAAGAAGATGTTCGATGAATTCCTGCGCGAGCACGCCCGCCGCAGCGGAAAGCCTTTTGTCCCCTTTGACATCGTTGCTGATTACAATCAATATGTCGACGGCAAACTCCGCCAGGAGGGAGTGAGCAGTTTTCTCAAGTCGCGGCAGATTCGCCTGCCCTATGGCGATGGTCCGGAGGCCTCCGGCGACCAGGTGACCATCCGGGACCTGGGCAAGCGGAAAGATACCCTGTTCACCGCTGTGTTACGGGAAAAAGGCGTTGATATTCTGGAGGATGGTATGACCCTGGTCCGTCATGTTCGCGCCGCAGGTTTAAAAACCGCCGTGGTTTCCTCCAGCAAAAACTGTCAAGCCGTATTGCAGGCGGCTAAAATTGAACAACATTTCGACGTGCGGGTGGACGCCCGAACGGTCGAAGAATACCAGCTCAAAGGTAAACCGGCCCCCGACCCCTTTTTGAAAGCAGCGGAACTGCTCGGTGTCTCCCCGGATCGAGCGGTGGTGGTGGAAGACGCCATTTCCGGAGTTCAGGCCGGACGGCGTGGTAATTTTGGCCTGGTGGTCGGCGTGGCCCGCAAAGGGGATGCGGAGATTCTTTGGAAAAATGGCGCCGATATCGTCGTTACCGACCTGAGAGACCTCATGGAATAATGCGTGCTCGGTAGCAATGCTCACCCTCTCCTGCTGGCTGAAAGAGGGAGGGAAGGGGAATATGGAGAGATTATTATGCTGCATCGAGAAAGACTCAACCCGCCTCGCTATATCTATCCGGGCAATGAATGGAAAATCATCGAGAAACAGTTCTACCCCGAGTTTCTCGGCCAGATGGAGACGATCTTTGCCCTGAGCAATGGCTATCTCGGCATGCGCGGCACCTTTGAGGAAGGCCGCCCCTTTTATAACCACGGCAACCTGATCAATGGTTTTTATGAAAGCTGGCCTATCGTCTATGGTGAAAAGGCCTACGGCTTTGCCAAAACAGGGCAGACCATTGTTAACCTTCATGACCTGAAAATCATACGACTTTTTGTCGATGATGAACCCTTTTTCCTGCCGACCGCCAATCTGAAGCACTTCACCCGCACGCTTGACATGAAAGAAGGTACCCTGTCGCGGGATATTCTCTGGGAAATGCCCTCGGGCAAGCTGGTGTCGATCAAATCGACACGGCTGGTCTCCTTTGAACATCGACATCTGGCGGTTATACAATATGAAGTGACCGTGCTGAACAGCCATGCACCGGTGGTGATCTTGTCGGAAATTGCCCCCCATCGGACGATCCGGGGCACCGATGGCGACCCGCGGGACGCTCGGGTTTTCAGGGAAAAAGTACTGAATCCGCAGGCGAAGATAGCTGAGGATCTGCAGATTATCCTCGGCTTTACCACCCAGAACAGTCGGATGACCCTCGGCTGCGGCTTCGATCATACCTTTACTACCGAGAACCCGGTCAGCTGGGAGAGCAAAGCCTCGGACGATGACGGGAGAATTACCTTCTCCGTGCAGGCGCAGCAGGATATTCCCGTCTGCATCACCAAATGGATGAGTTTCCACACCTCGCGGGGGACCTCGCCCGAGGATCTGTGCCGGCGGGCGGGACGGACTCTGGCCCGCGCAAAAAAGAACGGTTTCGAAGCGATTCTCGACTCTCAGAAGCATTTTCTCAATAATTACTGGCGGGTCTGCGATGTTCGGATGGCGGTCATTGAAAGACGAAAAGGACGCGGCCGTTCCACCGAAGAATGGCAGCAGGCGATCCGCTGGAATCTGTTTCAGCTGTGTCAGGCGTCAAGCCGGGCCGAGGGAGGGGGAATCCCGGCCAAGGGTCTGACCGGGGGGGGATACGAGGGGCATTATTTCTGGGACATCGAAATATATGTACTGCCCTTTCTCATCTACACCAATCCGCGGATTGCCAAAAACCTGCTCAAGTTCCGGCACAGCATGCTCGACCAGGCGCGACAGCGCGCCAGGGACGTCAATCAGAAAGGCGCCCTGTTTCCCTGGCGGACCATCAATGGCGATGAGGCTTCTTCGTATTATGCCGCCGGTACCGCCCAATACCATATCAACGCCGACATTATGTTCGGCCTGAAAAAGTATGTAGAGATTACCGGAGACATCGAATTCCTCCACCGTGAAGGTGCGGAAATGCTTGTCGAGACTGCCAGGTTGTGGCGGGATCTCGGGTTTTTTTCGCAACGAAAAAATGGGCAGTTCTGTATCCACGGTGTGACCGGCCCGGATGAGTATAATGCCGTCGTCGACAACAATGCCTATACCAATCTGATGGCCCGGGAAAACCTCTGGTTTGCCGCCGATACCGTTGATGACCTCTGCCTCGGAGATGCGGAAATCTACCAGAGTCTGGTGGACAAAACCGGTCTGGAATATAGCGAGGTCGAGGAGTGGCGGCGGGCGGCCGACAGTATGTATATTCCCTACGACAAGACCCTTGACATTCACCCGCAGGATGACAGTTTTCTCGATAAAAAAGAGTGGGATATCAATGGAACGCCGCCGGAAAACTTTCCCCTTCTGCTGCATTACCATCCACTGGTAATCTACCGTCACCGGGTGATCAAGCAGGCCGATCTGGTCCTGGCCATGTTTCTCCTGGGTGATAAATTTTCCAAGGAAGAAAAAGAGCGGAACTTTGTCTATTACGATCGCCTCACCACCGGGGATTCGTCACTTTCCGTCGGTATCCAGAGCATTATGGCCTCAGAGATCGGCGACCTCAAAAAGGCGGCGGAGTATGGCCGCTTTGCGGTGTTGATGGATTTGGCCGATATCGGCGGCAATATCGGCCATGGCTGTCATGTCGCATCCATCGGTGCGGCATGGATGGTGCTGGTGTACGGTTCCGCCGGCATGCGTGATTACAACGGCAAGATCTCCTTTAATCCGCGCCTGCCCAGTCGTTGCAGGCTGTTTCGCTTTAGCTTGACGATCCGGAAGAGTATGCTGGAGGTCGAACTTGTGCCGGAAGGCGCGATCTACCGGCTTGTGCAGGGGCCGGATCTGACCTTTCACCATGCTGAAAAAAAGGTTACCCTGACCCAGGAAAGATCGGAGATGATGTGCAGCTATACCGGCACACCGTCGAACGGTGCACGCGGGTAAGCGACAAAAGAAAAAATTCTTGTTCTTTCAGGCTCCATGTATATAAGTTTACCAGGCAGCAATTTTCTGGAGATGCTCCTTTTGCACGGTAATTTCAATCTGGCAAGACGTCAGCTACCCCGCCCTGAAGGACGGAGCTTGTGCAAGCAAGTTCCTCTGTTGACCAGCCACAGCCAGGGCCGCAAGGCTAACGGGCTACGTTAAGAAAGAACAGAGAGGCACTCTGGAATGCTCCACCAGTTCCAGGCTCTGCGACAAGTGGTTCAACAGGTTGAAGGGGTTAAGCCGGTGGTGCTGGTACAAAACCTTTCATTACCATTGCCGGGGTGGTTTTTACTCGCGAAAGTGAAGAATTTTAAAGGTAACTTTCAATGCAGCATCTGTTGGTCATAGACAAAAACAAAATGTTTTTGATGCCTTGTCATCCGGCATTGTCGTTGATCTTTGTAAACGGTTCATCAACATTCTTGCCCGGGCCAAAGCACCGTTAAAGGATGGTGGTGCAAGCAACTCGATTCGCCATGCCACCGGCGGCAGGTTGCAGGCATTCGGCCTGCAGGTTTCCTCCTGGTCCGGAGGAAGAACCACGTATAACCGGACGAACCACAGCGACGGAAAATCCCATTGGCTTGATGCCGTTTGTGTCGGTGCAACAGGCGGGCGTGTCCATATTCCGCCGGGACGGCAACCTCTCCATGTTTCTGCTGCTGGTAGAGGATCACGGCGGATGTGCCGGGTGGATAACTACGGTTTTCCTCGAACGTCAGCGAAATCAATACGAGTTGTCAATGGATGTACAACCGGGGATCTGGTCAAGGCACTGGTCAACAAAGGCAAAAAGCCCGGGACGCATGTTGGCAGGGTGTCTGTGCGAAAGTCCGGCAGTTTCAATATCAAGGCAGGAGCGGGTACAATACAGGGGATTGCATGGAAACATTGCTCTCTTTTGCAGCGTGCCGATGGTTACAACTACTACAGAGGGGACGGCGTTTCCTCCTCCACCTGGAGGAAGAGGTAGCCACGCTGTAATTTTAGATGACAAAAGAAAAAGGAAAGTGGGACGATATTCCTTCACTGGAGGGGCTCGAGGTGGACTGGCAGTTTGAGCCGGAAAACCCTCTCGGCAAGAGAGCATTGGTACGAATTTCCAGGAGTGATCTGTATCCGCTCCTGGAGGTAAAAAGCATACCGATTAAGGTAGTCGCAAAAAATTTCGATGAAAAAGGCTATGTGGTTGATCTTGCGCAGAGTGGTCTGGCGGTTCTTTTGCACAGTCCTCTGGCGGAAAGCCAGCCGGTCAAGGTCGGTTTTTTTCTTGGTCAGCAGAAGATAGTGTCGAGGGCAGTCGTTAGAAATGTTCGTGCTGAACAGGGCGGGTACAGAATCGGCATTGAGTTCGTCGATCTCAACAAGGACAATGCCTCCTTTATCGTCGGGCTTATTTCCTCGAAGAGCTATAAACCTATCGCATAACCTGCTGCAACCAGGCGAAAAAAGAAGTCCGGGCATTCTGCGACAGAGGAGAAAAGACATGGATAGAAGGCAGTTTGTCAAAGATGTGTTGCTCTGGACCGCCGGGGTAGGTCTCGGCGTTCCCTGTTGGAAGATCGCTCCGGTGCGGGCGGCCCCTTTTCCTCCGCTGCTTGGCGTGGTCAAAGGCAAGGACTATCGCTTGCTTGTCGAAAAAGCGGTCACCCTCGTCGGGGGCATGGCGGCTTTTGTCAAAACCGGGGACACGGTGGTGATAAAGCCGAATATAGGCTGGGACAGATCGCCCGAGCAAGCCGCCAATACCCATCCTGTGGTGGTGCGGGCCTTGGCTGAGCTGGCTCTTGATGCCGGTGCCGCCCGGGTGCAGGTTTTTGATCACACCTGCAATGAAAAGAGGCGATGCTACACCAACAGCGGTATTATCGACGAGCTGAAAAAGATTGGAGATCCGCGCATACGCTGGGAGCATATCGATGAGCGAAAATTTGTCCCCGTCGATATCGATCGAGGCAAGTCTCTGAAAAGGTGGGAGATATATAAAGACGCCCTGGCCGCCGACTGCTATATCAATGTGCCGGTCGCCAAGCACCACGGTCTCAGCCGTCTGTCCCTTGGCCTGAAAAATTCCATGGGGGTTATCGGCGGCAATCGCGGCCGCCTGCACCACAATCTCGGCCAGGAACTGGCCGATCTGGCAACGGTGGTACAGCCGAGGCTGACCCTGATCGATGCCACGAGAATACTCCTGCGCAACGGCCCACAGGGCGGGCGGCTCGACGATGTGCAGGTGCTTGATACGGTGATTGCCTCTGCCGATCCTGTCGCTGCCGATGCGTACGGGACAACTCTTTTCGGCATGCAGCCGCGGGAAATAGCGAGTACCGTTGCCGCCTATGAAATGGGTCTGGGCGAGATGGATATAGACAGGATGGAGATCAAAACCGTGCAGGTAGGATGATCGATACACGACAAAAACCACAGGATGCCCGGGGCCGCCTGCTCCTTCTCCGGCGCATCGTGCAGCATGTTTTTCTGGCAATTTTCCTGGTTCTGTTTATAAAAACTGACTACAGCGGTTCAGATCGTCTGGACGCAGCGGTCAATATCCTTTTTCGCCTCGATCCCTTTCTTGCCGCTGCTGTTGTGCTCGGCGTAAAGACTTTTGTCGCCCTGGTGCTGCCCTCTCTTGTGGTCATTCTGCTGACCCTTGTCCTCGGCCGGGTGTTTTGCGGCTGGTTCTGTCCCATGGGCACCCTGCTTGATCTGTCGCAGAAACTTCTTCCTGCACGGGATAAAAAAAACCGCACGTATTTTCCGGGCCTGCCGCTTTTTCTCCTGGTCTTTGCCCTTGTTGCTGCCACCTGCGGTTTTGCCGTTGCCGGATATCTCGATCCGTTTTCCATCCTGGTACGCGGTCTGGCCCAGGCACTCTATCCCATGCTAAACAGTGTGACGGTAGGATTCTTCACCTTCACCTATCAGCAGCTGCCGGATTTTGTCAACGCCTTCACCGAACCGGTATACGGGGTTTTGCAAGACTTTGTCCTGCCTTCCGGGCAAAAATTTTTCCAGCTGGCCTCTTTCTCGCTCTTCATGCTGCTCGGTGTTCTTCTCCTGGAAGCGGTGCAGCGGCGGTTTTTCTGCCGCAACCTTTGTCCTCTCGGTGCCATGCTTGGTCTTGTCGGCCGCAAAGGAATGTTTGCCGGCCATGGTGGAAATGAGGATTGCGGCGCCTGTCGCGTCTGCAGTAAGAACTGCCGCATGGGCGCCATTGATGAGGACAGGAAGATTGATATGGCGAGCTGCACCTTCTGCTCCGAGTGCGTGGCGAAATGCCCCCGGCAGATAATCAGTTTTGGCTTTTCTTTGGCCGGCGGCAACGAACTTTCTCAGGGCAGCGGCGTATCGCTGTCCCGGAGAAAGTTCGTTGCCGCCGGTCTGGCCGGTTTTCTGCTGCCCACGGTCAAGGGGGTGGAAGTGCTGGCGAAAAATCCCGACCCTCTGCTCATCAGACCTCCCGGGGCGCTGGCCGAAAGTGATTTTCTGCGGCGCTGTGTCCGCTGCGCCGAATGTATCCAGGTCTGTCTTGGCAACGCCTTGCAGCCGGCGCTTTTTCAGGCGGGACTCGACGGTATGTTCAGCCCAATGCTGGTGGCGAGGACCGGCTACTGCGAATTCAACTGCACCCTCTGCGGCCAGGTTTGTCCGACCGGCGCCATCCGGCAGCTGACCATGCCGGAAAAACATCTGTTGAAAATCGGCCATGCCTGGTTTGATAAAGATATATGCCTGCCCTTTGCCAAAGGCATTTCCTGCATGGTCTGTGAAGAACACTGCCCGACACCAGACAAGGCTATCCGTTTCAAGGACGTGACAATACAAAGGGACAACGGGCAATCGATAACCATTCGCCAGCCTTACGTCGTTGATGAATTGTGCATCGGCTGTGGTATCTGCGAGGCCAAATGTCCTCTGCCGGGCAGAAGTGCCATTTATGTCACCAATGCCGGAGAGCACCGGCATCCTGAAAAATCCCTTACCACCTATGCCGGATATAACTGAACATCTGCGCGGCATCGTCCAGCGGGTCACCTATCACAACCCGGAGAGCGGTTGGTCGGTGTTGCGCGTTACCCCCTTGAACAGCCCGAGTTCTCTGGAGACGGTGACCGTGCACCAGACCCAGGTCTTTGCCGGCGCGACCATGGAATTTCATGGCGCCTGGACCGTGCATCCGCAGTTTGGTCGACAGTTCAAGGCAGATCGGGCGATTGAGAAAAAACCGGCGACCACCGCCGCGCTGGAAAAATATCTCGGCTCCGGCCTGATCCACGGCGTTGGGCCAAAAACCGCTGGAAGGATTGTCCGGAACTTTAGGGAAAATACCCTGGATATCTTTGAAAATGATATCGGCCGGCTGCTCGAGGTCCCTGGCATAGCTCAAAAAAAGCTGCGCATGATTGAGGAGGCATGGCGGGAGCACCGGGTTGTGCGCGAGGTGATGATGTTTCTCCAGGGGCATGGCATCTCGACCCTCTTTGCGGTGCGCATCTATAAGAAATACGGCGACCAGGCCATACGCATAGTCAGTGACGATCCCTATCGCCTGGCCGGCGACTTTTACGGCATCGGCTTTTTTTCCGCCGATAAGGTCGCCCTCAGCCTGGGGCTGGCGGCCGACAGTGAGCAGCGGATAACCGCCGCCGTCCGGCATGTGCTGGCCGCCGGTCGCGAGCAGGGGCACTGTTACCTGCTTTCGACGCAGATCAGCAGCGAAGTGGGCAGCCTGCTCGGCTTTAGTGCGGACAACCGGCTGGTCGATATTCTGCACAACATGGAGGCGGACCAGCAGCTGAAGGTGCGCCGGTGGCCTCTGGCCGATGGTCCGGAACAGATCTGTTACTACTCGAAATCACTCTATTATGACGAGGCGTATGTGGCGGTCAAAATCGCTGCTATGGCCCGGCCTCTGCCGATTGATGGCCCGGCTGTCGGTGGGTGGATCGATTCGTATTGCACACAACAGCGCATTTCACTCAGCGAGGAACAGGCGGTTGCCGTCCAGGCGGTTGTCGCAGAGCAATTTTCCGTCCTCACCGGCGGGCCCGGCTGCGGCAAGACCACCACCACGCTGGTCATCGTCAGACTGCTCGAACATCTCGGTAAACGGGTCCTGCTCGCCGCGCCAACGGGACGTGCCGCCCAGCGGATGGCCGAGGTCATCGGCCGGGAGGCAAAAACCCTGCACCGCCTGCTCGAGTGGCAGAACGGCATGTTCAAGAAAAACGAGGAGCAGCCGTTGGCGGCCGATTTTCTCATTGTCGATGAATGCTCCATGCTCGACATCTCGCTGACCGCCTCTCTCCTCAAAGCGGTGCCCCCCGGTTGCCAGGTACTGTTTATCGGCGATGCCGATCAGCTGCCGTCGGTTGGCGCCGGCAATGTTCTGCGCGATATCATCGAGTCCGGTTCGGTCGCTGCGTTTACCCTGACCCAAATATTCAGGCAGGCACGGCAGTCAAAGATCATCGAGTATGCCCACATGATCAACAGGGGCATTACCCCGCCTATCGATTCGCCCTTTAAAAAGCCGGAAATATGGCCGGAGAAGATCGACTGTCTGTTTATTGATTCCGATGAGGCAACCAAGGAGCAACTGAGTTTTGTCGCCCGGGTGAAAAAAATGTACGCGCTGCAGACGCCGCAGCTGGAAGGACTGGCGACCAATGAAGATCTCTATCAATTTCGCACCGGCGAGCCTATCCGCTCCTCCTACGAAGCCGATTTTGTCATTCCGCCGAAGTTTTTGCACGTCGATCTGCACAAGGTGCAACAGGCGGAAGGGGCTGTCGATGAATTGAAAGCGGTCCTGGCCAGGGTGCATCCCTGGTCAACCCTGCACTATGGACTGTCCGCAGTCGATGCGGTGGTTCGCCTCTATCTCGAGTGGATCCCGAAATATCATGGCCGGGACTGTGAGATCCAGATCCTCTCGCCGATGACCCGCGGCAGTCTGGGTACGGCGAATGTAAACCGGCTTATCCAGGAAGCGGCCAACCCTCCGGCCGAGGGTAAGGCGCAGCTGCTGGTGGGCGAGAGGATTTTTCGCGTGGGCGACCGGGTGATCCACCGGCGAAATAACTATGATCTCGGGGTCTTTAACGGGGATATCGGCACGATATTGTCTCTTGATACTCTTGGTCTTCGTTGTGTGGTGGCCTTTTTTCCTGATAAACGACAGGTCGTCTATGAAAAAGATGATATCCTCGAGCTCGATCTTGCCTATGCCATTACCATTCATAAGTCGCAGGGCAGTGAGTTCGGTGCGGTTATCATCCCGGTATTGACGCAGCATTTTAAAATGCTCTTTCGCAATCTCATCTATACCGGTTTGACCCGGGCGAGGAACCTTGCCGTGGTGGTCGGCACGCGCAAAGCCCTGGCCATGGCCGTGCATCAACAGGATACCAGCAAGCGCCAGACGGCATTGCGCCTGCTGCTCGCCGAAAAGCAGGGCGGCACTTAAAAAGAGTGGTGATAATAGCCGTTAACTCGCCTCATCGGGCGGCAAAACTGCGTTGCAATGTCCACCAGGTGTATTAAAATATGCCGCAAAGAGACCAGAAAACCCTTTTAGAGGAAGTGATTGATGTACATATGTGTTGATTTTGATGGAACGGTGGTTGATCACCGCTATCCCGATATCGGCGAGCCGGTGCCTGGGGCGGTTACCTGGCTGCAAAGGCTGCAGCGGCATGGAGCAAAGATCATTTTGTTTACAATGCGCTCGAACAGATCGGAAGATATGGCTTTATTGCAAGATGCCGTGCAGTATATGGAGGAAAACAGCATTCAATTATTTGGTGTCAACAGAAACCCGGACCAGGATGCCTGGACCAGCAGCCCCAAGGCCTACGCGGACGTCTATATCGATGATGCCGCCTTTGGGTGTCCGCTCATTCAGCCGAAAGGATTCGCCAGACCCTGTGTCGACTGGAAAAAAGTAGGTCCCCATCTCGAGCATATGCTCCTCAGCAGGCGGTAGGTTGTTTGCTCCGGCTCAGGTAAATTGTGTCTGCAACTGGACGACGTACATGTCCAGAACGGCAAACAGTTCCTCAGCGACAATTGCGTCGCCCGCTTTGATCGTCTGGGCAAGATCGGTGATCAGCGATGCCAGTTTTTCAAAGCCGAACATCCCGGCAACCCCCTTCAGAGAATGGGCCGTGGCGTAGATATTCTCGTACTTGCCATCCTGCAGGAACGACTTTATCAAGGTTAAATCCGAAGAGATGGTCTGAAGCAGGTCAGGAACCATCTTCTTGAGGGATTCGGGAATCTTTTCCGGCGTATCGTTTTCCAGACAATAGCCGATGGCTTTGTTGCCCATTTTTTCCGGTGCGGGCAGGGTCCGATCTTTGCTGGTGAATTTGAACAGGGTCTGTATCAATTCCCTTTTGAAATACGGCTTGGTCAGCACGCCGTCGAACCCGGCGCGGAGAAATTTGTTTTTTTGTTCCTGAAAGGCGTGGGCGGTAACAGCGAGGATGATCTGCGCCGGACTGGCGTCCTCTTTTTCTCTCTGGCGAATTTCCTTGGTGGCGGTAATGCCATCCATAACCGGCATTCTGACATCCATCAGGATTAGATCAAAGGTATTGCCGGTAAAACAGTCCAGGGCCTCTTCACCGTTTTCCGCCGCCTGGATCTGCACCGGATAATCTTTCAGATACATTCTGATTACCTCAATGTTTTCCATGACATCGTCGACAACGAGAATCTTCAGGTCGGGAAAATTTTCCGGCAGGATGAGCGATGCGTCGAGGCGAAGCCGCCTTCTATCCGAGGGAGGCGCCGGCGGCAGGGGCAGGTGGCAGCTGAAAATAGAGCCTTTGCCGAGGACACTTTTCACCCGCAGCTTGCCGCCCATGGCGTTGGTCAATTTCTCGCTGATCGCCAGTCCCAGGCCGGCACCGCCCTGCTGCTGACTGAGAGAGTCGTTGGCCTGGGTAAAACGGTCAAAGATATTTTCCTGCTGGTCCTCGGATATGCCGATGCCCGTGTCGATAACCGCGAAGACAAGATCGTTTCCCGCTGTGTAATCCTCCTTTATGGCAAAGGTGATGGTCCCCGCGCGGGTGAATTTGACAGCATTGTTAATGAGGTTAAGCAGGATCTGGAAAATTTTCAGCGCATCGCCGATCCGTTCCATGACAAGCAGAGGATCGTGGTCGACATGAAACTTGAGCTTTTTCTGCAGACAGAGCGGCAGGGCAGAGGCCTCGATCTGCTGAATGATTTTGTGCAGGCTGAAGGGTTCCGGCTCAACGGTAATCTTGCCGGCATCGATACGGGAAAATTCGAGGATATTGTTGAGAATCTCCATGAGCTGCCGGCCGGTTACCCGCAGACTGCTCAGATACTGCATCTGCACAGTGTCCAGTTCGGTCTCCGCCAGAAGATTGGCCATGCCGAGGATGATATTCAGCGGCGTCCTGATTTCATGGCTCATATTGGCCAGAAAGTCTGATTTTGAAAGATTCTCCTGTTGCGACAGGGCGTTGCATTGCAGCAGCTGTTCGTTCGTTTGTCTCAGGAGCTTTTTGTTGATGTTGTCAATTCTTTCCTGCTCTATCTGCTGTGCCACCAGTCTGGTTAATTTTCTGCGCAGATAGGTGCATTCTTTTTCTAAGGCAGCTATTTTTTGCTGTTGATATGGCTGGCGGTCGTTTGTCATGGGTTCAATCCGAGGGGCGGTGTTATACCGCAGTATTGGCAAAAGCTGCAGACGTTCGGTAAATTCATCGGGAAATTTCTCCCGAATAATGCTAGTGTTTGGCCACCTTGTCCGCATGGTCAACATTGTTTTTTGTACGCTATATGTGCCAGGAAGTGTGCAAAGTGTCAAATTTTTTGTGGTTTCCTCTGGCCACTGCTCAGAGAGAATATCGTTGTTCCCCTAATCGGATGAAAATCGAATATACATATTATAAAGGAAAAGATCATGGGTGTGACCGTCACACAGCTTTATCGCAGAATTGATGAAGATCGAGCCTACTGCTTTAATATCGAGTCGAAGCGACAAGTAACGCAAGAAGAAATGACCTGTCTTCGCCTTATTCTGGCCGACGGTTTTCTGCTTGACACCGTTAGCGAGACGCCGGTTCTGCAGGGGGACAGAGTTGTCGAGGTCGGGCCGCGGCTGAATTTTGCCACCGCCTGGTCGTCAAACATGGTCTCTATCTGCCAGGCGACAGGTCTGGAGATGATCACCCGGGTCGAGCGGTCCAGGCGCTATCTCGTGCCGGCAACGGAAGACCTGCAGCAGTTCATCGACCGGCACCATGACCGGATGACCGAGTGTTGTTACCCGGCGTCGCTGTCCACCTTCGCCACCGGCGCCGTGCCGGAAGCGGTCTATGCAGTGGATCTGCAAAGCACAGGCCCCGACGGCCTGACCGAGTTGCCGGGGATTTCCATGGACGAATGGGACCGCAATCTCTATTACGACTACTTTGTCAACCAGCGGCATCGCAATCCGACCATTGTCGAGATCATGGATCTGAACAATGCCAATTCCGAGCACTCCAGACATGGTTTTTTCAAAGGAAAACAGGTCATTGACGGCGAGGAGATGGACGGGACGCTCTTTGATCTGGTCACCGCCACCCTGCAGGCCCATCCCAAGGGATCGTTGATTGCCTTTAAGGACAACTCCAGCGTAGTTAGGGGCTATCAAATCGACACCCTGGTGCCGGCGCATCCCGGCGAGCCGTGCCCGCTCGTGCCGGTGCAGGTCACCTATCACCCTCTTCTTACCGCGGAAACCCATAACTTTCCCACCGGTGTGGCGCCTTTTCCGGGGGCGGAAACGGGCACCGGCGGGCGGATTCGCGACGTGCAGGGGACCGGAAAAGGCGGCTTTGTTATCGCCGGAACAGCAGGCTATTGCGTGGGCAACCTGCACATTCCCGGGTACGACCTGCCCTGGGAGAAGCACTACCCCTGTCCCGACAACCTGGCCTCGGCCCTCGAGATAGAAATTGACGCCAGTAACGGCGCCTCCGATTACGGCAATAAATTCGGCGAGCCGTTGATCCAGGGGTTTACCCGATCCTTTGACATGCGCCTTGACAATGGCGAACGCTGGGGGTTCTTGAAACCGATCATGTTCACCGCCGGTGTTGGTCAGATTGATGGCCGACATACCGAGAAAGCGTCGGCGGAAAAAGGCATGCTCATCGTTCAGGTTGGTGGTCCGGCCTATCGTGTCGGTTTTGGCGGCGGCGCGGCCTCGAGCATGTTGCAGGGAGAAAACGAGTCGAGTCTCGATTTCAACGCGGTGCAGCGCGGCGATGCGGAGATGGAACAGAAGATGAACCGGGTGATCCGCGCCTGCAATGAGATGGGCGATAAAACGCTGATCGATGTCATCCATGATCAGGGGGCGGGTGGTCCGGCCAATGTCTTGAAAGAGCTGGTGGAGAAGTCAGGTGGTCGCGTCGAGGTGCGAAACATCCGGGTCGGCGACCCGACCATGTCGGTGCTGGAAATCTATGTCGCCGAATATCAGGAGCGGTGCGGCTTTCTCATCCGTCCGGAAAACATCGAGAAATTCCGGGCGATCTGCCTCCGGGAAAAGGTCAATTGCGAGGTGTTGGGCGAGGTGACCGGTGATCTGCGCTTTGTCCTGCATGATGCCGTCGACGATACGACCCCGGTGGATATCGATCTGCCGGTCCTGCTCGGTGAAATTCCCCAGAAGACCTTTACCGACACCAGGAAACCCCTGGCTGCGCATCCTCTGCAGCTTTCGGCAGACCTGACGGTTGCCCAGGCGCTGCATGATGTGCTGCGCCTGGTGTCCGTCGGTTCCAAGCGATTTCTCACCAACAAGGTGGACCGGGCGGTGACCGGCCTTATTGCCCGGCAGCAGTGCTGCGGTCCCCTGCAGTTGACCATCAGCAATGTGGCCGTGGTTGCGCAGAGCCATTTTGGCCGGACGGGCATTGCCTCGGCCATCGGCGAACAGTCAATCAAGATGCTCGTTAATCCGGCGGCCGGGGCGAGAATGGCCGTCGGCGAGGCCCTGACTAACCTGGTCTGGGCGAAAATTGAGGACCTGGAACAGGTCAAATGCAGCGCCAACTGGATGTGGGCACCAAAGCTGCCGGGCGAGGGTGCGGCCCTCTATGATGCCGCCCGGGCGATGCGCGATGTGATGATCGAGGTCGGCATGGCGGTGGATGGCGGCAAGGACAGTCTGTCCATGGCCACCATGGTGGCAGGTGAAACCGTCAAGTCGCCGCGCGAACTGGTTATCTCCGCCTATGCGGCGGTGCCGGATATCACCAGGGTTATCACGCCGGATATCAAAAAGATTGGTTCGCCGCTGCTCTATGTCGATCTTGCCGGCGGGAAAACCAGGATGGGCGGCAGCGCACTGGCCCAGGTCATGGGCCGGCTTGGCGACGTGAGTCCCGATATCGAAGACGGCACGGCCTTAAAAAACAGTTTTCTGGCCGTGCAGGAGCTGATCGCCCAGGATCTGATCTCCGCCGGCCATGATCGCAGCGACGGCGGCTTGGTTACCACGCTGCTGGAAATGGCCTTTAGCGGCAACTGTGGGCTTCAGGTGAGCCTGCACGGCGACAGCTCCGTCCTTGAAGCATTGTTTGCCGAGGAACTTGGCCTGGTGGTCGAATGTCGACCGGAGAAAATTTCCCAGGTCGAAAATATCCTGGCAGCAGCCGGTGTGCCCTTTGCGGAGATTGGCAAAACCACAGCCGACAAGCAGATCAGGCTGAGCTATAACAATGGGAAGGTCCTAAATGAACAGATGATCGTTCTGCGTGGCTGGTGGGAGGAAACCAGTTACCAGCTGGAGCGGCTGCAGATGAATCCGGCCTGCGCGGATGCGGAAAAAAATCATATCCATGACCGCAAAGGGCCGAGCTATCAGCTGAGTTTTAGTCCCGAACCAGGGGATGTCGACCTGCTCCACCGCACCGACAAACCGAAGCTGGCAATTTTGCGCGACGAGGGGTCCAACTCCGATCGTGAAATGAGCTCGGCATTTTACCTGGCCGGTTTTGAACCCTGGGATATCTGCATGAGCGATTTGCTCGCCGGAACAGTTACCCTCGATGGTTTCCGGGGGCTTGCCGCGGTCGGCGGTTTTTCCTACGCCGATGTCCCCGAGTCTGCAAAAGGCTGGGCGGCCACCATCCTGTTCAATCCCCGGTTAAAGAAGATGTTTGAGGATTTCTACCGGCGGGCCGATACCTTTACCCTCGGCATCTGCAACGGCTGTCAGCTGTTCGGCCTGCTCGGCTGGGTGCCGGAACTGGGCCTGGCCGCCGAACGTCAGCCCCGTTTTGTGCGCAATGTTTCAGGAAGGTTCGAGTCCCGCTGGACCACCGTCAAGGTGCAGAAAAGTCAGGCGATGATGCTTGCCGGCATGGAAGGACTGGTCTTTGGCATCCACGTCGACCATGGCGAAGGGCGGCTGCTCTTTCCGGACAAAGCCATTCTCGACCAGGTCAAAGCCGGCGGCATGACGCCTCTGGTCTATGTCGACGATGACGGCGGGCCGACGGAGCATTATCCGTTTAATCCCAACGGCTCCATTGAAGGGCTGGCCGGGCTGTGCTCGGCCGACGGCAGGCACCTGGCCCTAATGCCGCATCCGGAAAGGGTGTTTCTGCCCTGGCAGGCCCACTATCTGCCCGAGGAGATGAAGGGCCTGCAGGTTTCACCATGGATGCGGATGTTCCAAAACGCCTACGCCTGGTGCCGGACTGTCAAGTAATAGTGCTGCAAAAACCTTGCGAGAAGGTGCCCAGGCCGGTTGATGTGCCGGCCGGGGCGCTGCTCTTATGTTGCCCGCGTTGTCGCCGTTGCTGCATCCGGCAATGGCTCTTGCACAGCTCCCGCGGCAAAATAAAGAGGCACAAACCAGTAGATGACCTGCGCCCACGCCGAGGAATACAAGGCATAGTGGGTATTTAGCGGAAAGAAAAGAGCGGCAAGGCCGAGAGCGTAGGGCAGCATCTGCAATTTTTGATATTCGGAGCGTGAGCGCCAGTACCAGATGAGACCAGCCATGGCAGCGAGAAAGAAAAATCCACCAACTGCCCCGGTTTCACTCAATACCTCTAATTGCATCTGATGGGAATGGTAGGCGCCTTGTGTTTTATCTTCTTTGACAAAACCTTGCGTCAACCACATGTCTCCCTCTTCTGCGTACTCCGAGTAGGCATAGCGAAAAGCCCTGGCGCCGACGCCATTCACCGGGTGGGCGTCGATCATGGCGACAGCTGTTTTCCAGATAGGCAGGCGCATTGAAATTGCTCGATCAATCGATTGTTCATCCCCTTTAAAAATTTCCAGCGTTTTATCCATCCTGGCGGCAAAGCCATCGGAACTGTAATACAAAGCAGTGCCAATACTCATGAGGCAGACGATGAGCACTCCGATACTTACGGCAAGCATCCTTAGATCGTTGCGCCATTTGTAGGCAAAAAATCCGAGCAGAACAACGCCATACATGATCCATCCTCCACGACTGCCGGCCAGCAGGAGAACGATGACGCACAGAACATGCAATAATGCGCTCAGAAGGAGATGTCTTTTCTCATAAAGCACTAAAAAAATAAAGGAAGAATAAACAGAAAGAAACAAGCCTAGTTTAATTTTGTCGCCAAATACGCCATTCAACCGCTGTGGGATATACACATAGCCAAAGAGATCCTTGCCGAAAAAGTATTGAACGAGTGCATCAAAAATCCAAAAAGACACTATAACCAGGGCGCATGTGTTGATGAGCTTGAAACTTTTACTCGTAACGCAATATTTCAAGACGGTCAGGCCGGATAAAAAAAACCGTACATATTCAATCGCCAGGCTGGCGGTCTTGCTGATTTTGTAGCTGTCCGGGGCAGAAATAACTATTGGAAGCCACAGACAGAGGAAAAATAACGAAAAAAACAGGCTCGCTCTTCCCCAGGTGCCATCTTTGATCTTCTCAAAGAATACCTTCAGGCCGATTAGGGTCAGGAGGGCTAAAGGCAGTTCGGCCAATCTGCCGACCGGCAAAAGTGCCAGGCAAAAAATGACCAACCATGGAACGATCTGCCCAAGGGTGTCATCTTTTACAATGGATTCTTTACTCAATTGCATGCTCACTCCTGATGAAAAATATAGAATCATAAAAATGGCGAAAACATATTCTTTTCGTGAGGATATGGCAAGAAATTTTCCGCTCCGGCAGGATCGGCGAGCCACCTCCCTGTGTTCTTCCTGAAAAGCAGAGAGGTGGTGACGAGATGGAATGGTGGTTACTTTGACGACAACAGCGCTTTCTTTTTCGCCAGCTGTTTTTCCAGCATGATCTTCAAAATGGTCTTGTCGGCCTGGACCATGCCGTCATGGCTGAGGGCGCCCATGTTCTGAATGGTTTTTTGCGTGGAGTTGCCGATAATGCCGTCGGTGTCCTTGACATTCACGCCATGCAGGGAAAAAAGTGCCGCCTGAACGGCCGCGCCGGCGGCGGTGTTCAGTTTGATGGCACATCCGGCTTTGGCGCCATCACAAATGACTCCGGCCAGATCTTCCAGGATGTTCTTGATTGCCCCCTCCATGTGGTGCACATCGCCGCCGACCAGGTAGGTGATACCGGCCGTGGCCCCGGCCCCGGCAGCAACGGAGCAGCCGCAGACGGCGGAGAGTCTTCCGGTGTGTGCCTTGACATAGGCGGTGACGATATGGCTGAGGCCGATGGCTCTGAGCAGGGTATCACGGTCATGGTCAATGAAGTCCTTCATCGCCCAGATCGGCAGGATGGCGGTAAGACCATGATTGCCGCTGCCCCCCGAACTCATGGCCGGAAGGTTTGCGCCGCCCATGCGCGCATCGGCCGCCGCCGAGGTGAGCCTGCGCGCCGCGGTCGACATGTCGTTTACCATCAATTTCTGTTTAATCAGCCTGTCGATGGCCTTGCCGATGCCCAGGCCACTGCCGTGCTTCAGGCCATATTCGGCCAGGGCCAGGTTGTGGTTTACCCCGACCTCAAGAAAGTTCAGGTCGTCCTCGTCGAGTTCGGCGGTGAGCTCGAGGATATCGACCAAGGTCAATTCGCGCAGCCAGGATTCCAGTTCCGCCAGGGTACGTTTTCCACCTTTCTCTAAGGATTTGGCGAGCAGGGGAGAATCGGTGATCTCTTTACCGTTCAACTTGAGGCTGACGATGTTATTGTGCAGGTCGATAATAAGCGATTCGGCGATGTTGCTCCCCGAGGTAAGCTTTGTTCGGACATAGAGGCCGACTTCTTCTCTGAGATGAACGATCACTTTATTCTCGTCGAGCAGTGCCTGGGCCTTGCCTATGGTTGTCGCATCGAGGCTTTCCAATACCTCAAGGCCCCTGCCGGGGTTACCGCCATAGGCGCCGAGGGCCGCTGCGGTATCGAGGCCCTGCATGCCGCCAGTCCCGGGAATGGTTACCGCCATGGCATTTTTATAAATATTCGGATCAATCCAGACTTCGATAGCATCGAATTCCTTGGCCGGCAGCAGTGTTGCCGCCGCGGCCGCACCCAGGGCGATAGCCACCGGCTCGGTGCAGCCGAGAGCCAGAATGACTTCCATTTCGAGAATGTCTTTGACGGTAAATTTCATAGGCTATTCCTTTCGATCCACCTTTCCTGTTAGAGAGCGAGGACGAATTCAATTTCAATGTTTGAGCCAAGGGGCAGGGCGGCCACCTGCACTGTTGATCGCGCGGGCGGTGCCTCGGTGAAAAAGGATCCGTAGGCGGTGTTGACCTCCTGGAAATCGGCCAGATCGGTGAGGAAAATGGTTGTTTTGACCACCTGGTGCAAATCGGCACCCGCTTCTTTGGCAACGGCCTGGGCATTTTTCATGATCTGCCGGGTTCTGCTGCCGATATCCCCGTCTATTATCTTGCCGATTGCCGGGTCTATCGGCAACTGGCCGGAAATAAACAGCAGGTTGTTTGCTGCGATAGCTTGAGAATAGGGCCCGATAGCGGCCGGTGCGTTCTGGGTGGAGATGGCTTTTCTGGTCATTTTATTCCTCTGGTCCCACGGTTGATGTGCTATTGCGCACTTTTTTCAGATAATTATAGACGGTAAATTTAGTGACCCCCATCATCTGGGCCACCTGTTCCACCGCCCCTTTGAGTATAAAGGTGCTGTTTTCTTCCAAGTGGCCGATGAGTAGTGTTTTTTCATCAACGTTCATCGTTGCCGGATGTTTGCCGATTTTTTCCACCGCATGCATAAAAAGTGCTTCGACGGTTTCGCCCGACGAATTGGCAAAGGTTTCGGCAGGCGACAGGGTATCGTTTTCCTGCATATTGATAAATGGCATCAGGGCCTGGCCGGCATTGTAAAAATCGGTCGTGTCGAAATTGATGCAAAAGGCGGCAAGCGGCCTGCCTGCACTATCCCGGACAAAAGTCGTTGTTGATTTGAGGGAGCGGCCATCGGTTGTTGTCGTCTTGTAGTTATGCTTGTCCTGCCCTTTTTCGGAGTTCTGCTTGAGCATTTTCATCAACAGATCAGTGGCGGGTGCACCAGGTTTTCTGTGCGTTACATCCCCCTGGATATACACCAGCGAGTTCTGCAGGGAGGTCAAGTCATGCACACATGCCTCGCAGTTTTTGCCGAACAGGGCGACTACTGCATCGGCCACGCGCTGTAAATTTAGGAAGATGCTTTCTTTTTCAGTCATTGCCGGATTGTGTCAGTTGTTCGTTTGTTTTGTGAATATGCACCAATCTATTGTGGCAGTTGGCGGGGATTGTGTCAATAAAAAAGTTGAACTCTTCAAAAAAAGTTGAAGCGTTGCCGCCGAGTTTGTCGATATTATTGTAAATGTGTAATAATTTTTCGTTGAAGATGGCAATTATTTGCCGCTGTTCCTTGAAAAAATCTCTGTATATGCCGATAATATAAAATCAGTGAAACGAAAAAATCTATCTCAACCCATCAGGAGGGGAACGATGGCAGAGCAAAGGAAAAATTCACTCCATAACCATTTTACCTCGGTGAAAAAGGGCGAACGTGTTTTTGAAAATGCCTTCCAGGGGGTTTCCCGTATGGTGCTGGAGGGGGATATCGACAAGGTCATGGTCAACGGTAAAACCACCTTTGATTTCAGGATATTCCGGGCGGGGAAAAAGCATATTATCGGCATGTACGACGAAATCAATTCGTTCGTTTCCTTTGTCAAGGATGCTTCCCAGGGCGGGTCGTCAAAGGAAATGGCCTTTGTGCTGGTCGGGGAGCCCGGCAACGGAAAAACCTTTCTTGTTGAGTATCTCTGTAAAATGTATCGCGATTTCCTGTCCATTCCGAAAAACAAGAAATACACCTTCCGCTTTGTCGGCCTGGATAAGCTCGGCTCCTATGGCAATATTTCCATCATAGAATCACAGACCTATGAGGATCCGATGATCCTGGCCATGAATCTCTATGACTCCACTACGGAAACTGAGAAATATCTGGCAAGAAGATATCGTATTGACGACGAGATGCTTGAGACCTGGTATGAAAATTATCGGCCGCTTGGTGCTTGCTCGGCCTATATCTGGAACGATATCCGCAATTTTACCGACGGTAATCTTGATGATATGCTCGAATTTATTGAAATAGTTCCCGTGCCGCTGATTGAGAGTCTCGGCACGGTGACCGGTAAATATCCGGCGAAGGATAAAATCACCTCTTCGGCGGTCGATCTTCTCGGCGAGGAATCCATCCAGCGACTGCTGCATATCACCGACACCAATAATCCCTACCGTTTTGATCTGAGAAGGGGGGCGCTGGCCAGGGTTGCCGGCGGCGGGATTCACTTCAGCGATGAGATCTACAAAAATAAAAAAGATCTCGTGCAGGTTTATCTCGGCATCATCCAGAACCGAAGCATTGAGATCGACGGCTACAAATGGCCCATCGATACCCTGATCATCGCCACCAGCAATAATTCGGAATTCAACCGCTTTCTCGCCGAAAAAGAGGAGGCGCCGATAGTTGACCGATGCCGTATCTGCTACGTTTCCCATAACACCAATTACGTTTTGCAGAAAGACCTGACCAACTATGCCATCGGCAACGAATCGAAGACGACCCTGACCGGCGATGTCATGCATCAGGATCCCAATCTCAATTACGCGGCTTCGGTCGGCGTGGTGCTGACCCGCCTGCCGCGCTCGGAGAAACTCACGCCCATCGAGACAATGAAACTTGCCGCCGGAGAGGTGGCCGGAGAGAAAAGTCTGAAGACCCTTTCCGAGGTGATCGACACCCTCAGCCAGGAACACGATATCACCAAGCGCTTCGGTCAGAAGGGGCTTGGCCAGCGAAATCTTGGCCGTTCTATCCAGTTGATGCTTGAGAGTTCCGAGACCAACGAAGGCAAGTGCCTCTTCGCCTATGATGTCTTCCGTGCCATCGAGCGGGCAATCCTCGACTATGTCTCCGAGGCAAAGGATCGGGCCAAGTTTCTCGATGATCTGAAGATTGCCAAGGGGCTCTACCGGGAGCGGGTCATGACTGAGATGTTCAATGCCTACATGGATGAACCGCTGGCCATTCGAAAGGATGTCATGAGCTATGTCAACATGATCATCGGTATAGATGCCGAGAACCTCGGGGCGGACAAGATGTGGAAATACAAGAACCCCCAGACCGGCGAGCTGCAGGCGCTGAAGATCGACGAACGGTATATCAATTCGGTCGAGGACGGGCTCGGCCTGAAAACACGGGAGCAGAAAGATTCCTTCCGCACGTCGATCCGCAAAATTTATGGCCAGAAAATATCAGTTAGGCCTGACTATGATTTTATGGACAACCTGGAACTGGTCAAGGCGGTCACCGATGTGCGGCTGAAATCGGATATCGCCGGGTCAGGCAGCCTCATTGGCGCACTGGCCAATCGCACCAATGAAGAAAACCAGAAGTTATACGATCGGATGATTGAAACGATGCTCAACAAGCTCGGGTACTGTACGACCTGCGCCCAGAAAACCATTGAATACTTCTGTACCCAGGTCGATGAAAACTAAACTCCAGACACTCTATCATAGCCTGAAGGAACAAGGGCTGACGCCGGAGCAGGACCGCAAGATCCGCTACGAGCTGGATTTGCTCGAGCTTGATGGCGATCATCGTTACATCCCGGAGCCGGCGGTGCGGGATATCTACAGCTACCGGGATATGGAGATGCTGCATGACGCCTCGCCGCCAAAATTGATGGCGCTGACCACCGTGCAGTCTCTGGATTATCTGCTGGAAAAGGATAAGCAGCGGGAAAAAGATGGCTTTCCCCGGAAAATCAGAGTCGGCAAGATGGTCAAACCAAGCCTGACCGGCGATGACAAGGTGGTTATCGTGCCGACCACGGTTGAAGAAAAACTGCTGCATGATAGGGTTCGTTTTAATGAAGAAGGGGAAGGTGAAGGTGAGGGGCAGGGGGCCGAAGAAGGCGGCTCCGGTGAAGGGGAGGAAGGTGAGGTTATCGGCGAACAGCCGGTTAGACCGGAACAGGGGGGGCAGGGGGGCGCCGGTCAGGGTGAAGGCGGCGGTCACGACGTTGAATCAAATGCCTATGACCTCGGGCGCATTCTCACCGAGCAGTTTGAGCTGCCCAACCTGAAAGATAAGGGGAAAAAGAAATCTCTCACCAAATATACCTATGATTTAACCGATAAAAATCGAGGTTTTGGCCAGATCCTCGATAAAAAATCCACCCTGAGAAGAATTATCCAGACCAATATTGCCCTCGGACGGGTACAGGCCCGGGGCACTATTGACAGCAAAAAGTTGTTGATAGCGCCGCGGGACCGGGTCTACAGGATCCTTTCCAAGGAAAAAGACTATGAATCCCAGGCGGTGGTCTTTTTCGTGCGCGACTATTCCGGCTCCATGGGTGGCAAGCCAACGGAGCTGGTGGTCAACCAGCATGTGCTCATCTATTCCTGGCTCATTTACCAGTATAAGAACCAGGTGGAGACCCGCTTTGTCCTGCATGATACCGAGGCAAAAGAGGTGAAAAACTTTCAGACCTACTACAACTCGACCGTGGCCGGGGGGACGCAGGTGGCCAGCGCCTACAGTCTGGTCAATAAAATTGTCGAAGACGAATCGCTTGAACGGGACAACAACATCTACGTGTTCCATGGCACCGATGGCGATGACTGGGACAGCAAGGGTGATAAGGCCCTGCCGCAGCTGGAGAAGATGTTGACCTACGCCAGTCGTGTCGGCATAACCATTGCCGAAAACGGCTACGGCATTTCCGGGCAGACCGAGGTGGAAAGATATATCCGTAAGTCAGGCTTGCTCGAGGAGAAAAAAAATCTGCTGCGCCTTGATGTCATCGCCCCGGACACCAATGAAACGAGGCTGATCAAGGGTATCAGGGAACTCATTTCCTAGGCAGGATGGAGAGGTGAGGTGAAATAATATGGAACTGGTAAGTCAACATGCAAAGAAAATCATGGAAGGCTGCAAGGAGCGGGCCCGGGATATGGGACTCAGCTTTCAGGATGAGAGCCTTGAATATATTGTCACCAACCGAGATTTTCTGCAGTTGTCACCGAAAAACATGATCCCGACCCTGTACGACTACTGGGTGCAGGATGTCGAGGTGTTGAAGGAGCAGGGGCAGTATGAGCTCTACCCCAACAACCCCTACGAGACGGTTATCAATACCCGGCCGCCGATCTCCTACTATAACGACAACAACCCCGACTGGTTGAACGTGATGATATTCTATCATGTCATCGGCCATATCGATTTTTTTCAGAATAACCTCTATTTTCGCCATACCTGGGACTACGATTTTGCCGGCAAGGCCCTTGCCGATAAACGGCTGCTCGCCAAGCTTCGTTCGGAGAAAGGCCGCTGGGTTGACTATATTATTGAATTTTCCCGGGCGATTGACAATCTGGTCGGCTATTTCGATCTGCTGGCCTCTTTTACCACGGAAAAGAAAAAACTATCCAGATTGGATTACTATTTCGACGTTTTCCTCCAGCAAAAACAAGACCGGACCATTGCCGGGTACGTGGCTGAGATAGAAAGATACAACAAATTCACGCGCGATTTCCCCAAAGAAGGGGAGAAGCGATTTCTCGAGACGGTGCAGCTCAAACACGCCGAGTTTACATCACTGTACAGCAAGGCGGTGCGCGAACGGGCGAAGGGCAACCGGCTGGATATCCTCCAGTTCCTCATGGAACATTCACCGTTTCTCAACCGGGAAGAGAATAAGTGGATGCTCATGGTCATCGAGGTGATCCGCAGCACCTCGCTCTACTTTCAACCACAAATCCGCACGAAGATTCTTAATGAAGGTTGGGCAAGTTACTGGCATGAAAACCTTTTTCTCAATGATGACCGGATCAGCGGCCATGAGGTCGATTTCGCGGTGATCAATGCCAAGGTAACGTCCATGCCCCGCGTCGGGTTGAACCCCTACGCCCTTGGCATGCGCCTGTTCTATTATCTCGAGTCTCAGGCGGAAAATGGAAAAATATCATACGATTACCAAAGGATAGCTGATCAAGAGGCGCGAAGGCATTATCGTGCGGCAAGCGGTACAGGGTCCGGCTCCGGCAGGGATTTTATCTTTTTCGTACGGGAAAACTTCTGTGATTCGATGTTTATCAATACTTTTATTGATCAGGAATTTGTCGATCTGCACAGGCTCTTTGTCACTGATAAACGGTTGAACAAGGAGCGCATGACCTGGGAGTATTATGTCAAATCGAAAAAAGCGAAACACTACAAGCAGATGATCGCTGATTCTCTCTATCATCCTCCGGCGGTCACCGTCACCGTCGATGACGACAATGCCCTGATTCTCAATCACCTCTTTGAAGGGAAGCCCCTCTACCGGGATTACATCGAGGGAACGCTGCTGGGCTTGGAATTTCTCTGGGGGGCAAAGGTGAGTCTATATACCCACGAAGCGGAATTGAAGAAAAGAGAACCACCGCAGCCTCCCAGGGCGGAAGGACTTGAGGGAAAGATTACCTGGAAGCGGATGCGGTACACCATGAAAAACAGGAAAATGTCGCGGGTCGTGATTGACTGATGGCTGGAGGGGTGAGGGCATGCGTGATGTAAGCAAGGCCATGGGCAATATTCAGCAGGATCGGGAACAGTGGCGCCAGTCCCCGATCCTGTCGTTTACCGATTTTCTGCAGGAAGTCGTTAAATATCCCGACCGGATGATTCGCAATATATATCAGCTCTATTCAGATATGATTGATAGCCTGGTGGCAAAAGGCATTGATGAATATGGCGGAGATCCGGAGTCCATTCAATTTTTGCAATATGACTGCAGTAAACTTTTTGTCGAAGGTTCCGACCGGCCTTTTTTCGCCGACCGCCTCTTTGCCAACCGCCTGATGCGCCATGTCGAAAGTTTCAAGGTGGGGGCAAAGCAGAACAAAATATATATCTTCGATGGTCCCCACGGCAGCGGTAAATCGACTTTTTTGAATAATATGCTGCGCTCGTTCGAGCAATATGCCAATTCGCCCGAGGGTTCCCGCTACGAGGTGGTCTGGCGGCTAAAGAACGATCATCTGGTCGGCGGGGTACACAGCTTTAATTCTCTGACCGACAAGCTGGCCTGGGTGCTGGAAAATAACGGCAAGAAAGATCTGGCCGAGGAGATGAAGTGCTTGCGCCAGGAGAATGCCGACCTAGGCGGTTATTTCGACGTGCCCTGTCCGAGCCATGACAACCCGCTGCTGCTTATTCCCAAGGATGTGCGGCGTAAATTCTTTGATGATCTTTTCGAAAACGATAAGTTCAAATGGCAGCTGTTTACCGGCAAGAAATATGAATGGATCTTCCATGAGGAGCCGTGCACCATCTGCGTTTCCCTGTATGAGGAGTTATTGAGAAAATTTCAGGATCCCCAGAAGGTTATGGAATGCATCTGCGCCCGTCCCTATATATTTAACCGACGTCTGGGGGAAGGGATATCGGTCTTCAATCCCGGGGACAAACCGCTACGGCAGGGCATCATCAGCAACGAGATTATTCAGCGAAAACTCGATACCCTGCTGGAGGGAAAGCGGGTCAGTTATCTCTATTCCCGCTATGCCAAGACCAATAACGGCATTTATGCCTTGATGGATATTAAATCACATAATACCGAAAGGTTAATGGAGCTGCACAATATTATCAGCGACGGCGTGCACAAGGTGGAGGACATCGAGGAGACGGTGAATTCCCTGCTCTATGCTTTGATGAACCCCGAGGACAAAAAATTACTCGAAGACCTGCACGCCTTCTCCGATCGTGTTGAATATATTAATATCCCCTATGTCCTCGATTTGAAAACAGAAGTGGATATTTATCGGGAAAATTTCGGCAAACATATCGACGAAAGTTTTCTGCCGCGGGTGCTGCATAATTTTGCCCGGGTCATTATTGCCACCAGGTTGCGGACGAAATCGGAGGCGATGGAAGAGTGGATCGGCCGGCCAGATAAGTATGAGACCTATTGTGACACCAATCTTCAATTGCTGAAGATGGAGATTTATACCGGTTACATTCCCGAATGGCTGGGGGAAGAGGATGTGACGAATTTTACCGCCAAGAGAAGGCACAGAATCGTTGCCGAATCGGAAAAAGATGGGTGGAAGGGACTTTCCGGTCGCGATTCGATTAAACTTTTCAATGATTTTTATTCGACCTATGCCCGGCCGGATAAATTGATCGACATGTCGATGCTCGGCAAGTTTTTCAGGAAATTTTGTAAGAATGACCGGGAGATCTTGCCCATGGGCTTTCTTGATTCTTTGCTGCGCATGTATAATTACACGGTATTGCAGGAGGTGAAGGAGTCGCTGTACTATTATAACGAGGAGCAGATCTCCCGGGAGATAATGAACTACATTTTTGCGGTGAATTTTGAGATCGGTGCGGTCGAGACCTGCAATTTCACGGGTGAGAAACTAGAAATCACCGAAGAATTTTTTCGACGCATGGAGGACCGCCTGCAGATTGTGCCGGCCGGCCGGATGTCGTTTAGAAACAGCGTCCAGAAAACATATACCACCATTGCCCTGCCCCAGGAGATGCTGCGCGACGGCCTGCCCATCACCGAAACCGCGCTCTATCAGCATCTCTATGAAAAATGTACCTATAATCTCAAGGAAAAGGTCCTCGAACCGTTTCTGAAAAATGAAAATTTCCGGCGGGCGGTGAAGGATTATAACCGGGAAGATTTCAAGACCTACGATAAAAAAATACAGAGCGACGTCACCTTTATGATAGAAAACCTGCAGCAGAAATTTCGCTATTCCCGACAGGGGGCAAAAGAAATCTGCATTTATGTTATCGACAATAATCTTGCCCGACAGTTTTCCGGAGAAAAACAGTTGCCCGGTAGCTGAACTGTATAGTTATTGGTAAAAAACTGGAAATACGGCTATTCTTACTCACGCACACCCCTATGAAATATTTATTCCCCCAGGTACCGAAAAGATAATCGTCGGCACCCTACCGCCGCCGAGGTTTTCCCAGGGCCGGCTCAAGGAGCGAGATGTCGACTTCTGCTACGGCAGTTGTGATGGCACGCTCTGGCCGGTTCTCGATGAAATCTTTCGTCTTGGCCTCCGCTATGACAATTCCCGGGAGGCGGTAATCGAACGACAGGAATTTCTCATCCGGCAAAAGATCGGCATCTGCGATATTGTCGAGTCATGCCGGCGGAGCAAGATGGAGTCCTCGGACCTGGGCATGATGGCCATCCGCCAACGCAATATACTGCGGCAGCTTGGGCTGCATCCGACCATTACAACCCTGATATTTACCGGCGGCAACAGCAAAAACGGCCCGGAATATCTGTTTCGCCGGCAATTAAAGGAACAGTTTGACACCGGCGAGACGTCAGTTGCAAAGGCTTATGGTCCCTCTGATTTGCAGCTGCACTGTGTCGACAGCGATGTCCCGAGAAAACATCAGTTTACTCTTTGCCACAGGACGTACACCACCGTTTCTCTCACCTCTCCCTCCAATGCCGCCAACCGGGCCATCGGCAGCAGCGTTTTCTACAAAAGACGTAAAGAAGCCCATCCTTCCTACACGACCTTTGACTTTCGCGTCGACCAGTACCGGCAGGTTTTTCTGTCATCTGCCGTTGATTGATTCCCCGGCTTCCATGATGTGTCGGATGATAAGTTTTTCGAGCCCCGGATGGAGACCCAGGCCGTAATCAAGGGATTCCACCGTAATCTTTCTGCTCTGCAGCCGGGTTTGCCAGGAGGATGGGCTGTCACTGACAATGTCTCGGCGATAGTGCATGCCGGCCACGAGGAAAAGTGGCAGGATGCACACTTCGGTAAAACCACGGTCGGCGATCTCATCGGCAAGGAGGGATGAATCCGGAGATTTTTCCACCACCCCGACAAAAATTCTCTCACCGAATTTTTTACGCAGAATTTTTTCCAGCGAGTAGTAGGCGGTCCAGATCGGATGATCGGTACCATGGCCGAGGACCAAAATGGCCTTTTGCGGCCGCTCGGCAATGACCGGCCGCAAAATTTCCCCCACCTGATGGTAGTCTTCCGGACTGGTCAGCAGCGGCCTGCCGACAGCGCACTTGAGCGGCGATGTAGCGGCGATGCGCAGCAGACCGTGGAATTCGGTACCGGGGAATAAATGCAGGGATTGCATGATAACCGTCGGTATCCCTTGGGAGGCAAGCTGACGGAGAACTTGTGCGGGATGGTCGACGGTTGATTCCTGCCGCCCGTGCAGCTCCCGGGTGATTATTCGCGACGAATATGCCCAGATGATCTCCCTGCGGGGGAAATGGCCGCGCAGAGCGGCGTCAATCCGGGAATAGGTGGTAACGGCCTTCGAGGTTGTGCCGAAAGCGGATATAATAATGGGAGTTTTCATCTAAAATTACAGCGTGGATACCTCTTCCTTCAGGTGGAGGAGGAAACGCTGTCTCCTCTGTAGTAGTTGTAACCATCGGCACGCTGCAAAAGAGAGCAATCTTTCCATGAAATCCCCAGGATTGTACCCGCTTCTGTCTTGACGGGGCATACACGATATCGTTGTCTTCCTGGCGTGGGGGGCGGATAGGTTCCTGGCGAAAATATACCCGCCCGCTGTCCACTCTGTCAAAAAAAATAATAATGACAAAATAGTATTTAAAATAAATAAGTAAAAATGATACAATATTTTGTACGGCATTACAGTTATTTTGCTTAAGCCCCTTGACAGCAGCCAGACGTCTGTAGTATTCAGAAGTTTACCTATTCAATTAAATGCTTTTATTCTTAAGCTTTGATGCCGGAAAGGAATGGTGCAAAGAATCGGAAAGTAGAAAAAATTACCCTGGGAGAAAAACAATGGTGAAAAAAATTTCAGTCATGGCACTGGCCGGAATGCTCGCTCTGCCGACGTTGGGCTTGGCCAGCGGCAATGCGAATGTAGCCGACCTGGAGAAAAAAATCGACGAACTGAGCAGACAACTCGATGAGCTGCGTGGCGCGATGGCCGCCCAGTCGGAACAGAACAAGGCGCTGGCGGAAAATGTCGAAGATCTTGGCACGGATATGGAGAGCATGGATGAACGGTCTGAAAAGTGGGACCTTATCTCTCGGTTTGATCTCAGTGGAGATTTTCGCAGCCGACTGGATTTTTACAACGCCGAAACCGTCTTTGGCCGCGATGTCGACAACGACACCCTGTGGACCAACCGCTTCCGCCTGAACATGCGCGTCAACGCGACGGAAAACGTCGAGTTTAAAGGCCGTCTGGCCATGTACAAGACCTGGGGCAACCAGTCCGCTTTTACTGACGACAGTGGTGCGATGTGGCCGGTTTTTGACGGCAATGTTACCCGGTCGCCCGTCGGCAGCAGTGCTCTCTATGTTGACCGTGCCTTTGTCAACTGGAATAATATCGGCGGCTTGCCGGTATGGTTCTCGATCGGCCGCCGGCCGACCACCGATGGTCCGCCCGCCCAGGTGAGAATGAACACCGACGAGCGTTTGGCCACGCCGATGGCCTTTATGGACTGGCCCTTCGATGGGATATCCACGGGCTACGCCTGGAACTGGGGTATGGAAGATCTTGGCTCCAGCCGTGTCCGCTTCTGCTATGGACGAGGCTTCGAGGCCGGTTTACAGGATGGCGATGATCGAGGAGGGGTTCGAGACGGAGACGTTGAGGATATGGATTTTGCCGGGCTGAGCTGGGATATCATGAAAAAAGGTGATCGTTTTGCCTATATCCAGAGCTTTCTGGCCTTTGATCTCATCAATTATCCCAATTTCCAGGATCCGATCATCGAAGCCAATTTCGGTGCTATGTCCGGCATGGGCCCCCGTACAAACCTTGGCGATGTCTGGCATACCGCCGCTGTCTATCAGAATAAGGTTGTCGGCTTGAATTATTTCGTTTCCGGCGGCTGGTCGCAGACCCAGCCGGACAGTGGTCTGTTTAACGACCCGTTCAGCCCGACAGGCAACACCGACAATGAAAACGGTTATTCGGCTTATGTAGGGGTGCGTTATGATCTCGATAACGCCGGTTTAAAGTTCGGCGCCGAGTTTAACTACGGTTCGGAATACTGGCTGGCAATGGCCCCGGGCCATGATGATATTTACCAGTCCAAGCTGGCCACCAGAGGTCAGGTCTATGAGATCTACACCATCTGGGATCTGCCGACCGGCGAGGCCATCTCCAAATATGCCAAGACCTTTATGCGGCTCGGTTATCAGCACTACGAATATGATTATTCCGGATCGGGCGACTGGAATATGGCCCCCATTGATCTCGATGATAGTGCGACAATTGGGATGTTAAATTCCGTGATGCCGAATGGTTTCGATCCGGTGGAAAGTGCCGATCAGATCTATGTCACCTTCGAGGCGTTTTTCTAAACAGTAAAGATACAAGTTGAAATCCCAGGGGCCATGTTCATAGCAATGAACATGGCCCTTTTTTATTGCCACCGGGCGGCGGCTGCTATACCATGATGAGGAGTGTCGTCATAAAATGGTTTGCCAAAAAGAAAGGTTGTCGAGAATGGTTGTACAATACCCAATTGTTAAACAGTTTACCGAACAAGTTACCAAGCGCTGCAGCTATGCCATGTTCGATCGCCATGGCGGCGTGAGCCGGGGCGTCTATGGTTCGCTCAATGTCGGTGAGCACGTCGGCGATCTGGTCCAGGCCGTACAGGAAAACCGCGAAAGGGTGCGGGCGAATCTGGATGTTGCCCATATCCTGTCGGCCCGGCAAGTGCATGACACCGGCATCTACTGCCTGACCGAGCCCTTGACCGGCAGCAGAGAGGTGGATGGTTTTGACGCCCTGATCACCGATCGCCCGGATGTCGGCCTGATGATCCAGCAGGCCGACTGCCAGGCGGTCCTGCTCTTTGACCCGGTGCGGCAGGTGATCGCCGCCGTGCATTGTGGCTGGCGGGGCAGTGTGCAGGGCATTCTTCCCCAGGTGCTTCAGGTCATGGGGGCAAACTATGCCACCGTACCGGCGGATGTGCAGGCCGTCATCAGTCCTTCCCTGGGTCCCTGCTGCGCCGAATTTGTCAATTACCGCCGGGAACTGCCGCCCGAGTTTGAGCAATTCATGGTCCGAAAAAATTATTTCGATTTCTGGCGGATCAGCAGGCATCAGCTGATCAATGCGGGCATGTCTGATGAGCGTATCGAGTCGGCGAACATGTGTACCTGCTGCAGTGATGATTATTTTTCCTATCGGCGGGCAACCCGTCTGCATAATGGACTGACCGGAAGAAACTGTTCGGTCATTGCTCTCAAATAAATATCAGTTTGAAGTATTTCCCTAAAAACCATGCGTATTTTACTGATTGAAGACGATGTTAAAATTGCCTCTTTTATCGAGAAGGGTTTAAAGGAAGCAGGTTTTAGTGTCGACAGATGCGGTGATGGCCAGTCAGGCCTGGAATGTGCCTTGACCGCCAGCCACGATGCCGCGGTCATCGATCTGATGCTGCCGCATCGGGACGGCCTGAGCGTCATCGAAACTATGCGCGCCGAAGAGGTCAATACCCCGGTGCTTATCCTCAGCGCCAGGCAATCCGTCGATGACCGCATCCATGGCCTGCAGCGGGGCGGCGATGACTATATGGTCAAGCCCTTTTCCTTCAGTGAGCTTCTCGCCCGGGTCCAGGCCCTTATCAGGCGGGACAAGAAAAATATCAAGCCGATGTTCCTCACCGTGGGCAAGCTGGAGATGGATCTGCTCAAACACGAGGTGGTCAGAGACGGTGAAAAAATCGAGCTGCCCGCCAAGGAATACGCTCTTCTTGAATATATGATGCACAATCCGGGCATTGTTCTGTCCAAAACATCGATCCTTGAACGGGTCTATGACTACGCCTTTGATCCGCAGACCAACGTGGTCGATGTGCTGGTCTGCCGTCTGCGCAATAAGGTCGACAAGGACTTTCAGAACAAGATGATCCATACCGTCAGGGGCGTGGGCTATGTTCTTAAAGCTCACTAGAGAAGATTTCACCTGGTCCCGCGCGAGAAAAGCGCTGCCGCTGTTTCTTCTTCTTTGGGTCGGAGGAATCTTGCTGGGACTGGTGTATCTTCTCAGTGTGCGCAGCCACCTGCAGACCAATGAGCGGGGACAGGTCGAGAAGATGCTCGATAGCTATCTTGCCTCGAACCGTTCGGCCAGTCGCCTGTTTGGTGCTGTTTTCCCGCAGCCGGAGCCTCTGCCGCAGGGGCTGGTTTTCCTGCGCATCCTCCAGGGCGGCGACCAGATGGTCGTGGTTGGCGAGCAGGCGGGGGCGCTCAGTTTCAAAGGACTCATCAACCTGCCGCCGGAGCGCAGCGGCGTGTGGTTGCCGCTAACAACGGGGAAAGAACAGCATATCCTGACCATAGTCGTCCGGCGCTATGATGACGGTGTCGTCATTCAGGCGGGCATGAATGGCCGTGCCGGATATAGTCTTTTTCAGCAGCTGCTGCGCGTAACGCTGGGCATCCTTGCCGGCAGCGCGTTCCTGCTCTGGCCGCTGGCCCTCCTCTTCATCAAACGCAGCCTTGCGCCGCTGATTGTCACCAGAGCGAAAATTGCCGAACTTATCCAGCGGCCAAAGGCCGGACTCCTGCCGGAACAGGGCAACGGGCCGGAGCTGGACAGCCTGTACGGCCAGATTAATCAGCTCATCCGGCAGAATCGCCAGCTGGTGTCGGAAATGCAGCAGTCCCTGGATAACGTTGCCCACGATCTGCGCACGCCGATGACCAGGCTGCGCTCCGTTGCCGAATATGGCTTGCAGGCGGAAAATGATACCTGGCGGCTGCGTGAGGCGCTGTCCGACTGCCTGGAAGAGTCCGACCGGGTTCTGGCCATGCTGAAGATCATGATGAGCGTCGCCGAGGCGGAGTCAGGCACCATGCGGCTCGAATTGCAGGCCTGTGATCTCACCTCGTCCCTGCGGCAGGTGGTGACGCTGTATGAATACGTCGCCGAAGAGCAGCAGGTGGCGGTCTATCTGGAGGTAGCCCAGTCGCTGCCGGCACAGGTTGACCGTACCCGCATCTCCCAGGTATGGGCCAATCTTCTCGACAACGCCATTAAATACGGCAAGGAAGGAGGCGGCTGGGTGAAAATAGCCGGGCAGGTGGTCGGCCGGGAGGTGGTCGTCACCTTTGCCGACAACGGCATTGGTATTTCCGACAATGAACAGGGCCGGATCTGGGAGCGACTTTATCGGGGCGATCGCAGCAGATCGCGGAAAGGCCTCGGTCTCGGCCTCAGCTATGTGCATGCGGTGGTTGCCGCGCATCAGGGCATCGTTTCGGTGTCGAGCCGGCTGCACCAGGGTAGCTGCTTTGAAGTCCGCCTGCCTGTCGGCCAGGTAATTGGTCAATCTGCCAACCAAGCCGTTGGTCAGCTCAGCACGCAGGAAAAATCACAGACCAGCGGCGAGTGATCCGACAACCGTATGTCGGGAATATAAAAATTATCGATGCGGATGCCGGAGCTGTGCAGGATGAAGTCAATCTGCCGCAGTGGCGCATGGCTTGGGTGGGACGGCATATTGGTCAGGTTGGCGTTTTTCAGAGCAGTCGCGGCGAGGAAAAGATTCAATTCCCGGCTGCCCCAGAAGGTGTTGAAGTCGCCGGCAATGATCACTTCCTTGTCGGTCTCCTGGATGAGGTCGTGCAGTTTTTCAAGCTGGTTCTGCCGGTGGCGGTATTTCAGCGACAGATGGACGATGAAAACGGCGACCGCCCGCAGGTCAGTCTGAAGGACCAGTCGCTTGACGCCCTGCTCGAAATAGTGGAAATGAAAATTCTCAATACTTTGTTTGGTCAGCAGAGCATTGGACTGCTGGCGCAGCACCGGGACTTTTTGCGCCAGGGAGTGGAGGTTATACTTGCTTTCGACGATATAATTATAGCCCAGGGTGTCGGCGATGGTCTGTGCCTGGCAGAGGTAGCCGCTGCGATAGGAGCCGGAGTCGACTTCCACCAGCGCGACGATATCCGGATTAACGGCCGCGATAAAGCTGATGATCCGCTCGAGGTTGACGCTGGTCCGTTTGAAAAAACCAGCAAAAGGCACCGGCAGGTGGTAGCCGGCTTTATGACCGGTACCGTAACGTATGTTGTAAAGAAGTAATCGCATGATAATATCATACTGATTTGCACCATATCAGGCAATGGTTGACCGAAAGAAATGGGCGCAAAATTGTCATTTCGGCAACGCCGGTTTTGTAGTAGTCTGCTGGGTTTAAGTTTTCTTCGAAAAACACGGAACGAAAGTCAATAACAGGCCGGGACCACAAGACAAGAACTGATATCAGTATATCAGATATGTATTTGGAATAATAATATGATTAGAATTGGAACACGGAAAAGTAAGCTTGCCATGTGGCAGACCGAGACGGTGGCCAGCTCTCTCAATGGTGCCGGAATGGAGACAGAGATCAGCTCCATGGAGACCATCGGTGACAAAATACTCGACACCTCCATTGCCAAGATCGGCAGTAAAGGGGTGTTTACCGTTGAGCTCGAGGATCAGCTGGCAAGCGGCACGACCGATATCGCCGTGCATAGCGCCAAGGACATGCAGTCGCAGTTGCCCGAACAATTTCGTCTTATTGCCTTTACCGAGCGGGAAAAGGTCAATGATGTGCTGGTCAGCCTGGACGGCTCTATCGATATAACCGACAACACGCGCTCCCTGGTGGTCGGCACCTCGTCGGTGCGCCGAAGGGCCTTTCTCAAGCACTATTATCCCCATGTCGCCATCGTGGAAATGCGCGGCAACCTGCAGACGCGGATCGGAAAGATGCAGGGTGGTCACTGCGATGCGCTGATGCTCGCCTATGCCGGAGTCAAGCGGATGGGCTACGGCGACATGGTCGTCATGGAGTTTGACGTGCAGCAGTTTGTTCCGCCGGTGGGCCAGGGATGCATCGCCATTGAAGCGGCCACCTCGCTTGAGGCCGGGAAAATGGAGCAGATCCGGGCCTGTCTGAACAACCCGGTGAGCGAGGTTTGTCTGCTCGCCGAACGGGCCTTCTTGAAAAAACTCGAGGGCGGCTGCAGTATTCCGGCCTTTGGCTACGCCGTTCTTGACGGCGGCGAACTGACTCTTACCGCCGGGCTAGCCGGGCTTGACGGTGGCAGAATCCTGCGGCGAACGGCAAAAGGCTCTGCGCGCGAGCCGGAAATCCTCGGCAAGGCCGTCGGGGAATATATTCTCAATAACGGTGGGCGGGAGATGCTTGCTGAAATCAGGCGCTTGCAGAGTGAATCGTAGGAATCTCTCCCACCGTGTCTTCACTCTCCTCTTGACGTGAAGGTGGTTTCACGATAAAAAAAGAGATGTCAGGGTGTCGCAAGACCAGAAGCATGATCAGAGGGAACCCGGTGTAAATCTGGGACGGGCCCGCCGCTGTGACCGGGGACGAAAATCGCTGAAGCCACTGAACGTAGTTCGGGAAGGCGCGATGAGTAGGTTGAGCCGGAAGTCAGAATACCTGCCTTGACAATTGATGCTGTTCTCCCCGCGGATCAGGGAGAAAGAGCGCTCAACTCTTGAGCGCTACAGCGTATGTCTGTGGTGAAATCAGGGCCCCCGGACCAAACTATTTGGTCCGGGGGCCTTTTTTTGTCGCCGGATCAAAACTGTGCATAACATGGAGGATGCGTACATGGACAAAAGAGAACTGGTGTACACGAAACAGACAATGCTGGCCGTAAAAGACTGGGATGCTTTTCAGGATGTGCTGAGATTCTGGGCAAAATTGCTGAAACCCGCAACCCTTGCCGCCTGCGCGAGTGCAGTGAAAAAGAGCTGACAAGAAAGGGGAGTCCGGCGGTTACGGTTGACCGGCGGGCTCTTTTCCGTTTTACTGTGCAAGAAAAGTTGGCGGGGAGCGTGGCATTCCTGATAACATTTTATCTCAGCCGGGAGAAAATCAATGATCAATGGGATAATCCGCGTCGGCATTATCGGCACGGGCAGGCACGGCAGCCGGTATGCCCAACATATCGTCAATGATCTCGGCCACCGTTTTCGTCTTACGGCCATCAGCAGGCGATCGTTTGAGGCCGAGGCGCAGGCGGTAGCCTGGAACACGACGCTGTACAACGATTGGCACGATCTGGTCAGCTCGGAGCAGGTCGATGCGGTTATCTCTGTCACCACGCCGAATCTCAATCCGGACATTGGTCGGTTCTGCGCCGCACAGAAAAAACCGCTGCTGCTCGAGAAACCCCTGACCACCGATCTTTATGCAGCCCGGGAGCTGGTCGAACTCTTTGACCGTGCATCCCTGCCGCTGACCATCGCCCAGACGCTGCGCTATAACAGCGTCATTCTCGCGCTGCGCGACAATCTGCCGGCGATGGGTAAGCTTTTTTCCCTGTGTGCCAGCCATCGCCTGGAGCCGTCGACCATGTCCTGGCTGGAGGAGCCGGAGATCGCCGGCGGGGGCGTGATCTTCCATACGGCGGTGCATCTTTTCGATGCCCTGCGTTTTATCACCGGCCACGAGGTGGTGAGAATTCGTGCGGTTGCCCGGAATATTCATAATCCTCGGCTGGAAGACCTGGTCATTGCCGAGGCCGAACTGTCAAACGGCGCTCTGGCAATTGTCGATAGCAGCAAAATCAGCCCTTCCCGGGCGTGCCGCTATGAATTTGTCTGTGAAAAAGGGCAGCTTCAGGGGGATCAGGTGCACGGTATGTTGCAGAAGATAGTCGGATCGAAGATCAGCAACTTGCCGGTGCCGCCGCCGGGACCGACGCTTCTGCCGCTCCTGGAGGACTGGTGCACCTATCTTCATGGCAAGGGCAAAAACCCCATTCCGGGGAAGGAAGGGATTGCCGCAGTAAAAATTAGTCATGCCTGCCGCCAGGCAGCCGGCGAAGGCCGGTGGGTGGACATTGAAAGCTTGTAAGTAAGGGTGATTACGGCTACAGTATAACACTGTTGTGGATTATTTTGGTTCCGCCGAACGTTTACCAAAGAAATGGCTGGACATGTCACGCGGACTGTGATAATTGACAAAACACATTCTAAAAGGAAGAAAAAAAAACAATATGTCGGGGAGTGGCTCAGTCTGGTAGAGCACAGCGTTCGGGACGCTGGGGTCGGAGGTTCAAATCCTCTCTTCCCGACCACTTACGTACTAAAGGTTTGGGGCATGTCGTAAAATGTGCACCAAACCTTTTTTTATTGCCTGTTTTGTACAGTTTTTATTTCTGTTAATCAGTAACTAATCCCATTATTTCCCACGCGTCTGTTAGTGATGCCGGTGGGAAGAATGGTATGTTAAACCAAATAAAAGTACCAGGTCAACAGACACGTCCCTGGTCGATAGTCCCATACCGACTTTTACCAAGAAACCATAGAAACTCGTGAGATATTACCAGGCCCCTTGCCCCATAGCCGTCAAGCTAAGGCATTTGGTCGCCTAACATTGCAGCCAATATTTCATTCTCTTCAAAAGTTAACGAAGCTGCAAACACCTCTGGCGAATAACTCTTCCCCTTTTTCTTTTCCAACACATGTTTCTTGCTGCTAAGCTGTAGA
>CAMBBS010000030.1 GCA_945863875.1 Desulfopila aestuarii DSM 18488
ACAAAGGCAAAAAGCCCGGGACGTATGTTGGCAGGGTGTCTGTGCGAAAGTCCGGCAGTTTCAATATCAAGACAGAAGCGGGTACAATACAGGGGATTGCATGGAAACATTGCTCTCTTTTGCAGCGTGCCGATGGTTACAACTACTACTTAGGAGACAGCGTTTCCTCCTCCACCTGAAGGAAGAGGTATCCACGCTGTAATTTTAGATGAAAGTTAAAGACCTTATGGAACCAATTAAAAACTGGCTGACCCCGGACATGACCCTGCGTCAAGCGATCCAGGTTATGAAATCAACCAAACGCGGCCACGGCTTATCCGTAAACGGCATTGTCGTGCTTGATGGTGCCATGAACCTCATAGGTATTGTTTCCACCATAGATATCATGCGCATCCTCATTCCTTCGCATATCTACTTTGACGACCGCTATAGTCGTGTCTCATGGGAGTCTCTTCGCAAGGAAAAGACCACTGCCATTCAATCGACCCATGTCAGCGCAATCATGACGGAAGATGTCAGGGTTATTTCCGCCGAAGAAACCCTCCTGCGCTGCGCCGATATGCTGCTCACTGAACAGATACGGCGCCTGCCGGTGATCCGAAGTGACGGCAAGGTAGTAGGGATTATCTATTTGCGCGACGTCTATAACGCCATGACGGAGTTACTGCTCAACTGAGCCGTTGTCAAAAAAAAGAATATCTGCTGAGCCATCTGGACATCCGACTTTTTAGCAATTTATCAAAAATGAGGCAACCGGCTCGCCTGTTTATGCCGGTTGCATCCTATGATGCCGTCTGCCGATTCTTATCAGTTCCTGCCGCGCCGGCCTAGACCTTAAACTCGCTGATCATCGTACGCAGCTCCCTGGCCAGTTCCCGCAGGTGCACGGCATTCCTGTTCATTGCCTCACTCTGTTCGGCGACCTGGGATGAGTTGTTGCTGACGGTATTGATGTCCTTGGCGACCTCATCGGCGACGGTGGAGCTTTGACTGACATTCTCCGTCACCTCCTGGATACCGATGGTGGCCTGGGAAATATTCTCGGCTATCTCAATGGTGGTGGCGTTCTGTTCTTCAACCGCCCGCACAATGGTTGAAACGGTATCATTGACCTCATTGATGACATGGGTAATGTGCTCTATCTGGGTAATCGTTTCCGAAGTGGAGGTCTGGATCCCTTCAATCTGGGTCTTGATCTCCGCCGTGGCGTTTGCCGTCTGACGGGCCAGATCCTTTATTTCATTGGCCACCACGGCAAACCCCTTGCCGGCCTCTCCGGCACGGGCCGCTTCGATAGTGGCATTCAGGGCGAGGAGATTGGTTTGTTCGGAGATCTCGGTAATCGTCTCAGTAACCCGGCCGATTTTTGAAGCGGCAATACCCAGTTCATCGACTTTCGCCGATGCAGACAGCGCCTCCTTGACGGCATTGGCGGTGATTCGCTGGGCACTCTCGGTGTTCCTGACAATTTCATTAATGGTCTTGGCCATCCCTTCGGTAGCCTCGGAAACGAGGGCGATATTCGTTGACGCTTCTTCCGTGGCCGCTGCGACGGAATTCATATTGGCACTCATCTCTTCCGCCGCGGTGGCGACCGACATTGATCTGGAATTCATTTCCGTGCTGCTCGAGGAAAGATCTTCCGAGGCGTCATGCAGTTGCTTCGATCTCTCTTCGAGGGAGTCGGCGGTGGTGAAAATTCCTTTGATCACCATACGCAGCTGTTCTTTCATGCTGAGAAGATCACTGTTCATATCGCCAAACTCGTCCCTGTTGGTAATCTCGATGCCGCCCGTAAGGTCTTTCTGAGCAATCTTTTTGATCTCTTTGGAGGATTTTTTCAGTGGTTTTACGATATTACGATCAAGGAGCAGTAAGGTGACGAGAGCACAGACGGCGAGAATTCCCATGGCCCAGGCGATAATCTGCAAGGTGGTGTTCCGCACCTGCCGATTTACTTTTTCCATGGAGCTGATGATCTCAAAGGCTCCGTGGATTTCGCCAACCTGCCAACCTTCAAGCTGTCCCCCGGTAGGGTCTTTTTTCCCTTTGGGGTCACCGTGACAAAACAGACATTCTTCGGTCAATTTGATTGGTTTGAAATAACGCACCTCATCACGGGAGACAATGATTTTCTCGTCAAGATTGTTGGCCTTGATCTCCTGCAGTATCTCCAGCTCAAAAGCCGTCGGTTCGTTTTTGGGGTTTCTTGGGCTGACTTTGGGTACCCGGAAAGTATAGCCCGATTTTTCGGCATTCATGGCTGCAGTCTGCATGGCAGTTACCACGGGAACCGCCTCAATAACATTGCTCGGATCAATCTGATCAAAAGGTTTAATGATACCCAGCTTGAGTTTACGCGACATTTCATTTCGCGTCGCCTCAGCCATAAGGACTATCGCTTTACTCTTGTCGATGACCGTTTTTTCCGCTTCCGCGCGTATCCCATTTGTCCACTGCCAGGCCATTATACAGGCGATGACCAGCGGTCCAGCCAATGCCAACAAAAAAACTTTCCATTTAATAGACATATCCCGAAATTTCATCCCATCTCCTTTCAACTCAACGATCAAAATTGGAAAAACCGCAGCATGATACCTCAGTTAATCACAAAACTTCGTCGAAGGTCAAAGAAGAATTGAAAAATGATTGGCCTCCCTGAAAGTTACCCATCGATAATAAACGATGGTGGTGCCTCGGAAATGGGTTCACCCACCACCAGGCCGGTTAGGGAAATGCATCGAGGTTATCCTTTTTCGGCAACGACTAAGAAATGTTTTGGCATGTCCTCGAAAAATTGCCCATTTTCAAATGCAGCCTTCGCCAGTTGTGCCTGAACCTGCTGCGGAGAATATCTGATATGCAGCGGCGGTCCTTCGGACATTTCTTCTTTTTTCCAATCGACAATAAAGAGTGCCCCATTCTTTTTTAAGATTCTGTATGATTCTTCAAGTATCGACTGGGGGTTATCCAGCTCATGGTGCAGATTTATCATATAGACCAGGTCGGCAATGCCTTCTTGGAGAGGAACAACGCTCTCCGCCATTTCCAGCGGGACGATATCGGGATACTGCGGACATATATTGGCCGTCATCCATTCGATCATAATAGCGGATGTGTCACAAGCAAATATCTTTCCATTTTTCAGATACTTCAGAAAAGGCACACTGAAAAAACCGGTACCGGCGCCTATATCGACAAACACTTCCGGCGTCGCCCGTTGAATTTTACTCCAGATGTATTCAACCGGGATATCCAGCAGCCTTTGCGGATTATTGAGTTTATGCAGTTTTTTCGGATCAAATTTTTTTTCGTTCATGTCACTTTCCTTTATGATATTTTGATTCTTCCAGCGGTATCAAGGTACTTCAGCGGGAACCGCGAAGTCGAAGGATGCCAACCGGTACGAGAAGCAAGGGCCATTGCTTCGAAAACATCTTGGGCTGCCCCAAGGGAAGGGTATTCAGATTGGAGAGAAGGGCATTCTCAAACAGCCTCCTAGCTGAGCGGACGGGGCCTGCCGAGCCGCGTCATCGGCAGCAGTTCGACGGCGAGGATGCTGCCGAGTATGAGAATCCCGCCGGACAGCTGCAGCGGCGATAACCGCTCCCCCAGGAAGATCATGCCGCAGATGGCGGCAAAGACAGTTTCGGAACTGAGGATGATGGCCGCATCGGCAGCCGGGGTGTACCGTTGTCCGACCACCTGGAGGGTAAAGGCCATGCCCACGGAAAAAATGCCGATATAAGCGATGCCCCATCCGGCGCCGACTATCTGACCGACACTTGGCGACTCAATGAAAAAACCAAGGAGAAGACCAAGGCAACCGCTCACCAGAAACTGGGCTGAGGCAACAACCAGGGGAGCCCGGGTTCGAGAGGCGAGAATGCCGACCAGCATGACATGAGTGGCCCAGAAAATCGTGCTCGAGATTATCCACAAGTCGCCCGCAACCAGATCAACCTCTTGGGCACCGCTCAATATATAGGTGCCGAAAAAACAGCAGATTGCCGCCGGCCAGATGGTAAAATGGACTTTTCTCTGCAATACGATTAATCCGAGTACCGGCACCAGAGGGACATAGAGGGCGGTCAGGAAGCCTGAATTGGTTACCGTCGTGCGAAGAATTCCATGCTGCTGCAGGGCGGCCGCGATAAAGAGCACAGAGCCGGTGGCAAGTATTCCCGACCAGTCGGATACTTGAAACTTCCGTTCTTCTCGCTCGACCCGCAAGAACTGCCGGACGGCAAAAGGCAGTACAACCAGAGCTCCGACAAGAAAACGGGCGCCGGTAAAGGTAACAGTACCCAGCTCTCCGGTACCAATCTGCTGCACGACGAAACTGCTGCCCCAGATAATTGCCGCCAGGGTCAACAGGAGATTAGCCTGTAAACGATTCATCACTCACCAAAATAAATATTACCAACCCCGGCATCGACCGCCGGCATCTCTCTGTTTTCATGTGCTGCTCACGACAATAATTATGCGTCGGCAGTATACAGGCAAAGCGATTTTTTTCAAGTTCGCCGACATCCTGGCGGCGAGGCCGCGCGCGCTTTTTCCTTGTCATTTGCTGATATTCATTTTCAGCCTTTTAATCGCACCTTTTCTTTCATATGAAATACAAATTGACTTTTACGAAACTTCGATGAATAATGCACCCCTGACGGTTACACTTCGATTAACCAGCACGTTGCAGAGGCGGTGTCATGGAAATTCTCTCCGAGCGACAGAACAGCATCCTCGAGATTGCACGGGAAAACGGCAGAGTCGATGTCGAAAAACTGTCAAATGCCTTCAAGGTCTCTGCCCAAACCATCCGCAAGGACCTTAACGAGCTCTGCGACAAACAGCTGCTGCAGCGAATACACGGCGGCGCCATCGTCGGCTCAGGCATTGAAAATGTCAGCTATGAAGCCAGACGTCTTCTTGCTCCCGGCGCGAAAAAAGCCATCGGCCTGGCGGCCGCCGCGCTGATCCCGGATAACAGTTCCCTCCTTCTCAATATCGGTACCACGACGGAACAGGTCGCTCATGCCCTGAGCCACCACCGCGGTCTCCTGGTAATCACCAATAATATCAATGCAGTTCAGATCATGAAAGATTTCCAAGGTATTGAACTGATCATCGCCGGCGGCCAGGTTCGCCGTTCCGATGGAGGGATCATTGGTCTCGCGGCGGTTGATTTTATCAATCAGTTCAAGGTCGATTATGCGGTCATCGGCGTTTCAGCAATCGATGAAGACGGCTCCCTCCTCGACTACGATTATCGAGAAGTACGGGTCGCCCAGGCCATAATCAGCAATGCCCGCAAGGTCATTCTGGTCGCCGATATCATGAAATTCGAAAGGAGCGCCCCCATCCGCATCGGCCATATTTCTCAGATAAATACCATCGTTATCGACGACGTCCTGCCCAAGAAACTTGCGGATATCTGCGCGGAAAACGACGTCGAGGTTGTCGTCGTCAAACCTTGACGCGTACAATAGTGTAGCCTTCGAACCGCTTGTTACAAAAATGTACGCTCGAAGAATATTTTCACTTGCCTCAATATTTGATTTCGGTTAACTAACGATTATGCTTGCGTTCGAAAGTATTTATCAACACAATTGAAAGTAATTCCGAGGGAAGGATTAAATTACCTTAACCTCCTGCCAGGTCCCGGTTATGAAGACTCCCGTTTTCGATGTAGCGATTATTGGTGGCGGCATCAATGGCTGCGGTATTGCGCGTGACGCTGCCGGACGGGGGCTAGCAGTATTTCTCTGTGAAAAAGACGATCTGGCCAGCGGCACTTCGTCGCGTTCCACGAAACTGATTCACGGCGGTCTGCGCTATCTCGAATATTACGAATTCCGCCTGGTGCGTGAAGCCCTGCGCGAACGTGAAGTGCTGCTCCAGGCCGCGCCGCATATCATCTGGCCGCTGCGCTTCATCCTGCCCCATCATCAAGGCCTGCGGCCGGCATGGCTGATACGCCTCGGCCTCTTCCTGTACGATCATATCGGCGGCAGAAAGCTCCTCCCCGGCACAGGCAGCGTCGATCTCCGCACCGATGTTGCAGGACACGTCCTCAAAAAAAACTTTAGCAGGGGTTTTGAATACTCCGACTGCTGGGTAATGGACAGCCGCCTGGTCGTCCTCAACGCCATGGACGCCAGGGACAAGGGAGCGAAGATCAGGACCCGCTCGCCTTTGCGCACAGCCACGCGAAGGGGCAAAACCTGGCAATTGACTCTCTTTGACGAACTCGTCAATAAAGAATTTCAGATCGAAGCCAAAGTACTCATTAACGCCTCCGGCCCGTGGCTTGACGAACTGCTTAACCATATCTCTCACTCGGCGACCAGAGAACATATCCGCATGGTACAAGGCAGCCATATCATTGTCCCGCAACTGTTTAATCATGGTCGGGCCTATATTTTTCAAAACGCCGATGGCCGGATCATCTTCGCCATCCCTTACGAAAGTGAATTCACCCTGATCGGCACCACCGACCGCGATTTTCATGGCAATCCGGACACGGTGCACATCTCCCCGGAAGAGACCGACTATCTGTGCAAGGCGGCCTCGGAATATTTTCTCCGACAGATTGTCAAAGAAGATGTGGTCGGCAGCTTTTCCGGCATCCGCCCTCTTTTTGATGACGGCAAAAGTGAAGCGAAAGCCGCCACCCGCGATTATGTATTAAAACTCGATACCGGCAAAAACGAAGCCCCGCTGCTGTCCATCTATGGCGGCAAGATTACCACCTACCGTAAACTTGCCGAATCGGTACTGGACAAGCTCGCCCCCTTTCTACCGGAAATGGGCAAAGAATGGACGGAACCGTGCCATCTTCCCGGCGGAGATTTTCACCCGGGCGACTTCGACCTCGAGGTGAAAAAACTATTGCGCCGTTGTCCGGTGCTGCACCGGGAACTCGCCACCCGTCTCTTGAGAACCTACGGCACCAGGGCCTATGCCATGACCGACAAGATCAAGGAGGCCGGCGATTTGGGGCAACATTTCGGCCACGATCTGTATGGTGTTGAGGTCGATTATCTTCTCGCGGAAGAATGGGCCGGATGCGCGGCCGACGTACTCTGGCGACGCACCAAATTAGGCCTGTTCCTGTCTGCAGAGAAAACCGAAACCCTCGATGGGTATATCAAAAAGAAAATATCGGGAGAAACTCATTCTTTACCGACAGCCAATGAGGAGAAGTAATGCAGCTCGAGCTACGCAACGTATGCAAAAAAGTCGGTAAAGAATTCCACATCTCCGACGTATCACTCACCTTTGAACCAGGGACCCTGAATATTCTGCTCGGCCCGACCCTTTCCGGTAAGACATCGCTCATGCGTCTTATGGCCGGACTTGATCAGCCGACCTCCGGCACCGTTCACTTCGGTGGGCAGGATGTCACCGGAATTCCAGTGCAAAAACGCAATGCGGCAATGGTCTATCAGCAGTTCATCAATTACCCGAACCTGTCGGTCTTTGAAAACATCGCCTCGCCGCTGCGTATCGCCCGGGTCGCCGCACCGGAAATAAAAAAGAGGGTCGCCAAGGTTGCGGCGCTGCTCAAACTGGAAAACATGCTCAAACGTTCTCCCAACGAGCTCTCCGGCGGCCAGCAGCAGCGAACCGCCTTGGCCCGGGCCCTCGTCAAGGAGGCCGATCTGGTTCTCCTCGATGAACCTCTGGCCAACCTCGATTACAAACTGCGCGAGGAACTCCGGGAGGAACTGCCGCGAATCTTTTCGGAGACCGGCTCGATTTTTGTCTATGCCACGACGGAACCCTCCGAGGCCCTGCTTCTTGGCGGCAACACCGCATCGCTGCACCAGGGAGAAATCACCCAGTTCGGACCGACCATCGAGGTCTTTTCCCGGCCGCAAAACCTCATCACCGCCAAGACTCTTTCCGATCCACCCTTAAACAGCCTGCCGGTTACAAAACTGAACAACCGGATGCTGTTCAAGAGCCATGTGGAAATCCCGGTTCTAGGACAACTGCCGCAATTGCCCGACGACGACTACACCATCGCCTTCAGACCGCACCATCTCTACCTGCACCGTACATCGGAGAGGGCAATTGCCGTCAAAGCGAAAGTCGCCGTCACGGAGATAACCGGTTCGGAGAGCTATGTGCATATCGATATAGCCGGTATCCGCTGGGTACTGCTTGCACCCGGCATTCATAACTTCGATGTCAACGAGACAATCGAAATATTCATGGACCCGAGTAAATTTTATGTGTTCGACAGAAACGACTGCCTGGTCGTGACGCCGGAAAATGTTGCTGACGTGTAGAAGGAGAATGTAATGGCCAACATCACCCTCAAAGATATTGCTCACTCCTATACGGGAGCTTCGAACAATCCTGACGATTACGCCCTGAAAAAACTCAATCTGACCTGGCGTGACGGCGGTGCCTACGCCCTGCTTGGCCCGTCTGGCTGCGGCAAGACCACGCTGTTAAATATCATTTCCGGCCTGCTGACTCCGACCAAGGGGCAGGTGCTGTTCAATAATGATGATGTCACCAGGCTGCCCACCGAGCGGCGCAATATCGCCCAGATCTTCCAGTTTCCGGTCATCTATGACACCATGACGGTGTTTGAAAACCTGGCCTTTCCCCTGAAAAACAGAGGGCGCAGCAAAACAGAGATTGAGCCGCGGGTCATCGAGCTGGCCAAGATGCTTGGCCTGGAAAAAGATCTTTTCACCAAGGCCCAGCACCTGACCGCCGATGCGAAGCAGAAAATCTCTCTTGGCCGGGGCTTGATCCGGCAGAGCGTCAATGCCATTTTATTTGACGAACCGCTCACCGTCATCGACCCGCAGCTGAAATGGGAGCTGCGCTCCCAACTTAAATATCTCCATAAGCAGTTCGGCTTCACCATGATCTACGTCACCCATGACCAGACCGAGGCCTTGACCTTTGCCGACGAAGTTATCGTCATGTTCGAGGGTGAAATTGTCCAGGTCGGCACGCCGGAAGCCTTGTTTGAACGCCCGGAACACACCTTTGTCGGCTATTTCATCGGCTCGCCGGGGATGAACATCGTCCCCTGCCGGCTGCAGGGCCGCAGCATGCTGATCGAAGATCATGAAATCACCCTCGACCAAACGTATAAAGAGCAGCCTGACTCAGCAAAGATCGAAGTGGGCATCCGCCCCGAATACCTGCGCCTGGCGCCAGCCGAGGAGAAGGGGCTGCCGGTGAAGATCATCAAGGTCGACGATATCGGCCGTCACAAGATCGCTCGTGTCGCGGTAAATGACCATACCTTCCACGTGGTCATGCCGGAGATTTCCGGCATGACCGGAGATACAGCCTCCCTGGTCTTTGATACCGCCCATACCAATATCTATGTCAACGACCACCTCATCACAGGAGAGCAGTCATGATCGCCAAACAAACGAATCAGAAAGCATGGTTCATGGTCCTGCCCGTTTTTCTGGTGGTCGCCTTCAGTGCCGTCATTCCGCTTATGACCGTGGTCAACTACTCCTTCCAGGATACCTTCGGCAGTAACCAGTTTTTCTGGGTGGGCATGACCTGGTTCAGAGATCTCATTCATTCGGAACGTTTCCATGACGCTTTTCTCCGACAGATCATGTTTTCGAGCATCATCCTGGCCATTGAGATTCCATTGGGAATCGCCATCGCCCTGACCATGCCGAAAAAAGGCTGGGGAGTCCCCGTCTGTCTCATCTCCATGGCCCTGCCCCTGCTCATTCCCTGGAATGTCGTCGGCACCATCTGGCAGATCTTCGGCCGGGTGGACATCGGCCTGCTCGGACACACCCTGGCCTCTCTCGGCTTTGACTATAACTATACCCAGGATCCGGTTGCGGCCTGGCTCACCATCATTATCATGGATGTCTGGCACTGGACGAGCCTGGTCGTCCTGCTTGCCTACGCCGGTCTCTGCTCGATCCCGGATGCCTATTATCAAGCCGCCAAGATCGACGGCGCCTCGCGCCTGGCGGTGTTTCGCTATATTCAGCTGCCGAAGATGCAGCGGGTGCTGCTCATTGCCATTCTGCTCCGTTTTATGGACAGTTTCATGATCTACACCGAACCCTTTGTCATCACCGGCGGCGGCCCGGGCAACTCGACGACCTTTATGTCCATCGACCTGGTGAAGATGGCCATCGGGCAGTTCGACCTCGGTCCCGCGGCGGCCATGTCTCTTATCTATTTTCTGGTTATTCTCCTGCTCAGCTACGTCTTTTACACGGTGATGAGCAATATAGGCGAAGAAAGTTCAAACGGAGGTGCCTGATATGCGCTGGAAATGGCTTGTCCCCGCCATCTATATTTTTTTCCTGCTGTTGCCGATCTACTGGCTGGTCAACATGAGCCTGAAGACCAACGATGAGATCCTGTCCATCTTCAGTCTCTGGCCGCGCGACCTGACATTAGCCAACTACAAGGTCATCTTCACCGATGCCTCCTGGTATTCCGGCTATATTAATTCGATGATATACGTGTCGATCAACGTGGTCATCTCCGTCACCTTCGCCCTGCCCGCCGCCTACGCCTTCTCGCGCTATTCCTTTGTCGGCGACAAACACCTGTTCTTTTGGCTGCTGACCAACCGCATGGCCCCCCCGGCCGTTTTTGCCCTGCCGTTCTTTCAGCTCTATTCGTCAATTGGTCTCTTCGACACCCATATCGCCGTGGCCATCGCCCACTGTCTCTTTAACCTGCCGCTGGCGGTGTGGATCCTTGAAGGTTTTATGTCCGGCATCCCCAAGGAGATAGACGAAACAGCCTTTGTCGACGGCTACTCCTGGCCGCGGTTCTTTGTGAAAATCTTCATCCCGAACATCGCTTCGGGCATCGGCGTCACCGCCTTTTTCTGTTTCATGTTCTCCTGGGTGGAACTGCTTTTGGCCAGGACGCTCACGGCGGTACATGCCAAACCGATTTCCGCCATCATGACCCGTACCGTCTCCGCCTCGGGACTTGACTGGGGGGTGCTCGCCGCCGCCGGCGTGTTGACTATTTTACCCGGCGCACTGGTTATCTGGTTTGTCCGTAACCATATCGCCAAGGGATTTGCCCTTGGACGTGTATAAAGGAGAGAGAGATTATGAACCTAAGCTGGATGGCCTGGACAAAACCCACCGCCACTTTTTTTATCTTAATTTTCTGCATGCTTGTCGCCATGACCATCTGGGAGATGAAAAGCCCGGGCGGCGCCCCGCGTGTCGGCATCCTTCGGTTTGAGACGACACGGGGCGACCGCCTCTTTGTCTCTCTTCTCGGAGCAGCCTATATTCATATTCTCTGGCTGGCTCTGTTTCCCGGCTTGGCTCTCTGGTGGGCCTTTGCCATTGCCTGTGTGTATGCATTCTGCGTGTTCAAATGGGTGTAGTAGGGGTGTAGTGTGTTGTTCGTACCGTTGTTTCGTTCTGTCATTCGCCATCGGGGTGGCAGGAAAATCGCAAAACAATAGAGGAGATTATCGATGATCAAAAAACTCGTAACAGCAACAGCTCTGGCAGCCTTTTTAGCCGGTGCCACCGGCGTACAGGCCGGGGTGGAAGAGGCCAAGAAGTGGGTAGAGAGTGAATTTCAGCCCTCAACTCTTTCCCAGGCCGAGCAGATGAAAGAGATGGAATGGTTCATCAAGGCCGCCGAACCCTTTAAAGGGATGGACATCAAAGTGGTATCGGAGACAATTACCACCCACGAGTATGAATCGAAGACGCTGGCCAAGGCCTTCACGGAAATCACCGGCATCAAACTCACCCATGACCTGATCGGCGAGGGTGATGTCATCGAAAAGCTGCAGACACAGATGCAGTCGAACAAAAATATCTACGACGCCTACATCAACGACTCCGACCTCATCGGCACCCACTTCCGTTATCAGCAGGCCGTTCCGCTTACCGACTGGATGAATGATGAAGGAAAAGACGTGACCAATCCCGGCCTGGATGTCGAGGACTTCATCGGCATTTCCTTTACCACCGGCCCGGATGGAAAACTCTATCAGATCCCCGATCAGCAATTTGCCAATCTGTACTGGTTCCGCTATGACTGGTTTAAACGCCCTGACCTGAAGGCACAATTCAAAGAACTCTACGGTTATGAACTCGGTGTACCGGTGAACTGGTCCGCCTATGAAGATATCGCTGAATTCTTCACGGAAAAGGTCAAGGAAATCGACGGTAAAAAAGTTTACGGCCATATGGACTACGGTAAAAAAGATCCTTCACTCGGCTGGCGTTTTACCGACGCCTGGTTCTCCATGGCCGGTGGCGGTGATAAGGGCATTCCAAACGGTCTGCCGGTAGATGAGTGGGGAATCAGGGTTGAAGGTTGTCAGCCGGTCGGTTCTTCCGTCTCCCGCGGTGGTGCAACCAATGCTCCTGCCGCAGTCTACGCTCTCACCAAATATATTGACTGGTTGAAAAAATATGCCCCTCCCGAGGCTGCCGGCATGACCTTCTCCGAGGCCGGACCGGTACCTGCCCAGGGTGCGATTGCCCAGCAGATTTTCTGGTACACTGCCTTCACCGCCGATATGGCCAAACCGGGAACGCCTGTTGTCGACGAAAACGACAATCCCAAGTGGCGTATGGCTCCTTCCCCGCATGGCCCCTACTGGGAAGAAGGCATGAAACTCGGATATCAGGATGCCGGTTCCTGGACCCTGTTGAAGTCGACTCCCGTTGATCGTCGCAAGGCAGCCTGGCTGTATGCTCAGTTCGTTATTTCCAAGACCGTCAGTCTGAAGAAAACCCACGTTGGTCTCACCCCGATCCGCGAGAGCGATATCTGGGATGCCTCTTTCACCGAGCGTGCCCCGAAGCTCGGCGGTCTGGTGGAATTCTACCGCAGCCCGGCCCGGGTTCAGTGGACCCCGACCGGTACCAACGTACCGGATTACCCGAAACTTGCCCAGCTCTGGTGGCAGAACATCGCCGATGCGGTAACCGGCGACAAGACTCCCCAGCAGGCACTGGATTCACTGGCCGAGCAGCAGGATAAAGTTCTCGAGCGTCTTGAGCGTGCCGGCATTCAGGGCGAATGCGGCCCGAAATTGAATAAAGAACAGGATCCTGCTTTCTGGCTCAACCTGCCCGGATCCCCCAAGCCCAAAGTTGCTAATGAAAAACCCCAGGGCATGACCGTCGACTACGACGAACTGGTGAAAAGCTGGGCGGCATCCGCCAAAAAATAAGCAGTAAAAAGTACCTCCCTCTGTGCAGTGCCGGCAGGGGGAACAAAAAGCATGCACAACAGGTTGCCGGTTTGGCCGCCAACCTGTTGTTTACCTTATCAATTCTTTTCTTTTTCAGGGAAAGAATTTCGCAAAGATTCGTAGATCCTTCAGGGGTGTACTGCAAGAAGTGCCGTTTGAGGGGTTAGAGAAGGAGATTCTCAATGGCATCGTACATCCTCGCAATCGATCAGGGGACCACCTCCAGCAGAGCGATTATCTTTAATGAGCAGCTCGAAATAGTAGCCGCCGCCCAACAGGAGTTCGAGCAGTTTTTCCCCCAATCGGGGTGGGTAGAACACGATCCCGAGGAGATCTGGAGTACGACACTGGCCACCTGCCGGAAAGCGTTGGAAAAATCGGACCTCCTGGCCACCGACATCGCCGCGATCGGCATCACCAACCAGCGGGAAACCACCATCCTCTGGGATAAAGACACCGGCATACCGATTCACAAGGCGATCGTCTGGCAGGATAGAAGAACGTCTGACTATTGCAGTCAATTGCACGAGCAAGGGCATGATCCGATGATCACCGCTAAAACCGGGCTGCTGCTCGACTCCTATTTTTCCGGCACCAAAATTAAATGGCTCCTCGATAATGTCCCCGGGGCCAGGGAAAAGGCGATCCACGGCCGGCTCCGCTTCGGCACCGTCGATAGTTTTTTGCTCTGGCGTCTCACCGGCGGCAAAGAGCATAGCACCGATGCCACCAACGCCTCGCGCACCATGTTGTATAATATCCATGACAACTGCTGGGATAAAGACATCCTCGAACTGCTAACCATACCGGCTGCGCTTCTGCCAGAGGTGAAAGATTGCTCCGCCGACTTCGGCCTGACCGACCCGTCACTTCTTGGCGCAGCCATCCCCATCGGCGGCATCGCCGGCGATCAGCAGGCGGCTCTGGTCGGCCAGGCCTGTTTTCAGCCGGGCATGATCAAATCCACCTATGGCACCGGCTGCTTCGTCGTCCTGAACACCGGCGACCAGGCGGTCCAGTCGCACAACCGGCTATTGACCACCATCGGTTATCGTCTGAATGGGAAAAACACCTACGCCCTGGAAGGTTCAATCTTTGTCGCCGGGGCAGCGGTGCAATGGATGCGTGACGCCATGGGGCTGATCGAGGCCGCCTCGGAAACCGGCAAACTTGCCCGGAAGGCGGACATCAATCAGGATGTTTATCTGGTCCCGGCCTTTACCGGCCTGGGTGCGCCGCACTGGGACGGCGACGCCAGAGGAGCTATTTTCGGCATCACCCGGGCTACCGGCCCCGCCGAACTGTCCAAGGCGGCACTGGAATCGGTCTGTTTTCAGACCCGCGACCTGCTCGAGGCCATGCGCGGCGACTGGCAGAGTATGGGCGAGACGGTTCTGCGCGTCGACGGCGGCATGGTTGCCTCCAACTACACCATGCAGTTTCTCGCCGATATCCTCGACGCCCCCGTCGATCGACCGGTTATCCTGGAAACCACCGCCCTTGGCGCCGCCTACCTGGCCGGACTGCAGAGAGGAATTTTCCCGCCACCGGAGCAATTCAGCAGTTCCTGGAAGCGGGAAAAACGTTTTACTCCGACCCTTGATGAAGAAATTCGTATCCGAAAATACAACGGCTGGAAGGACGCCGTACGACGCACCTTGACAAAATAATTTTTCATTACGCTGGGGCTCTTCTTTTTTGTTAGCAGGCTTAGCGTAGGATCAAATTTTTTATCAGTGTCTCATTGCCCACTGCACGCGAACCATGCTTCACTTTGGTATTTTTCATGTTTCAGATGAACCTTTTTTAGATTTCACTTGAACTAACCTTCAAACAGGTATACAACAAAAGCATGCATATTCCCGCCGTGACCGCGAGGAATACACGGGAAAAGGTTTAGAAAAACCTCCAAAACTATTCCATGGCAAGGAAACAGTAACATGACGCCAACTCTCATCGAAAGGACTTCAGGAGCAGGTGAACAAACCCTTCTCACCGATGTGCTGATCATCGGCGGCGGGGTCACCGGTGCAGGCATCATGCGTGATCTTGCCCTGCGCGGCCTGCACACCCTGCTCATTGATAAACACGATCTCTGCGCCGGTGCCTCCGGCGGCAACCATGGACTCCTCCATTCCGGCGCCCGGTATGTCTCCAATGATCTGCACTCGGCGATTGAATGCAGGATAGAAAACGAACTTCTCAAGCGACTGGCGCCGCAATGTGTCGAAGACACCGGCGGCCTGTTCGTTGCCGTAGAGGGCGACGATCCGGCCTTTGCCGAAGCCTTCCCGGGTTTTTGCCAATCGGCCGGCATTTTCTGCGAAGAGATCAGTCCGGCGGAAGCCCGCAGGCTCGAGCCGCTGCTTTCAGAGGAGATTTTCAGAGCCTACCGGGTACCCGATGCCACCGTCGATCCGTTCCGCCTGGCCCTGGAAAACGTCGATCATGCACGAATGCTGACGGACAGCATCTATCTGCCCCATACGGAAATTATCCGTTTTGAAATCGATGCCGGCGAAATACGCGCGGCAATCTGTCGGGATAACCGCACCCTGGCCGCCCTGCGCATCGTGGCGAAACAATATGTCAACGCCGGGGGGGCCTGGGCGATGAACATCGCCAGACAGGCCGGCTGCACCGACGTCAACCTGCTCTATTCGAAAGGCACCCTGCTCATCAGCCATGACCGGATGACCCACCATGTCATCAACCGGCTGCGGCCACCTGGTGACGGAGATATTCTTGTTCCTGGCGGGACGGTCTCGGTACTGGGAACCACCTCTGTACGGACCGACAACCTGGAAACCAATCGTCCGACCGTGGCCGAGATTGACACCAATGTTATCGAGGGTGCGGCAATGATCCCCGCCCTGGCCACCACCAGGTACATCAGGGCATTCTCCAGGGTACGGCCGCTTTTGCAGTCATCAGACAGCGGAGATGGCCGGGAGGCAACCCGTGGTTTTGCCCTTCTTGATCACACCTCCCAGGGGCTCATCAACTTCTGCACCATAACCGGTGGGAAACTGACGACTTTTCGCCTGATGGCCGAGAAGACCTCGAACCTTGTCGCGGAGCGGCTCGGCAACACCCAGGCGTGCACAACCGACAGCGTCCCCCTGCCGGGCAGCGCCGCCTGCAGATGGACCGAACCAGGAGCCGCGCCCCGCTACTGGTATAAGGCCAACAACCCCGACGATATGATTCTCTGTGAATGCGAAATGGTACCGCAATCGGCCATTGACGAGATCGTCAGATGCGCCCCGGGTGCGGAAGCGGACATGACCCTCGAGGCCATTGCTCTCAGGTCCCGCGCCGGCAAAGGCCCGTGCCAGGGATCCTTCTGCGGCATCCGTATCGCCTCCTATCTCTACGACCGTGGCTACTACCGCGATAAAACTGGCCTGGTGCATATGCGCGATTTTTTTAACGAAAGGTTCAAAGGCATGCGCACGGTCATCTGGGGCCAGCAGGCGGCACAGATGGAACTGGCCGAAGCGCTGCACTGCGGCCTGCTTGGCCTTGATAATCTGGATAACGAATAACAACCCCTGCAGAATACAAAGACGGACGTGGAGAGAGAGACATGAGAGAGGAAACCCGCAAATTTGATACTGAACTTGCCGTCATCGGCTCCGGCATCGCCGGATGTGCCGCATCGATATTTGCCCTCAATCGCCAGATCGACTGTGCCCAGGTCGGAAACACCGGGGCGGTGGCCTATACCACCGGCTATCTCGATCTGCTCGGCGCAATCGAGGAATCTTCGGCGGCCGTCGCCAAGCCCTGGGAGGGATTGGCGCAGTTAAAAAATCTGCATCCCGACCATCCTCTCAGCCGGATTCCCGTAACAGATATCAGAAAAGGCTTCGACCAGTTCGCCACCTTTCTCGGCGAATGCGGCATCACCTACACCGCCCCTCGGGAAAGCAATATTACCGCCCTTACTCCCGCCGGCACCTTAAAAAAAACCCTCTGCGTCCCTGCCACCATGGCCGCCGGCCCAGAGGCCTTCGCCGACAAAACCCCTTGCGTGATTATCGATTTCAAGGGGCTGAAAGGCTTCAGTGCCCGCGAGGTGGTTGCCAATCTTCAGGACCAATGGCCAACCCTTTTGGCCGCACGTATCATCTTTCCGGATATGGACAAAGGAGAAATCTATCCGGAGGTCATGGCCCGTGCCCTGGAGGTACCAGCAACCCGGACAAGGCTTGCCGAGCTGCTGCGGGAGGCGGCCGGAGAGGTCAAGGTCATCGGTCTTCCGGCTGTTCTCGGCATGCACCGACCGGATCATGTCCGAGCCGAACTCGAACAGCTCACCGGCCTGACGATCTTCGAGATTCCCACCATGCCGCCGTCGGTTCCCGGCATACGCCTGCGGGAGATGTTCGAACAGGTTTTTCCCGAAAAAGGCATCACCCTTATCCCACAGCAAAAAGTCACCGCACTCAGTTTCGATACGGACGGCGCCCTGTTATGCCTGAGCGATAATTACGGCCCGATCACCATCCAGGCCAAGGCGGTCATCCTGGCCACCGGACGCTTTTTAAGCGGTGGACTGGAGGCACATATCACCGGCATCAGCGAATCTTTGCTCGATCTGCCCGTCAGCCAGCCGCCATCGCGCACAGACTGGTATCGTGACGGCTACACCGACCGGCGCGGTCATCCCATCCATAAAGCCGGCATCGACATCGATACGTCCTACCGGCCTCTTGGCAAAAACGGTAAGCCCTACAACGAGCACCTGTTCGCCGCCGGCATTATTCTCGCCCACCAGGACTGGATTCGCGGCCGAAGCGGTGCAGGTATAGCCATCGCCACCGCCTATAAAGCGGTGGAAGCCGCGGAAAAATTCTTACTCGCTCAACACGCATGAGCGACAGGAAGAAGGAACAGCCATGTCGGATACAATAAGACCTGCCATCAATTTCAAAGAGAAGGCCCTGGAACTGCTACCGGAAGGCGCAAGTTTTGAATCCTGTTTAACCTGCGGTCTCTGCTCCTCCGGCTGCCCTGCCTCCGGCATCGAGAACATGGACCCGAGAAAATTCATCCGCATGGCCATGCTCGGCATGGACAAGGAATTATCGACAACACCGTGGGTATGGTGCTGTACCCTCTGCAAGCGGTGCCAGCATGTCTGTCCAATGAATATCGACATCTCGCAACTGGTGTTTTTCGCCCGCAGCAACTGGCCGCAGGAGGAAAAACCGTCGGGAATCGTCCGTTCCTGCCAACTCATTCGCTCCACCGACTCGACCAGTGCCATGGGCCTGCCGCCGGAAGATTTTGTCTTTGTCGTCCAGGACGTTTTAGAAGAGGTTCGCGTGACCCAGCCCGCCTTTAAAAACCTGCAGGCGCCGATGGATAAAAAAGGCGCCTTCTTTTTTGTCAATCAGAATTCCCGCGAACCCATGAACGAGCCGGACGAAATGGTCCCGCTGTGGAAGATCTTTGACCTCGTCGGCGCCGACTGGACCTACTCGTCCAAAGGGTGGGCCGCGGAAAATTTCTGCATGTTTTCCGGCGATGAAGAGGCCTGGTACGAAGTCATCAAGAAACGGGTCGAGGCGGTCAAAGCTCTTGGCTGCAAGGTCTGGCTGAACACCGAATGCGGCCATAGTTACTATACCATGTGGAATGCCCTGCACCGGTTTGGCATGGAGGCGGATTTCAAGCTGGAAAGCCTGATTACCTATTATGCCAGGTGGATCCGGGAAGGCAAACTGCCGGTCAATTCGAAATGGAACAGGCACAACATTACATTCACTGTGCAGGATCCCTGCATGATCGTCAGAAAAGCCTATGGCGAGTCCATTGCCGAGGATATGCGCTTTGTCGTGAAAAGCCTGGTGGGAGAAGAAAATTTTATCGATATGCAGCCGAACCGCAGCGCCAACTACTGCTGCGGCGGTGGCGGCGGTTTCCTGCAGGCTGGAATGACCGAGCACCGGCGGACCTACGGCAAACGAAAATTTGACCAGATCGCCACCACCGGTGCCGCCTATGTGCTGACGCCCTGTCATAATTGTCATTCACAAATGGAGGATATCGGCCATTTCTATGGTGGTAACTACGGCGTGGTCCATTTCTGGACGCTGATCTGCCTCTCGCTCGGCATCCTCGGCGAGAACGAACGGACTTACCTCGGGCCGGATCTCCTGGCGCTGATTGACTGAGGAGCTCTCTGCCCGAAGTTTTGACGCGGCATTCTTTTTACCGACAGAGGCTGCATACACGCGCCTTATGACGTGACATGTTGTATGGCTATCCCTTGCTCTTCGTCAACCGGACTGGTGTTTTGCACAAATAGTCCTTGACCGCCTCCCAGCTTCTTTGTAATCATATCATCTGGACATACCTTCAGGAACCGCTTCTGGTAACGGAATGATTACCGACACTTGACCTCCTCTTTTTGATTCCGATTACCTCTACTTTCACCTCGGATGAACAGGATGATCATTGGATTAGATGTAGGCGGCACCCATACCGACGTCATTCTTCTGCACGGCAGGCAACTTGTCCGCGAGGTAAAAATTGCCACCGATGCGGACAATCTTTTTCAAACCCTGCTCGCTGGTCTCGGCGCGGTAATCGAGGGCATTGACCCCAAATCTATTCGACGGGCCGTCCTCAGCACCACTCTGGCCACCAATCTCGTCGCCCAGCAGAAACTCCCCGACGTCGGCATGGTCGTTGCCGGTGGTCCGGGCATCGATCCCCGCCACTTCCGTACCAACCCTTTTTACTATACGGTGGATGGCGCCCAGGACCATCGCGGCCGGGAAATACAAGCCCTTGATGAGTATCAGGTGCAGTCCATCGGCAAGGACCTCAAACGCCATGGGATACGCTATGCCGGGGTGGTATCCAAGTTTTCCGTGCGCAATACGGCACAGGAAGAAAAGATGGCTGCCCTGCTGCAGCCCTATGTCGAACGGGTCTTCATGGGCCACCTTTTTTCCGGCAACCTCAATTTCCCCCGCCGCATCGCCACCACCTACCTGAACTGCGCCGTCTATCCTGTGCATAAAATGTTCTTTGAGGCCATGCAGAAAGCCCTGACCCAGAAAGGGTTGACTGTACCCATCCGCATCCTCAGACCCGACGGCGGCAACATGAATATTGAATCATCGGTCAACCACCCGGCGCAGACTATTCTGTCCGGACCGTCGGCCAGCGTCATGGGTGCCATCTCCTCGGCCCCTGCCCAGGGTAGCTGTCTGGTACTGGATATCGGCGGCACGACCACCGACATGGCGGTCTTGATCGACAAGGATCCCCTGCTTGAGCCCCTCGGCATCGAGGTTTCGCCTTACAAGACCTTGATTCGCGCCCTGCTCACCCAATCCATCGGCATCGGCGGCGACAGCTCGGTCCGGATCCGCGACGGCAAACTGACCATCGGTCCGGACCGGACCGGCAGGGCCATGGCTTACGGCGGTTCGGCACCGACGCCGACGGATGCCTTCCATGTGCTCGGCCGAGGCGGCAGTGGCGATGTGAGCAGATCGAGAACCGGCCTGGAACCAGTCGCCCAAGCCCTGGGGCTGAACCTGGAGCAGACGGCCGAATTAATATTTACCAGCGCCTGCCGTACCATTCTCGAAGGCGCAGGGAAGATGATCGAGGCCATTAACAGCAAACCGGTCTATACCGTGCACGAGCTCTGGGAGGGCAGCCGGATCGATCCTAAACATATGCTCGTTCTCGGCGGTCCCGCCCCGCAGTTTGCCGCTCAGCTACAGACGATGTTTGACGGTAAGGTAGAGGTCGTCCCCAACTATCAGGTGGCCAACGCCATTGGCTGCGCCCTGGCCCGGACAACCTGCGAAGTCACTCTGTTTGCCGATACCGCTCTCGGCCGGGCCACCGCCCCCAGCGAGGGCTTCAGACAAGCAATTCCACCCGGTTTCACCCTGAACAATGCCCGCGACCTGACCGACGAGCTCCTGCGAAAAAAGGCCATCCTGCGTGGCGCCGACCCCGAAGACATCGAAACGGAAATCCTGGAGGAGAGTCAGTTCAACATGATCCGGGGCTTTCAAACAATCGGCAAGAACATCCGGGTCCGCATGCAGCTGAAACCCGGCCTTATCAGTGAAGATGATTAACTCGTACGAACCTATATCTTTAGATGGCTAAGTAAAAAAGATCATAGACACGGCGCCTCGCAGGAAGAAAACACTCAATAACCAGGAACCAGCACTATGCTACAAGCCAAGAAAAAAACAGGTCTAGTCTTCTTTCCGGCCTTTGACTGGGCCATCTCCCCGACTCATCCGGAGCGAGAAGAACGGCTCCTCTATACCCAGGATCAGGTGTTTGAAGAAGGGCTGCTGGATATTGACGGTATTGTCGAGTTTAAGCCGGATCTGGTAACCATAAACGATGTGCAGCGGGTGCACTTCTGTGTTCCCGACCCCTGGGCGGTGATGACCGAATCGCATTTTATCAGTGCCGGCGGCGCCAAGACCATCGGCATGGCGGTGATGGACGGCAAAGTTGAACGCGGTTTTGCTCTGGTCCGCCCACCCGGCCACCATGCCTGCCGCGTTGTCCATGGCACCCGCGGTTTCTGTAACGTCAACATCGAAGCGATCATGATCGAGTATCTGCGCCGGGCTTACGGTGTGGAGCGGGTGGCGATTGTCGATACCGACTGCCACCATGGCGATGGAACCCAGGACATCTACTGGCATGACCCCCATACCCTGTTTATCTCCATGCATCAAGATGGCCGGACCCTCTATCCCGGCACCGGCTTCGTGCAGGAGATGGGCGGCCCCAATGCCATCGGCACGACCATCAACATCCCCCTGCCGCCACATACCTCGGATGAAGGCTATCTCTATGCGACCAAGGAAATCGTTCTGCCGATTCTTGCTGACTTCAAACCCCAGTTGATCATCAATTCGGCCGGCCAGGACAATCATTACTCCGACCCAATCACCAACATGAATATTTCCGCCCAGGGATACGCGGCACTGACCACTCTGCTCCAGGCGGATATCGCCGTACTCGAAGGTGGGTACGCCATCGAAGGGGCGCTGCCCTACATCAACACCGGCATCATCCTGGCTATGGCCGGACTGGATTATAACCGCCTCAGGGAACCGGACTTTGATGCCGAGCGCTACCGGCAGAGCAGGGATATAACCGAACATATCGAATTACTCGGGGAAAAGGTGCTGAAAATCTGGCGTCAGCGGGAGCTGCTTGCTGAAACGGCCCGCGCCAAGAGTTACCCGGACCAGCGCAACCGGCATATCTACTATGACCAGGACGGCATCCACGAACAACAGAACGAGATGATCCGCATCTGTGACGACTGTGGCGGTGCGCTGCGCATAGAATCAACAGCCGTCCGGCCAAAACCGATCCTCGCCGTTCATATTCCGGTCAACGCATGTCCGGCCTGCCTGGACCAGGGCCATCAGTGGTATGAAACCGCCGACCGGAATAAATTTGCCGACATTTTTCTGCAGGACCGAACAACGGATCGATATCTTTCAGGGGCCAAAAAATGACAGCGCCAGGCCATTTTTTTTCAAGGCGAAACGAGTAGATTTCGAATATCTTCAAGTTGTTCCTGCACCCCAAGATAGCCTTCGTTAATGGCATGGGCGACCTGGTCAAAATTCATCATCTTCAACTCCCCCAGACGCGGCTGGATAAGGATGTCCGGACGATCGACAGCCAGATTGATACGTGTGATACGCTCCTGCATAATGCTGATCGACGTCATAACGGTTTCGATGATATCCGGAGTCACCAAATCACGCCGGAACATCTCGCTGGTCTTGTGTTTAAATCTGTTTTCGGCACTCTCGTAAAAGTCGGACATCTTTTTCATCAGCTCATTGCGGGTGTCAGGTGCGCTATTATCTATCTTCGCCGGCAGTCTTTCACAATCTTCAATTACAGCCAGCGCATGTACCGGCCTGGTACGCGAGACGATCCTGCTGTTCAGATCCACGGCAATGACAACCCCGGCACCCATCGCCCTGGCCACCCCCACCGGAACGGGATCGACCAGGCCGCCGTCGACCAGCCAGCGACCCTTTATCTTTACCGGAGCAAAGAGCCCCGGGTAGGACATGGTCGCTCGGAGGCCTTCGATAATGTCACCGGAGTTGATGACGACTTTTTCACCCCGCTCCAGATCAGTGGCCAGCATCACCAACGGAATGCTGAGTTCTGCGAATGTCAAGACGTTGGTATGCATCGAAAACAGTTCCTGGACCCGCCTCGAACCGTTGAGAAGACCGGATCGGGGAAAAACAACATCAAAATAGGAAAATATCTTTTTACCGTCCATGCGAAGAAGAAATTCCTTCAGGCTCTGAATACTGTCGCTGGCATACAGCGCCCCGATGTAGGCGCCGACGCTGCAACCGGCAATAAAATCAATGGGGATTTCCGCCTCCACCAGCGCTTCAATAATGCCGATATGCGCCCACCCGCGAGAGGCTCCACTGCCCAGTACCAGGCCGACTGTTTTGCGCGATGACATGATTTTTTTCTCCAAAGAAATTTTCCGCAAGAAATTCTTTTTCCTGCCTTACTGACTCCCGCGGGCAGAAAAAAACATTACTTAGTTCCCACCGCACCGCATTGCTCTTCAACATTGGCAACCGGCTTTCCGAGGGATACCCTATTCATTCCCCAGGAATATACCAAATTTCACGAAGGAAAAAATCTTCATCTGCGCGCTCGAAACGAAACTCTCCACCACTCCGAATATATTCAGGTTACACAGCGGCGCGTACTGAAAATATCATTGAAATGATTGCCTGAAAACGTTAGCATCACCAACTTGTCCTATTGTTGAAGTGCTTGTCTCCATGAGAGAATGGTCACTGAATCTTTTTAAGCGTTTTCCTGTTGATACATATATTGCTTGCTCTCTACAATCTTGGCTGGCGTCTGGCCCTGCCGTTTTTGAAACGTTCACCACGGGTGCAACTCGGCTGGCGGCAGCGGACCATGCAGGACTACGCTGAAGGCCCGTTTGATCTGTGGATCCAGGCAGCATCCGGTGGTGAATCAATACTCACCACCATGATTCTGGAAAGCCTGGTCACCTCCCTGCCAAAAAATAAAAAATGGCGCGTACTGGCCACCTCCGGGACGCAGCAGGGCATCGACAGCCTGATAAAAGGGCTGCAAAACCTGCCCTCGGACAACACCTTCGCCATCACTGTCGCCTACTTTCCCCTCGACGCCCCCTATCTTATGGAAAAGGCCTTTCGTTGCTTCGCCCCAAAACTGGCGATTATCCTGGAAACCGAGCTCTGGCCTGCCTTTCTGATCCAGGCTAAAAAGAACCACGTCCCAGTCCTTCTTGTGAACGGCAGAATGTCGGTGAAGAGTTACGCATCATATAAATATTTTGCCGGATTTTTTCATAAATACGGTCCGGAAAAAGTCCTGGCCATTTCCCCGGCTGATGCGCAACGCTTTGCCCGGATAGTTGGCCCGGAAAAAGTCAGCCTGATAAACAACATCAAATTTGACCGGATAGAAGCTGGTCAAGACCTGCCCAATAACAGTCCCATCGCCCTTCTTTTGCCCAAGGACAGTCCCTTCCTGCTGCTTGGCTCCATCCGCAAAAAAGAAGAAAGTAAAATTCTGCAGACAATCGTGCACATCCTCGCCACGCGCCCCAAAAGTACCATCGGTCTCTTCCCCAAGCATATCGAGCGGGCGGATCACTGGCTTGACCTGTTGAAAAGAGCGGATATTTTTGCCGCGAAACGTTCAGAAATCGACTCTCGCCAGGCTCCTGGATCGGTTATTGTCTGGGACGTTTTTGGTGAACTTGCCGGTGCCTATGCACTGGCCGATGCAGCTTTTGTCGGCGGCTCCCTGGAAAATTTGGGTGGCCAGAATTTTCTTGAACCGTTAGTATTCGGACGCAAACCGATCATCGGTCCCTATTGGAAAAACTTTGCCTGGGTTGGCCGGGAAATCATTGATTGCGGACTGGTTCGGGAAGTCGCTGACGAAAAAGAACTGATGACCTGCCTGCTCAGGGCGATCGACACCGTCCTTCCTAAAGACGCAGTGATCAAAGAGGTTCAGGCTTTTTTTGAACCGCGTAAAGGAGGCACACATCAGGTGTGTCAGCAGATTATCGATACATTGGCTGTTCTGGGACAAAAATAGTATGCACACCTTACCCCCTTGTTACGGCATTATTCCGGCCAGATATCAATCCCACCGTTTCCCTGGAAAACCCCTGGCCGATATTCTCGGCAAGCCGATGTTCTACTGGGTTTACGAACGTGCGGCCAGCTGCCCGCTGCTGAAGAAAGTCTGCCTGGCCACCGACGACCAGCGTATTTATGATGCGGCCAGAGATCTGCATGTACCGGTGGTCATGACCGACCCCAACCATCCCAGCGGTTCGGACAGGATCATGGAGGCGGCCGGGATTCTCGGCTTGGAAGACGAGGCGGTGGTGGTCAATATCCAGGGCGACGAACCGGCACTCGACCCGGAAATGCTCCGAAAACTTGTCGAACCCTTTGTCGATTCAGACATTCAGGTTACCACCCTGGCCCGGCTGATCGATGCCAAACAGGCAGAAAATACCGATCGCGTGAAAGTTGTCCGATCGGAAAAAGGTTTTGCCCTCTATTTTTCCCGAGCAAAAATACCCCACATCCGTGATATCGATCAGACCGACACCGATTACCTGCTGCATATCGGGCTATACGCCTACCGGCTTGCCGCCCTCAAGACCTTCACCTCTCTTCCGCCAAGCCCGCTGGAACAGATAGAAAAATTAGAACAACTCCGCTTCCTTGAAACCGGTATCAGCATCTACGTCGTGCTGACCGACTACCTGGGCTTTGGGGTTGATCGACCGGAAGATCTCCAATTGATCACGCGACAGCTCCAGGGCAACCAAAGGTAATTTTTTCTAAAATTATTGTCCCGCAGCTTTCTTTTGCTGGAATTCCTGGCAACGAATACCCCCTTTGCTCGCTAGTATTACGCCTTTTTTTTCCCCCACCTTGCAGTTTCATGGTTTTTGTGCTGATAATTAAACATACCTGATCAATTCTCGCCCATGCAACACCGTGCTGGGCGAGAATTGATCTCGAAGTGCAGGCCGGCACGATCAAAATGATGAAATTTCAGCCGAGGTAATTGTATGACCATTACTAAAAAAATTCTTCTGGCCACTTTGCCGTTTTTTCTTCTTTTCGGCGGAGTTCTGCTCTTTCTCAGTATCAGCAGTATTGAAAAACAGGGGGAACAGAGCCTGGACATTATTCATTCGACAATGCTCAACGATAAAAAAGAAAAGCTGACGGATCTTGTCCGCAATACCTTTGAAATCCTTTCGTCCCAATACCAGACCGCCCATGATACAGAAAAGATTGCCAAGGCCTATGAAAATGAACTGCAAGCAGTCGTTAACCTGGCCTTTTCTGCTCTCCAGGCCATCTATGACGAAGAAGGCCCTTCCATCGAAGACAAAAAGGCCCAGGCGCTGAAGGTAATCAAAAGCATGCGCTATGCCGGAGATAATTATCTCTGGATAAACGACATGCAGCCGACGATGGTCATGCATCCGATGAAACCTGACCTCGATGGAAAAAATCTTACCGACTTCAAGGATCCAAAAGGGAAAAACCTCTTTGTCGAAATGGTCAAGGTCTGTCAAAGTGACGGCCAGGGCTTTGTTGATTATATGTGGCCTAAACCCGGCGAAGAACTGCCCGTTGCCAAACTTTCTTTCGTGCGATTGTTCAAACCCTGGGGCTGGGTCATCGGCAGCGGCGTGTATCTCGAAACCGCTGAGAAACGGTTCATGGATGAGGCGAAGACACAGATCAGCAAACTCCGCTTCGGTCCCGATGGCAAAGACTACTTTTTTATTATCGATACCAATGTCAACATGGTCATGCACCCTATCAATCCGGCGTTGGACGGAACGTCCGTAAAGGATTTTCGCGATCCGAAAGGAAAAGCCCTTTTTGTCGAAATGGTGAAAATCTGTCGGGAAAACAACCAGGGTTTTATCGATTATCTATGGCCGAAGCCCGGCGAGGCTGAGACTGCAGCCAAACTGTCCTATGTACAGCCGTTCAACGAATGGGGCTGGATTGTCGGCACCGGTATCTATATCGACGATATTGACAAGGCGATGGCCGAACAGGAAACGGGCATCCATACCGTTCTCAACCAGCAGAAGATATTCATAGCTCTGACCGTGACGATAATGATCCTTATCGTCGGCACGCTGATGGCCTTTTTGGCCAGCCGTATCGCCAGGCCAATCCGTCAAGCCGATGCGTTTTTCCTGGATATCTCGGAGGGTGAAGGCGATCTCACCGGTCGCCTGCAGGTGAAAAGCAATGACGAGCTGGGCGATATGGCCCGATCGTTCAACAACTTTGCCGATAAACTCCAGGGGATGATTGGCTACATTGCCGACGAGTCCATGGCAATCAATAACTCCTCCCGGGCCTTAAGCACCATAAGCTCGGGTCTGTCTTCAGTTGCCGAGGACACCTTGAATCAATCGACGACGGCGGCTTCCGCTGTTGAAGAGATGTCGGCAAATATGCATCTTGTCGCCACCTCGATGGAAAACGCCGCAGCCAACGTGAACGCGGTTGCCTCGGCCATCGAGGAAATGACCTCGACCATCAATGAGATAGCCGAAACATCGGAAAAAGCACGGACGGTCACCGATAATGCCGTGGCCCAATCCGCCAATGCCTCGGTGCGTGTTGACGAACTCGGCACGGCCGCGAGGGAAATCACCAAGGTACTGGAAACAATATCGGAAATTTCCCAGCAGGTCGATCTCCTCGCCCTCAATGCAACCATCGAGGCCGCCCGAGCAGGCGATGCCGGGAAAGGTTTTGCCGTCGTCGCCAGCGAAATTAAGGATCTCGCCAAACAGACCGCCCAGGCGACCGATCAGATAAAAGAACGTATCGAGTCCATTCAAAAGACCACCAAAGCAACCGTTGCGGTCATTGCCGATATCGGCAAAGTGGTAGGAGAAAACAGTGAAATTGTCAATACCATCGCCACCGCCGTAGAAGAACAGTCGGTGACGGCCAGGGAGATTTCGCAAAATGTTGCCCAGATCTCCATGGCCATTCAGGAGGTCAACAACAATATCACGGAAAGCGCCAATGTCTCGCAAATTGTCGCGCAGCAGATTGCCGGGATCAGTAATTCGAGCAAGGATATGCACGACAACGCCCGGCAGGTCGATGCAAACTCCAGTTCCCTCGATTCCCTGGCACAATCCCTTGATAAACTGGTATCGAGTTACAGGTTTAAATAGCAACCGCCAAGCTCGTTGGGAATCGACTTGTTTAAAAAGTTGATTCCCAACGGGACGGCAAGCAGAACCTGCCTGGAAATTTTCAAGTGAACTCCACAGTGACCTCAAAAGATAAACCTATAGTTTCACCCCGCAGCATAGGAATTACCTGTTTGACATAACTCTCCCCTCTCTCTATTGTCAGGCCAATACGTTCAAGCTTTAATGAGAACGGCAATGAGAAACCATTAAAAACACTGCATACCCCATGAACTCGTATCCCCCGACAACCAAGCCCGGCAATTTGCATCCTGTCACACTCGCAGTTTCTGCCAAATGGCATGTCTTTCCTGAGAAATTCGATTGGCTTATACAAAAAGGATTTTCACTCGAGTACACTCCTGATCCAAACAATCTGACCAATTCATCCAACCACCTGACACCCTATCTTAATGAAGGCGCCCGAGTACGGCATCACGGCTACTTCCCCGGTTACGAAATTGGCGACAAACGGCCTGATCGGGCAAGACAAGCAATGCAGCTTCATTACCAGGCCCTTGAAGCAATAAAGGGCCTGGGTGAACAGAATATTACTGTGCATGTGGGGCTGACAGCCGATATTAAACTGGACCATGATTTGGTTATACAAAATCTTCGCAGCATCGTCAGGTATGGTCAGAAGCATGGCATAACAGTCAGTCTGGAAAACCTACGATTTGGGCCAACAAGTAATCCTGAAATCGTTCTCAAATGGACACAGCTCACTGGTGCTAAAATCACCATGGACATTGGTCATGCCGTATCATCTGAACGTGTAGCAAAGAAAGAGCTGAGCGTTCCCCAAATCATCAACATGTTTTGTCATGATCTTGTCGAGGTGCATTTTTATGAGTCAGAGACCGACAGGCACCATGCACCGCAGGACATGACAATACTTGGACCTGTTGTTGATAAACTACTCACTACACATTGCAGTTGGTGGACCATCGAGCTCGACACGTATGAAGACATACTCCGCACACGTGATCTGTTATTGAACCACTTACTTTTGACGAACACAAAACCGGCGACACGTGCCAATATACCGAATGCAACTTCAAGCGCCATCTCTTGATGGCCCGAAGTTACTTTGACTCATTCTCAATCAACTATGCGAAGACCAATAAAAATTGGCATTGGTAAACCCATAAAGCAAATAACAAATACATCAAGGAGAAAGGAAAATGAAAAGAAAAATGGCCCAAACATTGATTGGCACATGTGCACTGTCGGCTTTGCTTCTTGGCAACTCAGCCCTGGCCGCGGAGTTGGAAAAAAAGGTGGTAATCTATTCAACCCACGGCGAAGCCATGCTCGAATTGGTTGCAGACGAGTTCAAGAAAGAAACCGGTGTGCAAGTCGATTTCATCAACCTCAAGGGCGAACTTGCCGACAGGATTCGAGCCGAGAAAGCCAATCCTCAGTCTGATATTATGTATGGAGCACCTTCTTCGGTTTTTATCGAATTAAAGGGGGAAAACCTGTTCGAGACCTCTTCTCCATCATGGGCAAAAGAGATCGACCCGATCTTCAAAGATGCGGACGGATACTGGTACGGAACGATCCAGACGCCGGTTGTGATGTTTTACAACTCAGAAGTACTTGCCAAAGAAAATACTCCCACGGATTGGCGCGATCTGGCCCAACCGCAGTACAAGGGTCAACTTGTGTTCAGAAACGGATTGTCCTCGTCAGCTCGTGCGACCTATACATCCTTACTCCAGCAATATGAAAATGAAAATGATTTAACGAACGGCTGGGCCTTCTTGAAAGAGGTAGACGCCAACACCAAGCAATATTTCAGCAGTGGATCCTTGTTATTTCAAGCAATCGGCAGGAAGGAAGCAGCCATAGGCTTTGCGGTTCTCAGTGAGGTAATTGACAATAAAATGAAGAATAAAATGCCACTGGAAATAATTAATGCAAAGAGTGGCTCTCCGATAATTACAGACGGTATCGCCCTTATAAAAGGTGCCAAGAATCCGAATGCCGCAATTGCTTTTCTGGATTTCGCCGGCAGTGAAAAAATTCAATCGTTGCTTGCCAATACATTCAATCGTATGCCAACCCATCCAGCAGCTCTCTTAACCTCGCCAAAATGGATGGCAGACACAAATTTAAAGGCAATGAACGTTGATTGGGGTGCCCTGGCTGCCAAACAATCCGCATGGATGCAAAGGTGGGATACTGAAATTAAGGATTCCGGCAAAGATAAGAAGTAAGGCAATGGTAAATACTGCCGGCAAGGAAAGGTAATGGAAGCGGTTGTTTTAAGGAATATTGAGAAGTTGTATGGCGGAATCACTGCCTGCACAGACATCAACCTCTTTATAAATGAAGGCGAATTTTTTACATTTTTAGGGCCTTCAGGCTGTGGCAAAACGACAATACTGCGCCTTATTGCCGGATTCATCCAACCAGGGAAAGGGACAATTCATCTGGGCGGAAGGAACATAACCCATCTGGAAGCCGAAAAACGCCAGGTAGGCATGGTCTTTCAAAATTATGCCTTATTCCCCTTTATGACGGTTGCTGAAAATATTGAATATGGTCTCAAGATCCAGAAGAGGGACAAAAAAGAACGAGCTGAGAGAGTTGAAAAATTTACCGAAATGGTTGGCCTCACCGGCTTTGAACAACGTAATATTGCAGAACTCTCCGGCGGCGAACAGCAACGGGTGGCGTTGGCGCGATCGCTTGCTACAGAACCTAAAGTACTACTCCTTGATGAACCTTTATCCAATCTCGACGCCAGACTTCGTGAAAAAATGAGAGCCGAGATCAAATCCCTGCAAAAAAAGCTGGGTGTCACGACTATCTTCGTAACCCATGACCAGACGGAGGCCCTGATACTATCAGACAGGGTTGCGGTATTTGAAAAAGGCAGGTGTATCCAGATCGGAACTCCTCAAGAAATATATTTACATCCTGCCAACTCTTTTGTTGCCGGATTCATTGGTGACACCAATCTGTTTTCTGCCGAGATCAAAAACGGCAAGGCCTCGATTTCTGAAAAGCTGTCCATCGACCTCGACACCGATGAAGCTGGAAGATTTGTCTCGATACGGCCTCAGGATGTTTTTTTCACAAAAGCACAAGATGGTCGCACAAATGTATTCCCAGGCAAAGTCGAAACCATTCAGTTTGACGGCATATCAGTAGGATACAACATCAGAGTGGAGAGCATAATTTTTCGATTAACACTCCTCAACACTTGCGCATTCCGTCACAGCATCACTGCCGGCGCAGATGTACATATCTCATTCGATACGAAGAGCATCAAAATATTAGACTGTTAAGCCGGGCTCTATCACAATGGAAATGCTGACTAACCCCAAGAAATTCGCCGGAGTCCTTGGAGTTATTCTTTTACTCTGGTTCCTGGTCGGTGCTATTCTTTTCCCCGCATTCAAGACTGCTGAGGTAAGCCTGACTGACCATGGTGAAATTTCTCTCATCCATTACAGGACGTTTTTAACCAATCAAGCAAACATTATTCCCCTGGCTAACTCAATCATTTTGGGACTTTTAACCGTCGCAATTTGCGGTATCATTGGTACAGCACTCGCCTTTTTCGTTCACTATTTTGCATTTCCAGCTAAGAGAATTGTCGACAAATTGTTGCTGATGCCATTGATATTGCCAGGTATTGTTGTTGTCTTTGCCTTTGTGCAACTCTATGGGGAGAGCGGCCTGATTACTGAATCCATTGAATGGCTCTTTAAGCTGGAAAACGAGCCATACACTTTCTCCGGCTTGCAAGGAATACTTTTCGTCCATGCCTATACCCAATATGTTTATTTTTACATCAGTGTCTCAATCGCCATCAGACATATCGATTATTCGGTTCTCGAAAGCGCCCGCAATCTTGGAGCTTCAAAAACACAGATCTTTACCTCCGTCATTCTGCCCTTCATTAGCCCCGCCTTGATTTCTTCGGCACTGATCACCTTTATATCCGGAATTGGTTCTTTTACCGCGCCCAGTATTATTGGTGGTGGTTACAGGGTTCTAACCACGCAGATACTTTTTTCTAAGGCTAATAACTATATGGAGGTTGCGGCAACACAGGTGATTATTCTGACATGCATCTCCTTATTTCTTTTCAGTATTTTCAGGCTCTATGAGAAGAAGGCAGTATTTACCTCTTCAGTGAAGGGGGTTGCGCTGCAAGCTGTAACCATCAAAAGTCCCCTAGTCCGCTTTCTCATGCTGTCTACTGCCGGTATTACCATAATCACTATACTGTTACCGGTTTTCGCCATACTCCTCCTGTCTTTTGTGAAATCAGAAACGTTGATGGTAAATGTCTTTCCCCAAGAATTTACAAACGAGAACTATCTCGATATATTTACCAGGTCGAGAAAGTTTGCTCCTTTTCTGAATAGCATAATCATGGCATTTATTGCCTCTCTGCTGGGTCTGTTTATCGCGATACCTTCATCATATCTTCTCGTAAAAACGCAGATCAAATTCAAATGGTTTATTGAGATACTGGTTATGCTGCCTTGGGCCATGCCAGCCAGTGCAATCGCTATCAATATTATCAACGCCTATAATACCCCAAACATTTTCTCCTGTAATTCGGCCCTAGTCGGGACATTCATTTTGCTGCCGTTAGGTTATTTTGTTCGTTCGCTACCGCTCATAGTCAAAACCACCAGTATTTCTTTTCAGAACCTAAATGAAACTTTTATTGAAGCCTCAAAAAGCCTGGGAGCCTCTCAACTCCGAACATTCATCAGCATTATCCTACCGATGATTTCACCAGGGCTTCTTGCCGGGTTTCTCTTGGTATTCGTGCGCAGCATGGGAGAATATACCATTTCAGTATTTCTTTACACTCCCTCCAACAAACCGGTATCTCTCGCTGTGGTAAACGGTATCTTCGAATATGACATAGGACTGGCTATGGCCTATGGGACACTTCTGATTGTGATCACCTCTATATTGAGTTTTATGATCAGTAAATTCACTACCGCCACATACAGATAGAACCTACTGATGAAAATGACAGCTGACGCATTCAAATTACTCGCATGGCCAGGACATACTGCCCATCCCGTAGAACAGGATACCGATCAACTTTTTGCAGGGATGAAAACGGGGATATCTGGAATCCCCGGCAGGACAAGTGTGGGGGGATTTTCAAGAAATCTTAAGTTTTAACAATCTCACACATAGTCAAATCCAATTCATAGACCCCGCAGTATATATATTACCTATTTGTTTTTTAATGTTTAAAAGGGTACAGCTTTGTCGGCTTTAGAGAAACGCTATCGTTTATATTTCTCTCGACAGGTCATTTTGTCTGATTATTAAGATCCCTTTAAACCGGAGTTTGGCTATGATGAATACAGGAAGAAGTTTCGTGCTGCTGGCAGCGGTGCTGGTTCTGTTCGGCACGAATGTTTTTGCAGAAAATTCACTCGAGCAAAGTGGCAAAGGAATGAAGATCTGGTTCGATACAGGCGGCCCTGTGGGTGGTACCTACAACACGATCGTGCAAAACGGCGCCAGACAGGCCGCAGTGGATCTTGGCTGTGAAGTTGCCTTCATGTACTCCGACTGGAGCCCGCAAAAGATGGTCGAAAATTTCACCAAGGCGCTTTCGGCCAACCCTGACGGCATAGTCGTCATGGGCCACCCCGGGGATGATGCCTATGCTCCCTTTATCAAGGAAGCTGTTGAAAAAGGGATCATCGTCACCGCGGCGGATACCGAACTCCCTGGTCTGATGGAAAAATATCATACCTCTGGCTTTGGCTATACAGGGGTCGGCAATTACGCCCGCGGCCAAGCACTGGCATCAGAAGCGGTTAACCGTTTCGACTTGAAAAAGGGCAGCAAGGCGCTGGTCTGGGGTCTGAAAAGTCAGCCGACCCGTGGGCTCAGCTCCAAGGCCTTGATCGAAACGCTTGAAAAAGCTGGCCTGCAGGTTGACTACATGGAAATCACCCCGGAAATCGACAAAGACGCCAGCCTCGGTACCCCCATTATCACCGCTTACCTGTCGTCGAACCCGGATTGTGCTCTGGTCATTACCGATCATGGCGCCTTGACGGCTCAGCTCGAAAATTTTTTCCGTGCGGCAGGGATTGCCCCCGATGCAATCATCGGCGCTGGATTCAGCCTCTCGCCGGCCACCGCGTCGGCCATCAAATCCGGCTATGTTGATCTAGTCGGCGATGGGCAGCCCTATCTGCAGGGCTACCTTCCCGTACTGCAGATCGTCCTGACAAAACGTTTCGGTTTTTCCGGACTGGAAATCGAGACCGGAGGCGGCTTTGTCCATGCGGCCAATGTCGATCTCATTGCCCCTCTCGCCAAGAAGGGCCTGCGATAACTTTCCTGAATATGGGTGCGGCACACTACGCTCATCGGCCGCACCCATTACCTGCGTTGACATCCATGGATACCATTCTCAAGGCGACATCCCTGAACAAATCCTTTGGGCCGATACACGCCCTCTTCGACGCCAACCTGTCCATAAACAGGGGGGAGGTTGTAGCGCTTATAGGCGACAACGGTGCTGGCAAATCGACTCTTATTAAAATCCTCTCCGGGGTATTTAGTCCAGATTCCGGTTCGCTGCAGATAAACGGTACAGCAGTAAACTTGCGGCGATATTCCGTCCGCAAAGCTCGTTCTCTTGGCGTCGAAACCGTCTACCAGGAGCGATCTCTCGGGGAAAAGCAACCACTGTGGCGCAATGTTTTTGTTGGCCGGCACTTACGAAATCCACTTGGTTTTATCCGAGTCAAAAAAGAAAAAGAAATGACGCTGGCTATGCTGCGGAACAGTATCGGTCTCAAGGGTGTCGGCATATCAGCGGACGCGCTTGTCGGTACCTTGTCGGGAGGTGAGAGGCAGGGGCTGGCAATCAGCCGGGCCATGCACTTTAATGCCGGTCTGACCATCCTTGATGAACCGACAACGGCCCTGGCTGTGGGCGAAGTCGGCAGGGTCTTGAACTTTGTCCGTTCCATTGCCGAAAAGGGTAATTCCGCGCTCTTTATCTCTCACAACCTGCACCATGTTCATGAAGTCGCCGACCGTTTTGTCTTCGTCAACCGGGGAACCATTGTTCATCAATGCACCAGGGCTGAGATGAGCGTTGCTGCGCTGTTTGACAAACTTGAGCAACTTTCGATGGCGCCCTTAACTCCCGATGAACAAAGATAACATGCACGCACTTCTGTCGAAATACCGTTTCCAGTGCGGCATTCTTCTATTGCTGCTGGGGCTTCTTGGCCTGTTTCTGTATGTAAGTCCCCAGACTTTTCTGCACAGGCGTATTTATGTCGCGTTCATGTCCACCATCCCCTTCCCTACTCTTCTTGCCCTTGGCCTTACCTTGCTCATTGTTGCCGGGGAACTGGACCTTTCATTTCCCTCAATCATGGTCATCTCGGGGCTGAGTTTTGCCACGGTCTCCCAGACAACGGCCAGCCCCTTTTTGGGCCTGCTTGCCGCCCTCGTCACCGGCGGCCTGGCCGGACTCATCAACGGGGTGATTGTCGTGCTCATCGGGGTACCCGCCATAATTGCCACGATCGGCACCCAGTTTTTCTGGCGTGGCGCCTCGACACTGCTGGCCGACGGGCTGGCCCTGAACATGACGGAGCTGCGCGACACCACCTTCCATCACGTCATGGTCGGCAGACTTTTCGACTGGATTCCCATGCAGACCCTCTGGTGTCTCGCCGTTGCCGTCCTGTTCTGGTTTCTTCTGAACAGACATATCTTCGGCGATGATGTCCGATTTATCGGCGATGATATCAATACAGCGAGAATGATGGGCATTCGAACCGATGGTGTGCGCATTGGCCTTTTTGTTCTCATGGGGCTTGTCAGCGCCCTGGCATCCGTCATGGTCTGTCTTGAAATGGCCAACTGGTGGCCTACCCAGGGTGAGGGGTATCTCCTCCTGGTCTTTGCCGCCATCTTCCTGGGCGGCACTTCCGTCTTTGGAGGACAGGGAACAATTTCCGGGACGGTGATCGGCTCAATCATCATTGGCATACTCGAAGCCGGGATTATCAGTGCCGGCCTTTCCGGGTACTGGACAAGGCTTATCCATGGCCTGGTCATTGTCATTTCTGTTTCCCTCTATGCGATGGCCTTTAAGAGCAGGCGAAGATAGCTATTGACCGGGCGGCTGCGGGGAAGGATGCCGCACTTTACTCTGAAGACAAGGAAATACCTCAATAAGGAAAATTTATGCCAACCGATATCATGAACAGCCTGCAACAGATCACCGAGCAAAATCTCGCCGACATAGAACAGGCCAAGACCGAAGGCCGGTCGATTATCGGATTTTACTGTCTCTATTCTCCGACGGAAATAGCCGTGGCCGGGGGTGCCATCCCACTGCCGCTCTGCGGAACACGCAACGACCCGATTGCCGCAGCCGAAGAGGTACTTCCTCGCAATCTTTGTCCTCTCATCAAGAGCAGTTATGGCTTTGCCGTCAGCGACGCCTGCGCTTTTTTCCGGGCGTCCGATATCATCATCGGCGATACCACCTGTGACGGCAAAAAGAAGATGTTTGAGTTACTTTCCCGGCAGAAGACCACCCATGTGCTCCAATTGCCGCAGAACCAGAACACCGAAATGTCTCTGACTCTCTGGCACGCTGAACTGGAACGGTTCAAGGACCTCATTGAAAAAGAGACCGGAAGAACAATCGACGACGAGAGTCTGCGTGCTGCCATCCGGCTGATGAACCGGGAACGACACGCCCGGAAGGCCCTTATGGATGTGAACAAGGCCACCCCCATCCTCCTGCGTGGTTCACAACTTCTGGAGATCCTCTTCAAGATCGGATTTCTTGTCGATAAAGAAAAGGGCATCTCGTTTATGGAGGCAGTGACCGCCGAGGCGTGCAGCGGCCGGTTCCGGCAGAATATTCCTGGCCATGGCTGTGGCAAACGCCTCCTTCTGACCGGTGTGCCGGTAGGGCTCGGCAGCGACAAGGTGATAAAAATTGTCGAACAATGCGGCGCAGAGGTGGTGGCCTTCGAGAATTGCTCCGGATACAAGCAGGCCTTTGTCGTCGATGAAGAAAAAGCTCCGATGCAGAGTCTGGCTGAGCAGTATCTCGCTACTCCCTGCTCGGTCATGAGCCCGAATACCGGTCGCTTTGATTTACTGAAAGAGATGATTCGTGACTTCAAGGCCGAGGGCGTCATTGATCTCACCTGGCAGGCATGTCACACCTATAATGTCGAGGCATATCAGGTCGATGAAATGATTCAGGAGACTTTTGGCCTGCCCACCCTGCATCTGGAAACGGATTATTCCGAAAGCGATACCGAACAGCTCCGGGTGCGCATTGAAGCCTATCTGGAAATGCTTTAGAAAAGCATCGAAATTCCGGATATTTTCGCAAGAAGTAATCGTAAATTCCTATTTGCCATATCAAGCGGGCACGTGTAAAAATGCAGTCAGGTAAAAACGAATTGCCGAGGAGCTTGTCCGAGAATGCCCTTATCCTGGTCAACAAAACACTATGCTGCAGCCCATAGCTTTGCGATTACAGCCGGGTCAAGACCTGAAACTTGAGCTGGACAGACTCGTCGCAACGAGGAATATAGACGCCGCCTGTATTTTGACCTGCGTCGGCAGCCTGACCACAGCCGTCCTGCGCTACGCCAATGAGGAGAAAGCCGTTCAGCTGACAGGGCATTTTGAGATCATCTCGCTGACAGGCACCCTCTCAAAACATGGTTCCCACTATCACATAGCCATTGCCGATGGCCGCGGGCAAACCACCGGGGCACACCTCCTGGGAGGAAGCAAAATATATACAACAGCTGAAATTGTTATCGGCATTTTACGTGAGGTCAATTTTTTACGGACACTCGATCGACAAACCGGGTATCCCGAACTTGCAATAACACAGCGCACAATATCAGACAAGGAGTACAAAAATGGCCCGGCCCGAAATACTGAAAAGTAAATTTTCTTCTGTAACCCTCGCCCTTATCGCCTTTGCTATTGTATTAAACATGGCAACAGGTCAACTGGTTTCGCTGCTCAAACTGCCCATTTTTCTGGACTCCATAGGGACCATTCTCGTCGGCATACTGGCTGGTCCAATAGCCGGTGGTTTAACCGGACTGCTCACCAATCTGCTGTGGGGCTTGATCAGTTCACCGGTTGCCGCCGCATTTGCTCCGGTGGCAATGGTCATCGGCGTCATTGCCGGGCTGTGTGCCAGATATGGCCTTTTTAAAACCTGCTGGCTGGCCATTATCAGTGGTCTGATCATTACCGTCTTCAACGCCATTGTTGCGGTTCCCATCCGCTTATATATGTTTGGCGGCATAACCGGTAGCGGCGCAGATTTTATAACTGCCTATACGCTCGCCCTTGGTAAGGATTTGTTTGGCTCGGTAGTCATTACGGTCTTTACCTCCAACCTGCTCGATAAGGTTGCCACCGCCTTGCTCGCCTGGAGCATCGTCAAGGCCTTACCGGAAAGAACAGCCAATCGATTATCGCGGGTCAAGAGTGCCACAACCTGAGAAGCAGAGCGGCAACGCCACCCTGTTTATTGCCGGGAAAAGCTGGCTGCACAGACTGCATCCCTTTAACAAGTTACTCTATATCCTGTTAACCGGGGTGATTATCTACGCCGGTCCCAAGGGATGGCCTGTTGAGGTCTTCCTCATAACGCTCAATGGAATCATGGCTCTGACTGGTGGCGTGTTTACCGCCGCGTGGCGTCTCTTGTGGCGTTCCCTGCTGCCGCTCACACTGTTCATGATCACCATTCATGGCTTTCTCCATGCCGACAACCGGATAATTCTTTTTTCTTTTGGCCGGTTACATTTTTATCAGGAAGGGTTCGTCTTTGCAATAAACGTCCTGCTGCAGCTCAATGCCGTGCTGACTGCTTCGCTGCTGTTTGTTTTCTGTACCCACCCGGCAGATTTAATATCGGCAATTTCCCAGGCCGGCTGGCCGCCGTCACTCGCCTATCTTCTCAGCAGTCCCCTGCTGTTGCTGCCGCTCATGCACACACGAATACGAACAATTCAGGCGGCACAGCGTTCTCGTGGTCTGGATTCCGAGGGCAACTTCTTCAAACGTTTTCTCGCCCTGTTCCCTCTCGTCACGCCGCTTGTTTTAGGAGCTCTTGTGGAAATGGAACAGCGTTCGATTGCGCTTGAGATCCGTGGGTTCAATGCACCAGGCCCGACAACATCGTGGAGAACGATAGCGGATTCGACCGGGCAGCAGGCTGCCCGGTGGACGATGTTTTTCCTGATTATCCTTCTCATCATAGGACGAATTTTTCGTTAATGTATGCCGGCTCTGGAAATCGCCCACCTGACCTATACCTATCCAACCGGAACAAGGCCGTCCCTGCAAGATCTCTCCCTGCGGGTTGAAAAAGGAGAACTGCTCGCCGTCATCGGAGAAAATAATAGCGGAAAATCAACTCTTTGCTATGCAATAGCCGGGGTTATTCCGCATTTTTTCCATGGTCAATTTAACGGTTCGATGCTCGTTGGCAAAGTCAACACCGCCGACCAGACCATAAGCGCCCTGGCCGAACATGTCGGACTGGTCATGCAGATACCAGGCAACCAGCTGTCCGGTGTTCGTTTTACTGTTTTTGAAGAAATTGCCTTTGGCCTGGAAAATCTCGGCATGAACAGACAGGTGATACACGCGCGGACGACTGCGGCTCTTGCCCTCACAGGCTTGTCCGCTTTTGCTGAGCGTTCTCCTTATCAGCTGTCCGGCGGTCAGCAACAGAAAGTGGCCCTGGCCGCGGTGCTGGCGGTGTCGCCCTCTCTTCTGGTCTTGGATGAACCGACCACTTTTCTTGATCCCCAAGGAGCTCGGCAGGTTTTTGATATTCTGCTGGAACTGAAACGACAGGGCAAAACCATCATTCTCGCCGAACAGCGGCTCGAATGGATAGCTGAATTTGCCGATCGGGTCATTGTGCTACAAAACGGAGAAATAATGCTTTGTGATACACCCGAAGAAGTACTGCGTCATCCGCAGATAAAACGCATGGGGCTCGACTGGCTGCCCTATACAAAAGCTGCCGCAATGGCCAAGGAAGAAGGACTCTGGGCAAAAGACCGCCCCCTCTCCTCGACGTTTTCGGCAACTGTCGCCGGTTTACAAAACGGCTGAGCGGTAAAATTGTGCAGATACGGCTTGAGAACATTATTTTCCGTTACAGTGCCGGGGTTCCGGTCCTCAACGACATCTCGCTGGATATTAAAAAAGGAGAACGTGTCGCTCTGATCGGCCACAATGGTTCAGGAAAAACCACTCTGGCGAAACATCTCAATGGTCTTTTGCGTCCAGCAGCGGGAACAATCCGCATCGACGGCAGGAAAACGGATACCGAGAGTGTTGCCCGTCTTTCCGGAATCGTGGCGCTTTTATTCCAGAACCCGGACGACATGATTGCAAAACGACGCGTATGGGACGAGGTGGCCTTTGGGCCAAAAAACTTGGCCTACCCGGAAGGCCGTATAAAAATTCTTGTGGCAGAATCCTTAGCTCTCTTTGAGCTTTTGCCACTGCAGGATTGTAATCCTTACGATCTCGGCTACAGTGAGCGCAAAAGGGTTGCCCTGGCATCGATTATCGCCATGGATACGCCCATTCTCGTTCTCGACGAACCTACCGCGGGTATGGATCCGCGCGAAATTGTTCTGTTAACCGGGGCGCTTGAAAAACTCCGGGAAGATTATAAAACCGTGATTATTATCAGCCACGATATGGATTTTATCGCCGAGCTGGTTCCCCGGGTAATTTGTCTGGCAGGGGGCAAAAAGAGATTTGACGGCCTGGTCCGACAAGCATTTCAGGATCAGTCCCTGCTTGCGGTATGCGGCCTGCTGCAGCCTCAGATTGTTCGCTTGAGCACATATTTTAGGCAAACTGAACCAGCCCTGACACCTGTCGAATTTCTCGAAAATTGGCAGAGAAGAGCAAAATAATTCCTTAATTTATGTTGATGTCATGAAACTTTATTTCACATGTCCGATAAAAAAAGAAACTTTCGCTTCCAACGATTATTCCCTGCATCCAGGGCATAGTATAGTCCTGGATGACCAAGGCGGGAAAGAACTGCAGGGCACCGTCAGTCTGAATGCGGCATGTCCGTTATGCGGACAGAAACATCAGTATGCGGTGAAAGATGTGCTCTGTCCATTAAGTAGAGAGAGTAGAGGGGAAAATGTACGATAAATCGATTCGCCTGACAACCTGTGTGAAAGGTGGCGGCTGAGCCTCGAAACTTTCTCCAGGGGACCTGGAACAAGCACTCAGCGGCATTAAATTCCCGACAGACGAAAATGTTCTGGTCGGAATGGCCACCTCGGATGATGCCGGAGTCTATCGCGTATCGGATGAGCTGGCCCTGATCCAGACCCTGGATTTTTTTACGCCAATCGTTGACAACCCATACGATTTCGGACGGATAGCCGCGGCAAATGCCCTCTCTGACGTCTATGCGATGGGCGGCGTCCCGAAAACCGCGATGAATATCGTCGCCTATCCGATGGACAGTATGGGCCGGGAGCCATTGCGGGAAATGCTCGCCGGCGGTGCGGCGACATTGGCGGAGGCAAACACGGTCCTGCTCGGGGGACACAGTGTCGAAGATGAGGAATTGAAATATGGCCTGTCGGTCACCGGCTTCGTCCATCCATCAAAAATTCTCACCAACCAGGGCCTTCGTGCCGGAGATTGTCTGGTACTGACCAAACCACTCGGTACAGGAATAATTAACACGGCAATCAAAGGCGGCCTGGCGTCGGAGGCGACCATCCGCCAGGTAACCGAGCTGATGGCCACCCTGAACCGCAAGGCGGCCGACATTATGACCGAGTTTACCGTGTCAGCCTGCACCGACGTCACAGGCTTCGGCCTGCTCGGCCACATAGCCGAGATGATCTGCGGCACCGGCAAAGGGGTGGTTATTGATGCAAACAAGGTGCCGGTGCTGGCCGAAGCATATGAATTCGGCGCAATGGGCTTTGTGCCGGTCGGCGCCCACAAGAACCGGGAATTCAGGAAAAACATGGTGCTGGCAGCAGCCGATTTTGACCCTGTTCTTCGTGATATTCTTTATGACCCGCAGACCTCCGGCGGGTTGCTGATTGGTTGTGCGGAAAGAGATGCCCCTGCCCTGGTGCGAAGACTGCAGAATGAAGGGATCGAAACGGCGGCGGTGATCGGTTTTGTCACTGAACGCCTCAAAAATACAATACAACTTCAATGATTGAGAAAAAGACCATGAAAAAAACAATTGATGCCTGTGGTTTGACATGTCCCGCACCGGTTTTACTGGTAAAAGACGCCGTGGAGCAGAGCAATGCGCAGGAACTGACGGTACTCGTTGACAATGGGGCCTCCCTTGAAAATGTGAACCGTTTTTTAGGTTCCAGGGGATATTCGGTGACCGATAGCCACGAAGGTGGCGTGTACAGACTCGAGGCCCGGCGCGACGGAAACGAAGCAGCTGTTCCAGTGGAAAAAACCGCAGTACGGGCAGACAAAGGGGCGGAACAAAAGGTTCTCGTCCTGATCACCAGTGACTGTCTCGGATCCGGTGATGACGAACTCGGCGGAAAATTGATGGTCAGTTACATAAAGACAATTAAGGAAATGGGCAGCGAACTCTGGCAGCTTATCTTTGTCAACAGCGCCGTCAAACTAACCATTGCCTCCTCACCCGTTCTCTCTGAATTGCAGGAATATGAAAAATCCGGGGTGATCATTTTTGCCTGCGGCACCTGCCTGGAGCATTTTGGCCTCACCGCTGAAAAACAAGTTGGCGGCTCGACCAATATGCTTGATATCGTCACCGCCACCCAACTCGCCGACAAGGTTGTCACCATCAGCTAACCACCCAGGATATCGATGCAAAAAAAACATCAATGCCCCGTATCCGGTTATGACGCCACAACAACAGGAAAATACAAGAGATGAAGGCTGGGTTCGGAGTTGAACCGAACAAGACCTTTTCACAATCCTCAACGGGTTTGCAGTCCGCGGAGAGCACCGGCTCCCTTAACCAGCCTTCGAAAGGGGTAACAAACTATTTGCTCTGCAGAAGGTTCGGAGTTCCCGGTTCGCCCGGAAGCCAGACATCACGCAGTTCCTCGCAGAGATCTTCCCGCTCATTTTCTCCAAGTACCCCAAGAGACAGGGCGAGAAAAACCCAGAGATTGCTCACAGAGAACCCGCCATTGAAATGATGCGACAAGTCGTGAATCTATGCATGGCAGTTGTGGCAGGGAGTAATACAGTATCTCACTCCGGTGTCCATAATCTGCTCAAATTTTATTTTGCCATACAAATGCCGTTCTTCGTTACAACCTGACTGTAGCTAACCGCCACCACCTCCGCAGCAGTAATTATTCGACTTATTCGGCGTCATGTCGATAAAATTATCCTTACCCACGCAAGCCTTCACGACGAAGCGAAGGTCGTCGGCATAGACATCACCGTATTCCTTGCGTACCTGGTTGCAGGGATCCTGTACGGTAAAACGCATTTTACGATCCGTGTTCCATGCGCTGCTCGGTTTAAGTCTACCTTCCCTGATCCTTTTGGCGTAGTAGTGTACGACTATTTTGACATTGAGTTCGGGATAGATTTTGAACCGGCGGATACCCTGATTGACTGAGAAGGTGGAATGGCCGCACTCGGTGTTCAGATACACCCGGCAGCCGAGCTCCTCCGCCTTTTTCATCGTAACTTCGGTAAGCTGCTGCCAGCCATGGTCATCGGCGAGGAACATGCAATAATTTTCGCCGGCCCAGGCGGCGCTGCCATAGGTCCAGTCGGCACCGGCGAGGTGGAGGATCTTCCACAGAGGGACAATTCCTTTGGCAATGACGCAGGCTCACGGGAGTTTTGACTGAGAAAGAAGGTTGCACCCTGCTTGTCGATCGGCGCCTGCAGGTTCTCCCACCCCGGTTGTGTCTGCCGGACCTCTTCCAGGGCATCTTCAACAACAAAACGAAAGTCGTCTGGAGGCGTGCCGGTGGGACGATCTTCACGAGGCCATAAAAGCCTGCGGCCTTCCATGATCAGCCCGGCGATGTTGATCTCCATGGGACAGACATAGCTGCACCGCATACACATGGAACATAACCAGACCCATTTGTGAACAGTGAACGTATCATCCATGCCCATGGCCGCCATGCGCAGAAATTTACAGGGATCCATATCCAGAAGCCGGGTGGCGGGATAACCGGACCCACATGCACCACAGGTCAGACAGAGGTTGACATTGCCGCCCTCCGGCAATTCTTGCCGGACCTTGTCCAGAAAAGTCTCACGTTTTGCTGCATTGATTCGCAATCCTTTGCCCATGGTTTTTCCTCAATATGTCGCGCACCGACTTTTCCAGCCCCGCTCTCTGTCGTGACGGCTCCTATTGCTCCGGGAAGAAGATGAGATCAGCAGCCACAGCCTCCCGATCCGCAGGAACCGGAACTGCAGCCACCGCCTGCCCCAGGCAGTGGATTGGTGCAGCTGATACTGAATCCAGAACGACTACCGGCATCGTAATAATCAACTTTAATACTGCCGCACTGCTCGAGAAGGTTCTTTTCAACGAGAAAGGTCAGACCCTGTTGTTGGAAAAGTTTATCCGTGGCCTTTTCTTCATCCAAAGCCAGGCCAAGCGAAGGACCTGCACAGCCCCCCTGCATCAGTGCAACCCTGAGGGCTGAAGAGATATTGTTGGTCTGCATATATTCGCTACTTCCAGCATGCTGATTCCTCGATGTTAGTTTTCTACTTCGTAAAATTAATGTAGTTAGCAAAGTGTCCGGGTGATCCTGGGCAACTGAGCCAAGAATCACAGCGTACGGAAAGTACGTTATCAACCTGGATATCTGCAGTCAAGAAGGTGCTTTCGATATTTTCGATATTATATACAGGTATTTTCTATTAACTAGACAGTCGATCAAAAAAGATCAAGCCCGCGCCTGAAAGCAGCCGCCGGCTTGATCGCTATTTCCTGTCAAATTCTTCCAAACACTCGAGCAGCAGCGTCGCACTGGAACCAAGTGCCGGCCCACCACCAAAAACCAAGGCCATTCCTGCCGCCTCCATTATTTCTGCACGGGTGCAGCCCGCTTCCAGAGCTTTTTGACAATGGACAGCGATACATTCCGGGCAACGTGAGTAGAGTGCCACAGCAATGGCCACCAACTCTTTTTCTCTGTAGGTTAGCGCGCCATCTTTTGCCGCGATTCCCATAAAGTTGACCATGGCTGGAATGGTTTCGGGCATGGCCTCCGCCAACACGCCCATGCCTTTTTTGAATTGCTGCACTAATTCTCTCGCTTTTGCCATTTCAATTACCTCGATTGTTATTTTGACTCCCATAAAATTTGAGACTGCTGCCCCATAAGTCCCTGAGAAACTCTTAAAAATAAAATCCGCTCAAGGCAACAGCTCACCAGACAGATTCCGCAAGGCCATCTGCATAGACTGTGTTTAGAACAAAGTCCAAAATAACTCAAATAGGAAATTACTATTACTAATAGGTCAATTATCACTGCGGCGAACTGCTGCTCTTTTGAGTATTCAGAGAGAAAGACGAATAAAAACCGGAGGAAAATGAAAAAGACAGCTACAGCCTGAAACCGTAACTACCTTATATTATGTTAAATATATGCTGAATGGACAAGAAATCGAACCAGGGCCAACTCTTCTGGCTATGACGCCTAGAGGAATTCTAGTTGTTATTATCCTTGAGTCGATATATTTTTACGAAATCCCTAAGAATTTTTCTTGGATAATTCATATTGGTGACAAGCAGATCTTATTCCACAAGATGAAGATCGGCCACCAAAACTGCATCTCTGATGCGCTTCGTTTCAATGAGGAACACTGCATTATGTCGAACGAATACAAAACGATTCTGTTTACTTCAAATCTTTCCACGGCCAGTCGTGTTGCTTTCAAACAAGCCGCCATGCTGGCGGCTCGCTTTGACGCAAAGCTTGTTTTGCTCCATGTTATGGAAGGACCTTCCAGCAGTTATGAAGGCTATGTGGCTAGTGTCTTTGGTCATGATAAGTGGCAGCAAGTATTAAAAAACAACAGGGAAGAAGCCAAGCATGCCCTTGTCGGCAAAGTGACTCCTAAACAAATCGTGCGGACAGCTCTTAGCGAATTCTGCAAGGAGAACAAAAGAGAAGACGAAAACTACGTCATCCCCAACTATGAGATTGTGGTCAAAGATGGAGATGTGATCGAGGTGATCCTTAAGCAAGCAGCTGAATTTAAATGCGATCTGATTGTCATGGGTGCCGGCGAGGGGTTATTGTCCGGGATTTCCGTTGGCAATCATATAAAATCGGTACTGAAAAAATCAAAAGTCCCGGTTCTGGTTGTACCTGTAAACGTTGGTTAAAGGACAGATCCGGAAAAACAAAAAGAGGCAGGAGTCAATTTATGCAATAACTTCTGCCTCTTTTCGATTAGGCAAAGGGTTGATCCCGCCTAGTGGAAGACGGGAATTATTGGCTATAATATGCAGTGCATACAGTGCGTTTCCGCACGCTACAGCATCCGGGCCGGAGGTTTCGCAGGTTTTTGATGATCCCGATCGAGGTGAAAGTTGATCCATGAAGAGGTGCCTTTTAATTCCCAGAGCCGGGGAGGGACAAATGCGCAGGTGAGTTTTTCCGCCTCGCCATGTTGTTTCATCCGCCGGTAGGCCCGTACCCAGACACAGAGTTTGTCGGTATTCACCTCACAGAAACCATCCTTGCTGCCCCCGCAGGCGCCATTCCGCGTATGCTTTGGGCATCCCGACTCGGGGCAGAGAAAGCCCACGTGCTGGATACCGCAATCCCCGCAGCTCTTGCAGGAGAGCATCAGCTTTTTAAATGGGTCCTCGAAAAAGACTTTCAACAGCCAAGATGCCTTGTTTTTCTCCAGAGAGCGGGAAATTCTCTTATACATCGGGGCAAGAGAGGCACCTTTGTCGAAAAAGAGATCATGGGCGGCACGCAGGAAAAGATAGTGGCAGTTTTCGGTGAGCTTGACCGTTATGGTATCTTTGCCGGGAAGAACCGCTGTTGCGGTTGTCTGTTGTTTTGTCGGTTGTTTATAGAGGTAAAAACGATTCGGTTCGTTCTCGCGAAATTCTTCGATATAGTCTTGCCAGTTATGTTCAATCACCGCCATCCGGTCGAGAATCTTACCGACGTCCTCGAAGCCGCCATGGATGCCGCCGAGGTGAATACCCTTATAGCCGATTCCTTTTAAAACCACACCCAGCCTCGCCGTCCGCTCTATGGCCTGCGGCATGCCCCCACCGTGCTGTTCCCATTCCCGCAACACCGTCTTGCAGAGCCTGTCGGTGACGTGGACACCGGGAACTCTGCCGGCATGCATCGCCCGGGCCGATCGTTTATCGAGCAGATAGAGCGAGGCAAGAACCGGGGTATCGATGTTCTTGTCTCTGTTATACTGCAGCAGCTCTTCATATTTATCGATATCGTAGCCCAGCTGGGTGATGGCAAAAGAAGCCCCCGCTTCAATTTTCCGTTCCATTTTCTTGTACTGGACCCAGGCCTCGGCTTCGGTATACTTAAATGGCGAGACGGCACAGCCGGTGACAAATATACTGGAATGGCCCGACCGTATCAGCCGTTTGTTGAGGTCTTTCAGCATCGAGGTAAGAATGACCGAATCAAAGTCAAAGACAGGTAAACCAACCCCGCCGAATCCCTTGCCGGAATAGTCGCCGGTCAGGGCCAGAATGTTTTTCATGCCCATATGGGCAAGCTGCAGCGCCCGGCTTTCCATGCCGACCCGATTGGTGTCCCGACAGGTGAAATGGACAATAACATCCATCCCATTATTGAGGATTTCATGGCCAAGGGCATCGGGACTCAGTGCGGGATTGCCGCCGGGGTTATCCGTTATCGACACCGCGGTGATTCTCCCGTCCGTGGAGGCATCTTTGGAAATTCCGGTAATAGTGTCAATGGTTCTGCCACTCGATTCGCGGCCGGGAACCAGTTCGAGAGTTACGACAAATTTATCCGGAATTGAAATGTCATCATGGAAATTGTGAAGCACGGTACTATCTCCTTGTTGAACCCGGCAGGCGCGGTAAAGCTTCGCATTGCTGCCGGTAATCATGCATATCCTGCCTCCGGATATGTCGGAAAGGATACCAAAATCCCTATCACATTATTTTATCCGATATATCCGGTGCGCTGCGCATCTTCTCGTTAAGAATTTACAGTAATAATTCTCAACCTTAGCTTGCAATATACATCGTATATCACGAAAGTATAGAGATTTACGTCACATTATGGCAATAAAACAATACTATATTTTTTATGACGCTTGTCATATTATTTGATGGGAAAGAGATGCAGACAGAAGTTTAAAGGGTTACGGTGTCTTGCAATGTGGTATTCTTTGACAAATGGTCAAAACCTGGCACAAAGAAAGCGCCTCCTTCTTTCCCAAACAGGGGAAGAAGGAGGCGTTTTAAAAATTTCCATACCCTTGTGCATAGAGAAGAGCGGTCAGATCGCCATGAATAATATTGTTTGCCACCCGGTCCTTCAGATAAGGTTTTGGATGATAGCCGACACCCAATCCCGCAGCGCTTATCATGGCCAGATCATTGGCCCCGTCGCCAATAGCCAGAGTCTGTGCGACATCCAGGCCATACTTTTCCCGGTAATATTGGAGAAAAGTGAGCTTGGAGTGATGGTCAAGAATCGGCTCGCACACCTTGCCGGTCAAGCGGCCTGCACGAATTTCAAGGGTGTTGCCATGACTGACCTGAAAACCAAGTTTTGCCGCGACTGCTTGGGTAAAACAGGTAAATCCGCCGGACGCGAGTACACACCGGGCTCCATGGCGGCGCATTACGGTCACGAGAAGTTCCGCACCGGGCATCGGCTGAATGGCGGCAAGAGTGATTCGTAATGCCTCTTCCGGCAGGTTTTCCAGCATCGCCACCCTGTGGCGCAAGGCTGTCTGGAAATCGAGCTCTCCCCGCATCGCCCGGTCGGTAATTGCAGCTATTTTTTCTTTTAAACCGCATTGCGCGGCAAGCTCATCGATGGTTTCACCAACGACCATGGTATTATCCATGTCAGCGACGAGGAGCATCTTCCGCCTGGTCTGATCATCAGGAACAATGAAGAAATCAAGCCGATCTCTAGCGAAAAGTGATTCCAGCTGGAGACATACACCACGCTCCGGCCACCCAGATACGTGTACATCTGCGGCCTTGCCGGGAGACAGCCAGCGAATCCGGCCTATCTTCATGGGAAGACATTGTTCCACTTCCAGCAAGTGCCTGCTTAAAAGCGGTCTTTCTTTGTCGGAAGAGACCAGGGTAAGAATACAGTCCATAGTGGATAACTTAAAGTTTACATTTAATTTTTATGATGTTTCGCCACAGGGCAATATCTGTTTCGAGAAAAAACCATCCGTCGCGTTTCATAGCCAGAATTGTCTCAGCCATTTCCAGGGAAATAACATCGATACCCGCCGGCGATACCGGCGATAGCTGTCACCATATTGGGCGACAATCTTTCTTTCCTCAAGCATTGTGCCGATGACCAGGTAGATACTCAGGATACAAGCGGCAAGAAAGACCGGCTGCGGATACTCCGGCAAGATTGACCAGAGTAAAATCAGCGATCCAAAATACCATGGATGCCGCGTAATAGCGAAGACTCCCGTTTCGGTAAACTCTTCGGTGTCGCTCAACAACAGATGCTCCTCCCCGGTGTGCAGCTGTTTCATGCCGAGAACATAGTTCATATCATACTTCTTGGCACCCCCCTTAAACAGCAAAAACACCAACACGAGGAGAAGAATACGCACAGGGACACCATACCCTTCCCAGGCAAATATCACCGGTTCATCCGCCATTCGGGTGGCAACAATCAAGGGAAGGAAAGTGATGAGAGACAGTCCGTTATAAAAAAGACGGTAGTAACGCGTCAGACCGGGCAGGCGGCCTTTGATAAACCCGGCAACAGAGGTGTCAATCAAGATGGAATGCATGATACACCAGCTTATCCAGAGGACACAGAGTAAACCAACGTTCATGTAAATTTCTCCTGAGAATGATTTATTAAACACGTATCGGATGTTGCCTACGGCAAAAAAAACAGGGGGCAGCTGCAATAAGCACGCAGTTGCCGATGCCCGACATTATAACACCTCTCTGTCACAGCATATTCAGAAAAAGACAGCATGGAACATCTCCAGTTGATTAAATTTTATCCGGAGCAGCACGTGGTAACAGCACACCCTCCCTGATGTTTGTGGTTGTTTTAAAAGTTTTGCGGCAAGTACCACGATTGAATGATTATATGTTTATCATTGATACAGAATCGCCTGCGCGTCGACTGACCGGCGGGAGGCTTTGTCATGGAACCGACGATGACGGCCATACCGGGCCTCTTGCCCAACTATCCCACATAAATATAATGATATTATAACGATAATATCATTATTCGCCCTCCGGCAAATATGCCATACCTTTCCTGAAGGTCCCATTAGAATACAATCTACACTCTGGTATACCTTTCGCTATTACACTCTCCAAGAGAAATGCTTAACAGGCCGTTTTTCAGAGGCTTAAAGCAACACTTCTCAACCTATCCCAACTGGATTTAACCCGGTCAATCCTCATCATGCGGAGGGTATTCTGTGGCTTCAGCAGATGTAATTGTTATCAGCGGCGGTATCGGTGGCGCGGCAACAGCCCTAGGTCTTGTTGAAGAAGGTGCCGAAAAAGTCTTTGATTTTGACGAACATCTCCCCTCACTGCGATTATCCAGAGGTAATTTGGGCCTCACCTGGTTCATGTGTAAAGGCACCAACAATTCCGTCTATGCCGAGTGGTGCCGCATGGCTACCGAGCAGTGGCCGCAATTTGCCGCCAGGCTGGAGAAAAAAACCGGCTATCATCTGGAACTGGAATGGACCAGGGGGGCTATTCAGGCCTTTGGCGAAAAACAATACAACACCTACGCCACGTCCATAGAATCGCTTAAAGTGGTGTGCACTGAAGTCGGTCTTAACTATCCGGTCAGGATGCTCTGCCGGAAAGAATTCACCGAGCTCCTTCCCGATATACAGGTTGGCGAGGACGTCACCGGCATCATGTGTAAGGTGGATCAGGGCCATGTCAATCCCAAAAAACTCCTCGATGCTGTACGCTGGGCCTTTCAACAAAAGGGAGGGCACTATTATGGCGCCCACAGCGTGACCGCCATTGTTCCGGAAACGTGTGGCGCAAACGGTAAAAACCAATAAAGTCACCTATAGCTGCGGCAAGCTGGCTATCGGCGCCGGGCATGGCTCGCAGCGGCTTCTTACCCTGCTGGGACAAAAGCTGCACATCTATCCACAACGCGGCCAGCTGCTTTCCATTGTCGACGGCCTTCTTCTCTGGTGGGAAGAGTGAAAGCAGGATCTTTGTGATGTGAAACAGTTTGTCATTAATGTAGATAACGGACCGGAATGCAGCGGACGCCGTACCCAATTCCTGAGGAGGTTGATAGAATTTGCCGATTTGACCGGACTTCGTGTTCGAATTATTTACTACCCTCCTTATCACAGCAAGTACAATGGTATTGAACGTTATTGGGCTGGGCTGGAAAAGTCATGGAACGCATATTTATTGGATACTGTGGAGACTGTGTTAAAGCGAGCTGGAAATTTCCTCTGGAAGGGGTTGCGCACTGTGACACGGTTATTGGAGGCACCATATGAAAAAGGTGTCAAGGTATGTGGCGATGAAAAAACAGATCTTGAAAAACGATTGCATCGCTCAATATTTCTAACATGGTGGGATATAACAATTTCCCCTAAAACAGTAAATATGTACTTTCTGAATCCCTAACAGGAAAACTCACGTCGGCGAACGGCGTGAGAGGCGTCCGAATGGCGATATTTACATCTATGAACGGATTACGGCCTACGACGAGAAGACCAGAAAGACCTATTCGGTTAGCCAGAAGCTCAAGGGAAAAATCAAGTCGGGAGCACAAGAAACTGTGCCGACTCGTCCGAAAAAACAGGGAGGCGAAGGAGGCATTGCCGATGCAACGCGTCCGCATACCGGCCTCACGGACATCCTGGAATGTTTCAGCCCGGGCGGCACGCCTGGGAGAGTCGCCTGTGCTGGCGTTTGACTCTACAACTATCTCTACCTGCTCTGAAAATCAATCGGAGGCACGGCGGGGGTTCGACAAGGATGGCGACGGACTCAACACGATCAAGTTTTTGACCGTATATTCCGTGAAGGCTCACGAACCGAGGGCCCTCGCTGAACAGCCCGTTAATATGCCGGATGTCATCTCCATAGAAGACACCCTGACACAACTCAAGTGTCTCAATCTGGAGAAGCCCCTGATCGTCACCGATAACGGCTGCTACAGCCAGAAGGACATGATGGAATTCGCCTTGCGCAATGTGAAGTTTCTGACCCTGGTTGATGCAAATATTATCTCGGTCCACGAGACAGTTGATGCGCTCCGTGCAACGCTGGCGGGTATGTCCAGCACGTGTCCGTTCGACCCGTCCATCTGCGGAGCAACTTCGCCCAGAATGCACCAGTTCACCCGGGCACGCCAGCGATCGCGCAACGGCACGATCGCACTTGAAAATTATCGGCTGCGTGAAATAATCGAACAACTCTTTGCCGTGCAAAAAGGAAGGCTCGACGGTGCCAGGGCCGCGCACATGGCACCCGGACAATCTGCGTGGAAGACAATTCACACAATTTGTCTTGCTGGGCTATCACTGTTTCCTGACGAAAAAAATAAAGCAAGTACAGGCCAAGCTCGGAAAGAGAGAATCCGGAAAAACCGAATCACTCAGCAAGCTTGAAAAGAAACTGGAAAACTGGCTTGGGCAACGCTCTCTCGCCCAGATTCTGGATTGGTTCGACTGCATTGAAACCACAAAGGCACAGACTGCCATGGCCAGCTATCGGTGGTCCACCGAATCAGTGGCCAGTGACAGACTGTTCTTGAAGTACTTGGGAGTAGACACCGAACAGTGTACGCTTTATCCGACTTTCAGGGTAATATTCCGGATGTCATATCCATTGAAAATACTCTGAAACAACTCAAGTGTCTCAATCTGGAAAAACCTCTGATCGTCACCGATAACGGTTACTACAGCCAGAAAAACATGATGGATTTTGCCTTGCACAATGTGAAATTTCTGACCCTGGTTGATGCAAATATTATCTGGGTCCGCGAGACAATTGATGCGCTACGTACAACGATAGCGGGTATGTCCAGCACGTGTCCCTTCGACCCGTCAATCTGCGGAGCAACTTCCATCAGAATGCACCAGTTCAGCCGAGCACGCCAGCGATCACGAAACGGTAAGGTTGCCGGTGAAAAAGAAACGATCTCGCGCCGTCTGTATGTGCATGTTTACTATTCCCCCGACAACGAAGCCAAGAAAGAAATCGCCTTCCGTATGGACCTGCTTGAACTGAAGGCACAAATTGAAGAAGGGAAAACCGAGTTCACCGAATCAGCGCAAAAGAA
>CAMBBS010000031.1 GCA_945863875.1 Desulfopila aestuarii DSM 18488
TAAAAACATAGTTTGAATTCCAGAGGTCTGGAGAGCGACCAGGCAGATAGGTATAGAGCTGATAAAAACACCGATAACTGGAATGAAGCTGCAGAAAAAAACGATTACTGAAAGAAAGACCACATGTTCGCCGATCCCAAGTATTGATACACCTATTGCGGTCAAGATGCTGTTAATAGTGGCAACAATAAACTGAGCTTCGAGCGCTCTCCCGAGTACATGGGAGAAGTCGCGTATATCATCGGCGACACTCAGGTAGATGAAGCGAAGCTTGGTATTTTCTAACTCTCGCACACTTACCGCAAGTCTCGGTAGATCAAGAACAATGAGAAAGGAAAAGAGTAAAGAAAGGAGAAAAGTTGAGCCCACCGTGGCAATTTTTCCACCAATATTTCCTAAAGTGCTAAGGAGACGGTTGACAGATTCAATGCCGCCGGATTCCTCCCCCACCGTAAGTACCTGCTGGAGCATGGCGCGGGTTGGTGAATAAGCAAGGTCTTTTCTTTCTACCACCGGTTTGGTACTTTCCGGCTCTTCGAGGATTAATTCCGGAAACACTTCAGCAAGAAGCGGATATTTGTTGCTGAATTCGACAATCTCCTGATCCGCCCGGCTGAGATAGGAGGAAAACTGGCTCACAAAGAGTTCCGTCTGGACTTTGACTTTGGGCACAAGGAATACACCGGCAATGCCAAGTATGGTCAGTAAACAAATTGCTACAAGAACTGCTCGAACAGTCCTGTTTTTGAGGTATTTCTCTAATCTATTTACCCCGTTTACCTGGATTTTAGAAAAAACAAAGGTGAGAAAAAGCAAAAGAAAGAAGGAGCGAAGCAGAAAGATCAAACCAATCAACGTCCCCCAAACCATGATGATCGCAAAATGGTGGAAAATGCGATCCCAGGGATGTGGTAAAGAGCTGAAAGGCGGCAGGTTTGTTTTTATCGAAGGCATATGGGTGTATTTAAACGAACGACTCTGAGGTACATAGTTTTTTTCGTAACATCGTTAATAATTTTAACTATTATCCCAATGTAGCTGATGCCGGGCTAGAGTTTAGGGAAGAAAAAATTGATAGAGATAGGTTCAGCCTATCTCATTATGCAAGAATTTCCATGACTAAAAAGGCAGTGTATCCTATATAGCTGGCCAGCAGTACTGTAGCCTCAAGACGATTGATCCGGCCCGGCCCTCTAAAACCGAAGCAGAAGACAAAAAGGAGGAACGTCAGAATGGTCATTGTCATTACATCCCTGGATAGAACTTCCGGGGCAACAGTTGCGGGATGAATCGCCGCGGCGACTCCGACCACTGCCAGCGTATTGAAAAGGTTGGATCCAAGTATATTGCCTAAAGCAATGTCGTGTTCTCCCTTGCGGGCCGCTATCAACGAAGAAGCTAATTCTGGAAGAGATGTGCCTAGAGCCACTATTGTCAAGCCGATGATCAAATCACTGACGCCAAAGCCATGAGCTATTTCTACCGCCCCCCAGACAAGGATGCGAGAACTGACAATCAACAAAACCAAACCTACAACAAGCCAAAGTAAAGATTGCCTTAAAGGGACAGTATGTGCATCAAGTTCCTTTACAACTTCAAGACCTAAGGCATCAGCACGTTGCCTGAATCCTTGAAAGATAGTCCAGGCAACAAGCCCCCCGAAAACCGCCAACAAGCACCAGGCATCGATTCGCGAAAGTTGGCCATCCAAGAGTTGAAATGCGGCAAATCCGGTAACGACAAGCAGGATAGGCAGTTCTTTCCGTAACACACCAGAGTGGACAGCTATTGGACTAATCAAAGCAGTCAGACCCAAGATCAAGGCGATATTGGTAATATTGGACCCGTAAGCGTTGCCGAATGCCAGGCTTGGGTTTTCCTGCAGAGCGGCCAATGCCGAAACGATCATTTCGGGGGCCGATGTACCAAATCCGACAATCACCATGCCGATAAGCAACGGCGGCATGCCAAAATGCCGTGCCGAGGCGGCCGATCCTTCCACAAAACGGTCGGCACTCCAAACCAGCATTAATAAACTGACAACAACTGCGACACATGCAAGCGCCATGAAATGAACTCCGAAAACAATTCTGGTTGAAATTGTACGACTATAAACTGCATTAAATTTAATCCCAGGATAAATACCTTGATTTTCACCTGCTATTCACACCCAATCTATAAAATTGTCAAGCTCTGAACTGGCGAAAAATTCGGGAGTATGTGTAATGCTGAGCCCCATTAGCAGGCCCAAAGGAGAAATCGTGAAGAACAAAAGATATGCGGAATGAAAATCGGTCAGATAGTACGGAAGGTATCTCGTTGACACTGTTTAATGGGGGGAGATCGGTACTCCAATGGGAGAAACAGAGTTGAACATGTTGATTCATTTTTTTTCCATTTGTTGCTCTCCTAAGTTAATGTTTGTTGTCAAAGATTAAAGCCCTGTTTGGTTCGATGAGCGAAGTCATAAGTACCCATTCTCTGGTAGACTAGAAGAACCCTTACAAAGAGCTATCTGACCAGATGGCCCCAAAAATAAACCGCCGGCACAATGTTAACTTTATGCCGGCGGTATCGATCAGCGTTCTTTTAAGCCTTCTAGCCTCCAATCCTGAGTACCGGTAGCTCTAGCCCAGGTCCACTCCTCTCGGAACTTGACTGGGTTGGTCATGCTGCCGGAAACCAGTTCACCGCTCTTGTCATCGACTGTGTAATCAAGAAGATTGGCGGTAAACAGCACTGTGACGAAGTCCTCACGACCGTCACTGCCGGCTTGAATGATCTCAACTCCGCGAACGGCAATGGATTCTAATTTGTTGATATGGCCATTGCTGCGCATTTCAGTAAAATGTTCTTCATACTCCTGGGCCAGCTGCTCTCCGAGGAGATGGTGATAAGAATCAAGCTCGCGGCGCATCCATCCGGCCTGCACTTTGAAAAAGACGTCGGAGGCTATTTCTATAAAATACGTCGGATCGAAATCCCTGTCGGCCCGCTTGATCTGGTTTATGCCATCACCCACCAAATTTTCACCGATAATCAGTGGAGGCGGTGGCCGGGTGATAGTATCATTGCCTCCACCAAAGGTGTTGGATGGCTGAACTCCCTGTCGGGAGTATATAGGGACAGGTACCTCCTTGCCTTGTCGGGTTTTGGCAAATCTCCTGTAGAGGAAGAAAGCTACGCCGCCGAGAATCAACAAGGGTAGAATTCCCATGCCGGAGCCTCCACCTCCGAACATCGAGCCAAAAAGCATTCCGCCGATAGCACCGCCGAGAAGGCCACCCATCATGCCTCGCCCGAAACCACCGCCGGTTGCAGAGGCACCTGCTGGAGCACTCGCTGGAGCTTTGCTGGGGCTTGAACTGAAGGATTTTCCACCCAACTTGGAGCGGGCATCAGCATAATCGGTCATCAGCCCACCTTCAATGAGGGTGAACGCGATAAGCATCAAAAAAATCGGTGCGAATCTCTTCCATAATATTGTCATAGTCCTTTTTTTCATCTCCATTTCTAATTTTTGGTTGTCAGCCATCAAAGCAAGTTGACAGGTTGTTGTTCTTCAGATGCATGCACAGTGCTATTATCACCACTGAGTGCTTTGAAAAGGCTAAAACATCAAACCCCAAGGCCATTCTTCCTCATCCGATCTATCAAGATAACCAGAAGAGTATTTTATAACAAATAGATAATAGTAGGCATCAGATTCGATTAAATCGAAAATGCATTTACCTTGCCATTTATTGGTTAAAGGCAAAAAAGGAGAGTGTCATCTGAACCTTGAGGACGGATCTAGTGTTTACTTGCATAATTAAACGATATGATACAGATTTCTTTCATCCCCTATGTGAAAGGAGTCGCTTATGCCTAGAAAAGCCCCACCTCCGCCATGCAATGAAAAAGATCGCCAGACTCTCCGGGAATGGGCGGCCAGCAGAAGTATGGAGGCCCGTTTGGTTGAACGAGCACAAATGATTTGCAAGCTTCTTGACGGAGAATCCGTCAGCAAAGTCGCCAGCGATCTTAAAGTACGTCCGAATACGATCATTGACTGGCGCAACCGCTTTGCTGTTCAAGGAATTACCGGACTATATGATCGGCCACGTTCCGGCAAGCCGCCAAAATATGACGAAGATTTTCGCGCACGCGTTTTAAAAACATTGAAACAGCCTCCACCACGCGGCCAATCCTGCTGGGACGGCCCGGCAGTTGCCAGGCATCTTGGTGCATCCGCTGATGCAGTTTGGCGTGTACTTCGTAAACAAAACATTTGTCTGGCCCGACAACGAAGCTGGTGCGTCAGCACTGATCCAGAGTTTGCACCAAAAGCCGCCGATATTGTCGGACTGTATCTAGCCCCGCCTGAAAAAGCTCTGGTGATCTCGGTGGATGAAAAGCCAAGCATTCAGGCGTTGGAGCGAGCCACCGGTTATGTTTGCACTAGCAACGGAAAGTTGTGCGCGGACTCAAGAGTACCTATAAACGACATGGTACCTTGAATCTTTTTGCAGCGCTGAACGTGGCCAAGGGCGTCATTCATACGCAGATCACAGAATTCAAGAGACGGGTGGAATTTTTGGCGTTCATGGATCAGGTGCTCTTGGAATTACCAGGCAGTAATGAGAAAGAAATTCATGTCATTCTCGACAATTATTGTATTCACAAACGCAATGACGAATGGCTGGCGCTACACCCGAACGTCAGATTTCATTTTACACCGACTTCTGCAAGTTGGCTAAACCAAGTGGAGATATGGTTTGGAATCCTCTCCCGCAAAGCTTTGAAGAATGCCAGTTTTAAAAGCGTAAATGAACTATGTGCAGACATCGAAGCCTTTGTCCAAGCGTATCAAGTGAACGCCAAACCATTTGTGTGGCACAAGCGAGAGGTAGAGGGCTCACAGCCGAGAAATACTATCTCAAATTTATGCAAGTAAACACTAGGAGTGTTGAATGAACCTCAAACTGCAGAAACTCTACTGTTTCCATGCATTGGAAAAGATTTTTTTGTTGAGAACAACTGGCATCATCAGTTTCGCTTAAGAAGCGATTTCGATAAAGTTCGTGAGGATCAAGATTTTTCTATGAGGTAGGACAAAAAGGATTTGGTAACTGGCGGCACGGAAGAATATCAGGAAATCTTATATCAAGCTTGACTGTCAACCGAATATTAGGCATGAATATTAGACATATAAAAGTCTTGTGACGTAGAGGGCTTCAACTTTCCAAGTGAGCGAGTTGTAGAACGCGCTAATGAATATTCGTACGCATCCGCAAGTAGTCAAGATATCGCAACGATCCAAACGGAACTATGTTTGACAGAGATGGCGGCAAGTAAGCCAGCAACGAGTAGCCTAACCAATTGCTTTTGGATTAGTAACATCTTGAACGGATACCGCGGTGCTGACGAAGTCAACACCGGGCTGGCCCGTAGGAGAGACCTCGCATGAGAGACGTATGGATTGCCTTTGGATTGACGCTGTTCGCCGGAATGGCGACTGCGATTGGAAGCGTCATCGCGTTCACGGCGAAGAGAACGGACTATCGTTTTCTCTCGGTAGCAACAGGATTCTCGGCGGGGGTTATGTTATATGTGTCTTTCGTGGAGATTTATGCCAAGGGTGTCGATTCGCTAGTGGAACGCTTCGGCGAGACTGGAGCACACTGGATCAACGCTAGTTCTTTTTTTGGCGGAATGCTGCTGATCGGGCTGATTGACAACCTGATCCCGGCCGCGGAGAATCCGCACGAAATCCACTCGGAGGCGGAAACTCTGCCATTGCACGATCCTTCGGCGCGGGCTCCCGATTTCGATGCCTTGTCAAAGTCGGAGGCCGGATATCCGAACACACACGATCACCGCGCGCATCACAAGCTCCTGCGCATGGGGCTGTTCACAGCACTAGCTATTGGAATTCACAACTTCCCGGAAGGATTGGCTACCTTTCTCGCCGCGCTCCAGGACCCGAGCCTCGGAGTGGCCATCGCCATCGCCATCGCCTTGCATAACATACCTGAAGGCATAAGCGTTTCAGTCCCCATTTTCTACGCCACCGGCAGCCGGAAGAAGGCGTTCCTCTACTCAACTCTCAGCGGCCTGGCTGAACCCATAGGGGCAATCATCGCATATGCCGCGATCCGGTTCTTCCTCGGTGGCAACAGTGGGGCGATTCCTCCGGAAATCATGGGGATCCTTTTCGGCGGCGTGGCAGGCATCATGGTGTATATCAGCCTCGATGAGTTACTGCCCACGAGCCGCGCCTACGGTAAAGGGCACGATAGTATCTTTGGATTGGTTGCAGGCATGCTGGTGATGGCCCTCAGCTTGTTGTTGATGAAGTAGCAGCCAATCTGGGCCAACCAGCGGCTTCTGCGTACGGGATACCGCCCATCGGAGAACAGTGATGTTGAAATTGCCAGACAGAATCTATCGATTTCAGAAAACCAACAAAACTGAAGACTGCTACTGTATCTTCTTCCAGATGAGACCTCGAACTTATTCTCGATTAATGTGGGCTCAGGTTGATATTATTGCGGGTCCGGGTGTTTATCCTTGCTGATATGAATGTCACGAAGTCTTGGAGGAGTTCTTTGCCTCCGGTTGTTCGAGTGGTATGCCGAGGAATGTTCGAAATCGGCAACAAAGAAGATCTAACGAAAAAATACACAGAGGGACAAAACACCGTCAACCTGAATGATACGGTGAATACCGATCGAATATCGATCCAATATCGATCAAATATCGATGATACACTGCAAGCTGTATATTGGGAAATATATACAAATGCTCTGTTGCAACAGCGCAACTTTTAGGCGCTGGAAACAAGTTAAAAGTTGCGTGTCCTGAAAGTGAGAGTTGCGTTGTGGTTGCGAGCCATGTTGCGGCGCAAATCCTCAACAATATTGAGGTAGGCGACAACGGTTTCACTTTCGTTGCTAAGAGAGTTGCGTCGTTTAGGGTGATGGTTGCGCAGTTGCGTTGCATAGTATCGCAACTACGCAACTGTTCAAAGTTAAATGAGTTCAATTCCCCGGTCGGCTGCATCTTCCTTCGTTAAGAATAAAGAATCTCATTACTGCTATAACTGTCAGCGTTAACCTGAAAATGCTAAAATTTCCGTCTTATAAAAATGCTGTTTTTTCTCCAGCGGAAGTACAAATTTCCAAAAGGCAATTTATTGCATTTTCACGAGGACGCTGAAAACCTTCTTGATCAGCACGGTCTTTCCCAGCTCATCAGCTTTCGGTTTTCAGCTTATCCAGATAGTCCGCCCACGCCTGCATCATCCTCTTTCGTTCAGGCAAAAACTCAGCATAGTTATATGCCGCCCGAACACTGTTTCGCTCAGAGTGCGCAAGTTGCCGCTCTATAGCATCACGATTCCATCCTTGCTCGTTTAACAATGTGCTGGCCATACTCCTAAATCCGTGACCGCTCATTTCATCTTTACCATAATCCATACGGCGCAGGGCCGACAGAACAGCATTTTCGCTCATCGGCCTTAAACCTGTTCTTGGACTTGGAAAGACATACTTCCCTTTGCCTGTCAACGGTTGGAGTTCACACAAAACAACCATTGCTTGCCGTGACAATGGAACTATATGAAGAACACCGGCCTTCATTTTCTCGCCAGGAATACGCCACTCTGACGCCTCAATGTTGATCTCTGCCCATTCAGCATGTCGCAACTCGCCGGGACGAACAAAAACCAAAGGCGCAAGGCGCAATGCGCACCTGGTGACAATGCTGCCCTTATAACCATCGATTGATCGAAGCAGACCTACAATTTCTTTTGGATCGGTAATTGTTGCCATGTGTCTGCCACAGGCAGGAGGGATAGCTCCCCGCAAATCGCCGGAAGGGTCACGGTCAGCACGGCCTGTTGCAACAGCATACCTGAAAACCTGTCCGCAAACCTGGTGTGTTCGGTGAGCTGTTTCGATGGTTCCCTTGCCCTCAATCCTTCTCAGTACCGCCAACAATTCTGGCGGAATGATTTCTCTGATCGCTTTTGCCCCTATCCATGGAAAAACATAAAGCTCAAGCCGTCGAAGAAGTTTGCTGGCATGACTGTCCTTCCAAGTGTGTAAGTTTCTATTGTGCCATTCGCGGGCAATTACCTCAAAGGTCTCAGCTTCTTGAGTATCAGCCGTCTTCTGTGCTTTTTTTGCATCAGCAGGATCGACACCATTCGCCAGCAACGCCCTTGCCTGATCACGCCGCTGTCTGGCTGTTGCCAGGCTCACATCTGGATATACCCCGAAGGCAAGAGTCTTCTGCTTGCCGTCGAACCGATACGACCAACGCCAATATTTCGATCCGGTCGGCCTGATCTCAAGATACAAACCCCGCCCATCAGAAATTTTTTTCACCTTACCTTCAGCCTTCGTTTGCCTTACTGCCAAGTCACTCAGAGCCATTTTGTTGGTACCTCCCTTTTAATGATCATCATGTACCAACAGATATACCAACAAAAAGAGTGGATTTCAATAGACGACACCAAACACCAATGAACGACGAAAAGGTAGAGAGAGCAGACAGTCACCACATATCAAACGACAAGAAAACAGCATATCAGCTGAAAATCACAACATAATAAAGACTACAATAGACGACTATAGATGCTGTAGAAAACAAAAAAGGCCAGTTCTGGGAAATCCCAAAAACTGGCCTAAATATGTAAATGGTGGCGATGCAGGGAATCGAACCCCGGACACTGCGGATATGAGCCGCATGCTCTAACCATCTGAGCTACATCGCCATGGTATAAGGCGAAGAAAATTACCTTATTGCCGCATCTCTGTCAATATTTTTCAGACACTAATTTCAAAAATGATCGCATCAAACGACAAAAGGTCCCGAAAACGGGACCTTTTGTTTACTGCTCAATCTTACCAATCAGAAAATGATCGGCGATTTCTTACATCATTCCGCCCATACCACCCATTCCGCCCATACCGCCCATGCCATGCGGCATTCCGCCACCTGCTGCACCAGCTTCCTCAGGGGCTTCAGCAATGACACACTCGGTGGTCAGCAACATACCGGAAACGGATGCAGCATTCTGCAAGGCGGTCCTGGTAACTTTGGCAGGGTCAATAACACCGGCGGCGATCAGGTCTTCATACTGCTCGGTGGCGGCGTTGAAGCCCATTGCACCTTCCAGGGTCTTGACATGCTCAACGATGACCGAGCCTTCACGACCGGCATTGTTGGCAATTTGACGAATAGGTTCTTCAAGGGCACGGAGAAGAATATTTTTCCCGGCTATCTGTTCACCTGGCAATTCAAGTGCGGCCAAGGCTTTCAGACATCGAATATACGCCACACCGCCACCAGGAACGACACCTTCCTCTACAGCAGCACGGGTCGCGTTGAGAGCGTCTTCAACACGGGCTTTCTTCTCTTTCATTTCGATTTCAGTAGCAGCACCGACATTAATGACGGCTACACCACCAATCAGTTTGGCAAGTCGCTCTTGAAGTTTTTCGCGATCGTAATCCGAGGTCGTATCTTCAATCTGATTACGTATCTGCTTCACGCGGGCAGCAAGCTTTTCTTTATCACCGGCACCGTCGATGATGGTGGTATTGTCTTTGTCGACAGTGATACGTTTGCAGGTACCGAGATCATTGACTGTGACATTCTCGAGTTTGATTCCGAGATCCTCAGTGATAACCTGACCACCGGTGAGAACAGCGATGTCTTCGAGCATTGCCTTGCGACGATCACCAAAGCCAGGAGCCTTGACGGCCGCAACATTCAGGGTGCCGCGGAGTTTGTTGACGACCAGGGTAGCAAGGGCTTCCCCGTCTACGTCTTCAGCGACGATGAACAGACCTTTGCCCATTTTGGCCACAGACTCGAGTACCGGCAGGAGATCCTTCATGCTGGAGACTTTCTTCTCAACAAGGAGAATATAGGGGTCATCCATGCTTACTTCCATACGATCCGGATCGGTGACAAAGTAAGGGGAGAGATAGCCGCGATCAAACTGCATACCCTCAACGACATCAAGACTGGTATCCATTGATTTGGCTTCTTCAACGGTGATAACACCCTCTTTACCTACCTTATCCATGGCCTCGGCAATGATATTGCCGATGGTCTCATCGCTGTTGGCGGAAATGGTTCCAACCTGGGCGATCTCTTTCTGCTCTTTAGTCGGAGTGGCAATCTTGGCAAGCTCAGCAACGACAACCTCAACACCTTTATCGATACCGCGTTTGATTTCCATCGGGTTGCCACCTGCAGCGACCAGTCTGACACCTTCTCTGTATATCGCCTGGGCAAGAACAGTTGCAGTTGTGGTTCCGTCGCCGGCAACATCGGAAGTTTTAGAAGCAACTTCCTTCACCATCTGTGCGCCCATGTTCTCAAATTTATCCTTAACCTCGATCTCTTTGGCAACCGTCACACCGTCTTTGGTGATGGTAGGTGCACCAAAGGATTTCTCAATAAGCACGTTACGACCTTTGGGGCCGAGTGTCACTTTCACAGCATCTGCGAGGATATTTACTCCAGCGAGGATTGACTCGCGGGCCTTTACGCCATATCTCAGTTCTTTTCCAGCCATTATATTGTTCTCCCTTTTTCTACGAGATGTTATTTAATCTGTACAAATAAACTTTATCCAAAATCGAGAATCTTTTTTTACTCTATGATTCCGAGAATATCGTCTTCACGCATAATGAGGTAATCTTCCCCATCAAGCTTCACATCGGTACCGCCATATTTAGAAAACAGCACGCGGTCTCCGGCTTTTACCTGCAGGGCAACTCTTTCGCCTTTATCATTTGTCTTGCCTGGTCCTACGGATATAACTTTTCCCTCTGCCGGTTTTTCCTTGGCACTATCAGGGATAATGATACCACCTGCGGTTTTTGCTTCTTCAGCAAGTCTCTTCACCAAAAGACGATCATTCAATGGACGAATTTTCATTACTACCTCCTAACTGTACTAATTAATTGTTTCGAAAAAAAAAAGGGCCCATCGATTATATGTTTACATGGAATCCCAACGTTGTAAGCTGCCTGTGTATCAGGCAGGTGTATCAAACTGCGCAAGAATATAGGGTTTGATTTTTAAAAATCAAGGGCGCTCTTCAAAAAAAACAGGACGGGTTCGGCGGCTTTGACAGGACAAGATAACACCGCCGAATGATTGATTATTTTTCGTTACACGACACGAACAACCCAGTTAAATGGATCGGCCTGATAACCGTTCTGAATAGCCTGCAGCGCCTGCGATAATCTGGCCGACAACTCTCCGGTTTGGTTGTTGTTAATCACATAACTGCGGTCTTTATAAAAGAACTCGCCGACCGGGGAAATGACCGCCGCGGTACCCGTGCCAAACGCTTCCCGCAGGCGCCCTTTTTCATTCGCTTCGAGCACTTCATCGATAGAAATTGCTCTTTCGACAACATCCACCCCCCAGCTGGAGGCAAGTTTAAGCACCGAATCCCGGGTAAGCCCTCCGAGAATCGACCCTTCCAATGGCGGAGTTATCAACTGGTCGTCGATTTTAAAGAAAATATTACTCGTCCCCACCTCTTCAACATATTTATGCTCGCAGGCATCCAGCCACAATACCTGTGAGCATCCGGCTTTTTTGGCAATCTCCGACATATAGAGCGAGGCCGCGTAGTTCCCTGCGGTTTTCGCACTGCCGACACCGCCTTTCACCGCCCGGGCATACTCATCACTGACATAGATCCTGGTGGGCTTACACCCTTCCGCGTAATAATCCCCGACAGGACATAAAATTATATAAAAATAATAGACACCGGACGCTTTAACGCCAATGGTCGGTTCGACGGCGATCATCGTCGGCCGGATATAAAGCGTCGCACCGGGTGCTGTCGGCACCCAATCTTTTTCCAGATAAATCAACGCCCTGAGCACCTTGACCATTTTTTCAGCCGAAATTCGCGGCATACACATGCGTAGCGCGGAATTGTTCATACGCTCAAAATTGTCTTTGGGCCGAAACAAGAGCAGCTGATTGTCTTTCCCCCGATACGCCTTGAGACCTTCAAATATAGCCTGTCCATAATGAAAAACCATGGCAGCAGGGCTGAGCGTAAAATCCTGAAAAGGACATATTTTTCTGTCATGCCAGCCATTCTCCCGGTCCCATTTCATCAGAAACATGTGGTCCGTAAAATGCACACCAAAACCAAGGTTGTCGGGGGATGGTTTTTCTTTCCGTTTATCTGCCTTCACTTTTTCCAGCGCGACTTCAAGGTCTTCCCACATTCTATCAATCTCCTCAATACACTAATTTTTGCACTTATTTTTCTTTGCTTAATTCAACGAAGGATATATACTTTTGGCTACCGTTTGAGCAGCAACATCACTCCAGGCCTTGCCGTTTTGGCAGGCCAGAATACCTTAGCTGCGGGTTTCATTGCAACGCAATTTCATTTTCCCTGCCAACCCTGATAAATAGAACGCTCTCACATGCCCATCGACATGGGCACAAGCGCCTGTAACAGACCAATCCTGCGAGACCAAAAAAGAACAGCGATGAGTAACACCCCATCAACACTTCAGTTTAACAACCAGCCGCCCAGCTCGGCGAGTGTGAAATACTTTCTCTTGGTATTCATAATTTCGATTTTTTTCTTTGGCCGCATACTCTGGCCATTCTGGTCTATTCTCGTGCTGTCGTTCCTGCTGACCAATCTCTTTCGACCGATTTACTGCTTCATCTGCAGAAAGCTGCCGGACTCGGTGGCCTCAGCTCTCACCTGTCTTTTGATCATCGCTATCGTGATCATCCCTCTGGTTTTTTTTATTTTCGCCCTTACCGACGAAGCGCTTAACCTCTACAGCTGGGGAAGAGACAGCCGCGTCGGGTTGAAACTGCAGGTTTTTCTGCAGGAAAGTCCCTTCGTCCTGCAAATTGAGAAGCAGTTACGGGAGGTCGGATTTCGGTTTAATCCTTCCCAGGTAACGGAGACTTTTTCTTATCTTGTGAAAAACGGCGGCTTGCTGCTTTATAACCAGGCCAGCGGCTGGGCGGCAAATATTCTGCAGTTTCTCTTTCTCTTTTTTATCATGATCCTGGTTATCTTTTTTCTCCTGATGGATCAACCAAAACTCATTGACTATATGATCCGCCTCTCTCCTCTCCCGGAAGACGAAAACCATCTGCTGATAAATAAATTTCATCAAATAGCCAACGCGATTCTCAAAGGAAACGGCATCTGCGGCCTGATCCAGGGTATTCTCGGTGGAGCCGTCTTTTCCATCATGGGCCTCAATTCCCCCCTGCTCTGGGGCTCTATTATGGCAGTTCTCGCTTTCCTGCCGATTTTCGGCATAGGCCTGGTAATGGTTCCGACTGCATTATTTCTAGCGCTCACCAACCGAATGACTGAAGGTATCTTTCTGTTTATCTTCTATATTTTTCTTTCAGGAACCATGGAGTATATCGTCAAACCAAAAATGGTCGGCACCCAGGTAAAAATGCACACCCTGCTGGTGTTTCTTTCAATCATCGGCGGCCTGAGCGTGTACGGCATTCTCGGCATCATCTATGGCCCGCTGATCATAACCGCTTTTCTCACCCTCTCGGATATCTATCTCAAAAGATACGACCAGCGCATTCAACGTATGTAACGCAGACAAAATTCCTCAACCCGGGCGGACGCCTTAGGAGCTGTTACGAAATAACCCGGCCACTTTCACCCATTGCATTACGGCTCCTCAGGCCGTTCCGGGTTTTCCTTTGGCCATGTTATTTTTTTGACAACGGCTTAAGCAAAGTCAATGGGAATGACATCCCAACACGTCACCATCTCCCTGGACCAGGTAACGACACGGGCTTTGGCATCCTGGGAGACGATAATGCCCAGGACATCCTGGAGCTTATGACAGAGATAATAGAGCGACCGGTGCCGTGTGCCGACGCTCTCAACCAGCTCCACCCGTCTTCGGAGCGCCTCCGGGTCAAGGGCCAGAGCGACACTCCCACCCACCTCCATCGTACCCTGGATGATACCGCCAAAACCAATGAGTTCAAGTCCCTCGGTGGTCACCACGGCACCGTCCACGCCTGTCAATCGAGCAATAAAACGGGCAAACTTGAACATCCGCTCATCGAGCTGGGCCAGTTCTTCCGTTTGCAGAGAGACATAATCCTTCCATCCGGCCTGATAATCAGACCCATAGAGCCGGCCGCAGTTTCTCGCCAGAACCTCCATGATCTGCAGGACGATTCTTCTCAGCTGGTTGCGGGCCCCATCATCGGCAAAACGATATTTAAGATCGATATAGGGATTATTCCGGACCACAAGTTTCTCCATCCCGGCGGGAAAAGAGATGATCGCTCCACCATGACCTGATCGGCGCATCGTACTGATAACATGCTTAAAAAATTGTAGATAGAGGATAGGGACAAAAGTGGGATCGATCTGCGCCCACTCATGCCGCCCTATACTCTGGTTTTGTTCATGCAGCAGGGCCAGCTTCGTGCGCACCCGACCAAACCTCTCAGCGACCCATTGCGACTGAAAAACATTAGTCGAAGGAGAAATAATATTTCCACCAGTCAACTGGGCAAGTATGTCCAGCCCTCGACAGACAATCAGGCGTCCCGAGCCCACGACATTAATACCAAGGGCCGAGGGCAGGGGAGTTGCCTGCTTACTGCCGCCATGAATGAGATGCATCCATTTCGAGCCGGAATGGATCAACCCCCAGATCTGCAACCCTTCTGATAGACTGTAGCGTATACCGATGAGTGAATTATTATAATCCGTTGATGGCCCAAGCTTTAAAAGTTCGTACTCGTTATAGGGCCTCGGCTCCGAAAAGACCAAGGTAAACAACCCTTTTGATTCGCCTTGTCCACCCAGATCAATATCTTCCGGCTCACAGAGCATGATCCTGAAACGAAGCCCGCGCGCCTCCTCCTGCATCTGGCTTACCTGATAACAGGTGGACACAAGCTCTTCCAGAACATCAAAATCAGGCAGTTTGATATAACTCTCCGTACCCCTGCCACCGATTCGCCAGAGAGAAAGAAGTTCAAATACCAGATCTTTTGGATACTTATGCGTCATAGGATGCGAAATTTAAGAAATATAAAGGACCATCAATTTCCACAAATGATGGAAATCACCAGGACATTGCAGGAGGGGCGGTACACCTTGCAACGTGTTGCAGGCAAGGAAGATATTCACGCGTTATTGGTCGCGGAATCAACTGTACATCGTCTCTGAATTGCAAATAATAAGAGATTACAAGAAACAAGGAAACTCTTTTGTTGCAGAATCGACCATTTCCCAGAGCACACACGCCCCGGATGTCACTTCAACGGCAAACCATAACTGTCCTGGCCGAGCAGATGAATGGCGCTGTCCCCGCCAAAAAGCTGGAGAAAACTGTCATCCGCCAGATTACACCGAAACCCGCGGCAGGTCTTCGGACGGTAGTGATACAGTTTGCAATAATACTTGTCGTTCCGGTGTTCCAGAAAGACACACCCCTTGTCATCGGGATGGATCATATACACCTTGCCTTTGCTCTTGGCCTCGACGGTTGCCGCCTCAAGACCCTGCGCACGAATGGCGGCCATGTTGACATCTACGCCGACATGGCCACCCATTTTTGATATAAAATCAACCTCATCAGGTTGCAGGACTATCTTTCTGTACTTCTTGCAGCAGGTGCCGCATTGACGGCACTCCGTAAAAATCGTCCGCAGCGCATCTTCATCGACATGATTTTCAGACATTTTCCCCTCCTATTGTAAGGTCCAATAATTGCGTAATGGATGATTTTTGATAAGTTGATTGGCACGTTCGGAAAAGAACACGCCGATACGGTCCGGCCGCGTCGTCAAAAGACTCTCACAAGTCGTCAGAACACAGGCCTCGAGAGAAACAGGATTATATCCGCCTTCAAGGACCATCAGCAGCCGGTTGCCACAGGTGTCCTGGGCATACTGCTTGAGCATCGACGTAACCAGCCCGTACCATTCCGTAGAGAGCAGGGTACCGCTGATCGTCTCGTCCTTATGGCCGTCGTAGCCGGCGGAGACGAGGATTATCTGGGGCAGGTACTGTTCCACCACACTCTGCAGGATACGGCCGAGCAAAAAGGTATATTCCGCATCACCAAACTGGGCAAACACCGGAATATTAATGGTATAACCCTCGCCTTTGCCCTCACCGACCTCCGTCATCTCGCCGGAAAAGGGAAAAATTCCCCGCTGGTGCAGGGAAATGAATAAAACCTCGTCGGTATCGAAAAAAAACTTCCTGCGTGCCGTTGCCATGACGGATGGATTTTTACACATTCCCATGGACATAATCTCATTTTCTGGAATCGTTTCGATCGTTGTCACCTCATCGACGATGATCCCCACCGCGCATTCGTCGCTGGTAAGCACGAGAATCCTGGAATTTTCACCCATAGACTCTTCGCCGATCAGACCGGCGCCGCGCAAAATCCGCCCGGCCTTCAAGACCGGAATGGTCCGCCCTCTCAGGGTCAGGGTGCCGTCGATATCCCCGTGTTTAAAAATATCCTCAAGGGACCCACTGAAACTGGGGTCTTCTTCTGCAACTTCTCGTTGATACATATGTTTTTCGGCATCGAAAAAGGTTATTTCCTGGGTACACTCGACCGGTATGCCAAACGATTGTCCGGCAAAATTGAACACCACATAACGAAGGTATTTTGTTTCTTTTTTATTGTTTTTTTCGTCCTGCAGCGTCTCGCCGATCTTCTCCAGCTCAAGGGATTTTCCGAAAAAGAGGCAATTGAGATCCAGGAGTTCCACCGTTCTCCGGTCCTTTTTTGTTTGAATAAGGGCAGAGATGATCTTGTCGTCGGTCTGCAGGGCGCCATCGATTTTGCGGACATCGGCCACGCTTGCGGCAAACACTTCCTTGATCTCGTCAAAAAGCAATCCGTGGCGTCGATGAAAGAGTTTGACCACAGCAACCAATGCCCCCGCATCGTACTCCTTATCTGCCAGTCCAAGCCGTTTCTTCAGATTAATGATCGGAATGGTATCCTCGCGCAGATGCATGATCCCTTCGACGAAGTCAACGCTGGCCGGGAGCTGTCGTATCGTGCCGGTTATCGGCGTTGCTTCCGTGACGCTTTCTGCCCGGATTGCAATCTCCAGGCCTTGCGCCTTGTCGAGTAAAAAAGATGCAAACAAACTTGCCAGTGACAGTCCGCACCACAGTCGGATTTTTTTATCGAATAGAAAAATGTTCTCATGCTTATGCCGGATTCTGGGAAAAATACCTGTTAACATTTGCAGACGCCTTCCTTTTTCGCGTAATGAGCAGCATTAACCGTGCCAGTCGGCTCACTGCCTCTTAGAATAGCTTTATCTTTATATTTTCTTCATCTTACGACATGAACAGGAAAAAGGACGGACAAGGAAAAAGCCGCAACAGCTGTCCATAAAAGTGAACAATTCATCTTTTTTGTACAGGAAGGAGGGAGGCCCGGCTGTCGAGACGGCAGGAATACCGTCGTCAGGAGAAAGACATGCGGTATTTTTCAAGGAGCTGATACAGACGGGTTCTGGAAATCCCGGAGAGCCGGACGGCCTCGGTAACATTACCTCCGGCGACACCCTTCAGGTCGCAGAGATAATCAAGTTCGCACTTTGTTTTGTAGGCAGCCCAGGTCGGCACAACCTTTCCTGTCGCATCCGCCGGCAAGGCATTTCTCGCCTTCACCCCGGCCCGAGCCTGCTGGATCCGGAAAATTTCCGGGAGATGGATGGCAAAACAGGTTGGCCCCAAAAGCGGATTGGTGAACACCTGCTCCATAATCTGGTACAATTCCCGAACATTGCCCGGCCAGTCGTAGGCCAGAAGGGCCTCGGTGAAATCAGCAGCGACACCTTTTATTTCCAGCCCATAACGTCGGCACAGCTTGGCGATGAAATACGGAACAAGCTCAGGGACATCTTCTTGCCGGCTTTTCAATTCCGGCAGCTCGATGCTATACGCCTGCAACCAGAAGAGAAGATCATGTCTGAAGCTTTTCTGAGCGACACATTGCTGCAAATCTCTGTTGGTGGCGGCAACAACGCGAAAATCGCTGTACATCTGCTGTGTTGAGCCGACCGGCCGGTATTCGTGTTCCTGGAGAAGACGCAGGAATGTTTTCAGGATATTCAGCGGGAGCTCGCCGACTTCATCGAGAAAAAGGGTACCGCCGTGGGCATGTTTGACGAGGCCGTCCTGCGTCGAATCAGCATTGGTAAATGCTCCTTTCATGTAGCCGAGCAGCGCATTCTCGATAAGGGTTTCCGCGAGAGAGGCGCAATCGACAACGACAAAATTTTTCTCGGCCCGTCGGCTGTTTTCATGGATGGCCCTGGCGAAGCGCTCCTTACCGGTACCGGTGACGCCGCTCACCAGCACACTCACGTCGGAAGATGACGCCCGGGCAAGCTGGTCGAGACATTTCCTCATAGCCGGACCGCGGCCGATTATGGCATCCCGCTTCAGGGCAACGGGGACCGCCGTGACCTTCTGTTTCTCCCTTCTGTACTGCGGGACACGGGTCAACTGCAGGGAGAGCTCTCTGACCACATAGGGCTTTTCGATATAGCTCCAGGCACCGCTGACTATGGCCTTTTCGGCGCCATCCGCTTCGCCCTGACCAGTGACAATAATGACTTCCGGCTTGGAGGCACAGGCCGTAATGGTCGGGAGATACTCCAGTCCATTGCCGTCCGGCAGCTGCACATCAAGGAGAACGATATCAAAGGGTATCTGCCGCAACAGAGCAAGCCCGGTTGCCAGCGTCGCAGCCGACGCAGCATCATGGCCACCTGCCGCCAACTGCTCCAGGAGCATGTCCGCCAACACACCATCATCGTCAATGACTAAAATTTTTGCCATGCTCCAGTACCTTGCGAATAACCTGATAGAGTTTTTCCTGCTTGACGGGTTTAAGCAGCAGCTCTTTAACCCCTGACCGTTTCACCCGGTCTCGGGTAAAATTTTCACTGTGCCCGGTCAGAATGATAATCGGAATATCGGCGCGTTGGCCTAAAAATTCCCGCGCCAGTTCGGCACCGGTCATGTCGGGCATAAGCATATCGCTGATAACCAGATCACAGCAGTGCAGGTCCAGGCGAAAGTGTGTTACTGCGGCGATACTGCTGGTAAACATCGTTACATCCTTGCCTGCCTTCAGCAGGATGATTCGCAGCACCTCGGCGACAGGAGCTTCGTCATCAACAATCATTATTCGTTCATTGCCGCCTGCTTCGGCGGACGCTTTTGCTTTTTTTGTCTACTTTCCTGCCATCGGCGGCCAGATAGACATGAACGGTTATCCCGACGCCAACCGTACTGGTAATCTTGATTTCGCCCTTATGCTTTTGCAGGATGCCATGGACAACCGCCAGCCCCAGCCCCGTCCCCTGCTCCTTTTTTTTCGTGGTAAAAAACGGATCAAAGATCTTCTCCAGGGTCTCTTTGTCAATGCCGCAGCCGGTATCACTGACCCCAAGGTCAAGAAGGACATCCGACCCATGCGGCACAACACTCTTGCCGACAGGTTGATCAGCTGCTTTTCTCTCAGAAAGTCTTATGGTAATGCGACCATGCTCATCACCTATAGCCTGCCTGGCGTTGGTGCAGAGATTGATCAGCACCTGATATCTGCCCCGAGTCGGCAAAAATTGAACGACAGGAATTGTCTATGTCGTGCTCCAGTTCAATTGTCGCCGGCAGAGATGGCCGCAGCAGTTTAATAACCTCCTTGACGATATACTGCAGCTTAAACAGACGGAATTGACCATAACATTCCGTCCGGCTGAAGGTGAGGATCTGTTTCACCGGATCGACCGCTCGATCCCCCCCGGCGATCACCTGCTCGAGATCTTTTCTCGCCGGATGATCCGGGGAGAACCGCCCCTTGGCAATTACGGCGTAACCGATCATGGCGGATAATATATTATTGAAGTCATGGGCAATCCCTCCGGCGAGGATGCCCAGCGCTTCCATTTTCATTCCCTGATGCAGCTGCTGCTCGAGAAGTTCCTCCCGGGTCACGTCACGCTTTAAGGCAACATAATTGATAATTGCCCCGGCACTGTCCAGAACGGGAGAAATCGTCGTCTCCTCTTTGATCAGGGTGCCGTCTTTTTTTCGGTTGGTCAGCCGACCCCGCCAGGCCTGTTTATTCGTCAGAACCTGCCACATCGATTTGTAAAACTTCTGGTCATGGACGCCGCTCTGCAGAAAATTGAGATCTTTACCGATCGCTTCCTGCCGACTATAGCCGCTGGTTGCCTCAAAGGCCGGATTAACATATTATATTTCCGCTTTACTGTCGGCAATAACCACCGACTCCGAGACCTGTTCAATTGCCGCCATGAGACGGTTTTTCTCCAGGGCATTGCGCAGGTATTGCGCGACATCGCGTGCCACATGGACAAACTGATGCAGGTTCTCATCCTGAATGGTAACAATATCCGGCAGGGCATCGACGGTGGTCTCCCACTCCCGCTTCGCCAGAAAAATCTGTTTTTGCGTGCTTTTTTCTCCGATCAGATCAGTTATCACGGTCAAGGTGAGAACCACCGAGGTGAGCCTGCCGCCGGGATCGGATATCGGCCGGAGCATGGCCCGAAACCACTCCATTCGTGCAATACCAGGCAGATGGAGACCAAAATCAAATTGCACACCGTTACATTGAGCGCCACCTTTTATACTTATCCGAATTTTATTGAGGGGAAACCCTTCGCTTTATTCAGGAAATCCTCCGGCGTCCACGAGCTGCAGATCAAGGTCCGCCATACTGCGGCCGATGAGTCCTCCCACCGGCTGCCCCAGCAGTTTTTCCGAGAGACTGTTACAGGCGGTTACCACCGATTCGACATCAAAAACGATGGTCGCCATGCCGATATTTCGAAGAAAACTTGGTAACGTATTCTGATGAGAGTTCATTCAAGGTGATAGAATTTTCGTTTTAAAAGGACAATCAATGCTGGTTTTCGCTTTATATGCACCCAGATTGTATGCCTGGGGGCACGAATTTTGGAATAAATATTATCTATTTCCCTCGATAGAGGAAAATTTCGAGAAAAATTCCAAACAACGGCTTGCCTACAATTTGGTCGTAAAATGACAATAGTTCCTTCTGCTATGGCCGTTTTTATGTTATCATTTCTTCATCTTAATCCGCTGACGCAAAACAAGAGGATAGTCTCAATACTAACGCAGTGGAATCATCTCTAACAGAGGAAAAAAAATGCAGATTCTGGTAGGCTACCGAGGGACCAACGTTGGACAAGATTTACTCGCTCTGGCGATACGACACGCCAAGGCCTTTGATGCGAAAATTCATTTGGTCACCTCTTTGCCGGGGGGAGAAAAAACAACGAAAAAGAAGGTCTCCGAGGCAGAAGAAAACCTTGTTCAGGCCGGAAAAATCCTTGAGGAACAGGGCATACCCTACGAAACACACCTCCTGATCAGGAACAAAACCGCCGGCGAAGATATTGTCCTCTTTGCGGTGGACAATCATTGTGATGAAATTATTATCGGCGTAAAAAGCAGGTCTAAAATCGGCAAGATCCTCTTCGGTCAAACGGCCCAGCATGTCATCCTGAAGGCAACCTGCCCCGTCGTTTCGGTAAAATAATGCAGGCACCACCAGCATAAAGTGATCTCTTGACGGGGACATTCTTCATCCCCTCTTCTGCCGATGCTACAGTCCTTTTCTCTTCTCAGGCGTCTGTCGGCAGGTGTTTAACCGGATTTTTCCGGTACCTGTCGCTCTGCTTGCCGTTCAGGTAGATCGCTTCGAGGTAGGATAATTTTCTCGGCAGCTGTGCCGGGGCGCATCGAGCCACCAGGAAGGTCGCTGTTTGACCTGGTGCTATCCGCCCAAAATCTTCAAGGCCAAGTAATTCGGCACCGTTGCTGGTCGCACAGCGTACGGTTTCCGCCAGGCTGTAGCCGGCTTTCTTATAGAGCTTCATCTCGTCGACCATCGATTCTCCGTGCAGCACGCCGAGGCTACCGGCATCGGTGCCCAGGGCGACCTTCACACCCAGTTCCCTGGCTATGGCCAGCTGCTCCAGCTGATGGTTGAGATTTTTTTCAATGACCAGCCTATCGGCACCGGCCTTGGCGAAAGTGACATTGGCCGCATAGGCCTTCATGGTAAAGAGGGTCGGCACCCAGAAGGTTCCCTTTTCGGCCAGCAGCTGGAGATTTTCCCGGCCCATGAAAAAGCCATGCTCAATGGAGTGGCAGCCACCCTGCACGGCCAGCCGAACCGGCTCTCTGCCGTTGGCATGGACCATCACCTTTTTGCCCCGCTGTTGTGCGGCAGCCACCAGCTCGGCTATCTCTCTTGCACTAAACTGCGGCGGGGTCTCCCGGCCAAAGACTTCCAGACTGTTTAACCCCGAATTGACCAGTTTCACCTGATCGATTGGATCATTTTCTTTGGCGTATGCAGCAGCCAGACTTTCCCCTTCCGCCGGATGCCTGCCGATAAGCCCGCCGTAGCGGCCCTTTTGGTGCCAGGCCCGACCAGCGACTTTCAGTACCATCTCTGCAGGCATGTCCCGTTCCGATCGGTAGCACAGGGCGAAGCCGCCACGATCGCCGCCATCACGCACGGCGAGTACCCCATGGGAGAACAAATAATGCAGATGCTGCTTAATAAGCGGCCGCAGCTCCTCGTATCCCGCGGCCAGCTGCCACTCCCGTGTCTTGTGATCGATGGTCCCAGACATGAACAGATGAACATGGCTGTCGACAAGAGGGGGCAAAAGAGTGCAGTTGGACAAATCGGTAAACGCACAGGCGGCCGGCACACTCTCCGGCGTGTACTGTTCTATTGCGGCAAATCGGCCGTCAACGATCTTCAGCAGCACTTTCTCTCGTATCGGACCCCCGCTGCCGTCAAGCAGCCAGCCGGCGAGAATATATGTCGTCGCACTCATAGTCGTACCCTTCTTTTATGATCTTTTCATACTGCAGGAAACAGGGCAATCACTGCCCACCCCGACTCGGGACGCACCCGGTCATTGCCTCCCCTGATTGTAACTCTTCCCTTCGTATCAATGACAAAGAGCTGCACGATCTGCTCCCCCACCTGCTCGATAAACATCTCGAAGGTGAACTGTTCCGTGAATGTGCTGGTCCTGATCTCTCCCCCGGCGGTGAGCGCATCGAACAGAAACTGATACGTGATATCACTGCCGAAAAGCACATTTCCCTTTCTCTCTGTCGGTACCCCCATCTCTTTATCATCCTGCTCCTCGCCCCGGTTCGACTGGAGCATATACACACTGTTGCGTCCAAGTTCCATACGGTAGTGCATGAGGGCGGCAATATTCTCACTCTCATAGGGCGACAGGGCGAGCATCCGGCCGATGCCTGCCAGATGCATGTACCGATCGATATGCCCGGAAAGAGGATTGCCGTGATAGGTCTCTAGGTTTTCACTTATGGCCTTCCTGATATTCTCTGAACCGGTGTCGGCGAGAAGCACCTTGACGCCATTTTCGGCCAGTGCCTTGGCAATTTTCCTCGCCACAAGATTAGCGCCAACGATGAGAAAACCCCGGGGTTCGGGCAGGGCGACGCCCAGCCAGCGGGCTATCGGTCGAGCCGTAGTGCTCTGCAGCAGGACGGTGCCGATAATGACGGTAAAGGTCAGAGGGATGAGAAAGCGGGCATCGGCAAAACCGATCTGTTCAAGCTTGATGGCAAAGAGCGAGGCGATCGAGGCGGCAACAATACCCCGGGGGGCAATCCAGGCCAGGAGATACCGTTCGGGCAAGGAGAGCTGTGAACCGAGAGTGGAAAACAGTACATTCAACGGCCTGGCCAGAAATTGCACCGCCAGGAAAACCAGCACCGCTGCCCAGCCGATCTCCTGCAGGGAGGCTATATCAAGACGCGCCGCCAGCATGAGAAAGAGCAGGGAGATAAGCAGCACGCTCAGGCTCTCCTTAAACTCGAGAATCTCTTCCAGATCGACGCCCGGCATGTTGGCCAGCCACATTCCCAGGACCGTGACCGCAACCAGGCCGGATTCCGCCTGCAGGGTATCGGCCAGCACAAAGGAGAAGAATACCAGGCCAAGGGTGGTGACGTTCTGGAGGAATTCGGGTAACCAGTGATTGCGCAGCACGAGACCAAAGCAATACCCGCAGCCAACACCGATACAGCCACCGACAACAATGATCCCGGCAAAGGTGAGAAGGGTATTTCCCCAGGCCTGCTGCCCGCCGGCTGAGATGATAAATTCATAGACAAGAACGGCAAGAGACGCCCCGATCGGATCAATGACGATCCCTTCCCAGCGGAGGATATTGGCCACCGGGGCCGTCGGCCGCACCGTGCGTAACAGCGGGGCGATGACCGTCGGCCCGGTTACGACGGTAATCGCTCCGAAAAGAAAGGCCAGTTCCCAGGAAATACCAATGGCAAAGCGGGCGGCAACGGTGGTGATCAGCCAGGTGATAACCAGGCCGAAAGAGAGCATGTTCCGCACCACCGACTGAAGTCCTGGAATTTCCCTGAATTTCAGGGTCAAACTGCCTTCAAAGAGAACGATCGCCACACTGAGCGAAACGAAAGGAAAAAACAGATCGCCCATGAGCTGTTCCGGGTCGAAGATCTGCAATACCGGGCCGGCAATGATCCCGGCGAGGAGCAGAAAAATAATTGCCGGCAGCCTCACCCGCCAGGCAAGCCACTGGCAGAAGGTGCAAACGGCAAAGGAGCTGGCGATAATAATGAGTGTTTCCTGGTTGTTCAAATGTTTCGCCTCCGGCTCCGGCAAAAGCGTCAAAGAGCAGAAACAAAAATGAGCTTCTCCACGGCAAAGCCGAGATCCCGTGCCCGCTCAAGCAGCATCGTCCGGGTTGCGGCATCCAGATCACCTTGTCTGGCAAGGAGCCAGAGATAGTTTCTATTTGGCCCGCAGACAAGGGCATACTGATAGGCACTCTGATCCAGGGCGACAACCACATACGAGCCGTAAAAAGGTCCAAAAAAACTCACCTGCAGATAGCCCAGATCAGGTGACTGAACAAAGCGTGCCTTTCCCTCGGCGGTCTTCCATTGTCCTTTTACTGCGTCGTACCCCCGGTTGATCACTTTGACGCTGCCGTCTTCGTTCAGGCTGTACTCCGCCGTCACACGCGTCAAACCACGTTCAAATGAATGATCCAGCCGGGCAATCTCATGCCAGGTGCCGAGGTAACGCTGCAGAGAAAAATCCTCGACAGGCTGAATACCATCCGGCAGCCCAACACAGCCGCTGAGGAGCAAAGAAAGCAAGACATAGAGGTTTTTCATCGGCTTGTCCCGGCAAAAAAGAGTGATTCTTATGATTTATCGTGCCAGCCTCACACTATATGCAGTTGTGGTAAAAATGGCCAGTACCGTAAGCAGTATTGACGGGTAGCATTTTTTTTCGTGCCTGAAAACATGGTGCACGGTCATCTTCATTGACGGTTTTTCGTGAAATTATCTTCTTTTCGATCTTGCAACCCTGAAAATATGCAGCATATAATATCCCAGTGGGAAGAAAATCTCTACTGGTAGAGAGTCAACTACCCCGTCCTGAAGGACGGAGCTTGTGCAAGCAAGTTCCTCTGTTGACCAGCCACAGCCAGGGCCGCAAGGCGAACGGGCTACGTTAAGAAAGAACAGAGAGGCACTCTGGAATGCTCCACCGGCTCCAGGCTCTGCGACAAGTGGTTCAACAGGTTGAAGGGGTTAAGCCGGTGGTGCTGGTACAAAACCTCTCATTACCATTGCCCAGGTGGTTTTTACTCGCGAAAGCGAAGAATTTTAAAGGTAACTTTCAATGCAGCATCTGTTGGTCATAGACAAAAACAAAATGTTTTTGATACCTTGTCATCCGGCAAGGGCCGGAAAGCTTACTCACCGGGGACAGGCCATGAGAAATACTCTGCTCTGTCGAAGGCAGATAAGACGAAGCCGGCCCAAGAGAAAAACCAGCTGTCGTCAGCCTCGGTTTCAGAACCGCACAAGACCTCAAGGCTGGAGAGCCCCATCTCTTCTCTCCAGGGTGGATAATGTTTTTACCTGGGCGAAGCGTCTCATCAACTTTGCTCCAGCATCCGGGATGGTCGTTGATCTTTGTAAACGGTTCATCGGAATTCTTGCCCGAGCCAAAGCACCGATAAAGGATGGTGCCGCAATCAATTCGATTCGATATGCCACCGGCAACAGGTTGCAGGCATTCGGCCTGCAGCTTTCCCTCTGGTCCGGAGGAAGAACCAAGCATAACCGGACGAACCAAAGCTGCGAAAAATTTCATTGGCTTGCTGCCGTTTGTGGCGGTGCAACAGGCGGGCGTGTCCATATTCCGCCGGGACTGCTACCTCGCAGTGTTTCTGCTGCTGGCAGAGGATCACCTCGGATGTGCCGGGTGGATAACTATGGTTTTCCTCGAACGTCAGCGAAAGCAAGAAGAGTTGTCAATGGATGTAATACATGGGATTTCATGGAAACATTGCTCTCTTTTGCAGCGTGCCGATGGTTGCAACTACTAACTTAGGAGACAGCGTGGATACCGCCTCCACCTGAAGGAAGAGGTATCCACGCTGTAATTTTAGATGAGAAAAAGATCGGTACTTGTACGGAATGCCGTCGAGGCAGATGTCCCCGCCATAGTCGAAGTGGCCGCCAGGGCGTATTCCAGGTGGTCCTCCGAACAACTGGCCAACGAGCGCAACTATCGGATGCAGATCACGGCCTTTCCGGAAGGGCAGTTCGTCGCGGTGAAAGACGATAAGATCGTCGGTTACTGTTCCAGCCTCATAGTCTATCTCGATGACGACTCGCCCTGGTACGCCCACGGCGAAATCACCGGTTTCGGCAGTTTTTCCACCCACAACCCTTCCGGCAACACCCTCTACGGTGCCGATATCGCCGTCGACCCGGATTACCAGGGACAGGGGATCTCAAAAAAACTCTATGCGGCGAGAAAAGCACTGCTGCGACGACACAACCTGAAACAGATGATTGCCGGCGGCCGTATCCCCGGATATGGCGAGTATCGCGGAAAAATGAGCGCCAAAGAGTATGTGGCCAAGGTTCTCAAAGGTGAATTACATGACAGGGCCCTCAATGCCCATATCCGCGCGGGATACGAAATTCGCGGTGTACATTACGGCTACATCGATGACGAGCAGTCTCTTGGCTATTCCACCCATCTGGTCATGCCCAACCCCAGGCATAATGCCAACAAACGGGCGGTGGCCGGACAACCCATCAAAAGAACCCTCAGGCGGGCCCGCATCTGCGCCGTGCAGTACGAAATGAGGAAAATACGCAACTGGGAGGAGTTGTGCGAACAGGTGGAATATTTCGTCGATACGGCGGATTTATACGACAGTCACCTGGTTATTTTCCCAGAACTGTTTATCGCCCAGATGCTCTGCACCTTCGACCGGAATATACCTCTGCCGGAACTGGTATCGCAGCTTGCCGACCTGCATGCCCAGTATATCGACTTATTCACCGGCCTGGCAACAAGCCGTCAGATACTCATCGTCGCCGGCTCCGTGCCGGTGCGTCAGCCGGACGGCAGCATCCGCAACACGGCCCACCTCTTTTCCCCGATGGGCAATGTCTACACCCAGGAAAAGCTGCACCTGACCCCGGCGGAAACGACCTACTGGGGCATGTGCCAGGGAGAAGGCCTGAAAGTTTTCGAAACCCATCTCGGCAGAATTGCCATTCTCATCTGTTATGATATTGAATTTCCAGAACTTTCAAGAATGCTTGTCGATGCCGGTGTCGATCTGATCGTCGTTCCTTTTGCCACGGACGAACGCAAGTCTTACCAGCGGGTACGCTACTGCGCCCAGGCGCGGGCCGTGGAAAACACCATCTATGTCGTGCTGGCGGGAAATGTCGGCGCCCTGCCGCGCAGCCCGGCGATGTCGCTCAATTTCGGGCAGGCGGCGGTTCTGACGCCATCGGATTTCGCCTTCCCGCTTAATGGCATTGCCGCCGAAGGGATCATCAACACCCAGACAGTGGTGATAACCGATATCGACCTCGGGGCCCTGGAGGTCGAGCGGGAAGTGGGCAATGTCCGGCCACTTATCGATCGGCGCCCGGATATCTACTTCATTCAGAGCAGGATCAAGATAGAAAAGTGCAAGGTCAGCTAAAGCGGCGGCAGCCTGGAATACCGCTCTGTTGAGAGTGCAGAGCAGGCATTAAGCTATTCTGCACTCTCGTTGATGACTGAGAAACTCGCTTCTTCTGGATTATGCAGCCGCCTTGGCCGCTGCCTCCACCCCTTTACTGAAATCGGTAGGAATGGTCGCCGCCCGGGCTGATAATTCCCGGTCGAGCATTAACAGGGCATGGACGTTGTCGCCGATCAGTTTCAGCTGGGCGATAATATCATTATCATTTTCTTCTTCTTCCACCTGCTCGGTGATATACCACTCGAGAAAAATCTGCGTTGCATGGTCCTTTTTGCTGATCGCCAGTTCCATGAGATCGTTGATCGAACTGGTTATGTATTGCTCATGGGCCAGAGTCTGGGTAAACATGTCGAGCTGCGAGGCAAACTCCGCAGGAGGGGCCTTGATCGCTTCGAGCTTGACCTCCTCGCCCTGGCGCTGCACATATTCATAGAGTTTCATGGCGTGGAACATCTCCTCGTGGTATTGCACCATGAACCAGTTGGCAAAACCTTTCAAGCCTGTTTTATTGGAACAGGCCGACATCGACATGTACAGATAGGCGGAATACATCTCTCTGTTTATCTGATCATTCAGGGCCTGGGCCATCTTTTTATTGAGCATGGAATTCTCCTTTTATTATTATAGATAAAGAGTAACTGACTGACAATAATGGTAAGCATAAAGCGACCACGGGCAACCTGACTCGTCATCGATTTTCATCCACGCAGCTGTAAACGCCTGCCACGGCCAAAGAGATAACATTTCGCCGGTGCACGCTTACGCAGGCAATTAAACCTGCAGGAAAAAAATACTCACTGCCGTTTTCTTTTTGCGCCCAGTTTTTCCATCTCGGCGAGATATTGTTCGGATCTGTCAAGATAGAAGGCCAGCGGTTTGGAAAAGTTTTTGCCGACCAGCCCATCGACAAAGACCTGGCTTATCTCCTGCTGCCGGTTGAGGACCAGCTGCGAACGATAGAAGATCAGCCATTCTTCCCGGGACATCCTCTGTAGAATAATATCCAGGGCCTTTCGAGCTCGCGGCTGATACATCCAGAAATACATAAGATCGAGGGCATTGACGATAATAAACCGTTCCTGCTCCCTGGCCTCATAGTTGAGGGTCTGCATCATCATCTTCGGCGACTGAAGCATCTCGAGGACATCTTCCTCGGGAAATTGCAGGTCCAAACGCGAAAATACGGCAAACAGTTGGGAAATCTTTGTCTGGTACGCCGCGAGCCGCGCCCGGATATTGATCTGCCGGTCGGCCAGGCCCTCGATAACCCCGGCAACACAGTCCGAGGCAAATTTGGAAATAATTGCCGCCCATTTCTGCAAAATTCCCGAGGTATCCGGTATGCCGCTCAGCTGGAGGACCAGCCCAACCGTCGAATTCAAGACAATGGCCATGGGAATGGCCAGAATGGAACGGAAAAAATTGCCGACCGCAGCCGTCTTCGGCAGGCCGCGGAAGGTATTATGTGTGGAAATATAGATACCGTTGGCAAGTCCCATGACCGAATAGAGAAGGACCGGATTGGTGGCCGTCGTAATGCCGAAACCCCGGTCGAGGAGCAGGGTTTTCACCAGATAATCCAGAAGCGGTACGGAAAAACCGGTATACAGCAGGGAATCGGCAATACGGCTCCAGCTGACCAGGGAGTTCCATGGCAGCAGCGGCGAACGCCGCAGCCCGCCCCCACCGAGAACCGACTGGATAATATTGCGTGCTCCGGTGATGCTGAACCAGATAAAGGCCCCAAGGTAAGCAAGCAGCCACCAGTCCTTGGTCAGGCTGAAGGTAAGAAAGGCCGGGATAAAGCCAAGCAAAACCTTCAGACTGTTTTTCAGGTTGGTATTGAGATATTTCCACGGATGCTTCAGGCGCTCCCTCATCCTTCTCTCGATAAACACCTTGCCGTTTTCGCCGTTTCGCCCCAGTCCGCCGAGGGTCGCCACATTTCCGGTCTTTTGCGGATGAACCAAAAAACCATCAAGGCTCCAGTCCCACCAACGACAATCAACCGCGTCTCTCCAGAACAGCAGCTTCGATAAAACACTTTTTTTTCGGCACATTGCCGAACTGTCGTGGGTGCGTATGTGGGCATTATGCGTCAGCAGGGCGGTGACCGGAATGAGTGACCGTTTCTTTCTGGCGATCCCTTCGCGGACGGCTTTTTTCGCCCTGGCCGGCAGGGTATCGAGCACCACCAGCCCCATGCCATGCTGATGTTCCGCCAGGCCGGTCGACCCTGAACCGATCCGAGACCCCAGGGTGCGTTTTTTGTAATAGTTATGGAACCTCTCCAGATTATATAGAATATCCATCAACTGTGATTTTCTTTCCTGCATCTGTTGATATTCCCGGCCAAGCGTTGCTCCCTCCTCTTTGTCCGCAGGCAACATTTCCAGATGCTTTTTCAGGCAGAGTCGCTGTTCTTCATAATCCCAGATAATGGCGCGAATAACCCTCTTGAGGTTGATAACATTGTCTTCATTGAGGGCTTTCTGGAGATCGCTGATCAGGCTGTAATACTGCTCGGGACTTTTCACATCCACCGCCTCGCCGTCATGGCGCCCTTCACTGATGCCGACGCCGGAGGTTATGCCGTGGGCCGCATCTTTGAGATTATAGGCCTCGATATGACTGATCATTCCCTCACAGGAATAGAGCAATTCCAGGGTATCCTGGACGGACAGGTTGCTGAGATTTAAGGTAAACTGTGAACTGGAATGTAAAGACAACAGCCTGCGCAGCTGTTGATCGAGACTGTGCCTGAGTAATTCCGGGGTGTCTGGGCTATCCTGGATATCCTCGGGCTTGGCGGGGTTATGGACCTCCGCATTGCGCGAGGGCAGCAGAAACCTGTCGATTATGGTTTCCACCGACAAATCGTGCAACTGGGCAATACGCAAAGAGATGCGTTTTTTTGTCTCCTCGCCCGGTCTTTCCTGATTCCTCTGAAGGTCATGAATTTCTTTATGAATAAAATCCATAACCGCGTTATGGATAAATCTGCCAAAATGGAGCACCGAGGGCTGACCAACGCCGACGAACCGGAGGAAATCGTCCTGCTGCAGCGGTTCAAGCGACAGCTCAAGATCTTGGTTAAGGTCCAGACGATGCCTAGCATTAAAGACCTCGAATATTTCGAAAACATATTTTTGCTGATAGTTCGAGACGAGACGCCCTTCCTGCATCAGCTCGATCACCGCCTCTTCCTGGAGAAATTTGAGAAAGGAGCGATTATCGTTAAACCCATGGGGTTCCCAGGTAAACCGAACATATTTATTGTGAAAACGAGACGACATTTCAATGCCGACCTGCACCCGGACATCGAGTATGGCACTGGCCTCAATCAGCTCTTCAATGACATCATGGCTGACATAGTTGTAATACACCACGGTGAGATGGCGGATACCTTTGATCCAGGCGTCCATCACCAGATGCGTCGGTGATTTTCGTCCCTTGGTATTCGCATCGTGTACATGATCGTCGAAGGCGCACTGGTTCCACTCTTCCGGCATTTCCAGGAGATGATATCTGGCCAGTTCCGCCCGCACGACTCGCGGATTGCCGGTGGAAACCATGCGAAAATCATGCGCCAGCTTCAATTGACGCAATTCATTGTCACGGGCACGCAACAGATCTTTCATGATCTGCAGCAGGACACGGGCGGTATTTTTCTGGAAAAAGGTGGTCGAGGTGAGAAACACCTCGTCACGCAGGGAGCGTAGCAGCTTGATCCGATCCCCGGCAACGCCCTTTTCAAAAGAGCCGAGCAGGCCGGCAATGGCGTAGGCTATGCGTAAGCCGCGGGGTGCGGCCATTTCCTTGATGCCATGCGGGTGCATATGCTCGACGAGCAGAGAACGCAGATCCTTTGATTTGCCGCCTCGTTCCAGCACGTCTTTGACAACACTGAGCAGCTGGTAATCGTTTTTATCGAAAAATATCGCCGCTGGTTTTTTATCCATCATTTGCCGACAAGCTCCAGTATCCTGTAAAGTGCATACTTACTACGGTCTTGCCACGGCAAAGACGATGCCGAAAATCCCGAGGAAAGACAGGTAATCTGCTGTACATTAAGCCTATCCTGTTTTACCATCTCAGACAATGACAGATGAAGAATAACAGTGTAATTTTTACATTTTCGCGTGAATTCCGGGATGCTGTTCAGTAACCGCAAGGGGACAGGGGTCTCAATATTCAGATAACTTCAGAACTTAAAGAGAGAATTTCACCATGACAGCCGGTAAAAAAATGGTTCCGACAAGGCCCGCAGGACAGGGCGAGATGACAGATCACACGGGAATACTCGCAAAAACCTGGCCGCAAAGGGACCAAAGCACGGCGACCACCATCAACCCACCCCTTTACAAAGGCTCGACCGTCCTCTTTGATAACTATGGCGAGATGCTGAAGGTCGGCCGCCACGAATACCAAGGAATCACCTACGGCACAGACAGACTGCCGACCCAGCGGCAATTTGAAGAGGCGATGCGAGAGCTTGAAGGAGGAGCAGTGACCAGGGTCTTCCAATCGGGCATTGCCGCCATCCAGACCGCGCTGCTGGCCTTTACCAAAAGCGGCGATCATATCCTGGTCTGTGATAACGCCTACGGGCCGGGCCAGCGATTCTGCCAAAAGGTGCTGAACAAATATAATATCGATTGTACCCTTATACCGCCCAGCGTCGGGGCGGATATTGCCGAATACATCAGGCCCAACACCGTCTTGATCCTTCTTGAATCGCCCGGCTCAATTACCTTTGAAATCCAGGACATTCCGGCAATCACCGCCATCGCCCGGCAGAGAAATATCATCACACTGCTCGATGCCACCTGGGCCACGCCGCTCTATATGCAGCCTTTTGCCCTTGGCGTCGACGTCTCCATCCATTCGGTGACCAAATATATATGCGGCTATTCCGATGTGCTGGCCGGAACAGTGACGGTCAATGAACGGTACAGCCACACCTTTGACAGCTTTTACAAACTGATGGAAATTTATACCCCGGGAGAAGAATGTTATCTGGCCCTGCGTGGCCTGCATTCCCTTGCGACCAGACTGCGACAACACGAACAGTCGGCACTGACCATTGCCAGGTGGCTGCAGACCGTACCGGTCGTCGACAATGTTCTCCACCCGGCCCTGCCCTGCCATCCGCAACACCATCTCTGGCAGCGTGATTTCCAAGGCTCCTCGGGACTTTTCTCTTTCACCTTCCATCACGACTATGCCGATGCCGAGCTTGCCGCCTTTATCGACTCGCTGCAGCTGTTCCGCCTGGGCTATAGCTGGGGCGGCTATGCAAGTCTGCTTACCGCGGCCAAGGTCAACCGGACCATCCCGTCAAAATACGACGGTAAAACCATTGTCCGCCTCAGTATCGGCCTGGAAAACTGCGACGATCTTATCAACGATCTTGCGCAAGGTTTCACCCTGCTATAATTATACCAAAGAGGTTATCGTGACTGCATTGCCAGGACTGAAGATTGTCCCCCTGCCGCGTATTAATGAGACTGGGTGCCGCCCCCCGGCGCCTCTGCAGGCGCCGCAAGAGGTACCCGACGCCCCCTGCTGAGGCCCGAAGCCGCCTCCACGGTCCAGTGGATACGCCCGCGCCGGTTATGTTATTTATCCCTTTGTTGAGGACTTTCTCAATACGCCGATTGGCCCGGTACCACGGGTTACCACCTCTCTGTCCATCCGCGATGGTCTTGGTACTCTGGGTGCGAGAACCGGCTTTACCCGAAATAATTACAGTATGACCCCCGGTCTCTACTGCATCGGCACTCCCGGCCAGAACGCCCCGGTTCTCGTTACTGCCAACTACAAATTGACCTTCGACGCGCTGCGCAAGGAACTTGCCGAGATCCCCGCCTGGCTCCTCGTCATTGATACGCGCGGTATTAATGTCTGGTGTGCGGCGGGAAAAAAGACCTTTACCGCGGAAGAAATTGCCTACCAGGTACAAAACGCTCAGCTCGACCGGCTGGTCAGTCACCGGGAATTGATCCTGCCCCAGCTCGCCGCCCCCGGGGTAGCCATCCGTGAACTGAAGAAACTGTGCGGCTTCACCGGTCGCTTCGGACCGATTCTCGCCTCGATGTTGCCAAAATTCCTGCAGACCGGCAAAGAGGATGAAACGATGCGCACAGTAACGTTTTCCCTAGAAGAACGGGCCGTGCTCATCCCGCTGGAAGTCTGCATGCTGTGGAAAAAACTGCTCATGGCCCTGACAGTTTTTTTCCTGGTGTCAGGGATCTCGCCAGAGGTTTTTTCCTTTGCCGCGGGACTGGCTAGAAGCACCACACTGCTTCTAGCCACCCTTACGGCAATCCTTGCCGGGGCGGTGCTTACGCCCCTGCTGCTGCCCTGGATACCCTTTCGTCAGTTCTGGTTAAAAGGCGCTTTAGCCGGAGGTCTTGCCGCCCTGCTGTTTTTGTTTGCTGCGGACGCCAAGCTGCATGGGGTTGAACAGCTTGCCCTGTGGCTGTGGATCACCGGCTGTTCCGCCTTTCTCGCCATGAACTTCACCGGCTGCACCCCCTTCACCTCCCTTTCCGGGGTGGAAAAAGAACTGCGCCGAGGCCTGCCATTGCAGATAGCTGCGGCAGCGCTGGCCCTGCTGTGCTGGGTGGCCGGTCCTTTTATGTAAAGTGGAGATGGATTATGAAAGATTTCAGATATCTTGACGAAACAGCAATTTTGAGTTTATCCGAGGAAAAGTGTATCGGCTGCGGCAATTGCCGGCTGGTCTGTCCGCACCGTATCTTCAGAGTGCGGCATGGCAAGGCCGAAATTACCGACCCGAACGCCTGCATGGAATGCGGCGCCTGCGCAACAAACTGCCCGGCGGGCGCCATCTATGTCAACCCGGATGACGGCTGCGGCTGTGCCGCCTATATCATCAACAGCTGGATCGCCAGGGTTTTCGGTAAGACTCCCTCCGGCTGCGGCTGCTGAGCTTTATCGACAAAAGGCCGAATCAACACAAAAGTATAGCGTCTTTTTGACCCATTCTGTATTCATAGACGCACCATCGGTGATATTTTCATAATAACAGCTGTTCTTCCGGCTATTTCCTGCTGGCCGGAGATGCCCATACAACGACAACCCACGGACAATGACCCAGACAATCGTCATAAGCAGCGGTAAAGGCGGCGTCGGCAAGACGAACATCAGCGTCAATACCGCCATCGAACTCGCCCAGCGCCATTACCGGACGTGCCTCTTCGATGCGGACCTTGGACTGGCCAATGTCAATATCCTTTTGGGAATCCAGCCGGAAAACACCCTCGATAATTATATCTTCGGCGACAAAAATCTAGACGAGATCATCCTGCCGACAAAATTCGGCATAGATGTCATCCCGGGAAGTTCGGGAATTGAAAAAATGGCCAATCTGGCGCAACAGGACATCGCCGATCTTGTCGCCGCCTTCGCACAGATACGCGGCTATGATTATTTCCTCATCGACACCTCTTCGGGTATCTCCAGAGGAGTCATCGCCTTTTGCCTTGCCGGCAGCCAGACGATCATCGTCATTACCGCCGAAGCCACTTCCCTTACCGATGCCTACGCCCTTTTGAAGGTGATGGCTTGCAATAACTACAAAGGGACAGTAAAGATCCTCGTCAACAAGAGCCCCAGTGTTCCCGAGGCAAAAGAGACCTATCTGCGTTTTAAAGATGTCGTCAGCCGGCACCTGAAAATCGACATCAGTCCGGCCGGGCTAATTCTCAACGATCCGAATATCGAGACGTCGATCACCCGGCAACAGCCAGCCCTGCTCCTCTACCCCGACTCCCTTGCCTGCCAGTGTATCCGGGCAATGGTCTCCAATCTCCTCAAAAGCGGCACGGGTCCGCATCAGGAGGATGATCTCAATGAGTTCTGGCAACGTTATTTCGATTATGCCCTTCAGGATCTGACCCTGCCGGAAAACCCCGGCAGGAAGAAGACACCGAAAAGGTCTTTTCAGCTGCTCAGCCCGGCAAGGGCATGCGAGGGCCGCGACCATGCAGGGGGTGACAAAAAGATTCCCGAGAGCACGCCGGAACATATCAGCCCTTTTGTTGAAGGGGATGGCATCTTTGCACTCGCCAGCCTCCCCATCCCCACCCCACTGCTGGCAAAGGCCCTGGCACTGCAGGCTAAAGGACAATTGACCGAGGAGAAACTCCTCGATTTTTTTTGCTGCGAGCCCGTCCTCATGGTCATGGCCATGAAACTGATCAACGGATCGGCCACCGGCACCGACCGGATCAGACGAGTAACCACGCGACGGTGGATTATGGAGGAGCTGGGGGCGGAGGTACTGACAAATCTCCTGCACACGGCAACCATGCAGAGGGGCCTGCAGCTGCGAAGCTCCGGGGAAACGGCCAAATTATCGACCGGTTTTTGGGTCCATAGCTGTACATGTGCCGTTCTGGCAAAAAATATCGCCGAAATGACCGCCTACCCCTTTCCTGAAGAGGCCTTTCTTGCCGGACTCATCCACGATATCGGCAGACTGGCCCTGCAAACCGATTACCCGGCGGTGTATAGACAATTTTCCGAGAACTTTGGCCATGACGCAGCACTTCTTGAGCTGGAGCGGCGGATCTTCACCACCAGCCATGCCGAAATTGCGGCAAAAGCCCTCAGAACCTGGCAGCTGGATAGTTTTCTGGTCGATGCCGTTCAGTATCATACCGAGCCTTTTTCGAGAATTGTCACCGCCTTTAGCCTGGTGCAGATAGTCTCTCTGGCCTGCCGACTGGCTGAGCCGCCGATCGGGGAACTCGAGGCAGATAAACTCGGCGAGGCACTTTTCGGACTTTCAGCCGCTCAACGGCAAAGCCTGGTTGCCAATGCGCGTGAAAAAACACGGCGGCTTGCCGACCGATTGGATATTCCACTTGCCGCGGAGCTGGACGACAACAAAAGAGCGGAGACCGAGAGCCACTTTCGGCAGCAGGCAAGGGAATACGCCCTGCTGCAGAGTGCGCTGCCCGGCACACCCGTCGCCAGAAAACTTCCGGAAATCCTCCGCAGTCTTTTTTATGCCTGCGACATTCTCTTTGGTATACGACCGGTCCTTTGTCTGCTGCCGGATCGCCGGCTCGGGGTGTTAAAGGGCAGAGGGTATCCGGGCTGTGTTGGCTGGGAAACGCTTGCCGACATACAATTTTCTTTACAATGGGAAAAAAGCCTGATCGTACAAGCTTTTCTTTCCGGGCAACTAAAGATAGTGCCTAAAGAAGACAGGGATAGGCTGCCCCTGGCCGACCAGCAGTTATTTCGAGCCTTTGGCGCCGATGAATGTGTCTGTGTGCCAATGATTGCCGAGGGAATGAACCACGGTATTATCGTGTTTGGCCTGCAAAAAAACCAACGTGCAAAGATCGATTCTTTGCGTAATAGACTGGAGCAATTCGGCGCTCAGGCGGCCGGATTTTTTTGCAGTTTACCGGATTTAAAAATTACGGAAAATAAAACCAATCGCCTTCCTTGACAAACACCCGGCATACCATATACACTTTGTCAATAAAAAGTGATTGAAAATTTTTTGAATAATGGTAACAAGGAACAGATACATTGTCATACTACGCATATGGCTTTGAATTTTTTCGTTTTCTGGAAAATAAAATTAAAAATTATCGAAAGACGTGGTTGGTCTTGCCCCGAGAAAAAGAACGATTTTCCAGTACCCCTCGCAGGCTGTTTTTTCGCTGAGGGGTACGTGCGTTACGGCACTCACCCTCTCGACCCCGTCTTTTTACATCTAGCCCCGGTAAACGGGAAACAAGCCAAGACTATTTTGTGCCTCCTTGCGGGGTATAAGTGCTACCAGGTCGGAGTCAATGAGCAGCAAGGATAACGTTTATTCCCGCATACAGCAGTCTGGCAATCTGCCGACCTTGCCGGCAATTCTCCTCAAGTTACTCGCCGCGTGCGACAAAGACGACACACCGATGTCTGAAATTGCCGCCATCATAAACAACGATCCCGTTCTGAGTTGCAAAGTTCTGCAACTTGTCAATTCAGCATATTATGGTTTTCGCTATTCTTTTACAGGCATGGATAAGGCGGTTGTTTATCTCGGCGCAAATACGCTGAAAAACATCGCGGTAACCATGTCGGTACACCAGGTGTTTGAGCGGAAACGCTTTAAAAACGTCGGCTGTTTTACTATCAATGTGTTCTGGTACCAGTCCCTCATGTGCGCCACCCTGGCCAGACGAATTGCCCAGAAAATCGGCTTTGCCGGCATGGATGAGGCGTATCTCTCCGGCCTTCTCCATAATATCGGCCGACTGCTGCTGATTTCAACCTTCCCCAAAGAGCATGAATCAATCCTCGCCCAGCCGGAAGATGGCCTCAATACCCTCTGGGCCGAGACGCAGCACCTCGGTGTGACCCATTGTGAAATCGGCTCCTGGCTGATACAAGAATGGCACATGAGCTCGGTGATGGCCGACGCCGTCCGGTATCACCACGAGCCTCTGGAAAAAATCAAAGAAGCGTTTCCTCTGGTCAAGATCGTTTATCTCGCCAATCTTCTCAATGAAAACAGCGACGATGTAGAGAACATCCCTGCTATCGATGGCCTGCTGGCCGGGCTGCAGCACAGCGATATGCAGACGATAGTCGAAGGAGCGGCGGAAGAGGTTGAACAGATTGCCGCAAGTCTGGAAATCATCGTGCAGAAGCCCCCCGAAACAGACAATGTTCCAGTGATATCTGTTGTCGCCGATGAGACAGAGGCCCAAGAAGATGCCCTGCAAGGGGATCTCAAGGCCCGTATAAAAAATATTTCCCTGCTGTCGAACTTTCTTCTCAGCCTGGCCCAGGCCGGCGATATCGCCGGGATTATTGCCGCATGCGAGCAGGCCATGCGGATTCTCTTCAATATAGAGAAGGTCCTGTTTTTCTTAACTGATCCAGGGAACATCCTGCTCAAGGGGCAGACCTCCTCGGCGAACAGTCTGCAGCAGACCAGCCGGGGCCTGACCCTCACCTTGCAGCAAAGCTCGAGCCTCATCGTCAAAACCTGCCAGGACATGTCGATGGCCTATCTGACGGCCGAAAAATCGATGGACAATCTCGCCGACACGCAGATTCTCACCATCCTGCAGAGCAGTGCCGTTCTTCTTGTCCCGCTCGTTGCCGATCATAAACCGGCGGGAGTCATTCTACTTGGCCTGCCTCAGGATGTGCATACCCTTTCAGCAAGTGACCAAAAACTCGTGCAGGTTGTCGCACAGCAGACGGGACTGTGCCTGCAGCTGGAAAGAATGAAGGAACAACGAGCCGCCGAATTAGAAGCCGAGCGGCGGGCCACGGTATCGCTGACAGCGAGAAAGGTTGCCCATGAGATCAACAATCCACTGGGTATCATCAGTAATTATATCACCTCAATAAAGCTGAAGCTGGCGGAAGATGAAGTTGTCAAGAACGAGCTGACCGTTATTGATGAAGAAATCCATCGAATTTCCATGATGATCAGGCAACTGGATCTGTTCTCACAGGATTCCAAATACAGTTTTGCCTTTACTGATGTCAATGCGACCATTGCGGATATTATTCAGCTTATTAAAGCCGCCCAATTCGCCAGGCCGGAAATCCGCATTTTCTTTGCACCAGACGAAAGTCTGCACCATATTTTGACAGCCAAGGACGCCCTCAAGCAGATTTTAATCAACCTGCTCAAAAATAGTGCTGAAGCGATGACCGGCGGTGGCAGTATAACAGTTACGACAAAGCAGGCCACCGAAGAGAGGCTCGTCGGCGGTGAGGGTGTTGAGATTGGTGTCGCGGATACCGGACCGGGTTTGCCGGAATCGGTATCCGCCAGACTCTATTCTCCATTTGTCACGACAAAACCAAAAGGACACTCGGGGCTCGGTCTTTCGATAGTTCATAAAATCGTCAAAGATCTTGGCGGCTCACTCTCCTGCACAAGCAGTCCGACAAACGGGACCCGTTTTTCAATTTTTCTGCCCAACTCGGCCCCGGATGAGTTGAGACAAACGAGAATGCGACAGACATGAAATCAAATATTCTTCTGGTTGACGATGAACCACGCTTTATTGACAGCCTGCATAGTATATTGCAGCATTTCAACTATAACTGCACCAAGGCAACCACCGGAACAGAGGCCATCGAACACCTGAAAACCAATCAATTCGACCTGGCCCTCCTTGATGTCGGACTGCCCGATATCTGCGGCTGCAGCATTGTAGAATTTATCAAAACCTCGAACATACCCACCGCCGCCGTCATGCTCACCGGCATCAGTACCGTTGAAACGGCGGTCAAGGCAATGAAACTTGGCGCCTATGATTTTCTCCGAAAACCAATCAATCACGAAATTCTGCTCAGCACCATAGACAAGGCCCTGCAGCACAATACTCTGGAAAACCAGCTGCAGGTCAGTGAACAAAGATTTGAGACCCTCTCCGAAGCGGCCTGGGAAGGGATAGTCATTCACGAAGATCTGAGAATCATCGAAGCAAACGATCAGTTTCTGAAGATGTTCGGTTATAACCGTGCAGAGCTGTCGCAAGGCTTATTCCTGCAAGAAATATTTGCCCCGGCCTCACTCGATATGGCCCATCAGTTCCTTGACCAGAAGCTCAACGGCCACTGTGAAGTAACCGGCATGCGCAAAGACGGCTCGGAGTTTTTTACGGAGATCAAGGCACGCCCCATACAGTATCTGAAAAAACCGCGACAGGTTTGTGTCATCAGGGACATTTCGGAAAGAGTCCGGGCCATGGAAGACAAGCTCACCCTGCAAAAGAAGCTGGCCAAAGCCAACAAGCTCAGCGCCCTGGGATTAATGGCCGGATCCGTCGCCCATGACCTGAACAACATCCTGTCGGGAATTGTCAGTTATCCAGACCTCCTGCTGTTGCAGATGAAGGAATCCGACAAGTATTATGAACAGATCAAGAAAATACAGGCGGCGGGTAAGCGGGCGGCGGCCGTCGTTTCTGATCTGGTAACCATCGCCAGGGGTGGCGCCTCGACAAAGACGGTGGAAAATATCAACGATATTATTCTCAATCATCTCAGTTCGATCGAACACCTTGAACGGCTGGCAAACTTTCCACAGGCGGCCATCCAGACCAAACTGCATAAAAACCTGCACAACACCTGCTGTTCCGAACAGCACCTGCATAAAATTCTATTGAACTTGATCGGCAATTCCCTTGAGGTGCTTGGTGCTCAAGGCAAGATTCAGATATCGACCGACAACTGCACGTTCCTGCATCCCATGGCGATCAATGAACCGGAAGCGCAGGCAAGTGATTATATCAAATTGATCGTTTCAGATAATGGCCCCGGCATCAAAAAGGAGCATATCGACTCCATATTCGATCCCTTCTACACCACCAAGGTGATGGGCAAAAGCGGTACAGGTCTTGGCCTGTCAATTGTCTGGAATATTGTCCAGGACCATAATGGCTGGATCGAGATCAAAGACAACAAGCCCGGGGCAGTTTTCGAGATTTACCTGCCCGCCAGCCATGATGCGGTCTGCCCGATGCAGGATATCCCGACGGCGGATTCCTTGCGGGGCAACGGTGAAACCATACTGCTCATTGACGATCAATTGGAACAAAACGAAATTATCGGTAAAGCTCTCCAGAAAATGGGCTATGTCACCTACTCGGTCACCAGCGGCGAGGAAGGGATCGCCTTCCTGCAATCACAACCAGTTGATCTTGTTTTGCTTGACATGATGATGGGCGATGGGCTTAACGGGCGGGAAACATATGAAAAAATGCTCGGAATCCAGCCCCGGCAAAAAGCAATTGTCATCACCGGCTATGCCAAGAGTGAAGAGATTACCAAAGCAAAAAAACTTGGTGTCTCCGAATTTATTGAAAAACCGGTGACAATTTCCAAGATCGGCATGGCTATCAAGCAGTCTCTTGCCTGCAACTGATCCAATGTTCCCATAGAGGACGATGATTTACCGATGACACGAGAAAAAAGAGCCTATACCCGCATCACCCTCGATATACCCGCCAGTCTTTGCCTATATCACATGGAAACCTCCCATCTCGGGGCGATCACTAATATCAGCCTCGGCGGCTGCTTTTTCCCCTTTGACGGCGAACTGCCGGTGGGCGAAAAATGCGACGTAACCATTACCGTCGGCGAGGGGCTGCATACCGAGAAAGTCGCCGTCGGCGGGACGATTGTCAGGCAGGATGCGCAAGGCGTCGGTATCAGCTTCACGAACACTACCCCGGCCTGCAGACTGCAGCTGGAGAAAATCATCTCCCGCGAAACGGCGTTGTAACTGGCAATCATTTTTTCACGGCGGGTGCATACTCCCTCTCGGTCAGGATCACTGCTATCAGCGATAGCTTGTGCGCGGTTGCGCGGAATAGCCAAACGATATACCGGCAGCCCCCGGCGGTACCGCCAGGGTTTGCTGAAAAGTGCGCTCTGTCCTCCATGAATCGGCAACACGATATCCGGAAGAATAGACCATCTTCCACTGCAATACCGTCCCGGCTGCATCAAGAAACAGCAGGTGAACATCGAGTGAATCAACCGCCCAGCTATAATCGACATCGCCACCCACGGTTATAGAGCCTTCCGCCAGGCGATAACTGTATGCCACCGTTAAAGCGTTCCGGCTGAAACTGCCCTGCCCGGCTCCCTTTTCATCAAACAGAATCCGCTCATCAGCCGGAACAAACCGTCCCACCCCGGCACAACCGACCAGCCCGAATGCAATCAGGAGAAGCAGATACAAAACAGTTTTTTTATTAAGCAGTACATGCAGTATTTTTTTCATACTCACCTCTTATGCTGGTTATCTTCGGTGCTTCGTAGTACTACTTTAAACACTGTACCCGAAAAAACACGCTGCCGAAGAACCAAGAGTTTTGATACCGCCATCAGCAAAGGGAGAGCGGCAATGAACAATATGAAGGCGCTGGTCAAGTCAAAAAAAGAGCCCGGGCTGTGGCTTGAAGAAGTTCCTGTTCCGGTTCCCGGCAAGAGTGAAGTATTGATCAAGATTTGCCGGACGGCCATCTGCGGTACGGATGTGCACATCTACAACTGGGACAGCTGGGCCCGGCAGACCATCCCGGTACCGATGCCAATCGGCCATGAATTTGTCGGCATAATCGCCGAGGTGGGCGACAACGTCTTTGACTTCAAACCGGGCGACCTGGTCTCCGGCGAGGGCCATCTGGTCTGCGGCCACTGCCGCAACTGCCTGGCCGGTCGACGCCACCTCTGCATGCATACCAGCGGCGTCGGCGTCAATCGCCAGGGCGCCTTTGCCGAATACCTCTCTCTCCCGGTGACCAATGTCTGGTTCTGCGATGCGTCCATCCCTCTTGATATCCTCGCCTGTTTCGATCCGCTCGGCAACGCGGTGCATACCGCGCTGTCTTTTGATATACTGGGTGAAGACGTCCTGATTACCGGTGCCGGCCCCATCGGCTGCATGGCGGCGGCCATCGCCAGGCATGGTGGGGCGCGTCAGGTGGTGGTCAGTGATGTCAACCCCTATCGGCTGCAGCTGGCAAAGACGGTGGGTGCGACCCGGGTGGTCGATGTGACCAGGGAAAAAATCAGCGATATCCAGCAAGAGCTGGGCATGAAAGAGGGCTTCGACGTGGCCATGGAGATGTCCGGCAACCCGGCGGCCCTCGATTCGATTCTGGACAATGTCTGCCACGGCGCAAAAATTGCCCTGCTTGGCATCATGCCGCAGAATACCCCGGTTGACTGGAACAAGGTGGTGTTCAACGGCTTGACCATCAAGGGCATCTATGGCCGGGAGATGTTTGAGACCTGGTATAAAATGACCGCGATGCTCCAGTCCGGACTCGACATTTCGCCGCTTATCACCCATTCCTTTCATTATACCGAGTATTTAAAAGGCTTTGAGGTCATGCGCTCCGGGCAATCGGGCAAGGTGATCCTCAACTGGGACGAAAAGGAGTAGACTATGCCACTGGAACAATTAGACAAAGCCCTGCAACAAGAACTCATCGACCTGCACAATGAAGGACGGGCCAAACCACCGGAACGGGTCATTACCGGCTATCTGCCGCCGGCCGGTAGACGTGGCCCCCGCTATACCTTGCAGGGGGAGGACAAACAGTTTCTCCGGATGAATTCCAACGCCTACCTCTCCCTTGCCAATCATCCGCAACTGATCGCCGCCGCCGATAGGGCGACCCATGCCTGCGGTGTCGGGCCGGGCGCGGTCCGGTTTATCGACGGCACATTTATTTATCATACCGGGCTTGAACAGCGTATCGCCCGCTTTGTTGATAAACCGGCGGCGAAAATCTTCAACTCCGCCTATACCGCCAACTGCGGCCTGGCCCTGACCATCGGCAACAAGGCCACATACTGGATTGGCGACCAGCTCAACCACAATTCGATCATCCGGGCCATGCGTATCGCCGGCGTGCCCAGCGGCCATAAAGGCATCTACGCCCACAACGACATGGACGCCCTGCGCCGATGTCTCGATGCGGTTGGCAAAAATATTGACCGGGTCGTGGTGATTTTTGACGGCATCTTCAGTATGCGCGGAGATTTTGCGCCGATCGACGCCATATTGAAAATAGCCAGTGATTACGGCGACAGGTTTCGCGACGGGGTCATCATTGTGGTCGACGACTCCCACGGTCTCGGCGCTTATGGCGCTACCGGCCGGGGAACCGCCGAATTTTCCGGCGGCAGCCCGGATATCATCATTGGTACCTTCGGCAAGGCCTTCGGGGTCAATGGCGGTTTTATCGCGGCAAGCGCAACGGTCGTGGAAACAGTGAGACAAAAGGCGGATACCTATATCTACACCAACCCCTTAAGTGTCGCCGATTGTGCCGCGGCAACCACCGCCCTTGATATCTGCGACAGCGACGAAGGCCTACAGCTGCTGAAAAATCTCCGCCGGCGCACCGAGCAGTTCAGAAACGGCCTGGAACGGCTCGGTCTGGAATCGATACCCGGCCCCCATCCGGTGGTGCCGGTCATGGTCCGGGACACGGCAAAAACCCATGCCTTGGTCAGACATCTCTATGACCATGGCATCCTGGTCGTCGGCCTGACCTTCCCGGTTGTACCGAAAGGTGACGAGTCGATGCGCTTTCAGATCAACGCCGCGCATACCGCTGCGGATATCGACTATGTGCTGGAGGTCTTGGGAAAAGATATCTGATCCAGCCGAGGCAACATTGAACGAATTGCTGATACTAAAATTTCTGCATCGACTTTAAAATCTGCAGAATCTCATCACAGTTTTTTCCAGCGCGGCCAACTATCTCCTCCGCCTCCCGGAGAACGGCCTCCTTATAGGCGGGATCCTCTATATCGACCATATTGATCAGGACATTCTGATAAGCGCCCCAGATGCCGGTTTCCAGCGCCCGTGCACCCACCAGGGTGTCGGAACTGGAGGCCGGATTGCCATATTCCGCCACCTCATGGAGACTGTCCCAGGCCGTATCCCCCAGGCGCATGGTCATCAGCGGCACCTGAATGGCGGTCTTCAGCCCGGCCTGCATACAGTCGTTGCGGGCGGCTTTTTCCTCCTCGGTGTTCTGCACCATACGCACCCCGGCCATATACTCATTGAAGGCCGAGGTGTCGGCATCGATCATCGGAATAAGCCGGCGGGTCAGCTCGTGCAGGACGGGAATGGCCTTTTGCATATGCGGCTGCACCGTTTCAAATTTTCGCACCCCGTAGGTAAGCTTGGCGACCATGGCGCCAAGGGCGACACCGATCGCGGCCACTGCCGCCGAGGCCGAGCCGCCGCCCGGTGCCGAACTGCGGGCGGCTATTTCTTCGATAAAGCCGCGCACCGTCGATCCGGCCAGGGGTTCAATCGGTTTTTCGACGACGCGGTACTCGATGATCTTCTCCTCGGGGATAAATTGCGCCACCGAATTGAGGCCGAGCCGTTCAATGGCCAGCCGTATCTTCTGATCCTCTTCATAGAGGAACAGATTTTCCCGCTCGATATAGTAATCCGCCGCCATCAGCAGCGGTTCTAGCGGCACGAGGCCGACAATCTCCGAGCCGGCCACCCCGACGTTCAGGGCCGCGGCTTCCTTTTTCACCTCCTCAAAGAGGACATGCATGGGGGTGATTGTATAATCGAGGAGATTGACGGTCACCTGGGCCATATTATATTCCTGCACGAACCAGCCCATCCCTTTCACCTCGCCCAGACGGCCGGGCTCATCGTCTCCCCGGCCGGCCTCGCGCAGATTCAAGGCGATACGGTGGGCCTGGTTCGGTGTGCCGAGGATATTGACATTATAGGCAACGAGAAAATTACGGGCGCCGGTGGCGGTAATACCCCAGGTCGGCACAAAGTCGGCCGGACCATAATCCGGCCGCCATTTCCGGTCTTTCAGGCGTGCCGCCAGGCCTTCATACTCTCCCTGGCGCAGGTCGGGAAGTGTTCGTCGATATTCCTGAGCCGCCGCAGCTTCATAAAGGTAGAACGGTACCCCCAGTTCCTCCGCCGCCATTTCGGCAAAGCGCTTCGAAATCTCGACGCATTCCTCCATCGTCACGCCGGCCACCGGGATAAAGGGACAGACATCCATGGCACCGAAGCGGGGATGCTCCCCGGTGTGTTTACGCATATCTATCCGTTCCGCAGCCACGTGGGCGGCGGCAAGCGCCCCCGCGACGACACTGTCTGGATCCCCGACAAAGGTGAAGACAGTTCGATTGGTCGATTTTCCGGCATCGACATCAAGCAGGGTGCACCCTTTGGTCGTTTCAATGGCCCGGCTGATCGCCGCGATGGTTTCGTCGTTTCTTCCTTCAGAAAAATTCGGCACACATTCTACTATCTTTTTCATGGCGTTCTCCTTATCTCTTGTCCCTTCTTATATACCTTCTCAACAGAGGACACACCGGCATGATAGGCAAGAATGGCCGGCGTAGCTCCGGCCAGCAGAAGAAAATCCGCCTGCTTGCCTTGATCCAGACTGCCGGCCTTCGCCGCCATGTTGATGGCATAGGCCGCGTTCAAGGTCGCCCCGGTCAGCGCCTCGGCCGGAGTCATGTGCATATTGAGTACGGCAAGGCCAATGACAAACTGCATCGATTCGGTAAAACTTGAGCCGGGGTTACAATCGGTGGCAAGCGCAACGGGCACATCGTTTTCAATCATCAGCCTGGCCCGGGCATAGTTCTTTCTCAGACTGTAGGCGGTGGCCGGCAGGAGGGTGGCGATCACCCCGGCCCGGGCCATGGCCTTGATGTTCTCCGCACTTGCCGCAAGCAGATGATCGGCCGAACAGGCGCGCAGTTCCGCAGCCAGCCGGGCCCCGCCAAGATCGTTCACCTCATCGGCATGGATTTTCACCCCCAGGCCGTGTGCCTGCGCAGCCTGCAGCATGCGGCGGCTCTGCTCTATGGAAAAGACTCCGGTCTCGCAGAACACATCGCAGAAACGGGCAATGTTCTGCTTTTTGACCTGCGGCAGCATCTCGTCAATGAGCAGGCTGACGAAGGCGTCGGGATCTGTTTTATACTTTTCGGGGACGGCATGGGCGCCGAGAAAGGTGGCGACGATATCCACAGGACTTTCCGTCGCCACCCGGCCGATGACCCGGAGCATCTTCAGCTCGTTTTCCGTGTCCAGCCCATAGCCGCTTTTTATCTCCAGACTGGTGGTGCCGAGGCTGAGCGCCGTGCACACATGGCCCAGGGTATTGGCAAAGAGCTCTTCTTCGCTGGCTGCGGCCACCGCCCGCACCGAGGAGAGAATGCCACCGCCCTGCCGGAGTATCTCCAGATACGGCGTCCCCGCCAGGCGCAGGGCAAATTCTTCTTCGCGAAGGGCGGCAAAACACATGTGCGTGTGCGGATCGACAAAGCCCGGGACCATGCATCTGCCGCCGCAGTCAATTTCTTCCAGTTCCCCGGCCCCCTTTCCCTTAGCCGCGGCGCGCACCTGTTTCTCATCGCCGACGGCGGCAATCAGCCCGTCTTCGACCAGCAGGGCGCCGTTGTTGAAATGGGCCAGCTCGCCCTGGGCAATGCCCGCCAAGGGCAGGCCCCTATCCACCGGGCTGCATATCGCCGTGTTGTGAAAGAGTTGTTGTGTCATAATCCGACAGACTCCTTTACTTATCCAGTTGCGAAAAAAGACCCTGCACCGCTTCCGCCAGCCGCGTCGCATCGGTCTGAAAGGGGATGGTGATCTGATCACCGTTGTCATTGTCGCGGTTGTAGGCCATGGCCACTTGCATGGCGTTCGGGTTTCTCGCCCAGTTGCGCCGGGCGACCCCGCCCATGACATCCCAGGACATGGCGCTGCGCAGGATTTCGTCCACCCGCTCGCTGCCGTCCAGGACCATGCCGAAACCGCCGTTGATCGCCTTGCCTATGCCCGTTCCTCCGCCGTTGTGCAGGGCGACCATGGACATGCCCCGGGCGGCGTTACCGGCAAAACAGTGCGTGGCCATATCGGCACAGACGTTACTGCCGTCGTAAATATTGGCGGTCTCCCTGAACGGCGAATCGGTGCCGCCTGGATCGTGGTGATCGCGGCCGAGCATGACCGGGCCGATCTCGCCGTTACGCACCATTGCATTGAATTTCAGGGCAATGGTCGTGCGTCCCGCCGCATCGGAGTAGAGAATGCGTGCCTGGCTGCCGACCACCAGCCGGTTGGCCTTGGCTTCCTTAATCCAGATATAGTTGTCGCGATCCTCCGGCCTGCGTGTTGGGTCGATACAGGACATCGCCGTTTGGTCGGTTTTATCGAGGTCTTTCGCCCGGCCGCTGAGACAGACCCAGCGAAAGGGACCGTAGCCGTAGTCAAAGATCGGCCCCATGATATCCTCAAAATACGAGGGAAAGACAAAACCGTCCTTGGCATCAACGCCGTTTTTCACCACCTCGGTCACCCCGGCATCAAAGACCGCTTTCAAGAAAGCATTGCCGTAGTCAAAGAAGTAGGCCCCCTGGTGCGACAGCTTTTCTATGGCGGCATAGTGCCGGCGCAGGCTCTTGTTGACGAGTGATTTGAAGGTCGTCCGGTCGCTGGCCAGCAAGCGGGTCCGCTCGGCGAAATCAATGCCCTGCGGGCAATAGCCGCCATCGTAGACGACATGGCAGGAGGTCTGGTCGGACAGCAGGTCGACCGGGAACTCTTTTTCCGCCAGATATTCGAGCAGATCAACGACATTGCCATGGTAGGCAATGGAGATGCTTTCCTTGGCCGCACGACTCTCTTCGGCAAGCTGCAGGATCTCGGCCAGATCGCTGGAGACGACATCGACCCAGCTCTGCCGCCTACGGGTTTCGATGCGCGACATATCAACTTCGGCGGTAATGGACACGGCCCCGGCGATCTTTGCCGCCTTGGGCTGCGCCCCGCTCATGCCGCCAAGGCCGGAGGTGACAAAGAGCAGCCCGGCCAGATCACCCTCTGCCGCCACGCCGCACATCTTCCGGCCGCCATTGAGCAGGGTGTTGTAGGTGCCGTGGACAATCCCCTGGGGACCGATATACATCCAGCCTCCAGCGGTCATCTGGCCATAGGAGGAAACGCCCATCTGCGCGGCGATTTCCCAGTCATCCGGGTTATCGTAGAGGCCGACCATCAAGCCGTTGGTGATGATCACCCGCGGTTGATCCGGGCTGGAGCGAAAAAGTCCCAGCGGGTGGCCCGACTGCATGACCAGGGTCTGCTGGTCGGTCATCACCTGCAGGTATTTCTTGATCAACCGCAGCTGCATCCAGTTCTGGCAGACACTGCCGGTCTCGCCGTAGGTTACCAGTTCATAGGGATAGAGGGCGACGTCGAAATCGAGATTGTTGTCGATCATCAGCTGGAAGGCCTTGCCGGCCAGACAGTTGCCGGCATACTCGTCGATTGGTCTGGCCTTGATCGGGCCATGGGGACGAAAGCGGTAGCCGTAGATCCGCCCTCTCGTTTTCAACTCGTGGAGAAATTCCGGGAGAAGGAGGTGATGGTGCTGTTCCGGAATATAGCGCAGAGCGTTTTTCAGGGCGGTTTCGGTCTGGCTCCTGGTCAAGCGAAAACCGCGATCCGGCGCCCGCCGAATGGTCGGCTGAAATTCTTCCTGTTCCGGCAGCTCATCATCGAGTCGAATCTTCATCACCTCGGCAATCCGCGCATTATTCAACATAGCTCTCCTCATTTCCTGTTTTCAGATGATCCATTTTGTTGGCAAGAATAATTTTCGCACTAGAGTACCATGCAGGATTTGTATATACAAGTTGTTTTGTATGGGCAATTTTGACTTGATTTAAGGCAAATATGTCTATACAATCAACATCACCCGCTCAACAAAAAAATATTTTCCTGCGCGGTAGAACAGCTACACAACCAGGACGCATACGCCCGCCCCCTTCACAGGAGAGAAGATAATGATCCCCGAGATAGAAATCGACCCAGGCAAACTCAGCCTCGCCCAACTTCGTCACATCGCCAAGGCACCGGTCAGAGTACACTTGGCCAAAAGCTGCACTGCAAAAATCGATGCCTCGGTGGCAACCGTCAGAGATGTCATCAAACAGGGGCGGGTCATTTACGGCATCAATACCGGCTTTGGTCTCTTGGCCAGCACGATTATTCCGGTCGAGGAACTCGAACATCTGCAGCGCTCCATTGTCCTGTCCCATGCTGCGGGCGTCGGGGCCTTCATGAAGGAATCGACGGTCCGGCTGATGATGGTGCTGAAAATCAACAGCCTGGCCCGGGGCTATTCCGGCATACGGCTCGAGGTGATCGACGCCCTGATCCAGCTGGTCAACGCCGAGGTCTATCCGTGCATTCCGCAGAAAGGTTCGGTCGGCGCCTCCGGTGACCTCGCCCCGCTCGCCCATATGAGCACCGTGCTCCTCGGCGAAGGGGAGGCCTTTCATCAGGGACAAAAAGTCACCGGCCTCGAAGGCTTGCAGCGCGCCGGTTTATTGCCGATCACCCTCGGGCCCAAGGAAGGTCTCGCCCTGCTCAACGGCACCCAGGCCTCCACCGCCTTTGCCCTGGAAGGACTGTTTGCCGCCGAAGAGCTGTTCGCCACCGCCATGGTTTCCGGCAGTTTAAGCGTCGATGCGGCGCAGGGCAGTCGCCGGCCTTTCGATCCGCTGGTGCACGAGGTGCGCGGCCACCAAAGCCAGATCGATGCCGCCGCCTGCTATCGGATGCTCCTTGATCACAGTGAAATCGAAATTTCCCACCTCGGCTGCGAGGCGGTGCAGGACCCCTATTCCCTGCGCTGCCAGCCCCAGGTCATGGGCGCCTGCCTGACCCAGATCCGCAACGCGGCCGAGGTCATCGGTGTTGAGGCGAACGCCGTCTCCGACAATCCCCTGGTCTTTTCCAGGGAAAACGACATCATCTCCGGCGGCAACTTCCACGCCGAACCGATTGCCATGGTCGCCGACAACCTGGCCCTGGCCATTGCCGAGATCGGCGCCCTGTCCGAGCGACGAATGGCCCTGCTCATCGATAGCCATATGTCCAAGCTGCCGCCCTTTCTCGTCGAAAAAGGCGGTCTCAACTCCGGTTTCATGATCGCCCAGGTGACCGCGGCGGCCCTGGCCAGCGAAAACAAATCCCTGGCCCATCCGGCATCCGTCGACAGCCTGCCGACCTCGGCCAACCAGGAAGACCACGTCTCCATGGCCACCTTTGCCGCCAGGCGACTGTCGGAAATGGCCGAGAATACCGCCGGGGTCCTGGCCATCGAGCTGCTCGCCGCCTGCCAGGGCGTCGACTTCCGCGCACCGCTGAAGACCTCGCCAAAGCTGGAGGAAGCAAAAGGTCTTGTCCGCGCAGTAGTGCCCTTTTACGATCAGGACCGGTATTTTGCCCCGGATATCCAAAAGGCCCAGGGGCTCGTCCAGGCCGGGGCCTTTAATTATCTGGTCGGCCCCGACCTGCTGCCGAGCTTTGCGTGAAGACAGTCATGAGGGATAACGCAACGAATAGCCAGGCCCGACCCCTCTACCAGCAGGTAAAGGAATATATCCTTGAAAAAATAAACAGCGGCATGCTGCAGACCGGCATGCAGATAGAGTCCGAGGCGGAGCTGGTCAGCGCCCTGGGATTTTCCAGGATGACGGTCAACCGAGCCCTGCGCGAACTCACCGCCGAAGGACGACTGACGCGCATCCAGGGACGGGGCACCTTTGTCGCAGAAAAAAAGGTCCAGTCATCCCTGCTGGAGATTCACGCCATCGATAAAGAGATTCGGGCCCGGGGCGGCACCTATTCATGTACAGTCCACCTGCTCCAGGAAGAAAAGGCTAAACCGTCGATTGCCGCCTCGATGGGACTGGCACCCTACTCTCAGGTTTTCCACTCAATCATCGTCCACAAAGACAACGATGTACCTATTCAGCTCGGCTGCAGATACATAAACCCTCAAGTTGCACCCCACTTCCTTGAGCAGGATTTCACAAAATGTACGGTGAGTGACTATCTATTGAGCCTTGCTCCAGTGAGCGCCGTGGAGCATGTGGTTGAGGCTTTGATTCCAGACTCGTGGATACGGGATCTTCTGGGGATAAATGGTTCCGAACCTTGTCTTGCCCTCTACCGAAAGACTTGGGTTGACGACAAGATTGCTACTCACAGCAGTTTCTACTACCCCGGTTCACGCTACACTTTGGGTGGAAAGTTTGTCCCATCATCAGTCGGGAGCATTGGGATCATATGACCAACCTGGCCTTACTCAACCCAAGGGTTGAGCAAGGCAACACCGCTCACTTCCATATCGGTAGTGTTTTCCGTTACAACTGTCAGGTCGTAAGAAATTCCTGTAGCCGCAATTTGCCCATCAATTGCGGGCAAGGCTTTGCCTAATTTTTCAGAATGTGCTTGAATTCGGCCCCAGATAGGAGCAGTTTGCAGGTCAAAATTAATTATTCTGTTTTCGAATCGTTCGTGAAGGTCATAATTTACCCACTGGTGGAGCTTGTCCTTTTTTTGCTTTTGGCTAATTTTTCGATTCCTTTATGGATTTCACCGATAGTTAATACGCTGATAAACAATTTGTTTTCTTCAACTTTTGATACCCATTCAACGACTTTGGGGCTGGGAGATTGTTTAATGAGTTCTGAAATCACACAGGTGTCCAGCAGGTAATTCATAACTCTAAATCCCTCGGAGTTTCCTTGCTTCTGGTGAGGTCGAGATTTTCTTCTGCGAGGGGAGAGGTCTGAAAAAAATTCACCAAACTGACTTTTGGTTTTATTAATTTTTTATATTCGTCGATTGAGAGCACAACGACCGCATCCTTGCCGTGTTTGGTCACGATCTGCGGACCGTTATGTTGCGCTTTATCAACTAAATTGCTGAACTTGTTCTTAGCATCCTGCAGTGGCCAATGGTTTTCTATCATAGCGACACCTTTCCGGGAGTTATTCTGTCCAGTCTTTCTAGGATAGATACCTTGGCTTGATTGGTGTCAATTTTTTTTGGAAACGCTACCTGCGCCATGGATACGAGAGATTGCGGAAATCAACGGTTCCGAACCCTGCCTTGCGCTGTATCCAAGCACCTGGGTGGGGCATAGCCCATAGCCGTCAAGCTAACGGATAACTTATTGAATGCACTAATTTATTTTGACACGACAAAGCCTTTGGGGCTTGAACCCCAAAAGCTTTGTCGCCTCATAATGGCTCCCCTGTTTGGGTCGGCTATTTCATTGAAACTTGGATAATAGCCGACTTTTATTTTTGTTTCATTACTTCGGATAAGTATACCATATTTCTGACAGGAGAGCTTAGAGTTTATTCACCATTAGGAGATTAAATGA
>CAMBBS010000032.1 GCA_945863875.1 Desulfopila aestuarii DSM 18488
TGACGTGATCTACATGCCGAAGGTACACGATGCGATGAACCCGATTCTCTATACCATTCCGGCGCAGCTGCTGGCTTATGAAATAGCCTCACGACGGGGGTGCGATGTCGATCAGCCGCGTAATCTGGCGAAAAGTGTCACGGTTGAATAGCAGGAACAGCAAGCAGGACGGTATATCCGGCGAGGGGTGCGGTCGATGGCAGATCGATTAAGCCTCCCGCCGGAAGAATTGCCGGTCGGAGTGGCACGTGTTAGATGGCCGGCAGGCTGGTTATTTCTCGAATTTCCGCCGTCTCCGCCCTTTCCGGGATGAGAATCACCTCCTGGCGGAGGGTATCCTCGATATACACCAGGATATCTTTTCTTGTTATGTCGAGGGCGAAAACGGTTCCGCCGCCCATCTCTTTATCTTCCCAGCGATCAAGGATCCAGGCGGTCTTTTCCCGGCTGACTGTCCAGCTCAAGCCTTTTCTGACACCGGTCACCGAGCCCCTGTAGGCGGTGACCCGTTCGTAGGGGAAAGGGCTGCCCTCTTGGTACAGAAGGTCCCTGTCACAGGTTTCGAGGAGAAATTTCCAGCTCTCATAGTCACCGGCCGCGGCAAAGGGCGTATTTTTACGGTAAAAGAGCTTTAAAAAGGCTTTTTCCAAACATTGGTGCTGTTTGAAGTATTCAAGATTATTACGCAGGAACTGAACATGCTCGAGCGGATTCAGGACACCCATGGCCAAAAGAGGATTCTGCTCTTTTTCCAGTTGATCAAGGAGCTCTTTGATCTTTTGATCCTGCAGGGCCTTATGGCGTTCCTGCATTTTTTCGTTGGTAAAAGAGCCGGTAAAGTCGTCGGGCGGATAAAGAAAGCGTATTTTATCGAGTTTCCATCGCATATTTTTGCCTCGTTGGTAGATAATCATGATGAAACCTTCATGAGAGTGAGTGGTGGTTGGTTGTTGTCTCTGTGGCTTCTTTCCTCTGGTCCTTTCAGGGGCTGGTCCTCCATACGACGCGTCATCGGAGATCGAGCCATCTGTTTGCCACATCGAGCATGCGATTGGCAAAACCCCATTCATTGTCGAACCAGCACAGCATTTTGACCAGCTTGCCGCCGCAGACCCTCGTCTGGGTGCCATCAACAATCGATGAGCGCGGGTCGGTGTTGAAATCGACCGAGGCGTGCGGTTCTTCGGTATAGCCGAGGAGGCCATGCAGGGGGCCCTGCGCCTCTTTATGCATCATCTGGTTTACCTGGCCGGCGGTCGTTGCGGTTTTGACGTTGATGGACAGGTCCATGACGGAGACGTTGATCGTCGGCACCCGGACATGCAAACACTCGAAACGGTGGGCGAGGTGCGGCATCAGGCGGTCGATTCCTTTGGCGAGTCCGGTGTCAACGGGAATAATCGAATGGAGGGCGCTGCGGGTGAGGCGAAGATCAGTATGGTGGTACCTGTCAATGACCGGCTGATCGTTCATGGCCGAGTGGATGGTCGTTGAAACGCCGTTTTCGATGCCCAGTTCGCGGTCTAAGAGATTCAGGACAGGAACGACGCAATTCGTCGTGCAGGATGCATTCGAGACGACCTGGTGCTCCGCCCGTAACAGCGAGTGGTTGTAGCCGTAGACGATTGTTGCATCAACGTCGGGGGTGGCGGGGTGCGACAGGAGAATACGTCTGGCCCCGCTGTGCAGGTGCTTTTCTGCAGTCTTTCTGTCGTCAAACGTTCCCGAGCATTCAAAGAGCAGATCAATATCGAGTTCCCGCCAGGGGAGCCTGGCTGGGTCCGCCTGGTTAATGACCCTGATTTTGTCGTCTCCGACATAGAGATATTCATTTTCAAAATGCAGGGGATAAGGAAACCGGCCATGGGTCGTGTCGTAGCGGGTGAGGTAGGTCAGCGTTTCTATGTCGGCCAGCTCGTTTATGGCGACGATCTTGAATTTCGACCTGAATGGCGACGAATAGATCGCTCTGAGGACGGACTGGCCGATTCGCCCATAGCCGTTTATGGCAACTTTATAGTAATTTTCCTGGGAATTCATATTCTGGTTTGACGATTCTAACCGATAGCTGTATTTGTTCTTTGGGGAGATCGAGCCGGGCAGCGCACCCTGTTCGATCTTCCAGCCACAGGTGGCCTTTATCATTACTTCGATTCGTCTTGAATAACAACCCGATAATTTCCCGCTGGTAACCGAGCAGATTGGCAGAAATGGCGGCGTGTGCATCAACGGCTTCATCTAAGGGATAAAACTTTGCCCCCAAAATTAACGTTTTGAGGATTTTTATGAAATATCGCCAGAAAAATCTGTTCCCCCTTGGCCCGGCCATGTATGATCGGAAAGGATTGATCGGTCCATCAACAGCATGGAATAAATGCCCCAAAGAATATCCGTAAAAGGAGAAATATATGACGGAACACGGCAGAGTTATTATCAATACCGGCAACGGCAAAGGTAAAACAACGGCGGCGCTCGGGACCGCTTTCCGGGCTCTCGGCTATGGCAAGAAGGTCTGCGTCATACAGTTTCTCAAGGGACAGGGGGAATATGGCGAACGGCGGATGGCGGAAAAACTGGAAAATCTTGACTGGTTTATCTGCGGCAAGGGTTACATATTTAAAAAAGAAAATATCGAAGAAGATCGTCAGGTAGCTCTCGAGGGCTTTCAGCTGGCGAGGGAAAAGGTGGCAAGTGACCGCTACGATCTGATCATTCTCGATGAAATCACCTATCTGCCGCATTACGGCTTTCTCGATGTGGAGCAAATTGTCGAGCTGATAGCCAATAAACCGGATCGGTTGTCGATTATACTGACCGGCAGAGACGCCGATCCGCGACTTGTGGAAATCGCCGATACCGTATCAGGCATGGAATCGATCAAGCACGCCTATGAGCAGGGAATAAAGGCCCAGAAAGGTATTGAATTTTAGGAGGTGGAGATGACAAGAAAAGGCGCTTTGCACGGAATACGCGTTCTCGATCTTTCCCGTATGCTTCCCGGGCCCTATTGTTCCATGATTCTTGCCGATCACGGGGCAGAAGTGATAGCCATCGAAGATCGAAAATTTCAGGGGGACGGGCTCTTTTTTAACGATCTCAACCGCAATAAGCAGCATATGTCTCTCAATCTGAAGACTCCGGAGGGACTGGAGATTTTCTTCAAGCTGGCGGAAAAAGCCGATGTCATTCTTGAGGGATTCCGTCCCGGGGTGGTCCAGCGTCTCGGGGTCGGCTATGAAGCCGTCCGGCAACGTAATCGACGAATAATATACTGCTCGATAAGCGGCTATGGGCAGACCGGACCGCTGCGGGACAGAGTAGGACATGATGTCAATTATATCAGCAACGCAGGGGTGTTGAGTCTTATCGGCGAGAAGGGCGGAAGACCTGTTATCCCGGGGGTGCAGATCGCCGACATCGCCGGCGGCAGCATGAATGCGGCGGTGGGCATCCTCCTCGCCCTATTTGCCAGGGAGAAAACCGGCACGGGGCAATATATCGATATCTCAATGACCGATGGCGTGGTCGGCCTGCTCTCGCTGCCCTGTTATTTTTCCATGCTGACCGGGCAGACGCAGCAGGCCGCGGATATGATGCTGTCCCACCGCTATGCCTGCTACAATACCTATGAGACAGCGGACAACAGATTCGTCTCCATCGGCGCGGTTGAAAACAGGTTCTGGAAAATACTCTGTCAACAGCTTGACCGTTCGCAGTATATCTCCCTGCAGTATGACGATCCGCACAGAGACCAAATCATCGAAGATTTCCGCGGCCTTTTTCGGCAAAAAACATTGGCTGAGTGGGATGAGCAATTGGCGGAACTGGAGGTATGTTTTTCGGTGGTGAAGAATCTTGCGGATATCCTGACGGATCCCCTTTTTCGTCAACGGGAAATGGTGCACAGCTACCAGGGAGACAACGGCGAGGAAAAATACGGTTTCGGCATCCCGGTGAAACTGAGTGAAACGCCCGGTGCAATCAAGACCCGGCCGGCAGGGTTTGGCGAGCAGACACGACAGATTCTCGAAGAAACAGGCTACTCAAGCGAACAGATCGACACTTTTTTTGCTGGTGGCGTGGTGTAGGCCCCCTGCCCCCTCGAGGAGGGAAAGCAGGGGGGAAAACACAAAAAAGGTTGGCGAAGGTTAAGCCGTTGCCGAAAAAATGACATGGCCAAAGTGCAACCCGGAACGGCAGAAGGAGCCGTAACGAAATGGGTGAAAATAACCGGGTTGTTCCGTGACGTCTCCTAGCCTTCTGAAAGAGCAGCCATGAGATATTCTCTATTGAGCCGGGCGATATTGCGAATGGAGATGCTCTTTGGACATACCGCTTCACATTCTCTTTCGTTGGTGCAGTTCCCAAAGCCCTCCTTATCCATGGTGGCAACCATATCCAGTGCTCGCTGCTTACGTTCAGTCTGCCCCTGCGGCAACAGACAAAGCTGGGACACCTTGGCGCTGGTAAAAAGCATTGCCGCACCATTGGGGCAGCTGGCGACACAGGCGCCACATCCGATGCAGGCCGCGGCATCCATAGCCAGCTCAGCTGTCTGGGCGGGGATTGGGATGGCATTGCCGTCGGGCGTTCCGCCGGTGTTGACGGAAACATAGCCGCCGGACTGGATAATGCGGTCGAAGGCCGACCTGTCAATAAGAAGATCTTTTCTGATGGGAAATGCGCGGGACCTGAAGGGCTCGATGACCAGGGTATCGCCATCTTTAAAGTTGCGCATATGCAGTTGGCAGAGAGTGACCTCTTTTTCCGGCCCATGGGCGACACCATTGACAACGGTACCGCACATGCCGCAGATGCCTTCCCGGCAGTCGTGGTCAAAAGCAACAGGGTCAAGCCCCTGCTTGGTTAATTTTTCATTGAGAACGTCAAGCATCTCCAGAAAAGACATTTCGGTGGAGATTTTGTCCAGAGCGTAGGTTTCAAATGCTCCGGGGGAGTCACTTTTTTTCTGTCGCCAAATTTGTAAATTAAGATCTATATCACTCATAGTAGTATGTAAGGTAGAAGTTTAAGTTAGTCGTTTGATCCGGACGAGCGGGATTTTTTACCAGATCACTTGTAGCTTCTCTGGCTAGGAGTGACATTTTCGAAGACAAGCTGTTCCTTGTGCATGACCGGTTCTACCCCTTCGCCCTTATGTTCCCAGACGGAGACGTGAGAGAAATTCGCGTCATCACGTTTTGCCTCGTTTTCTTCCGTCTGGCTTTCTTCACGAAGATGACAGCCGCAGGACTCTTCTCGAGCCAGAGCGTCTCGAACCATGATCTCGGCAAATTCGAGAAAATCAGCGACACGGCCCGCGCGTTCCAGCGACTGATTGATTTCCTTCATATCGCCTGGGATATAGACGCTGTTCCAAAACTTGTCTTTTAATGCCGGAAGCTTGGCCAGGGCGGCTTCGAGTCCTTGCTTGTTTCGCGCCATACCGCAGTTGTCCCAGAGCAGTTTGCCTACTTCCTTGTGGATTTCGTCGACGGTAACTTTGCCTGTCGGTCCGTCGCTGCTGTTTTTCAACAGCTTGCTGATCCGATTTTCCACTTCTTGCCGCGCTTCTTTAAAGGCGACATCATCGGTCGATACCGCTTTGAGGCTATTGGTCCCCAGATAATTGGCGACAGAGGTGGAAATGACAAAGTAGCCGTCGGCCAGCCCCTGCATCAGCGCACTGGCGCCAAGGCGGTTGGCACCGTGATCGGAGAAATTGCATTCTCCCAGGGCAAAGAGGCCGGGAATTGTCGTCATCAGATTGTAATCAACCCAGAGACCACCCATGGTGTAATGGACGGCCGGATAGATCATCATGGGTTCCTGCAACGGACTGCTGTCGGTGATCTTTTCGTACATCTGGAAGAGATTGCCATATTTTTTCAGGATCGTTTCCTGACCATCGCGTTTTATCGCATCGGCAAAATCGAGATAGACGGCAAGTTTGGTGCTGCCAACGCCTTTACCGAGGTCGCATTGCTCCTTGGCATTTCTGGACGCCACATCGCGGGGAACCAGATTGCCGAAGCTGGGGTATTTGTTTTCAAGGTAATAGTCCCTGGCGGCATCCGGGATGTCCCGAGGGTGCCGCTTGTCGTTGACGTCTTTTGGCACCCAGACTCTGCCGTCATTCCTCAGGCTTTCACTCATCAGGGTAAGTTTTGACTGGTAATCGCCATGGACCGGAATGCAGGTGGGGTGGATCTGGACAAAGCTTGGGTTGGCAAAACCGGCGCCTTTTTTATGGGCGCGCCAGGCGGCGGTGACATTTGAGGCCATGGCATTGGTGGAGAGAAAATAGGCATTGCCATAGCCGCCGGTCGCCAGCAAGACCATGTCGGCGGAATATTTTTCGATTTCTCCGGTGATGATATTTCGGGTAATGATTCCCCGTGCCTTGCCGTCGACCAGGACAATTTCCATCATCTCCCGCCGGTTGTACATGGTGACACGGCCGGCATGAATCTGCCGGGAAAGCGCGCTGTAGGCGCCAAGCAGCAGCTGCTGTCCGGTTTGCCCACGTGCATAGAAGGTTCGGGATACCTGGGCGCCGCCGAAAGAGCGGTTTGCCATGGTCCCGCCGTATTCGCGGGCAAAGGGGACGCCCTGGGCCACACATTGATCGATGATGCTGTTGCTGACCTGGGCCAGGCGGTACACATTTGCTTCACGGGACCTGAAATCGCCGCCTTTGATGGTGTCATAAAAAAGACGATGCACCGAGTCGCCATCGGTTTGATAGCATTTGGCCGCATTGATACCACCCTGGGCGGCAATGGAGTGTGCACGGCGCGGGCTGTCCTGAATACAGAACGTCTGTACCTGGTAGCCTTGCTCGGCGAGCGTCGCGGAAGCCGAAGCCCCCGCAAGACCGGTACCGACGATGATTATTTTAAACTTTCTTCGATTGGCCGGGTTAACCAGTTTGCTGTTGAATTTATGGTTGTCCCACTTTTCACTAAGGGGACCTGCGGGGATGTGTGCGTTGAGTTCCATTTTCTGTACCTTTCCTAAGTCGACGGCAGGCTTTCTACCTGACAGTTGAAATTATATTAACCTGGGATATGCAGGCAGCTATCAATACGATGCACCAAGGCCACTCATGAAGTAGAGGGCGATTGCACCGAAAAAGACGAGGAAGAAAGCCGGTACGATGAGGGTGAGTTTGGCAATGCCGTTGTTGTATCGCGGGTGGTTGATGCCAAATGTCTGCAGCATGCTCCAGAAGCCGTGGCTGAGATGCAGGGCAAGGGCGCAGAAGGAGAAAATGTAAAAAAGTGAATAAAAGAAATTACTGAGATATTCTTTCACCAGTTGTGAAACTTCCATGTCGGCAGGTCCATTGTTGAAACCAAAGACATGAATAATGATAAAGAGCAGGATCAACAGTCCCGTATAGGGCATCGTTTTCGAGGCGAAGGAATTTTTTACCACTCTGGTGTTGATGGCGTATCGATTCCCACCGGCCGCTCGGTTTTGCAGAAAGAGATTAATGCCGAATCCGATGTGAAAAAGTAAAATGACGAGGAGTCCCAGGCCGAACAGAAGCACAACAACCGGGAGACTGTGCAGTGCATTCGCATAGGTCTGAAAGGCGTGACTGCTGACAAAGATAGCGGCATTGCCTAGTGCATGCGTACACAGAAAAAGGATGAGCAGCAGTCCCGAGACCGCCATGATAATTTTTTTTCCAATCGATGATGAAATAAATTTGATGGGCCACATATCTTTTCCCTTAGATTGAATGAAGAATGAAATATAACGGGGATGGAACCGGAGCAATTCTCCGCGGAAGTAGACATTGCCGTGCGGGTGCCGATATCCCCGTTATACAGTCAAAAAAACGGTTGGTGCCTCTAACATGGTTACTACCAGTGCATTCAGTAATTTTTTCGAAGTTGTTTTTACTGCATATCTAATTGTAAATATGTCGTTATATCTAGACACAATTGTGTTGTGAGGAAACGACAATTAAGAGAAAACAACTGTGTTATCTTTTTTGATTAATATATCTACCTGAAAATGGTATAATAAATACAGAAAACGTTCCGTCACCTTGTAGACAAAAGAACAATGTTACCATTTCTTTTAAGGGATCTGCTGATAATTATCAAGGGGAAAATTGCCGGGGTATTCTGGAAAAGGGGTGTGAGTTGTTTAAGGTTATGGAATTAAAAGATATAAAATAATTATTTGTCGCTGTCTCCACCTGCTGTGAAGCTGCCGTCCAGCTCCTTTTGAAGCTGTCTGCCTGGCGGAAACTGCCCGGCCAACGGCGTACTTGATAACGTTGTTCTTTTTTCGTCAAGCCTTACCGTCACCGTCATGCCGGGCTTGATCCGGAATCGGTTGATCCTGCGGCAAACGCCACCTGCACTGCATTTTACCGAGAATCCTTTCCAGTTGGGCCGTCATTTTGTCGTGATGGCTCCCCCGCCAGTAAATTTTGCCGCAGCCGGTGCACTGATAGAACCGGTCGTAATATTTTCTGGTAAGCGGCAGGAGGCGGTCGATGACGGTCTTTTTATCCACCTCGGCCAGGGGTCGGTTGCAGGCAATGCAGCGGGAAAAGGGACGGATCCGGTCCTGCAGGCGGTAGAGATTGAGGATTTCCTTGAGTTGTTTTTCCGGGTCCTGGCTGCGGACGAGACGGCCGAAAACAAGCCTGCGCTGTTTGAGCAGGTCGCGGTTTCGGGTCAGCAGAATGCGCTTTTCGCCGATGGCTCTGTCCAAGGTGACGCTGCTGGTCATCTCCCGGCCGACCGCCTCTGCGTCGAAGCCGACCATGCGCAGCAGTCCTGCCAGCCTGGCGACATTGATATCGGCGAGAAATATGCAGTCGCTAACCGTTTCCGGGCGAAGAGTGGTGGCCACGGTCGGCGGCGTGGCAGGGGAGAGCGGATGGATATGGAAATGTTCGCCGACTTCGGCAATTTTTTCGAAGGTCTGTTCCTGGCCGGCACGGACAATCCTGCCCACTTCGGTATGCGGAACCCCGAGGCTTTCAAGGATATCCTTGATCGAGGCCCGCCGCGATAACGGATAGATGATGGTCTGGGCATCGTTGGGAGTTCTGCGCAGCAGATCGACAGTATCCCCGTAAAAGGTGAGAAAGAGGCCGGTATCGGGGGAATGCGCGGCGGCTGTTTTCATGTCGATCCCCTTGTCTGTTGTCAAAACACTTCCAGTTCACGCATTATTTCCAGGTGTTCCAGTTTGTCGATGTAGTAGGTTGCATTCTCGCGCAGGTCGATGTGTCTGGTCTTGAGAGAAACTTCCGTTCCCTTGAAGCAAGCAAAATCCAGCGAATCCGCGCTGAGGTCAAAATGGTGCGCGGTGATAATGACAAAATCACGTCCATAGGCACGAAACAGGAGTGCCTCGGGGAAGCGGGACTGGAGTTCGGCGGCGAATTTCGTCATGAGCAGATTCCCCTGTTCCCAGCCCAGCCGTTTGTTGTACAGTTCCAGGCCCTTGATATAAAAGCTGTGCAGGCAGTGATATTTGCGGAGCGTCTGATCGCTGTGCAGCATGATCTGCAGATAGTCCTCGTTGTACAGGCCGGTCAGCTTGTCGCCGAAAAAATACGAGAACCGGCGCTGTTCCATCTCGTTCTTTGGCAGTTGGCTGATGGACTCGGGGATTGCCACATTCCGCAGTACCTTCAGCCCGGCGACGACGACCTCGGGGTCAAATTGGCTGCCGCTGAGCATTTTCAGCTCCTGCAGGGCTTCATCAATGGTCTTTCTCGGCTTGTAGATGCGGTTGGTGGTCATGGCATCAAAGGAGTCGGCGACAGTCATGATGCGCGAGAGCAAAGGTATCTCCTTGCCCCGCAGCCGGTCAGGGTAGCCCATGCCGTCTTGGCGCTCATGATGATGCCGAATGATTTCGGCCAGTTCCTTGTACATGGGGATGCCGGCGAGCATGTCGGAACCGGCGGAGGCATGGAGTTTGATTAATTCGTAATCAAGAGGAGAAAGATTCCCCGGCTTGAGCAGCACCGAATCAGGGGTGGCTATTTTCCCGATATCATGAAGGATTGCCGCCTGGTGCAGGAAGTCTATCTCTGCTTCGGCCAGGCCCATCTCTCTCGCCAGGAGCTTGCTGTAATTCGCCACCCGAAGGGTGTGGCCGGCGGTATAGGTATCACGCTGATCGATCATCGTGGCAAAGGATAAAATGGTCTTTTCATAATTTTCCGCGCGCTCTTTCTCCAGGTTGGCCACCTGCTCCCGCTGCCGAAAAGAATGGACGGCAAAGCCGATGTCCCCGGCCAGTTCCTCGAGCATGGCGATCTCTTCCTGCTCAAAGCCCTCCTTGCGCATGGTATAGACGCAGAGTGCGCCAAGGGGAGGGGTATATTTGTCGGCACGCAGCGGCAGGGCAATGACGGCACGGAATTTGTTGGCATTGGCCTGATCAAGCCAGGGAGTAACGGTACTTTTTTCCTCTTTTTTGACCAGGACGACAGTTCGATTGTGCGTTATGCATTGGGCGGTGGCGGACAAGGCGAACGGACTCGCCGCATCGTGGGGATTGTAGGGAGGCCTGTCGGGCAGACGGATGGACTCGTCGGTGGTGTAAATGGCGTCGATCAGGCCATCCTGCAGCAGGCCGATCCAGCTGTAGCCGTAATGGCTGTGGGTGCCCATCGCCTCGCATGCCGCGTTCAGCAGCGTCTGCAGATTGGAGGCCGAAAGCAGCAGGCCGTTCACGACACCAATCGTCTGCATGATTTCCCGCAGATACAGCTCCTGGTCGAGCAGCGTGTTGATCTTGCTCGTCCGCTCGACGACCTTGGCCTCAAGTGTCGTGTTCAGTTCGTCCAGCTGGTTTGTTTTCTGCCGAAGGCGCCTATTTAAATGCAAAATATACAGGGAAGTCAGAGCAACTGTGGTGACAATAACGAGCATTATGGCAAGTTGCCGCCAATAGCGTCTGATAACGTCGGTGAGGGTGAACTGGCCGAAATCCGCATAGGGGCCGATGCGCAGGTCGAGCAGACAATCGTGCACCGGCTGATAGTTGAAGGGTGCGGTCCAGCCCGCTGTTTTGCTCGCCTTGGCGGCGGGATCCCTGCTGTCCATGGCCAGCAGGGCGGAGGCGACGTGCCGGGCGAGATCGACGGGCGTTGTTTCGAGAGCCGCCATCGGCCATTCCGGATACAGGGCGGTGCTGAGTTTGAAAGGAAAATCAGCGACATGCTGTTCGTTGAGAATGCGGAAATCGGCCAGGCTGATGCTGCCGGCTTCGGCCATGCGCTCCAGGGTGTCGGTGCGGACCGTTCCCGCATCGACCGTGCCGTTTTTCACGGCATTGACCACGGCATCATGGGTGTTGCCGTATTCCAAAGAGGCAAAAAAGCGCAGTGGATCGATACCGAGGCGATGCAGTTCGCGCCAGCAGACAATCCAGCCGCCGAAGGAGCGCGGTTCGACCGCCATGAAGCGACTGTCGCGCAAATCGCTGATTTTGGTTATGTCCTTGCGGTCGGCCCGGCTAAAGATAACCCCGCCGAAGATGGTCGTCTGCTCATGCGGCAGATTCTGGTTGATCAGGGTGGCTATGCGGTTCACGCCGTAGAGCTTTTCAAGCTCGACGTAAAAAGCGGAATTGGCCAGGACGAAATCGATATGTCCCTCCCGGACGGCGTCATGGATTTCAGTAAAATCGAGCGGCACTATATGAAATTGATTGCCGGGCAGGTGCGCAGTCAGATAATCGGCGGTGGCGGTCCACAGCTGGACATCGATTGCCGAGCCGCGTTTGGCGAGCAGGCCGATGTGAACCTCTTGCGCCGGCCGTACGTGTGCAGCGGGGGCCAGGACGAAAACAACCAGAAACAGTAGAAAAACAGCGGGGTTCCGGTTATGCCGTTTCCATGCAGCACATTTTCGTGGCAGCTTGATCATGGCCAACTCCACCAGGGGGGGGGCATGGATAATCCTGGGCGTATTTTGAGCCAACTGTTTTTTTGCCTTCTTCAGCATAGATACTACTCTCTGAGCTATATTTCTCAAGGGCAAACTTCTTGCTGCTTTTCTTCCGCGGCAGGCGGTATCGATTCCTGACTTTTTCTGCAGACACTGCGGCCATACCGCGGGCCTCGCTCCTGGAGCTCGCCTTGTTGGATCTCTGCGCATGGTTTCGATTATTTTTTTAGCATAGAGATGACATTTCTATTGACCGACGGTCGGTCGATAGCTATATTGCACGCCAATCACCCCGAAGAAAAACACATTGACCAATACGGAGGACAAATAACATGGCAAGAATTGTGAAAAAACCGGATGTCCGGCGAGAAGAGATTATCAAGGCGGCCGGGGAGCTCTTCCATGCAAAAGAGTACGACAAGGCGACCATGCAGGATTTGATGAAAGAGCTCAATATCGCCAAGGGCACCATCTACCACTATTTCTCCTCAAAGGAAGATCTGCTTGAAGCTGTAGTGGAAGGCCTCATCGATGAAGAACTCAAAAAAAAGGAGAAGTTACATGCCGACTGCCGGCGCAAAAATCTCGATGCCCTGCAGACTATCCGGCTGCTGGCAACAGCCGACCAGATGGCCAAAGAAAATGAGCAGATCCTGGAAATGCTCCATCAGCCAGGCAATATTATTATGCACGCAAGGCAGCTTGGCCGTTATCTGACCAAACTGGCACCCATTTATGGTGCCGTTATTGAGGAAGGATGTGCGCGGGGCATTTTAAAGACCGACCATCCGCTGGAATGTGCCGAGTTTCTGCTGGCGGGTATCCAGTTTTTGACGGATGTTGGGTTCTATCCCTGGAGCAAGGAGGAAATCGCCCGCCGCATGGCGGCCTTTCCCTCTCTTTTAGAAGACCTGTTGAGCGCACCCGCAGGTTCATTTAACTTTCTTGTTGAGTAAACATCAATCAAGGCTAATAGGCCATAAGAATCGTGATAACAATGCTATATGATCATAAGTGTGAACAGATGTATTCATTTTCTCTCCCCTTGCTGGTGGCGGTCACCCTCCGTCTTGCCGGGAGGTGCCCATCGCTATATTGCCGACCCAACCCATGTGAGCGGATTACCTTGGGCGTACCGGGATTACTGGGGCTTTGCGGCGCGCTGCTCCTCATCCTTTTTGTACCCATGGCAGCCATGGCTGCACAGGAAGAGGACACCTCGGCCGGGGGCTGGTTCGGCGATATCCAGGCAGGAGGCGGAGTTATCAGTTCGCGCCCTTCCGGGTTGGAGGTCTTCGATGATAATGCGAGACTGGACAGCGTTGCGGACGAAGGAGCACGGCAATCAGAAGGCCTCGGTTTGATCACCGGCGAAATTGGCTACGCCTTCAAAAACAGCGGGACGACGCTTTTGGTCGGTGGCGGTATGAATGACCCCTTGCACCTATCCCTAGGCCGGGAAGGAGACGGCTGGGGGCCGGTGACTCTCAGCGCCCTCTATAAAAGAGAAAAGGTGTGGAAAAATCCGTATCTGATAGAGGTGGATCGCGATGAAACCGATGCCGAATCTATTGGTTACTCCCTGGCCTGGGACAATATTCTGCACAGCGGCCTGGGCGTTTATTTTGCACAGATGCACATCGATATCAAGCAGGACCTGATCGGGCAGCTCCAGCCGGACTTGCAGCGCGATGGCATCGACACCACCCTGGAACTCAATTATGCTTTCCAGCTTGGTGCAGGGGGTGTCTTGAGGGCAGGCGTCAGCTATGTCCGGATAGAGCGGGATGGTGGCGGCAATTCGGGTAATGGCTATGCCGCGGAGCTGAATCATCTGCTGGAATGGCGCAGGTTTTCATTCGCCACCGACCTTGAATTCATGGCCACCGAATTCGACGAGATCCATCCGGTATTCGATAAAAAGAGAGAAGAGGCCGGGGTCTCCATTTTCGAGACCGTTTCTCTGGCCGAACCTTTCGGTTTGGACAATTTTTATCTTTTTGGCATTGCCGGGTACTCCGGCACCGACGCAGAGCTGACATTTTTTGATAGTTCCGGCTTTGTCGCCGCCACCGGCGTCGGTTACCGATTTTAGGCACGAGAACAGCGCGGCAGGGGCTCCAGGTGGCACTTCTGCCTGTCGTAAATAGTCACAAGGGAATAGCCAGTCAACGGCAACGGCCATTCAAATTGGAAAAGACAAATGATTTCAACCTACCGCTATAAACTGTGCACATATTTTTCTCTTACCTTTATGGTGACCTTTACCCTTTGGTTTGCCGGGGCGTATGTCAGCTTTCAGGATGACCGAAATGGACTGTATCTGCTGCTCATGCTTCCAGGACTGATGGCACCGTTTATCATCTCCCTTGTCATGATCTTCAGGTCGCACCGTTCGGACCTCAAGAAAGAGTATGTCAATCGATTGTTCAATCTCAGGCTCATTCGATGGAACACACTGCCGGCATTCATCTTCATCATGCCGCTCTCGGTTCTGCTGTCGATTGTAATTTCTCTGCAATTCGGTGAATCGATTTCCCAGTTTCAATTCGCCGATGGGTTCTCTTTTTCCTGCAGATCCCTTCCCGTGCTGCTCCTGCTGGTGATGGCCGCAGGCTTTGAAGAGCTTGGCTGGCGGGGATATGCCTTTGACAGTTTGCAGAGTCGCTATAACTTCTTGACGGCGGCCATTGTTTTCGGTTTGCTGTGGTCCCTGTGGCACTTTCCGTTGATTTTTGTCAAGGACTCCTATCAGTATGCGATATTTCATGAAAACATCTGGTTTGCCATTAATTTTTTTGTCAGCATCATCCCCATGGGCATCATTATCAGCTGGATATGTATGAAAAACAGAAAAAGTGTCCTCGCCGCGATTGTCTTTCACTTTATCATCAATATCTCCAGTGAAATGTTAAATATCTCCCAGATAACAAAATGTATTGAAACCATCATCCTAACCTTGATCGGTGCTGCTCTCGTTATGCTTGAAAAAGAGATGTTTTTTTCGAAAGCCCACCTGGTTTCCGAGGCAAACTGATGAATGCGCCCGAAAAGTCTTTCACGGTCTTTTTAATCATCTGGTCAGGTCAGCTCCTGTCTAAAGTCGGCAGTGGCATCAGTGCCTTTGCCCTGGGCGTGTATCTACTGCAGCAGACCGGTTCCAGTTCGTCCTATTCTTTTCTGCTGCTTGCGGCATTTCTTCCCGCCGTGATGCTCGCACCGGTGGGCGGAGTTATCGCCGACAGAAAGGACCGGAAACAGATGATGGCGGTGGGCGATCTGGGCTCCTCCCTGGGTGTTTTCTTTGTTGTCGTTATGCTTCTGCTCCAGCCAAAGGAACACTGGCCGATCTATTTAGGGGTGGCGATAAGCTCACTTTTCGCAGCGTTTCAGTCACCGGCATTCAAGGCCTCGGTTACCGAAATGCTCGACGAGAAGGCGTATGCAAAAGCAGGCGGCCTGATCCAGTTGACCGAAGCGGCCCAGTACCTTCTGGCACCATTTGTTGCCGCTTTTCTACTGACGAAGTTCAGCATACTCATCATTCTGGCCATTGATATGCTGACATTCATTGCGGCGGCGCTGTCGGTGATCCTCGTCAGCAAAAATGCCGGACGGGGCGAAGAAAAAAGCACGGCAAAGAGCTTTCGAAAAGATCTCACCGAGGGTATGCGGTATCTCGCCGGCAACAAAATAGTTCTTCACCTGCTCTACCTCACCGTCGTCGTCACCTTTTTAACCGGCATTCTGCAGGCACTTTTTGTGCCTATCGTGCTGGCGATGTCAGATACCGCGACCTTGGGTGCCGTGCAATCGATAGCCGCATCGGGCATGCTCCTCAGCAGCCTTTGGATCGGCATCTCAAGCAAAAGATATGAACAAACTCGGGTGCTCTCCTCTGCCCTTTTTGTGGCGAGCATTTTCTATATCCTTATCGGGGCAAGCACCAATACCATACTGATAACGTGCACCGCTTTCTGTTTTTTCTCCACCTTGCCGTTCGTCAATTCCAGCCTGGAACTGCTGTTTCGGCAGAATATCGATAACAAAATGCAGGGCCGGATCTGGTCACTGATTTCCTTTATTTCGCAGCTAGGCATGCTGATGGCCTTCACCGTCGCCGGGCCCCTGGCCGACCATGTTTTCAATCCGCTGCTAGCAAACACCGGTCGTTTTGCAGAGACGATGGGGACAACAATCGGTGCAGGCGTTTCACGGGGCAGCGGGGTGATGGTGATCCTCTGCGGATTTCTTCTGCTGTTCTATTCGCTCTTGAGCGGGATTGCAGGAAGGCGCCGGCGGATGTCTATCGCCAGGCGATTGGGCGCAGAACGTTAAATGAGAAAATGCGTAAGAGGGAAAAACGTTGATGGGCGAGGACATGCGTTATATTATGTTTCTTCAGCCAGTGGGAATATCTCAAACAAAATTACTAAAAGATCAGTCAACAGGACGAAGGCAGAGCGCTTCTGACCTTTGACCTTTTTGCGACGAATGGTGGTAAACGGCGATAAAGGGTGCAAGTCGATGGCAAGTTCTTATCTGGCGGCCGCCAGCTCAGGTCTGCTCGCTCGGCGCATTGACCAGAGCCGGCGCCTGTTGGCAAGATGTACCTTGTGCCCGCGCCGGTGCAAGGTTGATCGTCTGGCGGGTAAGGTCGGCCTGTGCCGCACCGGCGCCTTGGCAGAGATTGCCAGCTATGGAACGCATTTTGGTGAAGAGGCGGTGCTCGTCGGGGAACATGGTTCCGGGACCATTTTTTTCTGCGGCTGCAATCTGCTCTGTGTGTTTTGCCAGAACGACGATATCAGTCATCCGGAAAAGCACAGCTGCCTTCCGGTCGATGACCAGCGCCTCGCCCAGATCATGGTCGAGCTGCAGGAGCAGGGTTGCCTCAATATTAATCTGGTCACCCCCAGCCATGTTGTGCCGCAGATTCTTGCGGCACTTCCCGCAGCCATTGCCAATGGGCTTAAAGTGCCCCTGGTCCATAACGGCAGCGGCTATGACACTGTGGCCACGCTTCAACTGCTCGATGGCATTATCGATATCTATATGCCGGATTTTAAGTTCTGGAGTACTGATTCCGCCAGGCGATATGCCAAGGCGGCCGATTATCCGCAAGTAGCCAGGCAGGCCTTGCGCGAGATGCAGCGGCAGGTCGGCGATCTGCAGATCAATGCCCAGGGGCAGGCGCAACGGGGCCTGCTCGTTCGACACCTGTTGATGCCGGGTGGCTTTGCCGAGACGGACGCGATTCTCCGGTTTCTGGCGGAAGAAATATCAGTCAACTGTTATGTGAATATCATGGACCAGTATCGACCGGCCGGCAGGGCCGATGAATTTACCGAGCTTGCGGCGGCGATTTCCGCTGCAGAGTACCGCCAGGCGATGCAGCGGGCGGAACAGTATGGCCTGGCACGGCTTGATCGGCGTAATTTTGCCGGCCTGCTCCGGCATTTGCTGGATAAATGATGGCCGGCTGTCGAAATCTGTCTGTTCTGGAAAAAGGAAGGGAGAGTGCCATGCTTAGGCGGCAACCGTCCCGATTGGTGACAAATATTCCTGGAGGTGTTTGGTCATGTCGTTGAAAACGTCCCCACCCATGTATACGAACCGGCCGGTACTGTCTTCCCTGGTTGCCTGCCTGTCTCTTGCGATCATATCGATTTTACTGACCTCCCTGGTCAGTGTGGCCGAGGATACCCGTCTGGACAACACTCGCATTGTCATAGACACCAAAGCGCTCACCCTGAAGGTCCTGCGGGGTGGCCAGGAAGTGCTCTCGTTCTCAGATATTGCCATCGGCCGTTACGGCGCGTCTCTCGACAGGCGGAAGGGTGACAACCAGACCCCCCTGGGGCATTTCCGCATTGCCTGGATAACCGATAATACTTCCTTTCATCGATTTTTTGGTTTTCGCTATCCAAGTAAAGACTATGCCGACCGAGCATTGAAGGCTGGTCATCTGGACAAAAAGACATGGGCCAAAATCCACCGGGCACTGGCAGCAGGCCGTCTTCCTCCTCAGGATACCATTCTTGGCGGTAACCTGGGCATACACGGAATAGGCAAGGGTGATGTAGACATCCATAAGCAGTACAACTGGACAAATGGCTGTGTGGCTCTGACCAATGGGCAGATTGACCGTCTAACGGTCTGGATCAGGGTTGGCACCCCGGTTGAAATACGCTGATGTCGATTTTATTCACCTTCTAACGAAAAAAAGGATAGCCTGTCTTGTCCGCTCGTATTAATATAATACGTTAGTAAAGCAAGTAATATTGTTGTGAGGGAGCCGGAAATTGCTGGAAGGACCAACCCATCAAACCATACCAAGGAGGACTTCACATGAAAAAAACTGCTAAACTGTTCGCTCTGCTTATCGTTCTTGGCCTTGCAGGCTGTGCCACGAACAGCGATCTGGATTCGGTGAGAACCCAGGTGGTGCAGGCAAATGCCACGGCCGATGCGGCCTTGTCGGCGGCCAACGAGGCCAAGGCTACTGCGCAGGAAGCCAAGGCTATTGCCGAGGATGCCAATGCGACGGCCCAGAAGGCCAATGCGACTGCTGAGACGACGGAAACCAAAATGGACCGTATGTTTAAAAAGGCGATGTACAAATAATCACCCAGGTATAATTTTATGTTGCAGCCCCGCCATTCCCGGCGGGGTTCTGCTCTTTTCTGAGCCTCTTTAAAAATCAAAGCCATCGGAGCCAAAAGTGGAAATGGGAACCGGTATGCCGGTCTGTTCCTGCAGCGCTCGCTTGATGGTTTTTATATCGAGTATCGCCCCCTTGTTTTCTATCTCGTCCAGGATCATGGTAGAGGTCATGTCTTGCAGATCCTGATTTTTCTCCTGGTCTTCATCCATCAATGGATGAACCTCTAGAAAAAGTGTTTTGTTCTGCCAGCCGAGCTTGATCGGCTGGTTCACAATCTGCACCATCGTATGTACCGGTATAATAGGAAAAAGCTCCTCGATGTTCTCGGGATACATGCGCACGCAGCCATGCGTCACCCGCATGCCCACGCCATAGGGCTTGTTGGTGCTATGGATCAGATAACCAGGGATGCTCAGACGCAGCGCATAACCGCCAAGGGGATTGCTGGGGCCGGGGGGGACGACATCGGGCAATGGATTTCCTGCGGCTATTGCCTCTACTTTAAGAGATTCGGGTGGAAACCAGGAGGGATCCTTGTCCTTTCTTTCAATCCTGGCTTTGCCTAAAGGTGTCTTCCAGTCCATCCGGCCGACACTCACCGGATAGGTTTTCACCATCGGCTTTTTTTCCAGGTCGTCTTCGTAGAAATAATAGAGGCGCATCTCGGGCAGATTGAGCACAAGGCCCTTCCGTTCAGCACGGGGAAGAATAAACTGGCCAGGGAGAACAACTTTAGTGTTCTTACCGGGCAACCAGCGGTCAACATCGGGATTGGCGTGCAGGATCTCCTCCTGCCCCAGATCGTATTGACGGGCAATATCGAGCAAGGTGTCCTGGTTGAGGGCTTTCACACTTGTCGTAAAGCCGATAAGGTCAACGCCTTCGGGAGGCATTGGATGCGTCGTCGCCTGGAGTGGTGATGATATCCCGACCAGAAGAACAACAAGAAGACATGGGAGGGCGGTGAATAACCTGCGAAACGATGACGTATGGTGAAAAAGCGAAAAAGGGGCCATTATAGACAGATTTCCGTGGTTGAAAAGCAAGTGTGGTTGAAAAGCAGGGTGGATTGAAAAGTTAATAACAATGAACACCATAATTTTCTTTTTTCCAACGCGCAATTTTTTCTCTTGGCCATGCACATCTTTCTGCAACCCATGGGTCGCATGGGTTATAGAAAGCCCTTATGCCCGAACTACCCCTCTCGGCCGGCCCTCCGAGGAGGCAGTTGGCGATCGAGGACGATCCAGGATGAATTGTCAGATACGGCAGGCAGTCGAGGCAGATACACAAGCAATATCGGATGTTGCCGTTGCCGCATTTGGTGACGTCCAAGGACAAGAGAGGGCCGATCTCGTCACAGGTCTATTAAAAGATTCGAGTGCGCGGCCATCGTTATCGCTTGTTGCAATTTCGAGTGATCAAGTCATTGGTCATATTCTTTTCACGGGCGTACGGGTCAAGCATAGTCGCCGGATGGTTTTTTCATCTCTCCTTGCTCCGTTATCTGTCCACCCGGACTACCAAAGTCAGACCATCGGCGGGCAGCTCATCAAAGAAGGGTTGCAACAGCTGACAATCCTGGGTGTTGAGTTGGTGTTTGTGCCCGGCCATCCAGGCTGTTATCCACAGTATGGCTTTTCTGCAGCTGGGATAAAAGGGTTCGAGGCACCGTATCCGATCCCGCCTGAAAACGCCGGTGCATGGATGGTTCAGGAGCTTCAGCGGGGAGTTGTCGGACATGTTCGCGGACAGGTGATATGCCCTGATGCGCTCAATGATCCCAAGCATTGGCGAGAGTGAGCTTGCAAGCAATGATAACGATAAGGCTGGCAAAAATTCAGGCAGCGGAAATTCTTACCCAAATCTCTTTTGGTTCGAAAGGATATTGGGGGCTTTCCGGAAGAATTTCACGTTGAAGTGTATGGGCGGATGAACTGACGATAGCTTCTGGATATCCGCCAACAATCAAAAAAGAGAACAACCCCATGTCTGCAATTGAAAACAGGGGACCGCTGACCAAGGCGCTCCACACGGTCTCTCTACAGGTGACGTTCGTTAAGGGGCTCGAATCCGCCCTTACCCCTTGAAATGTCGTTTGGCCAGTTTACCGAGAGTCATTCCCTGGATGGCGATGGAAAAAATCACGATACTATAAGTGATTGAGATGATGGTCGTGCGTTCCGGCACGGTTGGTATCGATAGCGCCAGCGCCACAGAGATGCCGCCGCGTAATCCTCCCCAGGTCATAATCGAGATTACCCCCGGGCTGAATGATCTGAACAGGCGCATGAAATGCACCGCACCTCCGACACTCATCCAGCGGGCTAATAGTGTGGTAATTATCGAAATTATACCGACAGTGAGGAGTTCTCGCGTGAAAGGAATCACCAGCACTTCCAGACCGATCATCATGAACAGCAGGGCGTTGAGAATCTCGTCAATGAGTTCCCAGAAATCGTCAAGACGTTCGCGGGTTTGGTCCGACATGGCAAATGCACGGCCTTGATTGCCAATCAACAGGCCAGCGACAACCATGACAATTGGACCGGATATGTGGATACTATCCGCCAGGGCATAGCCACCCATGACCAGGGCCAGGGTGATGAGCGCTTCCACTTGATAATTGTCGACCCGTTTGAGCATCCGGTAGGCGAGAAAGCCAATTGCCAGGCCCAGGACGACACCTCCACCGGCTTCCTTCAGGAAAAGCAGAAATACTCCGGTTGCTGAAACCTGGCTGCCGCCCCGGGCCAGTTCAAGGATGATCAGGAAAACCACCACCGCGATACCGTCATTAAACAGGGATTCTCCGGCGATTTTGGTTTCCAGACTTTTCGGCACACCGGTTGTTTTCAGAATTCCCAGGACGGCCACTGGATCGGTGGGGGAAATCAGTGAGCCAAACAGAAGACAATAAAGGAAGGAAACCGGTATGCCAAACCATTGCAGGACGATCCAGGAAAAACTCCCGACGATGAAGGTAGAGATAATGACACCGGCGGTGGCCAGGACGGCGATGGCCCATTTTTCAATGATTAAATCTTCGAGTTTGATGTGCATCGCGCCGGCGAAAAGCAAAAACGCCAACATGCCATGGAGCAGGGTCTCATTGAAATCGATGGATTGCAGGATTTCGGCAATCTTCTCCTGGCCGAAATCCAGACCCAGCCAGTTCAAGGTCACAAAACAGAGCGACAGCACCAGGGAAATGAACATCACGCCAATAGTCGTTGGCATGTGCAGGAATCGGTAATTGACGTAGCTGAATACCGCCGTCAAAACCATCAGTATGGAGGTTATTTCAAATATATGCATAGTTACGCAGCAAATTACCGCCGCTTCAGTACAAGGTAATTGAGGAAGATGGCACGGAACCACCATTCAATAACGCACACTGGGGATAATAAAGAGCATTGCCGGGCAGGCGGTATCTTCTTCAGTGGTGGTATCTCAGTTGAGCGATATGCAGTGCATCGTCTGAAGTTTTATAAACGGACCTGGAGTCACAAGCGGCGGGGCATGGTCACGGCAAACTTTTTCCATTGTTTTCGCAAGGTTTTGTCTTGCTGCCGTATAGGTTATAGCTTCCATCGTAGCACCTCCTGCACAATATATTGTACATATCCAGAGTGGATTGTCAATATTTTTCAGGGGTTAGCATGGCAGTCACAGGAACCACGGCAAAAAAGCGAAAAAGAAGGCGGCAGGTAAGATTTTCGTGGTTAAAAACCACGGTGAGATGCTACGTTGGCAGAACTGTCTCTTTTGCATCGAACCATGGTGAAATCCGAACCTTCATCCGTCATCTTTTTGTACCATAAACCATTTTCCTGTAATCCCGCATGGAGCAAAAACCTACCTACGCCGAGCTGGTCCGGCAGAACGGCACCTTGATTCTCGAATCCCTGCGCCTGAAGGCGGCTGAAGAAACATGTCACCGGCAGAACAGCTCCTTGAAGGCGTTGAGTGAAACCTCTCTTGGTTTAATTGATAAGCTTGATAAAGAAGAATTGCTGGAGAACATTCTCGAGCGGGCCGCCTCGCTGAGCGGCACGGCTCATGGCTTTATTTATCTGCCCGAGCCGGGGGAAGACCTGATGCAGATGCGGGTGGGGATGGGTTTTTTCAAGAGCCAGCTGGGGCGGCAGGTTCGACTTGGCCAGGGCATGGGTGGGCAGGTGTGGCAGGCCGAGGTGCCGCTCCTGGTCGAGGATTATCAGACTTGGCCGGACCGTCTTGCCGATAAGGTTCTCGACGGGTTACGGTCTATTGTAGGCATACCGCTCAAATACGATAATCGGGTTCTCGGGGTGATCGGACTGGCCCATGTCGATGGCGACAAGCGCTTCAGCAATGAGGATATCGCTACCCTGGAGCGATTCGCCGCCCTGGCCCTCATCGCTCTGGAAAAGGCCCGTTTATACGCCGATGTGCGTCACGAACTGGCGGAGAGGAAGCGGGCGGAGTCGGTTCTGCGGGAAAGTGAGATGCGCTATCGGACCTTCCTCGAGTCGTCCCCGGACCCCATTGTCGTCTACGACATGAAGGGCATTGCCACCTATGTCAATCCGGCCTTTGAACAGACCTTTGACCTGTCACGGGATGAACTTCTCGGCAAGCAGATCGATTTTGTGCCGCCGGAGAGCGTCGAAGAGACACGGGTGGCCATCAAACAGATGCTCAGCGGGCAAAAGATCCATCTCTTTGAGACCAGGCGCCTGACCAGGGCGGGAAAAGTTCTCGATGTGCAGCTCAGTTCCACCCTCTATCAGGGCGTAGATGGGCAACCGCTGGGCAATATCGTCATTTTGCGGGATATCAGTGATCGAAAGCGTGATGAACAGGAACTGGATCGATATCGCGGCCACCTCGAAGAGCTGGTGACGGAACGGACCGCTGAACTGGCACAGAGCAACCTTAAACTTGAGCAGGAAATAGAAGACCGGAAACGGGCGGAAAAAGCGCTGAAAAAACGTGAGAAAGAGCTGCAGGCGCAGTCCCACCATCTCGAAGAAGTCAATACCGCCCTCCGGGTCCTTTTGAGGCAGCGGGAAGTGGATAAAAAGGAACTGGGGGCGGTTGTTCTGCGCAATGTCCAGGAACTGGTCAGTCCCTATCTGCAGCGAGTTGTCGACGGACGGCTGAGTATCCAGCAACGAACTCTGGTGCAGATTCTGGAAACCAACTTAAATAATATCGTTTCGCCGTTTCTCGACAGGCTGACCTCGAATCTGGTGCAGTTGACGCCGACCGAAATCAGAGTGGCCAGCCTGGTCAAGGACGGAAAAACCAATAAAGAAATAGCTGAGGTATTGCTGGTGTCAAAAAATACCATCCTCTTTCACCGGCACCAGATCAGGGATAAATTAGGACTGAAAAACAAGAAGATAAACCTGCGTTCCCATTTGTTGGCCATTATGAAATAGTAGTATTTGCCCACTATTTTACCGCTATTTAATAAACTTGCGATTATCTGTGGATTAAGTAATGTATAAGCCAATTTGATATAGAAAAAATCCCCAGGGGATACGGGGCGTTAGAAAAGCGTTGTTGCGCAGGTACAAGACAGCAATTTCTTGGGCACGCCTAGTTCCGTGTCGAGCGCACCGGCTAGAACCCGCGATTTGGAGAAATCTATGACGCAGCTGATCGTTTCTGATGTTACGCTGACCTTCGGCGGATTAAACGCCCTCTCCAATGTCGATATCACTATCGAGCCTGGGATTATCACCTCGATTATCGGTCCCAACGGGGCCGGTAAAACAAGTATCCTCAACTGTATTTCCGGTTTCTATCACCCTTCCAAAGGTCAGATTGTCTACGGGGAACGTACCCTGACCCACGCCTCGCCGCATCAGATTTCCAATATCGGTATAGCCAGAGCCTTTCAAAATCTTGAGTTGTTTCGCGGTCTGTCGGTGCTTGATAACCTGCTCCTCGCCCGTCATCAAAACCTGCGTTATTCGCTCCTGCATGCGATCATCTTCTTTGGCAAGGCATCGCGACTGGAGGCGGAAAATCGCGCCTATGTGGAAAAAATAATTAATTTCATGGAGCTGGAACCCTATCGGAAAAGCATGGTTGGCAACCTGAGCTATGGGGTGCAAAAAAGGGTGGAGGTCGCCCGGGCCCTGACGCTGGCGCCGCAACTGCTGCTGCTCGATGAACCGATGGCCGGCATGAATATCGAGGAAAAAGAAGACATTGTCCGTTTTATTCTTGATCTGAAGAAAGAGTGGGGCGTTACGGTGGTGCTGGTTGAGCATGACCTCGGGGTGGTCATGGATATTTCCGACCAGATCTATGTCCTTGATTTTGGCGAACTCATCGGTTCGGGAACGCCGCAGGAAGTTGCCTCCGATCCGCGAGTGATTGAAGCCTATATTGGAGAAGAATAATTGCGTATGGAAAATCAAGACCATCTGGTAAAGCACACCATTCCGCAACTTCTGCGCTGGCGGGTGAAGGCGACTGGCAAGAAGGTTGCTTTACGGGAAAAGGATTTCGGCTGCTGGATCAGCTATACCTGGGATGAGTACTATGCTTTTGTGCGTAAGGTCGGCCTTGGCCTGCTCAAGATCGGTTTTGCCAAGGGGGATAAGCTTGCCATCATCAGCGATAATATTCCGGAAACGCTGTACATGGCCATCGGCGCGCAGGCCGTAGGCGGTATTTCTGCAGCCATCTATCAAACCAGCCTGCCGGATGAGATCGGCGGGATCCTTGAATATCTCAATGTCGGCATTGTCTTCTGCAGCGATCAGGAGCAGGTCGATAAAGTAGCCGAGGTGCGGGACAGGATTCCCGGCGTGAAAAAAGTCATCTATGAGGATCCCCGGGGCATGCGCGGCTACCAGGCCGATGACTGGTTTATGTCCATTGAAGAGCTGTATGTCCTCGGTGAAGAAACACATGACAAGGTTCCGGAGCTGTTCAACAACCTGGTCGACGAAGGCAAACCCGACGATGTCTGCCATCTGTGTCTGACCTCCGGCACCACCGGGCTGCCGAAAGGCGCCATGCTCACCCATCGAAATTATATCAACATGGGACTGCAGATCACCAAGGTCGATCCCCTGGAAGAGACCGATGAATATCTGTCGTTTCTGCCTTTTGCCTGGATCGGCGAGCAGATGAACTCTTTCGGCGTGGCCATGGCCACCGGCATCGCCGTCAATTTTCCGGAGTCGGTGGAAACCAGCATGAGTGATCTCAAGGAAATTGGGCCGCATTTCATGTTCGGTGCGCCCCGCATCTATGAAAATATCCGCTCGCAGATCTGGCTGAAAATAAACGAATCCTATTGGCTGAACCGTACCTTCTATCATTATTTCATGAAGATAGGCGAAGAGGCGGCGGGCTATCGCATGTCAGGCGGGGTGATGCCCGGTAAACTGCGTTTTCTCGCCTGGCTCGGCAAGCAGATCATTTTTCGGCCGCTGGTCAATCAGATCGGCCTGCTGCGACTGCGCCGGGCCTATACCGGCGGTGCGGCCCTTGGCCCGGAACTCTTCACCTTTTATCAGGCCATCGGCGTCAACCTGAAACAGATCTACGGCCAGACGGAGATCGTCGGCATCGCCTATATGCACCGGGACGGCGACGTTCGGCCGGACACGGTGGGCAAACCACTGCCGGGGACGGAATGCAAAATTTCCGAGGAAGGAGAGATCCTGTCGCGGTCCGCCTCGGTGACGCCCGGGTACTATAAACTGCCGGAGAAGACCGCCGAATTGCTTGAAGGCGGCTGGCTCCATTCGGGCGATGCCGGTTATATCGATGAAAACGGGCACCTGGTGGTCATCGACCGTATTTCCGACGTCATGCATAATAACAATGGCGAGATGTTCAGCCCGATGTTCCTGGAAAACCGCCTGAAGTTCAGTCCCTACATCAAGGAAGCGGTCATTTTCGGCGATCGGAAGGACTATGTCGCGGCGCTGATCAATGTTGACCCCATTGTCGTCGGCAAATGGGCCGAGGACAGGGGTATCTCCTTTAGCACCTATATGGATCTTTCTCTGCAGCCGGAGGTTGCCGAGCTGATTAAGGGTGCGGTCGAGTCTATTAATTTTAATAGTGAAAAGCCGCATTTCAAGATCAGGCGCTTTGCCATCCTCTATAAGCTGCTGGATATGGATGACGGCGAATTGACCAAGACCGGAAAAATCCGCCGCAAATTTGTCCGGGAAAAATACGATGATCTCTATGAAGCGCTGTACGACGCAGCTATAACAGAGAAAAAGGTGGAGGCCTTTTATCAGTATCAAGATGGCCAAACAACAACGGTTGATACAACCATCCACTTTTACACAATGGAAGGGGACTGATGAGCTATTTTTTTCAACTGGTAGTCAGTGGTATTGTCGTCGGATCGATTTACGCCCTGTCCGCCCTCGGCTTTGTGCTCATTTATAAGTCGAGCCGGGTGCTGAATATTGCCCACGGGCAGTTTATTGCTTCCGGGGCTTTTATCACCTATGCCCTGACCGTCTGGGCGAACATTCCGATCTATATTTCGTTTCCCGCCAGTATGCTGGCGACCTTTTTTCTGGCGATGAGTGTCGAAAGGGTGTTTCTGCGGCGCTTGATCGGGGAACCGATTATTTCCGTGATCATGGTCACCATCGGCCTGATGTCCATTCTTGACGGCCTGATCTATCTGACCCCCTTTGGCGCGGAGAATTTCTCCTTTCCGCCATTCCTGCCGACAACGCCGATTGGTTTTGCCGGGGTGTCGATTTCCTGGACACAGCTGGTCGGGGTTGTCACCACCTTTTCCCTGATTGCCTGTTTTACCTGGTTCTTTAAAAAATCGACGGTCGGTATCTCCATGCGGGCGGTATCCGACGATCAGCTGGCGGCCATGTCCATCGGCATATCGGTCCCCCGGGTGTTTGGTCTGGCCTGGGCGATGGCCGGGCTGAGTGCCGCTGCGGCCGGCGGCGTCATCGGCAATATTACCGGGTTGAATTTTGATACCCTGCACGCCTTCGGCATTGTCGTCTTTCCGGTGGTCATTCTCGGCGGGCTGGATTCAATTCTCGGCGCGGTTGTCGCGGGGATAATCATGGGGCTGATACAGCAATTTGCCAGCGGATATCTTGATGGTCACTGGGGACTGAGCGGTACCGGGGAAGTTATGCCGTATATTGTTCTCCTGGTCATTCTGCTTTTCAAACCCCATGGCTTATTCGGCATACACGAAATAGAACGGGTATAAACTATGTCAGCAAATCGTTGGTTGGCCACAGGAAACTATTTTACCTCCTACCGGGAAGAACAAAGGATTTTTTTCACCAGCCTGGACAGGACGGCGATGGCACTTTTCATCCTCGGCCTTTTCCTCTGGCCGTTCTTCATCGATGTCGGCAACAAGTATATGCTGGTCATCGACAACATTCTCATCGCCGTCATTGCCGTGATGGGATTGAATCTGGTCACCGGCTTTGCCGGTCTCATCTCCATCGGCCATGCGGCCTTTGTCGGGGTAGGGGCCTATACAATTGCCTCTTTTGCGCGGGTGTTCGGTGAAAACCACTTTCTTTTGTCCCACGCCTGGCCGGTCATGATTCTTGCCGCCGGAGCGATGGGCGCTTTTTTCGGCGCCATTGTCGGCCTGCCCGCTCTTCGCCTGAAACATCTCTATCTGGCCATTGCCACTCTCTCCTTCCAGATGATATTTGAGTGGACCATGAAATTCATGGATTTTTTTAACCAGGGGCAGACCATAGCCGTCGGTCGAGTGTTCTGGCTGACCGGCGAGGTATCACGCAGCGCGCACTATATCTTCTGGTATTATGCGATCCTGGTGCTCATTGTTCTGGTGGGCTTTGCGGTGCGCAATCTGCTGCGGACCCGTTACGGCCGTTGTCTTATCGCCGTGCGGGATAATGACCGGGCAGCCGACGCCATGGGCATGCACCCGGGCCTTACTAAAGTGTATGCTTTTGCCCTGGCCGGTTTTCTCGCCGGGGTGGCGGGGGCCTTACATGCCTATCTGTATCGGGGCGTTGGCGTCGAATCCTTTACCCTGCACCACTCCATCAACTATCTCGCCATGGCCATTGTCGGCGGGCTGGGCACACTGCCCGGTTCTTTTATGGGGCCGCTGGCGATAAAAATGCTCGATATGCAGGTGGAGCAGCTGTCGGAATGGGCGAGCAGCCATTTAGCCTTTGCCGCCAACCTTGCCACTGCACTCAAACCGCTGAGCTTTGGTCTCGTTATCGTACTGTTTCTGATGTTTGAACCACGCGGCATTGCCAACTGGTGGCGTATCGCACGGTCCTATGTCAAGCTGTGGCCATTCAGGTACTAACACAGGTACTCAACCCAAGGAGGAAAAATGAAAAAGGACAATTTGACCAGGTGGATGTTTCTGTTGGGAGCTGTTGTCATGGTAACTCTTCCCGGCCAGGCCCTTGCCGGAGAGGTGTATAAGCTCGGTCTGTCTCTGGCCATTACCGGCCCGACGTCCGATGCCGGCAACCCCTATGCCAAAGGCGTTGAAGACTACTTCAAGTATGTCAACGATACCAAGATGCTGGGAGATGACACAATTGATTGCACGATTCGCGACGATCAATACAAAAATGATATAACAAAGCAGAATTTCGAAGATTTTCTTGATCAGGGGATTGTTTTTTATCTCAACTATTCCACCGGCAGCACGCTGGCCTTGAAAAAGGATTTTGAGGAAGTGAAAATGCCGGTTATCCCGGCCTCCTTTCATGCCGGAAATCTCGTCGATTCAAACTATATTTTCCTGCCGATAGCCTCCTATTCCGACCAGGCCATCGGGTTGGCCGAATATATTGTGACCAACCATAAGGGGGGTATGCCGAAGGTCGCTCTTTTTATTCATCCTTCGGCATTTGGACGCGGCCCGGTCGAGGATCTGCAAAAGGCAGTGAGCGCCGGCCTGGCTCTCGAAATTGTCGAAGTCGTCGAACACGGTAAAGATCTGGACAATACCGCCATGCTTAAGCGCCTGATGAGTAAAGGGGTGCAGTATGTCATCAGCCAGACTGTCCAGTCTCCTGTGGCGACCATGTTAAAGGATGCCGACAGCCTCGGCCTTGTGGCAAAATCCTTTGGTGAAGAAGGAAAAGTGACTTTTCTCGGCTGTCATTATACCGGCGGCAACGATCTGGTGGCGCTGGCCGGTGCCGCGGCCGAGAATTTCTACTGGACCACCTCCTACATCGTCACCAACGAACCCAGCCCCGGCGCAACCGCGCAGCTTGAGCTGGCTAAAAGATATAATCGAGACGAAAAAGCCGCTAACTCGCATAACTACGCAAATGGCATGATGGTTGCCCAGGTGGCAACGGAAGTCATCAGGCGGGCTAAGGCGAAGGGCAAGGAGATCAACAATGTGACGTTGTACGAAGAGCTGCAGGAAATGAATGGAGACAATGCCTATTCGCCCGGAACAACCGTTGGACCGGTAACCTATTCAAAGACCGATCATACCGGCGTTGACTCGCTGCAGCTCTATGTCGTCAAAGATGGCGCCTTCAGGTCGGCAGGTACACCGTTTATTCCGAAATACACAGGGAAAAAATAAGGGAACACTCGTCCTTTTTCAGTCCTTCCGTGCCGTGGGCTAGGCAAGTGTCATGGCACGGAAGGTCGAGAGCCGCTGGCAGGATTTAGAGTAAAATCAAGCGATGGTTATGAAAAAACCGGATAATCAGCTGGAAGTCAATAATATAGAAGTGGTCTACAATGATATTGTCCAGGTTCTGCGCGGGGTCAGCCTGAGCGTACCGGAAGGTTCCATCGTCGCCCTGCTCGGCACCAACGGCGCCGGCAAGACCACGACATTACGGGCAATCAGCGGCCTGCTGAAACCGGAAAACGGCTTTATCCGGGAAGGCTATATTAAATTTAAGGATCAGGATATCACCAACCTGCTGGGCACCCATGTGGTCAAACTTGGCGCGGTGATGGTCCCTGAAGGACGCCGGGTGTTCAAACATCTCTCTGTCGATGAAAATATCCGGGTCGGCTCTGTTTCGCGAAAAGACGGGTCGCAGAAGATCCGTGACGATCATCGACTGATGTACACCCATTTCCCCCGGCTGGCGAACATTACCCACCGCATGGCCGGCTATTGTTCCGGCGGGGAACAGCAGATGATCGCCATAGCCAGGGCGTTGATGGCCGCACCGAAGATGCTCATGCTCGACGAACCGTCTCTTGGGCTGGCACCGCTGCTGGTCAAAGAGATCTTCGAGAATATCCAGCTGATAAATAAAGAAATGAATACGACTATCCTGGTAGTGGAGCAAAATGCCAAGATTGCGCTAGGTATTTCCGATTATGCCTATATAATGGAGTCAGGCAGAATTGTTCTGGAAGGTCCTTCAAAGGAACTCCAGGAGAATCCTGATGTCAAAGAGTTCTATATGGGCATAACCCGTGGCGGTGGCAGAAAGTCCTTCAAGGAAGTCAAGTCCTATAAACGGCGCAAGCGTTGGATGTAATGCCAAAGATTTTTGATAAATGGGGAGAATAGATGAAATATCTCGTGGGGTACAGCGGATCGGAGGAGTCCAAGGCCGCACTCTCTCTGGCAAGAACCTATGCCGAATCCTTTGGCGCTCGAGTCTTTGTCGTCGCTTCCATGGGGGGCGGGAGAAGTGAAAAAGTCGAAAACATAGGCAAAGCCGCCCATGATCTGGCCTTTGCCGAAAAATTTCTCAAGGAAAAAGGTGTCGCCTGCGAGAGCCACCAGCTGGCCAGGGGCATGTCGCCGGGGGAAGATCTGGTCCGTTTCGCCGTGGAGCATGATATCGACCAGATATTTATCGGTGTGGAAAAAGTATCCCGCACCCAGAAGATCATCGTCGGCTCGAACGCCCAGTACATAATCTTAAAAGCACCCTGCCCGGTTGTTACTGTAAAACATTATCCCAAATAGCAGAGGTCGTTTTCTTCAATAATTATCCCTATATTCCCGGTAATCATCTGGTTGGGCTGAGGTCCGGCCCGCAGCTCTATAAAATTTAATGGAGAGGTTCCATGGGTCTTTACGACTTTACTTTTTATGACCTGATCAACAGGAATGGTCTTGCTTTCGGCAGTCGTATCTGTTGGCGGGAGGTTGATGACGGGCGGCAAGTGACTTTTGCCGAGTATAAGCAACAGGTCGATCTGCTGGCCGGGGGACTGGCGGAAGCCGGGATTGCGAAGGGTGACCGCATCGGCGTCCTCGGCAAAAACAGTCTTGAGTTTTTTCTTCTTTACGGTGCCGCCGCTTGTCTGGGGAGCATAGTTTTGCCCGTTAACTGGCGGCTTTCAGCCGATGAGGTCTGTTATAATCTCAACGATTGCCAGGCGAAAATCGCCTTTGTCGATGCGGAATTTCAACACATCCTGGCAAGCAAACAAACCGATCTGCCGACCATCGGCAGCTGCTACAATTTGAAGGGTGATACCGGCGAGGCCCTGAAATTTTCCTCGCTGTCGGCAGGGGCTAAAAAGGCGGCCCCGGCGGAAGTGGCCGCCTCGGACGGTTTCGTCATCATCCATACCGCCGCGGTGGGCGGATATCCGCGGGGGGCGCTGCTCAGCCATGGCAATATCCTCTGCGCCCACATGCACTTCAACTGCACCATGGCCTTTACCCCGCAGGATGTGCATGTGAACCTGCTGCCGCTTTTTCATGTGGCCGGACTCTTTATGGCCACCAGCACCTTTCATGCCGGGGGAACCAGTCTGAATGTCAGTAAATTTGAAGCCGCTGAAGTCGCCCAGCTGATCGAGGAGAATGGGGCGACACTCTTTTTTGATTTCCCGCCGATTCTTGATTCGATTTTAAAAGCAGGCGCCAAGGACGGTTTCGACCTCAGCTCGATCAGAGCCGTTGTCGGTCTTGGTACTCCGGAGGTGATCGAGCAGTTTCAGGCAACCACCGGGGGCAGTTATTACGCCATGTACGGCCAGACCGAGACATCCTGCCTGGCCACCTTCGGCAGGTACGATGATCGGCCGGGATCGGCTGGTAAAACGATCATGCTGGGCGATGTGCAACTGGTTGACGAGGACGACCAAGGTGTCGGTATCGGTGAAGTGGGGGAGATTACCGTCAAAGGGCCGATGGTTTTTCAGGGGTATTGGGGACTGCCGGAAGATAATGGTTATGCCTTTCGTGGCGGGCGGCATCACACCGGCGATCTTGGCCGCTTTGATGCGGACGGATATTTATTTTATGCCGGGCGAAAAGCGGAAAAGGAACTCATCAAACCAGGCGGCGAAAATGTCTATCCGGCCGAGGTGGAAAAGGTCATTCTGCTCCATCCAGCCGTTGCCAGGACGGTGGTTATCGGCGTGCCCGATCCGAAATGGAAGGAGGGCATCAAGGCGGTGTGTCAACTCCATGCGCATACGACCCTGACGGCCGCCGAGCTGATTGCCTTTGTCGGTGAGCGTATCGCCCGCTTCAAAAAACCGCAGTATGTCGAGTTTGTCGATGCATTGCCGCTGAAAAAAGACGGCACCCCGGATCGTCAGGCGGTGAAGACCCGGTATGGCCAGGCGTAGCCGATCGACGGGCAGGGTCAATCGGCGGTATCCCTGAACAGCTCCCGGCCGATGAGCATCCGCCTGATCTCGCTGGTGCCGGCGCCGATCTCATACAGCTTGGCATCGCGCAGGAGGCGTCCGGTTGGAAATTCGTTGATATAGCCGTTGCCGCCAAGGCACTGGATGGCTTCAAGGGCCATCCAGGTGGCGCGTTCTGCGGCATAGAGGATGACCGCCGCGGCATCCTTGCGGATATTACTCCCCTCGTCTGCGGCCTTGGCCACGGTATAGACATAGGATCTGCAGGCATTCCAGGTTGCATACATATCGGCCAGTTTGCCCTGCATCAGCTCGAATTCGCCGATCGACCGGCCAAACTGCTGCCGCTCGTGGATATACGGTAACACCACATCCATGCAGGCGGTCATAATGCCCAGGGGACCGCCGGACAGGACCAGCCGCTCGTAGTCAAGACCGCTCATCAGCACCTCTACCCCCCGATCAAGGGTACCGAGGATATTTTCCTTCGGTACGGCGCAATCGGTAAACACCAGTTCGCAGGTGGGCGATCCCCGCATGCCGAGTTTATCCAGTTTCGGGCTGGGGGAAAAGCCGGGCATGGTTTTCTCCACGAGAAAGGCGGTGATGCCCTGGTGCATTTTTTCCGGCGAGGTCTTGGCATAGACGACGAGTACATCGGCATTCGGCCCGTTGGTGATCCACATTTTTGTGCCGTTCAGGATATAGACATCGCCCTTTTTGACGGCACGCAGGCGCATGCCGACGACGTCGGAACCGGCTCCCGCCTCGCTCATCGCCAAGGCGCCGATATATTCCCCGGAAATAAGTTTGGGCAGGTAGCGTTTCTTCTGTTCTCGGGTGCCGTTGCGGTTGATCTGATTGACGCAGAGGTTGGAGTGCGCCCCGTAGGCCAGGCCGACCGAGGCCGAGCCGCGGCTGATCTCTTCCAGGGCGATAACATGTTCGAGATAGCCCATTTCCGCACCGCCATATTCATCCGAGACGGTAATACCCAGGAGGCCCAGGCCGCCCATTTTCATCCACAGCTCCGGCGGAAAATGGTCCTCACGGTCGATTGCCGCCGCCAAAGGGGCAATTTCGGTACTGACGAACCCTTGCACCGACTCGCGCAGCAGGTTTGCCATATCTCCCAGACCAAAATTTAATTGAGGAAATGTCTTCATGGGGTCTCCCGGTTATCAGACGTTCAGCTCCTTGATGCCGGCAAAAAAATCCAGGGCTTCAGGGTTCTTCAGGGCGTCCTTGTTTTTCACTTCGCGGCCGTGGATCATTTTTTGTACGGCAAGCTCGACCTTTTTCATATTCAGGGTGTACGGGATATCCGGCACGGTGAGGATCTTGGCCGGCACATGGCGCGGCGACGCATTTTGCCGGATACTCTGCCTGATTTGCTCCTGCAGGGCATCGGTCAGCTCATACCCGGCCTGCATCTTGAGAAAGAGGATGACCCGGGTATCGTTTTGCCACTCCTGGCCAACGACTACGGAGTCTTCGATACCGTCAAGCTGTTCGATGATCCGGTAGATCTCCGCCGTACCGATCCGCACCCCGCCGGGGTTGAGCGTGGCGTCGGATCTGCCGTAGATAATCAGGCCGCCCCGTTCGGTGACCTCGATGAAGTCACCGTGGGTCCAGACCCCGGGAAAGCGATCAAAATAGGCGGCCCGGTATTTGGTGCCGTCCGGGTCATCCCAGAAAGAGATCGGCATGGACGGGAAGGGGGCGGTGCAGACCAGTTCCCCCTGCTTGCCGACCACCGGCAATCCCTTTTCATCGTAGGCAAAGACCTTCATGCCCAGCCCCCGGCACTGCAGTTCGCCCTCGTAAACCGGGCCCATCGGGTTACCGAGGGCAAAACAGCCATTCAGGTCGGAACCGCCGGAGATGGACGCCAGTTGCAGATCTGCTTTGATTTCCCGGTAGATGAAGTGGAAATCCTCCCTGGAAAGCGGGGAGCCGGTGGAAAGCAGTGTTTTCAAAGGGTTGAGGTTATATTGTCTGCCCGGTTTTACCCCGGCGTTTTTCAGGGCGGCGATATAGCCGGCACTGGTGCCGAAAACGGTGATTTTCTCGTCCTCGGCCATTCTCCACAGGGCGCCCGGGCCGGGATGAAAGGGATTACCGTCGTAGAGCACCAGTGTTGCGCCAACCGCCAAGGAGGCGGTCAGCCAGTTCCACATCATCCAGCCGCAGGTAGTGAAGTAGAAAATGGTATCCCCGCGCCGTAGATCGGTATGCAGCAGCAGCTCCTTGAGCTGGTTGAGCAGTACCCCGCCGCAGCTCTGCACCATGCATTTCGGCAGGCCGGTGGTACCGGAAGAGTACATAATGTACAGGGGATGTGCAAAGGGCAGCTGACTGAAATCGATATCGCTTGCCTCGCTGCTGCAAAAATCCTGGTAATGCATTGCCCCGGGCAGGCCGGAAAGATCAGGACTCTCCCTGGTGTAGGGCACGACGATGATCTTTTCAAGTGATGGTATTTCTTTGATGATTTCAGCAATTTTAGCAAGGCTGTCCAGGGGCTTGCCCTTGAAGAAATACCCATCGGCGGTAAAAAGGACCTTCGGCCGGGTCTGCCCGAATCGATCGAGCACTCCTTTGATGCCGAAATCCGGCGAGCAGGACGACCAGGTGGCGCCAAGGCTTGTTGCCGCCAGCATGGCGATGATCGATTCGGGCATGTTCGGCATAAAACCGACCACCCGGTCTCCGGCAACGACGCCCGCTTGCCGAAGCGATGCGGCCACCTTCGCCGTTGCCGCAAAGAGTTCTCTATAGCTCAGGGTGCGGCGAACAGTATCCTCGCCCCGGAAGATCACCGCCGTTTTCTCATCCCGATAGCGCAGCAGATTTTCGGCAAAGTTCAACCTGCTGCCGGGGAACCAGCGGGCTCCAGGCATCTTGCCGGGATCATCGATCACCTGCTCAGAGGTTTTCGAGGCTTTGATCTCGGCAAAACGCCACATTTCCGCCCAGAAGGCACCAATATTGTCAACCGACCACTGGTAGAGCCCACTATAGTCGGTAAAAGCAGTGCCGTGGTTGTGGTTCACACCCTGCATGAACCTGTACATGTTGGAATCCTTGCTGCGCTGTTGCGAAGGTTCCCATAACGGTTTGGGCATGGCTTACCTCTTTTTTACTTTCCGCCTGAAAGATACGGTATCATTGCCTGGCTGCCGGGGCGTACTGTTGTCTAAAAGCTGAAGCCTTCCGGTAAGTCTTCTTTTCTGGTCCCCTCCGGCACCCAGGACAGGTCGAGGATGGTGAAGGTCGGGCCGCTGGTCTTGAAGATCGGCACCACCCGCATAGCAAATTTCGGTTCGCCCAGGCTGAGGTAGCTCATTAAAATAGTCGCCACCCCGTCGAATTCTATATTGATAAACTTAATCGGTTTATCGAGGATATTGAAGGCCCCTGACCGTTCACAGACCATAAACGTATGGATCTTCGCACTTTTTTTTGCTTCATCCGTCAAGTCGATGACAGTGTTTTTGCCGAGACAGTCCGGGCAATGGATTCTGAAGGGGATGTATATGGTTCCTTTCGAGTCACACCCTGCATTGTCGCAGCGGGTGGCCAGCAGCTTGCCCTGGCTGAGCGATTCGAAAAATATCGCCTCCCCGCCATAGGAATGGATGTAGGTCATTTCTCGCGGATTGGTGATGCCGAGGAGCTTCCAGCCGTCGTCGGCGTTGCGTATCGGCGTGTTGGGCGTCAGATGGTGGAAGTCGCCCTTCAATTTATATTTGTTCTCTTTGACGAATGCCTGTCCGAACATGCTCATAATGTTTCTCCTGGTAGCTGTAGGTATCTTTTATGCAAGCATCTTATTTGATCAAATGATCCGGATCCATGAGGATGGTCGAGGTGACATGGGAGCCTACCCCGGCGTGGCTGATGGCCATGCCTCTTCTGGCGCCCTGCACCTGCAGGCTGGTCCAGTCACTCGGTTTTTCCCGGTTGAACTGCTGCCAGACTTTTTCGTCGCCATGGAGCTCGTCCCATCTGTTCCAGATATGTGAGGCGACTTCAAAGGTCTGCATAATGCCGGTCGCACCCACCGAATGCATGCAGCCGATCAGGCCGCCGGAGAGGTTGGACGGCAGTTTGCCGGGCTGGCCGGTATGCGGGTTGGTGTGGTAACAGTCACCGGATTCAACATAGTCCCGGCCATAGCCGTAGGGACGAATGCCGACATCCTCGTAGGTCTGCACGTCACTGATGGTGAAGGCGTCGTGCAGTTCGACCAGATCAAGATCTTCGCTTGGGTCGGTGATACCGGCCATGCCGTAACCGTAATAGGCGGCAATCCTGGCGGCAAGAAAACCGGTGAAGCCGGGATAACGATCTCCCCCGGGAAAACGCTCGCCCAGGTCTTTATACTGCTCGGCGGTCTCGTTTGGCAGCAGCGGGATGGCCATATCCAGCCGGTCGGCCGGGCGCAGGGTGTGCGAACCCGCGGCGATATAGACGCGCAGCGGTTTATTTTTGCTGTTTTTCGTTAGCTGCGTGGCGGTGTCTTCATCGCAGAGAATGGCGCAGGCCGCACCGACGCTCATCAGACAGCAGTCGAGGGCGCGCAGGGGATAGGCGACCACCGGAGAATTGAGCACATCATCGACGGTGAGTTTCATCGGCGACTGGGCATAGGGGTTGAACCGGGCGTAGCCGTGGTGTTTCACGGATATTTCCGCCAGGGTCCTTCTGAAAGAGTCTTCCGATTTGCCGAAAATCTGCCAGTAACGCTGGGCCATAACCGCATAATAGCCGGTATAGATATGGCCGAGCGGGGATTCCCAGTCTTTGTCGGCAGCGCAGGAAATAAGGAAATTGCCCTCGTCGGTGGGCACCTCATCCATCCGCTCCCAGCCCATGACCAGCACGCAATCCGAGTAGCCGGAAGCGACGGCCTTCATGCCTTCCCACAGGGTCGACCCGCCGGTGGCGCCACCGGTTTTAACGCCGACGTTGCCCAGAGGATCGAGTCCGAGCCGGTCGTGGATGACCGATTCCCCGAGGAGCTGGTCGCCGAAATGATCGGCGAAATGGCCATAGTAGCAGCTGTGTATATACCGTTTCAGCTCCGCCGGGGAAATGTCCAGCAGGCGCGAGGCCATGGTGAAGGCGTCAATGCACAGTTCTTCGGTACGCTTGTCCGGAAAGGCCCGGTCAAACTTCGATTGTCCCGCCGTTACCAGGTAAACCGGGCGTTGCAGCTGAGGAATTTTCAACTGTTGCTTGCTGAATGTGATCATACCACTGTCTCCTTGTCGATTAAGGTTGAGGTATCTGCTTGCCGCTTAAAGCGTTCCTACCCATAGGACGAAACTATTGTTGGCGCTGTTGTTGGTAATTTTCTGACTTTCGGCGTTGGACCAGAAATGAACGGAATCACCTTCCACCAGGGCGTAGGTGGTGTCGCTGAGCATCAGGTCGACTGAGCCTTTCAAGACACAGAGAAGTTCCTGGCCGTTCTTGATGTTTTTTCGTACCGGGATCGATTTGCCCGGTTCTATGACGATAATGGAGGAATCAATGACGGTGCGGTTATCCGGCGGAAAAAATCGCCGGGTGACAAAACCGGTATGGGAGAGTTCCATGTCGTCCCATTCCGATTTCCGGATGAGAATAATCTTTTCCTGCTGACTCACCTGGGTGAGCAGATCCCCGGCGTTTATGCCAAGGGCATTGCAGATGCGGATAAGGGTATCCACGGAAGGGGAGTTGACATCATTTTCGACCTGACTGAGAAAGCCTTCAGAGATCGAGGCCTTCTCGGCGACGGTTTTCAGCGTCATTTTTTTTTCTTTCCGGCATCTTCTGATCGATGTGCCAATGTTCATACGACCCCATCTGGTCTGCGTGGTGGAGAAAGTGGAGGAATAACCGCCTTCATTAACATTTGTTTATTGTTAATATTAACCTATACCAAATAAATTTGGGCTGTCAATGGGAAAAGTACAGGGGGGAGAACTTAAGGGGGTGTTGCGGACCGCGAGGTTTGACACCTTTTGACGCGAGGTTTGACACCTAGACACATCTTTTGACGCATGATTTGACACCTGGGTTTTGCGTGTTTTAAATAAGCAAAAAAAACGGTCGAAATATTGGAAAGAAGTCGTGTTTATTAAACGTCCTTAAATGGTCGTTGAATAATTGGTTAACGAGGTGTTGTCGGCACCTTTTTTTATCAGATGACGGCTCGGTATATTTTGCTGAATATTGATCTGAGACCGAGGTACATGATGCAGGCGTTGCGTCTGACCTCGTCTCTTTCCAGGTTGGTGAGTTGGGGGGCGTGTTCGGCGATGTCGAGGATGGATTGCAGCAGCCAGGTGTCTTGTTGTTCTTGTGTGAGTGGTTGGGTGAAGCCCATGTTTTGCCATGTATAGAGGCAGCCGTATAATCTAACGCCGCATTTTTCTCCGTAGTCCGACAGGTAGCCCATAATATCGTGGATTTTGCAGTTATTGGTCCACAACGCGGGAAACCTGTCGATACCTTCCTTCCAGCAGCTGCACCAGCCCTGCAGATTATCAAAATCGATTTCGAGTTCTTTCTCTCCAGTGTATTGTATTGCTGTTGTTCTCATATCAATGACGCCTCACTGAACATCTGGTCAATTTGTGCATCGGTAAGGCCAAGTTCCGCCGCTGCTTCGCAGAGCAGTGGCCAATCTCGCCGCCATGAGCTGGCAAACTCAAAATCTATACGTGCCTCTTCTCCAGCCTGACCTTCCATCGCGTCGAGATATGCCGTAACAGCGGCTGTCAATCCGTAGCGAGACAGGATGATTTTGCCCTGGCGGGGGGTTATCTCTTCAGGGATGACAGCAATTGATACTGGAGTTGTGAACGTTTCTCCGTCCCACGCATCGCCAATAGATCCCCCATTTTCAGCGTCGATTAGCCATGGAAAATCGACAATAGATCCAACTATAATAGTGTTGACGACAAACCCATTCTCTACCACATGTGCTCTCATGCAATCCCCCATATGCGGCACTCGCCCCTTGCGCCTGGACCTGACTGTGTGCCAGTTTGTGTTCCGCCACCACCACCACCAGGGGCAACGCCAGGCGAACCATTACTAGAAATCGAAGCGGCACCCCCGTCACCACCGAACGAGGACGATCCAGGAGCCGAAATTAACCCTCCAGATCTGACATAACCGCCACACGCGCCACCATAAATTGAACTACCAGCGTCGCTTCCATCGAATGCAGAAGAAGCTCCGCCGTAAACCGTCTTGATACCATTGTTGGTTGCTGAAAACCCGTATGGTTCGCCTACTGCCCCATAAATAACCGAACCGCCTATGGTATACAAGTTGCCGCCGTAAACGGTAGCGACAGACCCTATACTAGTATTCCCCCCAATTTTTCCAGTATTTGTCGTTGAATAAATACCTCCGGCACCAATAGATACAGTCTCTGACGATGCCAGCTCAGACGCCGGAACAGTAAACTCGAAACACCCTCCACCTGCGCCACCTCCGGCTGCAATAGATGCGCTTCCTGATCTTCCCCCACTGCTTCCGCCGGACCATAGTAACGCCTTGAAAAAGCTATACCCCGGAGGCTTTACGAATGTTCCTGTAACTGTGAACGTTTTTGCAAACGGAGACAAAACGACAGATGTGAACCCAACCCCATCACACTGAATGAAACGAGTCTCACCAGGATACATAATAAACGAGCTCAATCCGTCGATAAGTTCTGACCCAGCAGAATCAATGGTTATATCGCCTGCCCCTGAGTTTTTGTAGTAACACCACCATCCATTGCCAAGCGTAGCAGCTGCCGCAAGAGCTTGCGTAAATGTTCCGCTGGCGATTTCGATAAACTTGCCAGTATCTGCAGCAACCAACTGGATGTTTGATGTTCGCTCCTCACGGGATATCTTAGCCGGTGCTATTTGTGGCGGGCCTTGGATACCGGACAGGCTAATGTTCCAGTCGCTGTAAGGCGCAGCCTCACCGTTATAACTGCTCACTCCAATAATAAGTGTAGAGCCGGAATAACTTGTCACCTGGCCATACATCCAAAGGTCGCTGTCGGACTGCCGTGATATCAAAACAGCCTGTCCTGATTGAAACTGCTTGCCTGTCTGTGTCGTTAATGTTTTTGAGCCACCGCCAAGGGTGACAGCAGATGTTGAGGTGCCGTTAATCGCCGCTGCATAATTTGCCGCATTATTGGCGCTCGATGCCGCATCTGCCGCCTTGGTCGTTGCCGTATCGGCAAAGCTGCTTGCTGTATCGATCACCGCCATGGCATCGCCCATCATCGGCAACAGCCATGTCCTGTGCCCGCCGTTTTGCATGTCGCGGGAGGCGGTACCGTCATCGCTGTACTCGTTGCTGCCAACCGTAATTTTGCTCATAATAGTTCCTTTATTTCAAACCCTGTTTTTCGCCGGCCAAACATTGGCAACTCCAGGGGACTCAGTTGCCGCATTCTACCGACAAATCCGGTTAATTGTGAGGCGGCCATGTCGGTTACTTCCGGCACCCACAAAATTTCTCCGGTAATTCCTTGCCGTCTGATCATCTCATATATTTTTCGAAATTCCAGCTCCTGACCGATCTTATCGAGGAAGAATGTCGCAACGCGGTAACTCCGTCTCTCGTCAAAAAAATCAGTCCCTCCGGGTGCGGTCTCAATCAGCGACAACGATTCCCACGCATCCGACTTGCCATAAGAAAAGTTAACGGCCGGGGCTATCCCGGTCCCGGCAAACACCCGGCCCAGCTGGACGTATCCGGCAGGATTAAAAGTGTCTGTAATGGTAATTCTCATATATCGCGATGATACTTCAGACGGCGCAACGAAAATTGCCGCGAACGGGTGCCCTACATACTCGTCGTCATAATCTCCCACCCACCAGTTATTGTCTTCCCACTCCAGCAGATCGCTATCGAAAGAGAGCCGCCAAACGGCAAGACCGCCGCTATCGTAGATATCCGATGCCCCGGCTGTTGATCCGAGCGTGAGCCTCCATGTTGCCGCCTGTGACAGATTGTGATTAACCATCGCAAAGGCCCGGAGGGTTCGGGTGGTTGAAAAATCAAAATCCATGTACGTATCGGCCAGAGATACGCTCCTGGCAATCTCGGTCATTTGCCGGGTCAGCAGATTTGCCAAGGGTAACGCGGTCAGCCAGGATCCCCCGGACACACTCGCCACGTCTGCTCTGTTCGGCCATCCTAGATACAGACCCATATCATCCCCATAGTGTATATTCTGCGCGGAGCAGATCGAAATTGAGTGCAACGGCAACCACTGTAAACAGCTTGCCGTTATTCCAGCCGAAGCGAGGGTATTTCAGCGTTACCACCGCCCCGATATCGACCGAAACCAATGCGCGCATATCCAGCGGCGAGGTAAGTGTAATCATTTCTCTTTCCACCCCGTAGAGTGCCATCCGGCGGTCGGCTTCCCCGGCATCCGTGGCGGATGGTTGCCTGTTGCTGGTATACACGTCGATTATTAGTTCGTTCGAATTTTGGTGTTTAATTTTAATAGCTGGATCGACGGAAACAACCTGACGTGTCCATTCACCGGTAACCCATGATTTTGCCCACTCTGGATATGATGGCGCCAGATTGGACTGAGGTGCATCGTTATGCCCGCATCTGGCAACAACGGACCACACGGGGACACCGGCATCAGACTGGTTATCGAGACGCTGCAATGATTTGATATTATGCGGGGTAAACGTCCAAACCGGATCACCAGCAGGACTATCAAAAACACCTACCCTAAATTGTCCGAGCCGGTCAAAACCAAACCACGCGGAAACAGAATTGGCAATTTTAGCGAGGGCGGTTGTTGCCGACTCTTCGCCGGTCACCAAAACTCCATAGCTGCCGGTGCGTACCGCATTAAGTGTCGTAATATCATCGGTGCTTATATCTGTTATCCCGGCAGCAGTGGCAATATCGGCTATTATCGTCCCTGCCAAGGTGTGTGATGTGTCTGTCCCGGTAACAGCGTCGGTAACTTTTAAGGCGCATGTCAATCCGTAGATAGGCACGCCATTGAGCCGAATGAGTCCAAGAGAACTACAAACAGCAAAGTAATTGGCATTAATAGAGGCGGCAGCCAGGGCATTGTAATCTGCATAATCCGCATCAGGGACATAGGCCATGTTGCCACCATCAACCGCATAATACGGGGTAGCAACATTACCGGATGGCGGAAATCCTGCGGCATATATCGATAATGACGAATTTATTATTTTTGGTGCGCAATGCCCTACGCTGCCGAAAATCACAGGCTTTCTAATTCCGGTGGCTTCTCCTGTTCCTTCTGCTCCTCCGGTCCCCGCAAAAAATCCTGGTGATATCGGTTTGTCTAATTTAACAATATCGTCGGTCAGTTTGATATGCACGGCCCCGGAGGTCTCGGTCAGCTCGAACCACGGTACAGACATCGTGCAAACAAGCAGGGTGGTAAAATCGTCTGGATATGCCGCGTCTTTTTCGCCTGCCCGGAGGACAAAGCGGCGACCATCAAAACCGTATCGAATCATACTATCCAGCCCGCCGTCAGCATTGGCCAACAGGCACTCACCAAAGGCGGCCCGCACCGCTCCAAACGTCCAATTGCCGGAGAAAAGTTCACGGCGAAAGTTCGCCGGTTGCATGAGGCGTGGCTGCACATGGGTGTTTGCCGGGGTATCCGTTGGCGTGGTGGTCCAACCAACCGACGAAAAGAGGAACTTTTGCTCCGTTCCTGCAGCGTCAATAGCGACGGTTATTTCTGCGACTATGATCATGTTCGAGCCGCCGCGAGGGTTGTTTTTGATTCAAGCGATGCCAACAAGCGGTAGATTTTATCTAGCCGGTCGGCGATCATGGTGTTTGCGGCACCGAGATATCGCAGCACCGAATCATCTCCGTTGCCGGACAGCTCTCCGGAGTTAAGTTTGTCGAGGTTGCGCATGCCGGCTCTTGACAATACGCCCTCGCCGGTCTGGGCAATGATCCTGCCCTCGTCGGCTTTCAACAGGTAGCCGCCGGTGTGGGCGTAATCTCCGTGGTTATCGCTGTCGTTGCCTGGACCAGTTGCCCCAGAGCCGCCCCGGCCCATATCTCCGCCGCCGTCGGCATTGTCTCCGATGTCGCTACCGTAGCCGCTATTCGCATCGCCTCGGTCATAGCTGGTGGTGATGCCGATTTCCGCCGCCTGGCTACCGAGCCAGCCTCCAACCAGACTGCCGATCATTGATCCGAGCGGGCCAAGCATCGCTCCGGCAATGGCGCCGAGTGTTCTGCCGATATCCGAGACGTTGTTGTCATCAATGCCCAGTTCATGTCCGACAACTCCGAGTGTGGTCTTCGTGCCGAAGTTTGCGGCGGTCAGCCCGACGTTGACACCGAAACCCAGCGCGGCATTGATGCCCATGGACAGCGCCGAAGTAACTGCGGCTTTCGCGGCAGATGAATCCAATCCGCCGAGATCGCCAACCGCGCCGCCTGCATAACCGCGGGCATTGTCGGCGCCGCCGCCCTCCATGACCGCCCTGTATACTGCGGTGGCCTCGGTCAGCGAAGAGAAATCCGTCGAATCTCCGCCGCCATAGCCAAATGGCGACAGGTTTTTACTGATTATTGCCGCGTCATCTCGCGGGATAATGGCCTCGCCGACCTGCAGGCGGGCGTCAACCTCGTCTTCCTTGACCCCGGTCGTTCCGTCGTGAAACAACACTGCCGCCACCGTATCGACGATGACCGATGCGGCCTTGCTGGCGACGATCTTGGCCACCGACTGGACAACTGTCTGCACCATGCCCTGCCACAGGCCGGTCCACATGCCGCCGATATTTTCAAAGTCGAGTCGGAAATTGTCTGTCAGATCCGCCGTCAACCCATCGACTGAGGTGACATAGTCCTCAAATGTTTCGACCATCGAGCCCGGCCCGGTGTTGACGGTCGTGGCAACTTTAGCCTGCATGGCGTCAAAGACCGCGTCAACATCGGTGGCCAGGCCGGTCATCGATCCCGACGAGCCGGTGACATCGGTATGCAGGCCGGTAAACGAGGAGGCCATGCCGGTATCGCCCAGGGTCAAAGCGGTGTTTGTTTCGAGGGCGCCGAAATTGTCGCTCATATCGGCAAACATCCCGGTCATCGATCCCGACGAGCCGGTGACGGCCTGGTGCAATGCGGCGTAGGTCTCGCCGATGGCGGTATTGGTGACACCGTACTCGGTCTGAATTTTGGCCAGCTCCAGCCGCTGAAATTCGGTGATCTGGGCCATTATCTCCTGGTCGCCGGCCGCCTTTACCCGGTAGGCGGCAACTTCCTGATCCAGCGCCCAGACCGCATAATCGTATTTGGACAGGGTCTCTTTGTTGATCTTCTCTGTCAGGTCGGTACTGAGTTTGTGCGCATCATCAACCGTTTTTTGCCGCGCCTTGGTGACTTTTACGCCGGTCTCCTCGGCTATTTTTACCGCCGCGTCGCCCGTTTGCTGATGCACCGCCTGTATTGTCGCGCCGGCGGCTGTCTCTTCCTTGGCGGATTTTTGCACCTGGGTGATATAGCCGTCAATGGTGCCGTGCAGCTTGTCGTATTGACCATGCACGTCAATGATCGATTGGAAGGATTCCTCCATGACGCCCTGGGTGACGCTGCCCATCTCGTTCATTTTCTGCTGGATGGTATCGAGCGGGTTGATAAATTCCGTGCCCATGAAATCAGCCGCCTTTTCCATGGCGATAAAGATACCGTCCAGGGGAAAGAGCAGAGTGCGCAAGCCGCCGAACATCAAGGTAGTTGCCTCGACCATGGCATTAGCTACCACGGGGATTACCGACTGCAGCATGGCCCATCCGACGTGCAGATATTCAACACCGGTCAACACCAGGTCGAGGCCCTGTAATAATTTGGTGGTTAGTATCGTTGCCAGATTATCAACCGACCCTGCATTGTCACGCATGCCGCTATTAATCTTACCGAGCACATCGGCGGCAATGGGCAACAGCTTCTCACCCATGGCGGCGGTCAGATCCTCGGTGATGGCATGGAAGGATTTCATCTGGTTGGCGTAGCCCTCGCCGGTCCGGGCCATGTCGCCAATGGCAGCCGAGGAGGCCTCGACCATCAGGGCATAGGCGGCCTGGGCCTTGTCACCGGCGGTCAGTTCGTCCTTTGTCGCTGCCAGACCCATAGTCAGTGCCTGCTGTTCGACGGTCGCGGCATTGAGCACCACGCCGTATTTCTTCATAGTGTCATACTCGCCGACCAGGGCGGACTGGATATCGTCCATCACCTGAGCGGTGGGCAGATTGTTGAAAGACCCGAGATCGGCGGACAGTTTGACAACTTCGCTGGACATCCGCGCCGCCGCATCGGGCATCATGCCCATCGGCACGAGCAGATCCTGCACCGAGGCCAGGTACTGTTTCGACTCACGGGTTGACATGGCATAACCGGCAACCAACTCCGCCGCCCATGCCTCGGCCTGGCCTTTCTGTCCGGAAAAGACGACGTCAAACTTGCTCTGTGTTTCCTGCAGGTTCGACGCCGCCCCGAGACTGGCAACCATCCCGGCGGTCAGGGCTGCCAGTCCGGCAACACCGGCGGCAAAACTCATCTTTGCCAGATTACCGATAGAGCCGAGGGTTATATCAGTTGACCCCTTCAGCTTGTCGACCTGGCCGCGCATACCAGCAAAGGATTTTTCGCCCTTTTCCCCTGCGGTCTTGGCCTCGTTGCCGAGCTCGCGAATCTTGATCGAACCCTTATCATCGACGCTAATGGCTATGTTCAGAGTTGCTGTGTTCATTTATTGCCTCTCGTTCCCAGACGCCGCCTGGGAGTGCTGCCTCTCAAACCACTCATTGACCCAGCCAAGGTCAAGCCATTCCTCGACCGACAGCTCATTCGCCCCGAGCGGATAGCCCGCCTGCTGCAGCCGACGCAGCCGCAGCAGCTTGACGGTGTACGGATGCAGCTCGACATCTTTTTCCTTTGGACAATTGCTGCATACCCATTCAAGTTCGCCATCGTTCTCCTCACGGCATTTTTCCTGCTCTTTACTGGTACAAAGACCCCGCTGCAGGGCGGCAAGGTCCTTTACTACTCCTTTTCCAGATCTTCCACCAGATCGTCCAGGTCGTTCAGATCGGCGTCAACTTCCTGAAACTCGTCACTGCTCGGGGTGACCGACAGCTCAAAGACGCGGATGGACAGCATGGTCAGCACATCCGAGCAGTTGTCCTGCATCCACTCGCGCCAGTCCGGAAAATATGCCGTGCTTTTCTCATCGGAAGAAAAAGGCTTGAACTCGTCGACACCGACCGCCCTTTCGAAGTCGCCCTCGCGCAACCCGGTGAGGATCCGCGCGCCGAACTCCACCCGATTGGCCGCGCTGTTGTCGCGAAACTTTTTACCCTCGCGCACCGAGCGCCGGTTGATATAAGCCTGGCGCTCCTTGGTGGTTGGGGTGCGGTAGTAAAGCCCGAGGGTGGAATTGCTCAGGTTGTCCTGCATGAGCAGCAGGTTTTTTTTATTTGATTCTCGTCTGGCCATGTTTTTTATTTATCCTTTAATGGTGGTTTAATTCCGGTTTATCCGACGTACCCAGCCCACAAATTTTTCACCCGGACAATAACCGAGCCATAGGTCGAGTCCTCCAACACGACGAAATCGCCGGACTCAGCCAACTTTTTGTCACTGACCGAAATAGGCGCGGAGAGCAGACCGAGTTTTGGATAGATGATCTCCACCTGGTAGTTGTGGCCGGTATCGAACTCGGAGCCGAGGCACTTGATATAGCAGCCCAGCTGGTCGTTATCCTTGATATGCTGCTGGAAGATGAAGTCGCGAAAACTCCGGTCAACTTTGATGGTCTGCTTGCGGCCGCCACGTTCGTGCATCGACGCATAAGACCCGCCGCCACCGGGCACGAAGGAAACCTTGCTGTTGTTCGATAGCGAGCACTGGATGTTGCGCAGCTCGGCGCCCATGGCCTTGCCGCCGACGAAGGCGGTACCGTTCCAGGCGCCGCCGAGGTTAAAACTCATCTCAGCCACCCGCAGCGGACTTTCGACAACCCGGGCCGGGAAGACAAAGTCCGCCGATTCAACCGGGGCATACAAAATCTTATAGTTGATCGCGGTGGCCACGGCGCTCGGGGCAACGATGGTGATCGCCGCCGGAGTGGCGGCAGACACAGCAGTAAATGTCACATCGGTCCAACTTCCGGCAGTCACCTCGGCGCGGATCCGGTGGATGGAGTCCATCCGCTCGTCCGCCGTCGCACCCTGTACGCCGTTGGCATCAAGCAGCAGACTGACGGAGGTGCCGGCAGAAGAAACCGTCTCCTCAATAATACTGTCCTCATGCTTGCCGGTGCCTTTCAGGGTGCCGGAGATCTTCACCCAGTCGTCCATGGCGAAGGTAGCGTTGACCTGGTCGACGAACATCGACGCAAAACGCCGTTTCAGCACCGTCTCGCCCATGCGGGTGAGCATCGACATGCTCGGCAGTTCGCGGGCGGTATCCAGCCCACCGACCATAGGGGTGATGGTATGCAGATAGCCGGATCCGGCGGCAACCGTGGTCACATTACCGAGACCGAAGCCGTACAGGTAGGCAAAGTGCTGCGGCTGCGCCCGGTTATGGTTGCGGGTAGTCTCGGCCATATAGCCGTTGTCGTAGACCTGGTCCGGCTCTTCCTTGCCGTTGGCCTCGTCGCTGTTGTCCTCCCGACGCGGCGACAGGTTGATCATGTCGCCCATGTCGGAGAGCAGCGACAGATCGACCGCGGCAAAGGCATTGATCGCGCTTTCACCGGCGGTCGCCGAGATGGCGGTCAGATTATGGGTTGCGCTATAACTTCTCATGCGGTTTTCTCCTTAGTTGGTGCGGGCTTGTCCCCAGTGAGCGCCTGGGAACCAGGGGCCGGCTGCGTATGCACCGCGATAAACTTCGCTTTTTCCGCCGGCGGAATATCGTCGTTCTTATAATCCACCACATGGATATATTTCCGGCCCTTGAACGGTCCATCAACGACCTCAAAGGCCGGTTGGTTTTTCTTGAGTTGCATCATGTTTTTGCCCTCGCGCTACTCGGTTTTTTGATATTGCAGACCCAGCTCCTTGCGCTGGTACATTTCTTGTTTGTCGCTGAGATAAAACAACGACTCGGGGTCCTCGGTGACCCGAGCCTCTTCCATGCCGGTGATCCCGAGGAGATTATTGTTCAGGAGAGCGATGAGCTGCTTATTCATGGCTAAAATACCGATTTGCCCGGTAGGATTGCCGCCGACGATAGCCGCCTCCTTGTTGGTCAGTTTGACAAAGACTACCAGCCGCACCGCCATGGTGTATTCCATGGCGCCGCCGGCAAGATATTTATGGATAACCTTGCCGTCCTTGATGCCAACGCAGGGCAGCATGACACCATGGGGACGAAAGACCAGGCTGGGGGTGATATAGATATCTCCCGCCCGTACTCCGGTCATTTTCGTCTGCAGTTCCTTCTGTATCGCCAGCAACAATTTATCCATCGACTCTTTTCCTTATCGACTAATACTTATCCATCTCTTCCCGTGAAAATATCGCCGGGGCCGCGGACACCTGCAGCGTGCTGATATCTCCGGTACCGGCAGGGTCGCCGACCCCTAAAGGAAGATCACCTGTCCCAACCTTGGTCAGATACGCCATGGCCTTGTCGTATTGGGTACTCCAGATCGTCGGCACATCGCCCCGGCGAACATACAGCAAATATCCGGCGATCTGGGCACAGAGGATTTTCAAGATCGGCGGTGGACTGGCAAAAGGCAACTTTGCCGCCAGATAACTGTCGATAGTGATCGACGCGGTTCCAGGGCATTGTCGACCATGGCGCTATTGATCCAGCCGGTATTGTCGTCGTCGGTTAAAGATATCAAGTCCTGCTGCGGCAGGATGTTTTCCAGGTCGGACTGGGTGGCGTAGCTCATTGCCGATTTTCCTCGGCATTACCGCTTTGCTCTTTCTTTTTCATGATATCGACGATTCCCTGTGCCTGTAGCCGGGTTGCTTCATCCTCACTGCAAGAAAAAATCTTCCCTGGAGAGATTGTTTTTTTGTTGTACCGTACCACCCGGCCGGGCCGGACGGTTACTCTGACGTTTGCCATATCAATACCTTCCTTGTGCTTCCACGCCGGAGCGTGGAAGCGATGTACCAACAAAAATTACGCGGTAACCTGTGCCCAGACCACCACAATACGAGTCAGAACCGGCAGCGGTCGCCCTTCGACCTTGATCCACTGGCCGGAAGGGTCTTGCACATTCCACATTTTTGAGAAGAAAATGTCCGCCTCCTTGCCCTTGCCGACCCCGCCCGGCGCGTCCAGATCGACCACCGGAGCATACAGCTCGGCGGTGCCGTCGGAGACGATACCAACCATGGCAAAGACATTGTCCGGGATCATATCTAGGACGGCGCCCGCATCGTTGACATACGAGCCGTCATACTCTTCAATGTCCACCTGGGCCAGGCGGGCAATTCTGCCCTCTTCAGCAATTTGTTTGCCGGCCAGGAACATCAGCTTATCGCCGACCTTGACGTTGTTAATCAGTGCGGTCATGGCATCGGTACCGCAAAAGGCCTGCCAGGACGAAACACCGCCGCCACAGGCCCGGTTGATAAGCTTTTTCCAGCCGCGCAGGTCGGCGATAGGATCGCTGGCCGCATCGGTCCAGAGATCGGCTCCGGCCAGAACCGGCTTATGGTCGACGGGCAGACCGAAATCAACCAGCTGCTTGCCGTTTTTATCGACGATGACGCCGGACAAGGCCTTCACCGCCATAAATTCACGGGTAAGGTCGAAGTTCCGCTTCATATCCGCCTGTTCATCGGCAATCCGTTCTTTCAGCAACTCGGTCTCCGAGGCGGTGCCGAACTTACGCATTTCGTTCAGATCGGCGGCGCTGATAAATTCTTTTTCGGCAAACCTGGGCGCCTCGCAGGTCACGTTGATCTTATCCGTTCCACCGCGCACTGTCGCCTCGGCGGAGACGGCGATGGATTGCATCAGCAGGTTGGAGGGCTTCTTCACATCCCAAGAGAACGGCGTGGTCAACGCTCGTTTCTTGCGCGGGAAAACTTTATCGAGTACCGGCGTTTTCACCGGCTGCATCTTGTAGACGGCGAGGGTCAATACCCTCGGGGTAAATACGACGTCTGGCATTTTTCAATCTCCGTTTTTTATGGTGTATCAATTCGGGTTTAACGACTCATCTATCCCGAGTTAATTGAAATAAATCCCCCGGGCTTCCAGGGCGGTTTTAGCCGCGGCATCCAGGCCGGTCATTGACGCCTCGACATAGACCCCGGCAAAGCCGCATACCGCTTCAACGTCGGCAGATGCTGCAGCCGCATCTTCTAGAAGAACGGCCACGGGGTTCTGGCTGCCGTCGGCACTGCCGGAGGCATAGGCTTTCATCTTGCCGCTGGCGGTAATTCTGCCCAAAATGGTGCCCTTGGTTAAATCAGCTGCCGCACCGATAGTTTTCGGCAGCAGTACCGGCCCGAAATTACTGGAGCCGATAAAGGCGGCTATGGTCATTGTGTTTGTCGTTGCCATGGTACAGGTCCTCTTTTGTTATGGTTCTGTTCGTTTTTCCCTACGAGGGGAAATCTTCGTTACTTTCCGACACTGTGCCCGGCGGCCATTTCCTCGGCCAGCTTCTCATCCTCGGCGAACTCGGTGTCAGCCTTGTTTTTGTCCTGGTCGCCTTGTGGCTTGGCCATTTCCTTAAACAGCGGATGGGCCGAAAACGAATTGATAAAGCCCTTGAACCACTCGCCCCTGGTCTCCTTTTTTCCCTCGGAGAATTCAATGGTCTCGGCATCACCCTCCAGGCCGTGCATGAACTCCACCAGGCCTGCCTTCTTCCAGGAGGGAAGAATCTTTCCATCCTTGATCATTGTCTCGACAAAGTCGGCGATGTCCTTTCGCCTGGCTTTTTTCTGCTGTTCGGCAAAATCGGCCTCGCTCTGGCTGGCCTTTTCTTCCGCTACCCTGGCTTTTTCTTCCGCCGCCTCGCGTTTGCGTTTTTCTTCTTCCAGGAGCTGCTGTAATTCTTCAATTGTCGGCATGGTTGCCTCCTCTGCGTAATCATAGATTTCAGCCTGCAGGGTATCGCTGAACGCGACATCCTTCAGACCCTTCACTGCCGGAGGCATCGCCCCCAAAAAACCGACATGCCTGATCGTGCC
>CAMBBS010000033.1 GCA_945863875.1 Desulfopila aestuarii DSM 18488
CCAGGAAATGGCATCTGGTAGTGCGGCGTGAAATAAATTCCCCTGAGAAAATCAGGTAGAGCTTGAGTGATGCTCCCAGCGACACCCCGACCAAAAGGCTCGCGTTCATGCAAACTCAGCGATACTGGGTGGAACGGCCATTTCAGGATGCAAAAAACCAATGTGGACTTGGAGGGTATCAGGCTCGTGGTTGGCTCGCCTGGCACCGAAAAAGACGACCGTCAATCGACTTCGCCTATAGAAAACAACAAGAACACGGGCTGTTGCGCCTAGCCACATGATCCCCAAAGCAGAATTTAAAAGCGATTTCTTATCACCCAGTTCACCTCACCAACTGCACAGCCCTCCAGGCGAAGGGTTTTGTTCATCTCGCCGGTCACCAGTTTGCATGGATCGTCAGAGGAATGCCAATCTGGTGAAATGGCTGGTTCGACCATTTCAATTTTCACCGTTTACTACTGGAACTTCGCTTCTTTTTGCAGCCGCCAATAAATTTTTATCAAGTGTGGCAATAGGTAATCCTTTTCTCATGGCAAGGTCCAAATATGATGCATCGTAGCTGGAAAGGTTGTGTTTACGGGCTAATGCAAAAATTTCTTTAATCATCCTTTCCGGTGTCTCTTGATCAACAATGATTGGAAGCTCAGTAAGTAGAGCAATGAAACGCATGCTACCCGCCTCACCAATTCTTTTTTTCCGTTCAGCCACCAATAAAACATTAGTAACCTCTAATGGCCAAATGGATGGGACGAACGCGGTAGCGCCACTAAGTTTATCCAGTATATAATCAGAATATTGACTGTTTTCATTCTTAAAACACCACGTCATAACCACGGAATTGTCGATAACAAAATCATCACTCATTTATCGCCTTCCTTCTTCAATCATATCTCGAATTGAAAGCTCCTTAAGAGTGTTTTTCTCACGGAATTCGCGTAATTCAGTGATAACCTTACGCGGGTCGGTCTTTCTTGATGGTAATGGCGGTTGCAAAACAGCGACTGGTACACCATGTTTTGTAATAGTTATCCGTTCTCCTTTGATTACACGCTCAAGCAGTTTGGGTAAATGTGTTTTGGCTTCATATGCACCAACTGTTTCCATAATGCACCTCCCGCGAAAATTTAGACTAGTTTTAGATCAGTCTAATTGAAAGCGTTCAACCTGTCAAGTCTCGACTTAAGTTTGCCGGTGTCCGGCGGAATTCCTGAATCGGCCAGAGTCCGCAAGGCCTCATAATTTTCTTCTTTGGCTTCTGCCTTCTGGCATTTTGCGCCGCTGGGTGCCGTCGCTGTTTTCCAGGCAGCCGCTGACGTGAAGCTGGTCGTAATTGTGCAGAAAATTATCCGGCATCCCGGCGGTAAAGGGACCAAAGGCCTTCAGGCAAGGGCTTTTCAGTCTCATTTTGGTTCTCCGTGGCGGAGCAGCCGGGCGCGTAACAGCTCCTGCACCTGGCTGCGCAGTTCACTGATTTTCTCCGGGAAGGAGGCCAGGAAGGGTTCGTCCCCGCCGGAGATCTCCGCGGGCAGCTTGTTGTTTAAACTGGCCAGTTCCGGGACCAGTTCAACCAGGGTCTCGCCGTCAAATTCGAATTGCTCGATGGAGTGCAGGAGTCCGGTCAGGGCGGTATCGCCAGCACCGCTCACATCAGGGTCGATTGGCCGAGTCGTCCGGAATTTCACCTTTTCCAGCCAGAGATTACCAAGTCCCGCACCAATGCCCCGGAACTCTTCGGTCCACTGGGCGGTACGCTCAAGCAGCAGGGTATGCACCGGACACTGTCCGGTCAGAATCAGACGCAGGGCGAGGGGGCGGCCATCCGCCTCGATATGTTCGATCTCAAAGGCCTGTCGGACAACATCGTAGACCCTCTGCGCCGTATCGCAGTGGGACAGATCCACCTCACAGCCGGTCCAGCGGAGGACGTCAAGTTGATGTTCCCGGACATCGGTGATCCGGCCATCCTCGACGGTAATAAGCGTTGCGCCTTTTGCGCCGGTTTCCCGAATATGGCGGCCCTGGATATTGCCGGGAAAAACTATCCATGGATCATCGGCGACAACCTCGCGTTTATGCACATGTCCCAGGGCCCAGTAGTCATAGCCCTTTGATTGTAACTCATCCAGGGTGCACGGGGCGTACTCCTCGTGTCCCTGTCGACCGGTGAGAGAAGTGTGCAGCAGGCCGATATTGAAGTAGCCGGGCTGGCAGGGGGGATACTGCAGGGCCAGGTTCTCGGTCACCGCGCGGGAGGGATAGCTTCGGCCGTGGATGATGACGCCGAGAGTCTCCAAACGTATCGACTGGGCTTTTTGTGCAGAAAAAAGAGTGACGTTATCCGGCAGCGGCATGGTTTTGGTGATCTGATTGGCGGCATCGTGATTGCCGGAAACAATAAAGACGGCAATCCCCGCCCGGTGCAGCTTACCCATCCGACCGGCAAAGAACAGGCCGGTGTTGTAGTCTTTCCAGTCAACGTCATAGAGATCGCCGGCAATGAGCAGGAAATCGACGGCCTCGTCGATGGCCAGGTCAATGCAGTTGTCAAAGGCTCGCCGCGTTGCCCCGCGAATCTCCTCGACCGGGGCGTCCGCATGGGCCTCCAATCCTTTCAAGGGGCTGTCGAGATGGATGTCGGCGGTGTGGAGAAAGCGAAACATCTGTTGCCTTTACGAGTAAAAGTTTCCCGGATATTGCTCTGTTGAACGTGATGGAGTGTGGGTGGGTGATAAGAAATCGCTTTCGAAGGTGTTCCTAAAAAATCGGCCTCCTGATCGAAGCCACTGCATTTACGGACATCATCGTATTCTTTTCAGTCCGATCTTACAAGATTTTTGTTTGACCGCTATGCTCTTGTTATGTCCCCTGCCTTCCCGATCCACTATGGGTTCACGCCGACTCTGCGAGGCGGCAGTTTTGTCAAAATTATAATTCCACGAACATCAACTACTTGATATCATAGTATTTCAAGCAGGAGCTCCTATGGCAACCCTCGTCCCTTCGATTCAATCACAGCGCTTGCACATCAACAAAAGGTTCTTCATAGTCAGGCCAACCATCGTCATATGGCCCTACAATCGTCTCAATAATATTTGAGAGAGACGGGGGAGCCTTTTCCCGCTTCGGCTTGGCCTCCTTATATAAGCCAAGAGGATCAAGTATCTTCTTGATCACTTTCCTCTCATAGATGAAGGTGATAATTTTCATCAGGGCACGACAATGAGGGCAAAGAAGTGGGTCCACCTCCCAGACTTTTTTGATACACTCTCGCCAAATCAAAGGTGGCACCTTTTTTGTCTTGAAACCGCTTAGGGAGTTGGGAAATACTAAAATACCGATTATGATGTTTGGATACTGCAAAAAGGAGGATCTGTGTATGAAGACATCAACTTTGGTTCGGAATGGAATAGCTCCAGAATTAGTCGGCTTGATTTCACGTTTGGTTGATTTGGTACCCTGGCCTGCAAGGCGGTGTGCGATGGGAGATGTGACACTGGCGCTACTGGACGGCAAGCATCGTTTAGCTGAGGATGTGTTCGGATGGGGCCGATCTACTGTGGAAGTCGGGATCAAAGAATTCCAAACCGGCTTTTTGTGTGTAAACGATATATCCGCACGACAGAAACCGAAGGCGGAAGAGAAGAACCCAGCGCTGCTTGCCGAAATCCGCGCTATTGTGGAACCACATTGTGAATCTGAATCTCATCTGCGTACAACCTTGCTCTACACAACCATGACTGCTCAAGCAGTATACGACGCTCTTGTCAAAAAGGGATGGTCAGCAGAATCATTGCCAACAGTGCGCACGATTTCCAACATCCTTATTCGTCATGATTATCGATTGCGCACTGTGGCGAAAACAAAGGTCCAAAAAAAACCGAAGCAACCGACGCAATCTTTGAAAACGTCTGGCAGATGAACGCTCAGGCAGATACTGATCCAGAAACCATGAGAATCAGCATAGACACAAAGGCAACTGTCACTGTTGGTGAATATTCCAGAGGCGGCCGCTCGCGTGGCCTAAATGCTGTCGAGGCATTGGATCATGGATATGTGCCCCAAAGAAAAATTGATTCCTGGCGGCATCCTGGAACCGGTTACTGGCAGGTCGTTCTTATTTTTTGGCACCAGTTACAAAACCAGCGACTTCCTTTGTCGACGGCCTTTTTCTCTGCTGGGAAGAGAGAAAGCGGGATCTTTGGGATGTGAAACAGACAGCTTGTCATTAATGTTGATAACAGACCGGAATGCAGCGGACGCCGTACCCAATTCCTGAGGAGGTTGACAGAATTTGCCGATTTGACATTTCTAAAATGGTGGGATATAAAACTTTCCCCTAAAACGGTAAATATGTAACTTCTGAATCCCTTACGTCAATTATCTCGTTCTCCGCTACCTTCTTTTGCTCGCCTTCTTCCTTGAGCTTCTCGGCCTTGCTTCTGTCGCCCCGCATCCGGTTCGAATACCAACCCACATACCTCACCATCTGCGCCAACCGATCGGGGATATGTTGCGTGACTGCCGCGATAAATTCCACCGGCGAAAATGTTTGGAAATTGCGTTTGTTGCCGCCGTGGCTCATCTATCGAACGATAGATTATCGTCCCGGTCTTCTTGATAAAGTTGAGTTTGGTCAGCGAAAAGGTATTGCGGATTATGTATTGGGCAACATTTTCAGCACCGAGGCGCGGAACATTTCGGCCAGGGGGCGAATAGCCACCTTTGGCAAGACATAAAAATATCCACTCTCGGTAGGGAGTTCATCCGCCACCAGGGCATGAATATGCGGATGCCATTTGGCATAGTCTCCGAAGGTCTGAATAGCCAAGGCAATTCCCGGTATCCCTGACTTTTTACCGAGGGTTATCCTGCAAATGGCTACCGACCTGGATAACCTTTTTTGCATGGCACGAAGGACAAAACCACCGGCCACGGCAACTGAAAGCAAGCAGATACTCATGCTGACAATCCGGACAACGCACCCGGGCGAAGCCCTGATGAAGGTCGCCACATTCCAGGTATTTTCTTGCTATATGCGAGATTACCGGCCGATAGAATCCGTATTGACGTGCAAAAAGATCGTCATAGCGTTCTTCGAATTCGTCGAAGTGTTCATTCAATAACTGCCAAAACGGCGATTCACACGTCTTCCTGCCTCTGTACTCTTCCGCCTCGTCGCTCCAAGGCATTGCAGCTCCTTTGTGTTATTGTCAAAGGCTGCAATGTACGGAATCGAGCAACCATTTTTCTTACGCTCTTTGCGACCGAGGAAAACACGGCAAGGAAGATGGGGTCAATTAAATTAAAAATAATTCTTTCAGTTTTTTATTCACAAAAGTCATTGACGACGATTCCGCTATAGCCAATAATGTGGTCGCTCTCGATAATGGGCGCATTGCACAACGCGAAAAATCTGTATGGTGCACAGTTAACATATGTATAATTTCAAAAACGAAAGTATTCCAGTATTCTTGCCGGTCCTGGAAGGAGTCCAGCTGCAGCCATGGTTTTCAACAGCCATGCTTGACAAGGGCCTGGGGTTGATACGCGGTAATAAAATTAAAGGCTTTCACTGCATCAGGAATGCGGTTGGGGCGCTTATCGACCAGGGGGCTATTGTAACTCTGCAGTTTGATAAAAACGCGAAATTACACCAGGGATTTACCATCCGGAATAGCCATTGTGGTCTCTGCCGTCACAAGCCAAACGCAAATAGTTGTGAGCATTTGGCCGCGTTAGCTATCCTCAGCCTGATGGTCCCGATGGGACAGTTAAAGGCGGTTCCGATACCCCTTGCCTTTGCCGAAAGCTACTGGTTGAAAATTGGTCTTTTCCTCTATGAATGGCTGAGCCGGACGAACTATACGGTTCGTCGTACTCCCGGAGAGGGATGTTCCCTTTGGCATATAGTTCCTGCTGAAGGGGGCATGCAGGTGACCATTCCGGATTCCTGGTTACTACAGGGAGAACACCTTTTCCCAGGTAAGCCTCGGAAAACGAGTACGGTAGAGCCAAAGGAAAATTTTGCTCTGCTCATCAATCAACTGCAGATCAGGACCATGACCACAGGCGAACGTCAGCTCGAGCAGGCAGGGCACTGCAGCATCGGGTGGCAAAGGGATACCTCCTTCTGGATCTGGCTTGCGCGGATGCTTTACACTCTCCACGGGGACAGACTCCCGGAATTTCATCGAGATCCGGCCTCGTCCAGCTTCTTTCTCAAGATTGGTGACAAGATCGAACCGGGGGCATTAACGATCTTTCTGCCGCGGGCCAAAACCTGGGAAATAGTAAGGAGCATCCCTTTTCCTTCGGAAATTGTAAACATATTACCTGCGGCCAGGGAAGGCTCCCGCGTCTTTTTTAACGAGGAAAATAGCCTGGAGGTCAGACCATGTCTGCATCTGGAAGACGGTAGAATCCTTGACCGGCAGGACTTGGCAGAAAATCGCTTTTCCGGGGTATTTTATCTTGATGGTGAGGGTTTTCTGCCAACCAATCGTCTCCCGCCTGAGGGAATATTCAGCAATCCCTCCCAACCGGTGTCGACTCTCCCCCTCCTTGGTTTCCTGCAAAATGAAGAAACGCGGGATACTCCGTTTACCGTGGCCGCCAATGATATTCCCGCCTTTCTGCATGCAAACAATAAGCCGTTGCATTTTCCGGACAATATTATCGATCCGGATCTTTTGCAGCTGCAGATCCGTGAATTTCCCGATGAGCTGGTCATTGACTCCTTTGAAGAACGGGATGACTGGTGCTATCTGTCCTGCCATTACGGCCTCGGCAATAGCTGTATCAGCTTAAATGATATTTTGCAGGCCAGAAAACAAAATATGACCATTCTTCCAGGTAGACAGTGGCTACAGATCGATGGCACCCCGCTGTCCTGGCTCTACGAACTGGCCGAAGACCGTTTCGATGCCGACGGCTCCGGTAAAGTACGCCTCAGCTACCGTGAGATGCTGGCGCTCACGGCGGTCATCCCCGAGGTCAAGATTTCCATCAAGAAGAAACTTCTCCGGCAACGGCTTGAGACTCTGCTTAATGTGGACTGCTGGACCGACGACACATCACTCACCCAGATACCCGGCCATCTGCGTTCGTATCAGCGCAACGGCCTGGCCTGGTTGAACAGGCTGTTCAGGCTGGGAATCGGGGGACTTCTGGCCGATGATATGGGTCTTGGCAAAACCCATCAAGGGTTAGCGCTGCTGCAGGCCGCCGCCCAGGACGGCAAGAAACGCCGGATGCTGGTGGTCTGCCCTGCCTCGGTGCTACTGAACTGGGCGGAAAAAATCGACGAATTTTATCCGGGCCTGGAATATGGCATCTACTATGGGCCACAACGGGACCTGCCCCAGGTGCAAGAACATGGAATACTCCTCACCACCTATGGTGTCGTCAGGCAGGACGTGGATCAGTTACGGATGTGCCCCTTTGACATCATCCTTCTCGACGAGATTCAAAATCTAAAAAACCGTAAAACGGATATACACCAGGCGGTAGCCAGTCTGAATGGCCGAGTGAAGATCGGATTGACCGGGACGCCCGTCGAAAACTCCCTGCAGGATCTCCGGTCGCTGTTTGATATCTGTCTGCCGGGTCTTTTGGGCAGCGAGCGGCAATTTGACCGGCTCTATGTGCAGCCGATAACCGAAAACAGCAACTCCGAAGTACGCGAGCGGCTCGGTCGTCTCATCCATCCTTTTATCCTCAGGAGAAGCAGAGGACAGGTATTGACAGAATTACCCGATATAATAGAAGATAATCGCCTATGCGAGCTGAGCGACGACCAGATCAGCCTCTACCGAGAGGTCATCCAGGAGAGGGAGAAAGATCTTGAGGGGCTGGAAAGTGATACGGCTGTCATCCCGTACATGAATATCCTCGCCACCATCACCCGGCTGAAGCAGATCTGCTGCCATCCATGCCTGGTGCAAGGATGTGAAGATCCCAAAGAGTACAGCAGCGGCAAATGGGACCTGTTTGTCGAACTCACCGAGGAGCTGCTGGCCGCCGATATGAAATTTGTCGTTTTCAGTCAGTATACCGGCATGTTGGAACTTATCGAAAAACACCTGCAACGGGCCGGGATCCGTTTTGCCGGCCTGAAAGGAAATATGGCGGTCGGCAAGCGACAGAAGATGATTGACGAGTTCAACAAAGATCCGGACTGCCGGGTCTTCTGCGCCAGTCTTCTGGCGGGCGGTATCGGCATCGATCTGACCAGTGCCCAGGCGGTCATTCACTATGATCGCTGGTGGAACCAGGCCCGGGAAGAACAGGCCACCGCCCGTGTTCATCGGATGGGACAAAAAAACGTGGTCCAAGTCTTCCGACTGATCACCAAGGGAACCCTGGAAGAAAAAATCCATCAGCTGATAACTAAAAAGCGCGAACTGGCGACCTCTCTCATTCAGGAAGATGAGGCCGGAATCATCAAACAGATGGACCGAAAACAATTAGCCGAGCTGTTCCAGTTTTCACCGGTCCTCTCTCCATGATCGAGGAGAGAAAGTGTCAATCCTTAGAGTGTCAACCCTTTAATCTTCAAGGCTTTATGGCATTTTTATTGAATCATATGATGATGGCCGGAGTCTATCGCTTACCTTGCCTGACTATGAGGAGCCCATTGTTGATGTGCAAGCGTTGTGATTGCATGGAAGGTTAAATCTCAACCAGAAATTTAATTGCCAATTCGAGCTGTATCTGGCAATGATTATTTCCAGTTATTGCAACCACCTGACCCGATATCTGAAAACCCTGGGGCACAAAGCGCCGAAACCCGCCGTCTCCGATTATTTCGCATGGTTCGAAGACGCCTGCGTTCTTTTTACGGTGCGCATCTTTGACGCCTCGCCGGCGAGGGCCAATACCAACCCCAAGAAGATTTACTGCGTTGATCACGCGCTGGTGACGTCGATCAGCTCCGGCATTCTGGTCAACTCGGGTCATCTTCTGGAAAACCTGTTGTTCACTGCGCTGCGCCGGGTCACGCCGGAGATCTTTTCCTACAAGACCAGGGCGGGCCGGGAGGTTGATTTCATTGCCGGACGACAGGGGTCGTCCCGTGTGCTTGTTCAGGTTTGTCAATCGATGGCCGACCAGCAAACCCGCAAGCGGGAAATCGCCGCTCTTGCCGAAGCCATGACCGAACTGAAACTGTCGCAAGGCATTATCGTAACGCGTAACGAGGAAGAGCAGATACAGGTCGATTCCGGAAAGATTGATGTGGTGCCAGCCTGGCGGTTTCTGCTGAATATGCCGGAAAGCACCTGACATCTATGCCTCGGACCTTCCCTGGCCCTCAGGCGTCGGATGCATTGAACATAATGGGTGAGCAAAAAAATCACGAAAGATTGGTCTGCAAAGGATACGATGTTAGCCGTGAATGAAGCGGCTTCGACCAGGAAGTCTGTTTTTTAGGAATGACTTGAAAAGCGATGTCTCATCAGAACCTCCACAAAACAGCAGGTTTGAAGTCAATAGTGAAGGCGTGAGCGCCGTATCAGTAACGGCGCGCTAAATGAATTCCCGCCAGCATACAGCGTATCGAGCCGCCGGCCAGCTCGATGGCAGGCACCGGCAATTCGACAATCTTCGCCGACTCTTCGATGAAAGATTTCTGCTCTTTGCTGAGAGATGCCGCAGCCCGAGCGGAAATTGCCAGAATACGCCGGCTGCCGGCGGATAATTCGATGGCATTGCCGGCAAATTCGCTTATCTGACGGCTATCCAGATCAATAACTCTTCGCCCCATGTCGGCAAGTCTTGCCCTGATTTCCTCACGCCGGTTCGGATCGCGGATAATGTCAAAGCCGACCATGGCAAAGTCGGTGGCGATACACATCATCACATTGGTATGGTAGATTGCCTTGCCCTGCTCGTCGGCGGTCTCGAAGGCCATTGGTTCAAAGTTGAAATGGGTGCAGAAACGTTCGAGGGGGATCGGATCGGCTCTGTTTGAGCGGGCGGTATACGCCACTCGGGCGATATGATCGAGAACCATCGCCCCGGTGCCTTCAAGGAAGAGATTGTCATATTCCAGGCAGGAATAATCGATGGCATCCTGCACGCGGTATTCGGCCTTGAGCATCTCAATGATATCGTATCGTCTTTCCCGGCGGCGGCTGGGGTTGTACATCGGATAGATGGCCACATGACCCCCGGGATGGGTGGAGAACCAGTTGTTTGGGAAGACGGAGTCAGGTGTTTCATTTTCGCCCCGGTCCTCAAAAATATGCACCTTCACCCCTTCCTCCTCGAGCCGGGCGGCAACCGCCGTCACTTCGTCATAGGCTGCTCTGGCGATCTCTTTTGCCGACAGTTCGCCATCCGTTCTTTGAAAGGCGTTGTCCTTGGCGGTTTCCGGATTGGGGTGAAATCGGTGCGGTCGGATCATGACCACCGCGCCGGGGGCCTGGATATATCTTGATGTCATAACGGGGTCTCCCTGGGAGGCTATTCTCGGACAATCTCCTGTGAAATGGATGGTTTTTACAGGGTAAACGATCTGGCCTGGGCAACCTCGATGGCCAGTGTCGAGCGCGAGTTGGCATCCATCGGCAGCTGTTTCTTCTCACACCACAGAGGGAAGGTTTCCGGATCGATGAAGACCTTGATGACCTGATCCCCCGCCGCTTCGATTTCGGCTTTTTTCTCCTCGGCACGGCTGAGCCAGTGCGCATAGGTCGGCGGCAGCAGCGCGGCATCATCGAACATGCCGAGAAGCTGTGCGTAGTGCTCCTCTTTATACCAGACCAGGGCCTGAATCATTGGCTGCCTGGCCGGTTCCTTTTTTTTAACCGTTTTTTCTTTCAGTCTGGCGATTGTCTTTCCCGATCCGGTGTGACTTGTCTTTTTGACCACGAAAATCTCCTGATATGTTATATGCGACAGCCCATGGACAGTGCATGCTCTGGTTGTAAACATGTCCTCGAAATATATGGCTGCAGAACATAATCCCTCGACGAGGGGATGTAAAGCAGGACGACGATTGCATATGAGTGGAACCGATATATCCCTTGGCTTGGTGTATCCGGTCATCGCACCAGCCAATCCCTTAAAACGAAGAGCAGTTGCGTAAACAGAGAATCGGGTAATATTAATTTTCCATGAGTTTTCAGTGGATTTCATTGACGGCAACTGTCGGTTTCTAGTACTTTATGAGGTTTATGGAGAGGAAAAAGAACAAGGTGGCGTTCGCCCTCTGTCTCATTTCAAGGTGTAGGTGGAAATAGTGTTGACCTGATCCGGTCAACATATATTTTACAAGTGTTTTTATTGCCGGCCAGTTTCTGGTCCGGCGTTTTTGTGAAATGGTGGAAGAATTGGCTGATTTTTTTGAACGTTGGACGGTTGAAAAGTCGTCGGAGTTGTATCGGGTCGCTGAATGGAGCGGCGGATATTTCAGAGTTTCCGAAAACGGCGACATGCTCGTGCAGCCGTCACCAAAGGCGAGCGATCGGGCCGTCTCAATCCCGGAAATTGTCGAAGGACTGAAGGAACGTGGCCTCGACATGCCTGTCCTGCTGCGCATAGAAAATATCCTTGATGCGCAGATCTCCGAACTGAATGAAACCTTCATCGCGGCGATGAAGGATCTTGGTTATCACGGTAATTTCATGGGGGCCTATCCGATCAAGGTCAACCAGCAAAAACAGGTGATCGACGCCATGGTCCACTATGGTGCGCCGTATCACCATGGTCTCGAGGCCGGCAGTAAGGCCGAGCTGATTGCCGCCATGGGCATGATGGTCGACAAGCAGGCGCCGCTTATCTGCAACGGCTACAAGGATGAAGAGTTTGTTGATCTGGCTCTGCATGCGATGAAACTCGGTTTTCGCTGTATTCTCGTAGTGGAAATGCCGAGTGAGCTGCCGCTGATTATCGAGCGATCCCGTGCCCTTGGGACGAAACCGGTCCTGGGCGTACGTATAAAGCTGGCCATGCAGGGCGGAGGACACTGGGCGGAATCGGGCGGGGAACGATCCATTTTCGGCCTGAATACCACCCAGCTGATTCATGCGGTCGACCTGCTGCAAAAAGAGGGCATGCTCGACTGTCTGCAGATGGTGCACTATCACCTAGGCTCGCAGATATCCAATATTCGCGAGATTCGTACGGCGGTCGGCGAGGCCTGTCGAGTCTATGCCGGGCTGGTGAAAGAGGGGGCAGCCATGCAGTATATCGATCTGGGCGGTGGCCTCGCCGTTGACTATGACGGCTCCCAGTCGAATTTTCTCAGCAGCCGGAACTACACCCTCAACGAATATTGCACGGATATTATCGAGGCGGTGATGACCACGCTTGACGAGGAGGACATTCCGCATCCGACAATTATCACCGAAACCGGCCGGGCCCTGGTCGCCTACTATTCCGTCCTGCTCTTCAATGTCCTCGATAAGACGGTCTTTGAACCGGACTCCCTGCCGGAGAAACTGCCTGAAGATGGCCCACCCCAGTTGATCAATATGCTGGAATCGATGGAAAACCTGTCGATTCGTAATCTCCAGGAGACCTTGAACGATGCCATTTACTATCGTGATGAGGTGCGCCAGCTGTTTAACCGCGGCCAGATCACCCTGCGGGAAAGGTCCCTTGCCGAAAATCTGTTCTGGACCATCCTCAACCGTATCCTCAAGACCGGCAAGGAGCTGAAAAACGCCCCGGCTGAGATCAATGAAATCGAGCGCCTGCTCTCCGATATCTACTATTGTAATTTCAGTTTGTTTCAATCGCTGCCGGACAGCTGGGCCATCGACCAGCTCTTCCCGGTCATGCCTATTCATCGGCTCAATGAAAAGCCGACGCGAAATGCCATCATTGCCGATATCACCTGCGACTGTGACGGCAAGATCGATCGTTTCGTCGACCGCTTCGGTGCCAAACGTTTTCTGCCGCTGCATGAAATGAACGATTCCGAGGAATATTATCTGGGGGTTTTTCTTGTCGGTGCCTACCAGGAAACCCTGGGCGATCTGCATAATCTTCTTGGCGATACCAACGTGGTGACGGTCAGTCTGCACCAGGACGGGAAATATGATTTTTCCGGCGAACTCGAGGGCGATACGGTGGCCGATATCCTGTCCTATGTCGAATATGATCCGAAACGGCTGTTGATGAAGTTTCGAAAAACGGCGGAAACCGCAGTCAAGGAAGGTCTGATTTCGCCCCTTGAGCGGAAAGAGGTAATGCAGGCTTATGAGGCGGGGTTGCGCGGGTATACTTATTTTGAACGATAACATCAGGGAGGTCGGGATGGCGAAGATATTGATTATCGGCGCCGGCGGAGTTGCCGGGGTGACGGCGCATAAGTGCGCTTTTCTTGCAGACAGTTTTACGGAAATTGTCCTTGCCAGCAGGACGCTGGCCAAATGTGAGGCGATTGCCGCGGGTATCAAAGAGCGCACCGGCAGAACCATTGCCGTACGGCAGCTCGATGCCGATAAGGTCGACCAGACTGTCGCGCTGATCAACGAGGTGCAGCCGGACCTGCTCGTCAATCTGGCCCTGCCGTACCAGGATCTGGCGCTGATGGACGCCTGTCTGGCAACCGGCATTGATTATCTCGATACCGCCAATTACGAGCCGCCGGATGTGGCCAAGTTCGAGTACAGATGGCAGTGGGCCTATCGGGAACGTTTTGCCAAGGCCGGACTGATGGCCCTGCTCGGTTCCGGCTTTGATCCGGGGGTGACCAATGTTTTCTGCGCCTGGGCACAGAAGCACCACTTTGATGAAATCCATGAGCTGGATATCATTGACTGCAATGCCGGAGATCACGGACAGCATTTCGCCACCAACTTCAACCCGGAGATAAATATCCGCGAGATCACCCAGCGGGGGCGTTACTGGGAGCATGGCGAGTGGGTGGAGACTGACCCGCTGTCCTGGTCCATGAACTATGATTTTCCGGATGGTATCGGACCGAAAAAATGTTTTCTGATGTACCATGAAGAGCTGGAGTCGCTGGTCATGCATCTGCGCGGGCTGAAGCGGGCGAGGTTCTGGATGACCTTTGGCGAACAGTATCTCACCCATCTGCGGGTCCTGGAAAATGTCGGCATGACCCGCATCGATCCGGTGGAGTTTGACGGTCGGCAGATCATCCCCATCCAGTTTTTGAAAAAAGTGCTGCCCGAGCCTTCGTCGCTTGGCCCGTTGACCAAAGGCAAGACCTGTATCGGCTGTGTTATGAAAGGTATCAAGGATGGCAAAGAGAAAAAGCTTTATGTCTATAATATCTGCAGCCACGAAGAGGCGTACCGGGAAGTTGGTTCCCAGGCGATCAGCTATACCACCGGCGTGCCGGCGATGATCGGCGCCAAGCTGATGCTCGATAAAACCTGGCACCGGCCCGGGGTGTGGCATATGGAACAGTTCGATCCCGATCCGTTTATGGACGCCCTGAATCGTTACGGCCTGCCATGGACCGCCGTTGAATTAAAATGAACGGCGCTCGGCAATACCGTTTTGATCCCGCGCGGCTGAACACCCCCTGTTACCTGGTGGATGCCGGCCTGCTGCGGCACAATCTGCAGATCCTCGGGGAGGTGAAGGCGCAGACCGGCTGCAAGATACTGCTGGCCCTGAAGTGTTTTGCCATGTTCCGGCTGTTTCCGCTTATTGCCGGGACGCTGGATGGGGTCTGTGCCAGCTCCCCCCATGAGGCGCGACTTGGTTTTGAGGAGTTCGGCAAAGAGGTGCATACCTTCGGCGCCGCCTATTCCCTTGCCGATATGCGGGAACTCTGTCGCACCTCGGACCATATTCTGTTTAACTCCTGTGCCCAGCTTGAACGATTCAAACCGATGATTATGGACCACGCTGCCCGGTCCGGCAAGGAAATCGAGCTGGGCATTCGTATTAATCCGGAGCACAGTGAGGGGGCGGTGGCGATGTACGATCCCTGCGCACCGGGATCCCGTCTCGGCCTTCGGCGGGACCAGCTGCGCGAGGTGGGGCAGGAGCTGCTGCACGGCGTGACCGGCCTGCACTGGCATAACCTGTGTGAGCAGGATGCCGATTGTCTCGAACGGACGGTCCGCGCGGTGGAGGAGCGCTTTGGTGACCTGATTCCCCGGATGCGCTATGTCAATTTCGGCGGTGGACATCATATCACCCGGCCCGGCTATGATCTTCCGCGGCTGATCCGGGTTATCAACGAGTTTAAAACGAAGTGGGGCGTGCAGGTCTATCTCGAGCCGGGGGAGGCGGTGGCCCTCAACTGCGGCTACCTGGTCAGTACGGTGCTCGATGTGCTGCACGCCGATATCGATATTGCCATCATCGACGCTTCGGTGCCGGCGCATATGCCTGATGTGCTGGAAATGCCCTATCGGCCGCATATTATCGGCGCAGGCGAACCGGGAGAAAAAGTGCATTCCTGCCGGATCGGCGGCTTGTCCTGTCTCGCCGGTGATGTGGCGGGAACGTACTCCTTTGACCAGCCGCTGGCGGTGGGAGACCGCCTGGTGTTCAGTGATATGGCCATTTACACCATGGTCAAGAACAACACCTTCAACGGGGTGGGTTTGCCCTCCATGTACCTCTACGAGCCGGATGACGACAGCTATGAGTGTGTTCGATCATTTGGCTATGAAGATTTTAAAAACAGGTTGTCGTAGGAGAAGAAAATCGTGCAGACGGACAATTTCCCCGCTTTTCTCGAGTCGGAGTCAGCCGGGCAGGAAGAGCACACCAAGAGTGATTCGCTCTTTCATATCATCCCCGTGCCACTGGAACAGACCGTCTCCTACGGCGGTGGAACGGCCGGGGGCCCCGCGGCCATCCTCGAGGCCTCGCAGCAGCTGGAGCGCTGGGATGGTTTTTCCGAGCCGATTAGTGCCGGAATTGATACCGGGCCATGTATCGACTGTTCCGGTGATATCACAGTCATTTTCGGGCGTATTGAAAAGGCCGTGCTGGCCATCGCCGAACGCGACAAAATACCCGTGGTGCTCGGCGGCGAGCATACGGTCAGCCTGGCGCCGATACGGGTTCTGGCCAGGAGATACTCCGAGCCGATCGGTATCGTCCAGCTCGATGCCCATGCCGACCTGCGCGACAGCTACGGGGGGTCCCCCTTCAGCCATGCCTGTGTCATGCGCCGGGCTCTCGAGGAGTGCGGCTGCCGGTTGTTTCAGTTCGGGGTGCGCGCTCTGTGCCGGGCGGAGGTCGAGTACCGTACCACGCATCGGGTCGGCCATCTCGACGGCCGGGCGATTGCCACCGCCAACCTCGCCGATTTTGTCTTGCCCGCTGATTTCCCGCACAATATCTATCTGACTCTTGATGTCGACGGTCTTGACCCGTCCGTCATCGGCGCCACCGGAACGCCCGTACCCGGTGGGGCAAGCTGGCACCAGACCCTGATCTTTCTCGAACGGGCCATCGCCGGCAGGAACGTTGTTGGTTTTGATCTGGTTGAGCTGGCTCCGAGGCAGGGTGACCATGGTTCTGATTTTGCCGCAGCGCAGCTGGTGTATACAGTTATGGGTATAATCTGCCGTAATCTGGGTATGCACGAAGAGGCTGTCCGAGAATGCCCTTTTCCCGCTCAAAAAAAAGGCTCTTGACTGTCTTTTACTGCTCTCGGTGAATGTGCAATACAAAGTCGTGCAGTAATGTGCGCTGTTCTTTTGTTTGCTCGAAAAGCAGCTGAATTTTCTCCATGTCCTGTGCCCTGGCAGCTGTTTCCATTTCGCTGACGATCTGAAAAAGCATGTCGGCACAGACATTGCCGGCGGCCCCTTTGAGCTGGTGGGCAATTCGCTGTATTGCCGGAAAATCCAGGTCGGCAAGTGTTGTTGCCAGCTGCGCGACCTGCTCGGTCAGGTTGACAAGGAACGCAGAAAAAATGTGCATGGCCAGAGGCCGGTCACCAAGCAGCTTGGCGACGAAACTCTCGTAGTCAAGCACTTGCGCATATGGCCCGACGGGAGATGGCTGGTCCTCGACAATTTCTTCTGGCAATGGGCTTGTTAGTAAACGCTGCACAGCCGTTTTCAGCCGTATCGGGTCGATCGGTTTGGGGATATAGTCATTCATGCCGACGGCCAGATACTGTTCTCTGTCGCCTTTCATGGCGTGGGCGGTCAGGGCGATGATCGGAACGGCGTCGTCGAGAACTCCCGAGGTCCCGGAGCGGATTCGCCTGGTCGTCTCCACTCCGTCGAGTTTCGGCATCTGGATATCCATCAGGACAACATTGCAGCGTTGCTGCTGCAATGTTCTGATCGCCTCTGCACCATTGCTGACGATATTGATGTTGTGATAGCCGAGAGTCTTCAATATCCCGCTGACAACCATCTGATTGATGAGATTGTCCTCGACCAGAAGAATGTGTTCGGGCCTCCTGAGGTTCTTTTCCGGAGCTGGTTCTGCGGCGGCCGCTGGTGCAGAACCGTCGACGGGTGATGCAGCGATAAGCGCCTTGACGGCACGCAGCAGGTCAAAATAGCGGAGTGGTTTTTTAAGAGCGGTGGAAAAATTGCCGGCATGGCTATACCTGTCGCTGGCAGACGGTACAGGCGGCATCAGCAGTACGCTCTTTCGCGCGGGAAAGAAGGTGCCCTTTCTGTCGTTTGCGGTAATAAGCGCCTCATCGATGAAGACGATGTCGAGCGGCGTGGCCTGGTCGGCGAATTGCCGGAGCAGAGTCATGGCCGAGGGTCCATCGCTGCTCTGACTGATCCGGGCACCCCACTGTTCGAACTGCCGGCAAAGCATGGCCCGGCAGGTCTCATTGTCGTCGACCACGAGGATGTGCAGACCGTTCAGTTGCCTGGATAATTGCGGCTTCGGGAGGGACAGGGGTTGTTTCTCGAGGCGGACCGTAAACCAGAAAAGAGCGCCGTCCTGTCCGTTGCTTGCCACTCCGATTTCGCCGCCCATAAGTTCCGCCAAGGCCTTGGAAATGGCCAGCCCAAGGCCGGTGCCGCCGAATATTCGGCTGGTTGAGCTGTCCGCCTGGGTGAAACTGTCAAAGAGATTGCCCTGTGATGCGGCAGGGATGCCGATCCCCGTGTCTTTGACGGTAACTTGCAGGAGGACATCTTCGGCAGACTCGTCGCGGCTGTCAATAAGGATGGAAATTTCACCCTGCGTGGTAAACTTGCAGGCATTACCGACCAGGTTAAGCAGAATCTGACGCAGACGGCCGGGATCACCGAGTAGCTGGGTCGGGGTTTTTGGTGCAATGGCACAGATCAGTTCCAGCTCTTTGTCATTGACATTGGCACTGACCATATCGATGAGACCGTCGAGCAGTTCATGCAGGTCGAAACTGAGCCGGTCCAGTTCAAGTTTGCCGACTTCGATCTTCGAGAAATCAAGAATATCATTGATGATAAACAGGAGAGAGCTGCTGCTTTTCTGCAGGGCTTGCACATACTCCCGCTGGGTCGCGGTCAAAGGTGTGTCGGCGAGGAGTGACGATATGCCGATGACCCCGCTCATTGGGGTACGGAGTTCATGACTCATGTTGGCGAGAAAGGTACTCTTGGCCCGGTTGGCGCTTTCTGCCTGTTCTTTGGCCAAGGTCAGTTCCTCCGTTCGCTTTTGCACTATCTCTTCAAGGTGGTCTCGATGTTGTTTCAGCTCGGCCCGGCTTTTCTGGAGATTGTTGGACATGTCGTTAAAGGCTTGACCGATCTCGCCGATTTCGTCCTGTCGAGCCATGTTGACTGTTTCGCCAAGATGGCCGCTTGCAACTCGGTGCATGGCATCTCTTAAGACGGTGAGCGGGGTGATAATGGAATGAAAAAGGAAATAATTAAAAAGGAGCAGGATAAGAATACTTGCCGCAAGAGTGGTAAAACCAAAAAAAACCAGACTGCGGATGTTTCCATCTCTAATTGTTGCCAAATCGTAATAAATGGCGATGTACCCGAGGTTTTCGCCGATCACTTCAAGGCGGTTGAGATACATGCCGGTCAACCTGCCGTCCAGGTCGAATTGTTTGAAAGAGTGGCCGTTGCCGTTTTCCGGGACATCCTCCGGCTGGTAAAGATGCGGGTTCTGTACCCCTGAACAGAGTTTTTTCTCCCCCTGCACAGAGTAGAGGCAGACCAGTGTGATCTCCTTTATGGCCTCCTGGATATCATCAAGCGAGGATTGCAGCGCTCTTTCCTGGTTGGCAAACAGCTCATTCGCCAGGTCATTACGTTTCTGCTGGTACAGAGTATCGACAAGCAGTTCCGTCCTTGCTATCTGCTCTTGAAAGATGTCCTGCAGAACAGGATATTGTAGAATAATTCCCGCCAGAGCGGCGAGGAGTACCGTAATAATGGTCGCCGTGTTTATTTTAAAAGGAAGGCTATAGATCTTCATGCAGGTACGTTCCGGCCAGCTTTATTGAGATATCCGCTGTTTATGCGGGGAAGGGACCCCGTCGTGTATTTCTATCATAGATGCCGGTTTGGTTGTATTGCCCTGCGCGTCAAACTTAATTTCACCGGTCACTCCTTGAAATCCTTGTAAACCGTGCAAGGCATTGCGGATAGCCGTACTGTCGGTGGTTCCTGCCTTTGTAACGGCAGCGGCCAGAATCTGCACGGCGTCGTAGGCGAGGGCAGTCGCGGCGACGATTTCACCGGTATGGCCGTATTTCTCGATAAATGCCCTGGAGCGAGGATCTTGATGGGTCGGCAGCCAGTGGCTGAGATAATATCCCCGTCTGATTTTGTTACCGCCGGAAATGAAAAAGCCGGCATTATCCCAGCCGTCGCTGCCGATTGGAGTTGCCTTGCTTCCAGCGTCCTGAAGCTTTATGGCGATTACGCCGCTTTCGTTATGGCCGGAAAGAAAGACAATGTCGGTGTCAGCGGCAAGTGCCTCCTGTACTTGTGGTAAGTAATCGGAATCCCCTGCTTTGTATTCTATTTCTCTGACTATTTTCCCGCCCAGCGACTGAAAGCTCCGGTTGAAGATCTCTGTGAGATTGAGGCTGAAATCACTGGCGATGTCGACAAAAACCAGGGCTGTCCGCGCCTCGAGTTCCTCGAAGGCAAATCGGGCCAGTACGCCGCCCTGGAAAGTATCATCATAACAAACCCGGAAGATGTGATCGCCAATGGCCGTCAGCGACGGGGTTGTGGAATTTGTCGCAATCATGGGGATGTTGTTCTTTTCGGCCACCTTGGCTATGGCAAGGGAATGGGAGCTCCACACGGAACCGATAATCGCCGTCACCCCGGCGGCGGCCGCCTGTTCAGCGGCCAGATGGGAGCCTATTGGGGAACTGTTGTTATCCAGAAGGAGCAGTTCCACTTGTTGTCCCATCATCCCTCCTTCCCGATTAATTTCATCCACGGCCAGCTCTGTGCCGAGAATGGCCGGTTTGTTTGATTGCGCCGCTTTGCCTGAAAGGGAAAAAATCGCCGCAATTTTAATTGGTTCGGCAGTTGTCTGAGAAGCCGTGGCCAGAAGCAATGCAACGAGCAACACAAAGAGACGGCCGTTTTCGCATGATGTGGACATAGGTTGATTCGGCTAGGGAATAATGGTCTTTTTGAAAACGGCCTTTTCGTCCTCAAAGGCTATAATTATGATGCCCTTGCGCAGAGGATCGCCGTTATCATCAAAGGTAATTTTTCCGGTAGCCCCGGGGAAATCTCTTGTTGACGAAAGTGCGTCGCGGATCGCTTTGCGGTCAAGAGTACCGGCCCGGGTAATTGCTTCGGCAAAGAGCATCACCGCATCGTAGGCCAGGGGGCTGCTGTTGTTGACAATCTCTTTTTTATGGGCGGCGAAATACAGATCCTGCATACGGTGACTCGCCGCAAAAGGCACCTGCGGATGCCATGGTGCGGACTGGTAACTGCCTTTGATGGCCGATCCGGCGTATTTTTCGATTTCATCCCAGGCATCTCCGCCAAGAAAAATTGTCGACAGCCCCATCTTGGTGGCCTGTTTAATAAAAAGCCCACTATCTCTGGTATATCCGGGCAGATAGACGACATCGGCTTTGAGCTGGATGAGTTCGTTGATGTTTTTTGAAAAGTCGGTGGCGTTGCCTCGATAGAAAAGTTCGGAGAGGATCCGGCCGCCTGTTTGCTGAAAAGCGTTACTGAAAAACCGGCCGAGGGTGGTGCTGTAATCCTCGTCGATATTGGTGACGACAATACCAGTCTTCGCATGCAGCTCCTCCGAGGCAAATTTAGCCATGGCGACGCCCTGGAAAGAATCGACAAAGCAGGCGCGGAAAATATAATCTCTGTCCCTGGTCACCGCAGGGTTTGTTGAACCTGGGCTGATCATCGGTATCCCGGCCCCCTGGAGGATCGGCGCGATGATCAGGGAATGCGAACTCCAGTGCGCCCCGATAACCGCGGTCATGTCCTGTTGAACAATTTGATGCGCTGCCTGGGCCGAGCCGATTGGGGTGCTGCGATTGTCAAAAACGATCAGTTCTAAGGGCCTGCCGAGGACTCCGCCGTTGTCGTTGACGTGCCTGACGGCCAGCTGGGTCATTTCGAGCATCGGTTGATTATGGGGCGCGGCAAGGCCTGTTAGCGAGAAAATGGCGCCGATTTTAATCGGCTTTTTTTCGGCAATTTCTCCCGCCGCAGTATACCCAGGCAGAAGCAGAGAGAGGGGTGTCAACAATAAAAGCAGATGAAAAATTCGTTGTCGAAGGAGAAGCAGATGGATATTGAAACAAAAGTGCACGTGTTTACATACCCGCATCGGTAAAAGACCCTTCTGAATTTGCCATTCTCCCCGGCCTGAAGACCAAGGATTTCACCAGCACCTGCGCATGGGCTTCTGGGCAGTTGCTTTGGTGGATTCCTGCCGCTGGCAACATGACGGCACCCCTCACTTCACAGGCAAACCGGGCATGTCCTGCCCTTTTGCTATGTATGGCGCCAACCGGATCGGCGTGTTCCTCGAAACCGTCATTCCAGGCCAGCTTGTACTCAAGTTGCCTGGGAAACTCGAACCATCGCTGGCCGAAGATGGAGCTGTTCAACCGGGACTTGGCCCGGATCTTGTTGCCTGGTGCCTCGCTTGTTGCCGATGCCGATCTGGACATATCCCTTCTCTTCAAATGTTCAGCTTCCCGCTCGGTCTGAATCGAGACAGACCAATGATCCCCCCGCCTGGACACGGTGACATTTCCTGATGTTGCCTCGATCTCCCGGCTGTTGATAAACCGAACCCATCCTTTCTTGGGCAGGAAAACCAGAGCCCCATCCAGCTTGAAACCTTGCGGGTATCGTGAGGAATCGATGCCCTGGCTTTTTTTCTTGAACCGGGGAAACGGCTGCGGATTTTTTTGATCTTGTTTGACCTTCAGCCTTTATTTATATGCCTTGCGTATCTTCATAAGGTGAATTTACATTGGTCTATCGAGAAAAACAATGGGATTCGCACAGGAAGACATCGCGTTTTCAATATGCGCGTCCCTCTGGCTTTTGTGACCGGATACCGGAAAAAAGTGCTGGACGGAAAAGCTGTCGAAATACTTCGGGAATCTTTTGGTGGGATCTGCCGGAAGTCTGCAGCTGAACTGATCGAGACGAACGGCGCAGAGGACCATGCTTCTCTGCGCCGCTGCGCCGATCTCCTTTATCCGGCACTATGTCGAACAGCAACAGACACCGGATGAACAGCTTACCCCCTGCAGCCCCGACCTGAAGGACCGGGCTTTACGGCGCGTCTTTGGTAAAATGTATTTAAAAGAGCAGGGGGACAATGTGGAGCAGATATTTCGGAGTATCCCCCGTCTATCTCGGTGTTTCGTTGGTTTGATGCAAGAGTCGTCTGTTGACTTTGGCGTAGCCATCCCTATTTTTAGGCAAGGCAAGCTCCAGCATAAGTGACAAATTAATTACATAATCGTACTGATGTTGAGAATAAACACCCCGTTTTGAAGTGATTGGGAGTCGTATTGATTTCGGCCTACACGTGGCAACTATTTTAATGCATCCCGGCTTATTTTCCGTTTACCGGGGTTAGATCAGGCGATAAAGGAATTTGAATGTCTATCATCACAATTACCAGAGGATCATACAGCCGGGGAAAAGAAGTAGCCGAAAGATTGGCCAAGAAATTGGGCTACGAGTGTATAGCGCGAGATATTCTACTAGAGGCATCAGAAGAATATAATATCCCCGAGATCAAGCTCATAAGGGCATTACATGATTCACCGAAAGTTCTTGAACGATTTTTTGGCGGTTCGGAGCGCTATGTGAAATACTATCGCTCGGCGCTCCTGCAGCATGCCCGCAAGGACAATATCGTCTATCATGGTCTGGCCGGCCATTTCTTTCTCAAAGATATTCCCCATGTCCTCAAAATCAGAATCAATGCCGATATAAATACTCGGGTGAAGGAGGAAATGGCCAGGGAAAACATCTCTGCCGAGGATGCGCTGTATATTTTAAAGAAAGATGATGAAGAACGCCGAAAATGGGGTATTCAGGTGCATGGCATGGACCCCTGGGACAGCCGCCTGTACGATCTGGTCATCAATATCTGTACATTGTCGCTTGAAGATGCGGTCGACCTCATATACGGGGTGCTGCAAAAGCCTACCTTCCAAACAACTCCAGAGTCTCAAGCATTGGTGGAGCGCCTGGCAACCTTGGCTCAAAAGGAGTCTGCAGCTTACACTTGATGGACTTATTTTTCCGTAATAGTATAATGGTCAACTACCCTGCCCAGAAGTCGGAGCTTGTGAAAGCAAGTTGCTCTGTTGACCAGGCACAGCCAGGGCCGCAAGGCTAACGGGCTACGTTAAGAAAGAAGAGAGAGGCACTCTGGAATGCTCCACCGGTTCCAGGCTCTGCGACGAGTGGTTAAACAGGTTGCAGGCATTCGGCCTGCAGGTTTCCTTCTGGGCCGGAGGAAGAACCAAGTATAACCGGACGAACCAAAGCTACGGAAAATCCCATTGGCTTGATGCCGTTTATGTCGGTGCAACAGGCGGGCGTGTCCATATTCCGCCGGGACTGCAACCTCTCCATGTTTCTGCCGCTGGCAGAGGATCACGGCAGATGTGCCGGGTGGATACATATGGTTTTCCTCGAACGTCAGCGAAATCAATAACAGTTGTCAAGGGATGTAAAACCGGGGATCTGGTCAAGGCCCTGGTCAACATAGGCAAAAAGCCCGGGACGCATGCTGGCAGGGCGTCTGTCCGAAAGTCCGGCAGTTTCAATATCAAGGCAGAAGCGGGTACAATACACGGGATTGCATGGAAACATTGCTCTCTTTTGCAGCGTGCCGATGGATACAACTACTACAGAGGAGACAGCGTTTCCTCCTCCACCTGAAGGAAGAGGTAGCCACGCTGTAATCTTAGATGAAGACCGTAGAAGGAGATTTACTCACCCTGGCCCTGGAGGGTCAATTTGATGTCATTGTCCATGGCTGCAATTGTTTCTGCACCATGGGCGCCGGGATAGCCCGAGCCATTCAGGAGGAATTCCCCGAGGCATATGCCGCGGATCTGGTCACCATCAAAGGCGACAGGAACAAGTTGGGGGATTTCAGTTTCGCCACGGTCAAACGCGATGGCCGTGAAATTACCATCGTCAACGGTTACACCCAGTTCCATTTCCATGGGGATTCGGTTCTGGTCGATTACCATGCGGTGCAAAACCTTTGCAAAAAAATTCGTGGCCTGTTTTCCGGCAAGCGCATCGGCTACCCGAAGATTGGTGGTGGCCTTGCCGGGGGAGACTGGCAAAAGATCGCCAGCATTATTGACCAGGAACTGGCTGGAGAAGACCACACCCTGGTCATTTATGTGCCATGACTCTTTTCGGCGCGACTATTTCGTCAGAGGTTCACTCGCCTCATCCACCAGGTAGAGAATAGACCGGTAGGGAATGGCGCCGTGCAGTGACAAGCCTATTTCACAGGTCTTGCTGGTTGAATAGCCCGCCTCGCAGGTACAGACGTGGTCGCGCAGATCTTTCAAGGCCGCTTCGTTCAGTTCCGGAAAATTAAATCCGCGGTCGCCGGCAAAGCCGCAGCAGTAGACATCCGCAGGCATGACCACCTCCCTGGCGCAGGTCCTGGCCAGCTGTTCGAGCTTGTTTTCCAGGCCCAGCTTTCTGGTGGAACAGGTCGGGTGCACTGCCACTTTAACATCCAGTTGGGTAAAACGGAGCCGGTCCATCAGGTAGGTGAGAACAAATTCGATCGGCTCAAAAAGCTGCAGACGTTTATCGAGTGTCGCCTGCATGCGGTAAAAACAGGGGCTGGTGTCGCAAAGGACCGGAATTGCACCGTTGTTGGATGCCATCAGGAGCGCATCGGACAATTCGTGAGACTTTCGGTCGGCTTGCACCATAAAGCCTTTACTTTCAAAGGCCTGCCCGCAGCACAGGCTGTCCAGTTTCTCGGGGAAAATGATCGCGTAGCCGGCTTTTATCAACAGGGACTGAGTCTTCTGCGGCAGAGAATCGCGTTCCATATCATCTTTGGCCGGGCCGCTCATGGCCCGACTGGCACAGCTCGGAAAATAGACCACCTGCAATCGATTGGCCCCGTCCGGCGTCTCCGTGTCGATTTTCGGCACGCCGGACGGCATTTCTTTATTCCACAGGGGAAGCTGCCCCATGGTCGCTTTTCTCGCCAGGGATGAGGCCGTCTCCATAATCGGCGTCCCGGTCTTTTTATGGATGGAATCGACGACATTCAAGGTGGTGCTGATGGCCCTGGCCACGCCGCCGAAATTCCCCGCCACCCAGTCGGCGACACTATTGCCGAGCTTGCCGTTGGCCTCCTGCCGCAGGGCCTTGACCAGCTTGCCGGTGTCGATACCGACAGGACAACGTGTGGCACAGAGGCTGTCGGCGGCACAGGTATCTTTCCCCGGATACCGATAGGCCTTGACCAGCTCCGTGACCTTTTTAACATCCCCGCCGGATGCGGCCATCTGCCTGCTGATCTCCCGCCGCCCGACGATGCGCTGCCGGGGGGTAAAGGTCAGATCCTTGGAAGGACAAACCGGCTCACAGAAACCACACTCGATACACTTGTCAACGATCTCGTGGGTTGCCGGCAACGGCTTTAAATCCTTGATATGCGCCTCGGCGTCCTCGTTGAGGATAACGCCGGGGTTCAAAAGATTGAGCGGATCGAAGATCTTTTTAATCTCGCGCATCAGATTAAAGGCCGCCTCGCCCCATTCCTTCTGTACAAAGGGGGCCATATTTCGGCCGGTACCGTGCTCGGCTTTCAGGGAGCCGTCATATTTTTCGACGACCAGCTTGACCACCTCGTCCATGAAATCCCGGTAGCGTACCACCTCGGAGGCGATGGAAAAGTCCTGGGTAAAGACAAAATGCAGATTGCCGTCAAGGGCATGGCCAAAGATAATCGCTTCATCATAGGCATATTTTTTAAACAACTCCTGCAGATCAAGTGCGGCATCGGCCAGGTGCTCGCCGGGAAAAGCAACGTCCTCGATAATGACCGTGGTCCCAGTCTTGCGAACCGCGCCGACCGCCGGGAACAAGCCTTTGCGAATTTTCCACAGGGCAGTAAACTCGGCCGGAACATCGGTGAAGGAAATTGGCCGCACCGTCGGCAACGTTTGCAAGGCCTCCTGTATTGCGGCGATCTGGCCCTGGAGAATTTCCGCCGACTCGGCCCGGGTCTCGACGAGGAGGGCAGTAACGGTGTCCGACAACTCTTGCAGATAATTCGGCATGCCCTCTTTGTTTTCCACGGAATGTAAGCCGGCCCGATCGATCAGCTCGGCCGCGGCTACCGGCTGCTTCCTCAATATCGGAATGGCCTGGCAGGCGGTCTTCATATCCGGATAGAAAATCAAGCTGCTTGCCTTATGACGATGCTCGACCACCGTTCGATAGACGACATCGGAAATAAAGCCCAGGGTGCCCTCGCTGCCGATCATCAGATGAATCATGATATCATAGGGATCTTCAAAATCGACCAGGGCATTCAGACTATAGCCAGTGGTGTTTTTGATCTTGAATTTATAGCGAATCCGCTCAGTGAGCTGCTCGTCCGCCAGGACCCGGGTCCGGAGCTGTCGCAGCTTTTCCAGAACAGGTGCATGGCTCCGCCCGAACTCGGCCCGGCTCTTATTCTCGGCGGTATCGACCGCTGTCCCATCGGCCAGCACCAGGCGCATACTGTCGAGGGTCTGGTAGCTGTTCTGTTCGACGCCGCAGCACATGCCGCTGGCGTTGTTGGCAAGGATACCACCGATCTTGGCACTGTCTATCGAGGCCGGATCAGGCCCTATTTTTTTATCAAATTCGGCCAGTATCGCATTGGCATGACTGCCGATAATCCCAGGTTCCAATTGTATTTTGCAGGCATTGTCAAAAACTCTATATTTCCGCCATCCCTGGCCCAACCGCACGAGAATGGAATCGGTTATGGCCTGACCGGACAGACTGGTTCCGGCCGCTCTAAACGTTACCGAAAGCCGCAGCTTATTAGCTTCCCGGAGGATCAGCTGCACCTCTTTCTCGCTTTCTACATTGATGACAATTTTCGGCACCAGACGATAAAAACTGGCATCGGTACCAAAGGTGATGGTTCTGAGTGCATCGGTGATGATGTTTTGTTTTGGAATGATCCCGACAATCTTGCGGTAAAATTTCTGGTATTTTTCCGGTAGCATGGGTGACCTCGTAAAAAGAGTTATTCTTATTTGAGAATTATACTCATTTCGCCAGGTATTTTCAGCGGAAAAGCATCACTCATTTGTAATATTTGTCCAAAGGCGTTAGAATCAGATCGAATTTGTGCATGTTACCCGTCGTAATTGACAGAAAATCACTTTTACAATGATAGCCAAACAGCTTCCCTGGAGAACGCCATGGTCACATCTTTCATACTCATGAACGTCGAGCGATCAAAAATCAACGAGGTGGCCGAACAGCTGGAGAGCATCCCGGGGATATCGGAGGTCTATTCAGTGAGCGGCAATTATGACCTGGTTGCCATCGTCCGGGTTGCGACAAACGAAGAGCTGGCAAACCTTGTGACAAAAAAGATGCATGCGATAAAAGAAATCACCAAAACCGAGACGATGCTCGCTTTTAAGGCCTATTCCAAGCACGACCTGGAGGCGATGTTTTCCGTGGGAATGTAAATATCATCTCTGTGTGCAGTGGGGGCAGCTATTGATGCCAAAGTGCGGGTTGTCGTTATTTTCCAGCAGCTCGTCCAGGCTTTGCCATTGCCCGTCATACCTGTTCAATATTTTCCGGCAGCTCGGACAGATCTCGACCCCACTCTCGAGTATTTCCAGCTGATTTAACGCCTCACGCAACTCAACCACCGACTCTGAAAGTGAAGACTGGGTACGAACCAGTCTTTCAGCGACCCGGGTCCGTGCCCGAAGCTCATCGTCATTAAAAGGCTTGGTCATGTAATCGTCGGCACCAGCGTCAAAGCCCCGAACAATATCTGTTTTGCTATCACGACCGGTCAGCAGGATGATATAGGGCGGGTTTTCAACCTCCATCTCTTTCACCCGCCGACACACTTCGACGCCATCAAGCAGGGGCATTTCCCAATCAAGAATAGCAATATGCGGTGCGTCCGGCCTCTGGAGCCGTGCCAGGGCCTCTTCTCCATTGGTCACACTCTCCACGCGATATCCCCAATTTTCCAGACAGACCTGAACCATCATCCGCGTGGTAAATTCGTCTTCAGCTATCAGTATTTTCACATTCCCCCCAGTACAAATTTTTTCCCAGCCGTTACCCACCGGGAGATGGCCTTTGCTAAGTCACGAGCCTGATTTTTAATTCTCTCCCGCCTTGACTTTTTGGTGTTGCGATGTCAATACATCAACAGGCGGAATTATTCCTGCCGGCATTCCTGCCGGCACTGCATACAGTGTTATCATATTCTTTATATTCCAATATTTCCTCGTACCATGTCAAGGAAGATCGACCAAGAGAACTAGCCGAGACACGGAGCACTTAGCCCAAGCCCCATGGATATAACCTCATACTTTGCATTAAAAACCCGGTTTATTGCTGCGTTCCGGTCCGATGAATCGCCATCAGGCCCGGCTATCTGGTTTATCTTTCAAGGCGAAAAATTGCTGGTAGCAATACAGGACAACAACACCAATGACATCTGCACGCGTTCTCCGCAGCAGCTGGGTCTCGTGCCGATTTTCCGTCAGTTTCTCGGCCAATACGGCACGACCAACTGTTTTGTTGCCGAGGTCGCGGAGAAGACTTCCCCACCACCTTCAACGCGGTTCACCGGACTCAGAACCCTGTTTGGGACGGTAGAGGACGATCTGTTTATTCTCGCGGGACGGGCGGTGCAGATCCTGCACTGGCACAGAGAACACCAGTTCTGTGGAAAATGCGGCACAGCTATGCAGAATCGCCAGACCGAACTGGCCAGGATCTGTCCAGCCTGCGGTTTCGTCAGCTTTCCCCGGCTGTCTCCGGCGGTGATCATGGCGGTTACCAAGGAGGACCATATCCTCCTGGCCCGGGCGCCCCGCTTCCCTTCTGGAATGTTCAGCACCCTGGCCGGTTTTGTCGAACCGGGAGAAACTCTTGAGGAGGCGGTGGAACGGGAGGTCCGGGAAGAGGTAAATATCCGCATCGGCAATATCCGCTACGTCGCCAGCCAGCCATGGCCCTTCCCCCATTCGATCATGATCGGTTTTTCCGCGACGTATCTTGACGGCGAGATAGAAGTCGACAATGATGAGATAGAGGATGCCAGGTGGTTTTCAGCGCAGGACCTTCCACTGCTGCCGTCAAAAATTACCATTGCCCGGCTGCTGATCGACAATTTTATCACAAGCTGCACGTAAATGCACTTCGCCCCTTGATTTGACACCGAAAAAAATATTTAATGTGCTAAAATTGGTGTCCCTGGCATGGACATAAAGTACTGCAATATCGTTCTCTTCAAAAGAGGACGTCGATTCAACAAACTATCGCCGACAGAGCTGTAAAGTAAAAAAAACCATGGAAAACTGGGCAATGACCGATACTCACCTCGACGAGGATTACCATGGGCGCATCCTCCTGTCCGACGGGTATTCCGTCGCCTTGAGACACCGTCTTGCAGAGTGCATCACATGCTACCAAGCCTTTGAGAATACCGGTAGCCCAGCCATGCTCTATATCGCGGCCTGGAAGGGCAACGACCAAAGAATCTGGTATGAATATGCCGCGAGATATTTCATCACTCTTTTTGGCTGCAGGCAGGATGAAATTGCCGACGTTTTCCGAAAAAGTATTATCGATCGGCGTATATATCAGGATCGGGATGGAGAGATCGGCTTGGAAAAACAGGTGAAGTCCCACCATGAGATCAGCAGCGCATGGGAAGAATTACGGCAGGAAGGGGTGAAGTCCGGAACAATTGAGGCTATATACAAAATCAATCTTGGCCAGGGCAACAGGATCTGGCTCAAAGACCAGGCAACCATCGAGGTATACCAGCAGGACAATATATATTTGTCATTAGGCATATTGACCATCGTTTCCAAAGAATTAGCGGCGGAAGACAAGTTAAAAAAGCACCATGATCTGCTGGAAAATATTGTCGAGGAACGTACCGCTGAATTGCGAAGACTAAACAGCGAGCTGCAGCAGGAAATTGAAGAACGGAAACGCACCCAGAATAAACTCAACCGCAGTTACCTGCAATTACAGCAAAGTCTCGACGAAATTGTCAAAGCGATGTCCCTCACCCTGGAGGAACGAGACCCCTATACCGCCGGTCATCAAAGACGTACCACCGACCTTTCCCTGGCAATTGCCAGGGAGATGGGACTGCCTGAGCATGAGACAAAGGGTCTGCAAATGGCCGGATTAATTCATGATATGGGCAAGATATCCGTCCCGGGTGAGATTCTCAGTAAACCTGGCTCTCTCAACGATGCAGAGCTGCAGTTGATCAGGCGACATCCCCAGGTGGCCTATGATATCTTGCACCAGATAGATTTCCCCTGGCGTGTAGATCAAATTGTCCTGCAGCACCATGAAAAGATTGATGGTTCAGGTTACCCCCAGGGACTTTCCGGGACAGAGATCCTCTTGGAATCGAGGATCCTGTGTGTCGCCGATGTCGTCGAGACGATGGAAACCCATCGGCCCTACCGACCAAGCCTGGGCAGAGCCGCCGCCCTGGAGGAAATAACCAGAAACAGGGGCATTCTCTATGATCCGGAGGTCGTTGACGCCTGTCTCAAACTGTTTCAAAAAACAGATTTCCAGTATTCAACAGGCTCTGCCGCCTCGACGAGTACCTAAAAAGCAGCAAGAAGCGGTACTAGAAGCCGTCGATCATACGGGTCAATTGAAAATTATTCAAAAAAGCCGTTCGCAGCACCGCCACTTCATTATACTGCGCCCTGGACAGGCTGGTGATCGCATCGAGCAGATCGGATTCTCTCTCCAACCCTTCGTTGTATTTGAGCTGGGTAATGCGCAGGTTTTCTTCAGCCTGCTCAATGGAGCGCTTGGCGACCTCGACGTTTTCAAGGCTGACGACAAAGTCAATATGCAGATTTGTCACCTGATTACTGAGTTCATTCTTCAGCTCGTCCAGTTCATACTGCACCGATCGGGTTTCGAGTTTCGCCCGGGCGACCGTTGCCTCGGTATAGAAGCCCTGGAAAAGATTCATTGACATGACCAGCTGGGCCCGCAGTTCATCGTCTTCCATCGAGCCGGCGCCACTGATATAGTTATCATCATACCTGCGGTAACTGCCCACCACATCAACACGCGGGTAATAATCGCTCAACTCTGCCTCCGCCTTGGCGGCACTAACCTCAATAACTGCCTCCAAGGCTCTTATCTCACTTCTTTGGGCCAGCATTTTCCTGGTATGTTCATCTTTGTCCATAAGCGGAGGCAGCTTTTTGAAATCGGCAAAATCCAGCTCCGCCAGGGCGATATCGCTGCCCACCTGTCGAGAAAGTATATTGACACTCTTTTTCAAATCGGCATCGGCGGCCTTTAAAGTGATATCAGCGTTATCGTAATCGACACGAAACTTCAACAGCTCATTCTTGCCGATAAGGCCGACCTGATACCTGCTTTCTCCGTCCTGATAGACCTTTTCCAGCGTCTGAAACGCCGCTTCCGCTACTTTGCGATTGGCCTGCCGCTCGGTGACCCCCAGATAGGCGAGAGCGACATTGAGCTGAATATCCTGTTTGACACTCTGCAGCCGATGCTTTTCATATTCTTGCTGCTTTTCAGCCGACAGCAAGGTGTATTTATCACGAAAGCCGGCAAAAAGATTATAGCTTACGCTGCCTACGGCTATAGAATTCTCCTTGTCCTCAAAAAGACCTGCTTCATCAAGGGAATTGGCCGTGTAGGCGATATCCACTGAAGGATAATAACCGCTCCTGGCCCGGACGATATCCTGTTCACTCTGCTCGAGAATAGTCATGTACTGACGAATCACCTGCCGGTTTCCCAAGGCCATGGCCTGCATCTCGGCAAGATCGATCGCATAAACGGCAGGCGCACCAAGTACCAGCAGGGTAGTAATAAAGAGACTATACAGCTTCATTTGTTCGACTCCTTTCAAATCGTATAACAAAGGCTAACAGGGCGGGGATGACAAAGAGCGTAAACATGGTCGATACAGCCAGCCCACCCAATAAAATACTTCCAAGACCACGATATAATTCACTCCCCGATCCGGTGGCCACCACCAGCGGGGTCATGGCCAGCACACTGGTGGTCGCGCTCATGAAAATCGGACGAATCCTCGTTCGTACCGCTTCAGAAATCGCTTCCAGTCCAACCAAGCCATTATACCGGACGTTATTGAGAGACTGGTGGACAATAAGTATAGCATTATTGACCACGGTACCAATCAGAATAATAAAGCCGAGCATCGCCAGGACATCAAAGCCCTGAAGGGTGACAAAGGTATTGACCAGCGTCAGACCGATAAACCCGCCGGCAGCCGCAAGGGGAACGGTAAATAAAATGATCAGCGGATAAACAAAATTTTCAAACAAGGCCGCCAGAAGCAGGTAGGTGATCAGCAGCGCCAGCAGCAAATTCCATTTCAGGGCCTCCCCGGTGGCCACAAGTTTATCGGCATTGCCGCCGATGCTGATCGTCACATCTTTGAGTTTACCGGCGGCGGTGAGCGGCTGGACCAGCTCGTTTTCGATGATTTCGATGGCTGTCTGCAACGGCAGGTCGGCCGGTGGCGTGACCTGCAGGGTAATCGTCCGTTTCCGCTCCAGGTGGTTGATCTGCGGCATACTCTGGCTGTATTGCAGGTCAGCCACATCACCCACCTTGATCAGGTCACCAAAATTATTGACGATGGTCGCCTGGAGAATGTTTTCCGGGCTATCGAATTCCTTATCACTGCCCTTCAACACCAGATCGATCTTTTTAATGCCTTCCGGGCTATAGTCATCGATCCGGCGCCCATCCATGAGAATGTCCACATAGGTGCCGAGATCCTGCTCGGAAAGGCCGTTGGCAGCAAGTTTTTCTTTTTTGGGAATGACAAGAATCTCCGGGTAACTCGTTTCAAGTGATGGAATTGGCCGCACCTGGGCTCCCGGTATTTTTTGATTCACTCCGCCGAAAAGGGTCATCGCCGACGCGGCGATAGCTTCTATCTGTTCCCCGGAGATATTCACTTCAACAGTCCGCCCCTGGCCGAGTCCCTGTTCGAAGATGCCCGCCTGGATGCTGACACCGAAGATGCCGGGAATGGCCTGCATAATCCTGGTAAAAAGGGGAATCAGCTCAGCGCCCCGGGTTTCATGGATGGACATGGCGCCAAAGAGGGTAAAGCGGTCGGCACCGACGAAAAACATCTGCTTGATCTTCGGAAAGCCGTCTTTGCCGTCCTCGGCAAAATAGGGTTTCGCCTCCTCATAAATCCCCGCCCCCATTTCTTTGAATTTATCGACGGAATACCCGGGAGGGGGAATAAGAATGTTGAGGATGAAGTTCCTGTTGCCCTGGGGCAGGTATTCCGCCGGCGGTTTCAAAACATAGATAAAACCGACGGACAGGGAGGTGAAAAGCGTCACCGTCACCAGCCGGGTAAAGATATTTTTCAGACAGAAATTGGACACCGTCATCAACCCCCTGGCCAGCCAGGGTCCGAGGTAGCTCCTCTGCAGTTTGTTTGGTTCTTTGACTTTTGCATCTCGATAGAAGAGATGTATCAGGGTTGGAATAACGGTAATCGAAACCAGCAGACTGATCAGGATGGAAAAGGTGATGGCTATGGCGATATCGCGAAAGAGCTGTCCCGCCTCTTCCTGCATAAAGATAACCGGCAGGAAAACGGCAACCGTTGTCGCGGTGGAGGCAAAGACCGCCCCCCACACCTCTTTGGCCCCGTCAAGAGCAGCGCTGTAGGCGGTTTTGCCCATTTGGCGATGCCGATCGATGTTTTCCAAAACGACAATTGAGTTGTCCACCAGCATGCCCACAGCAAAAGAGATGCCAGCAAGACTGACCACGTTGAGATTTCTCCCGGCCAGGTAGAGAAAAATGAAGGTGCCGATGACCGAGATGGGGATGGCCACCGCCGTCGTCAGGGTGGTACGCACACTGCGCAGAAAGACAAGAAGAACGGCAATTGCCAGGAGGGCGCCGATCAATACATTCTTTTTTACCAGATCGATGGCCGCAGTGATATAGGAACGCTGGTCGTACACCAGCTCGATATACAGTCCCTGGTCAGCGAGGATCTTCTCATTGAGGCGATTGATCTCTTCTTCAACCCGATCACTCATTTCCAGTACATTCGCGCCGGTCTCCTTGCGCAGGCCGACCACCATGATCTGCTCGCCATTATGCAGTACCGCGGCGGACTCTTTTTTATAGTCCTTGTCGATGGTGGCGATATCTCGTAAATAGACCCTTTTCAAGCCATCGTCATAAACCACCACATCCAGCGCCTCGGCCGTACTCTGAAACTGGCCGATGGTGCGAATCCGATAATTTTTCCGGCCGATCCCCAGCACCCCGGCCGAGGTAGTGGTATTGGCCTGCTGAATGATACCCGATACCTGCTTGATGGTAATTTTGTTCTGCGCCATCTTTTCCATATCCAGGGTAACATGCAGCTCATCCTCGGTACCGCCGAAGACAAACATCGACCCGACCCCTTTTATCCTTTCAAAATGCTGCCGGATATTATCTTCAAAGAAGGTCAAGTAGTGGGTAATGTTTTCCGGATTATCTTTTTTCGGCCTGACCACCATCCAGATAATCGGCGAATTGTTCGCCCCCGCCGCTTCAATCAGCGGCTCGTCGGCATTGTCCGGATAATTCGACACCTCGTTGAGCTTGTTGGAAACCCTGAGCAGGGCATCTTCCACCACCGTCTCCAGGGCAAAGGACAACGTAATCTCGCCAAAACTGTTGTAGCTGGAACTTTCCATCTTGGTCAGTCCCTGCAAGCCTTTCAGGGTCTCTTCCTGCTTTTCGATGATTTCTTTTTCTATCTCAAAGGGAGTGGCGCCGTTCCATGTGGTCTGCACGGTAATCTGCGGCGTTTCGACATCGGGAGTAAGCTGGACCGGGAGTTTATTCAGGCCGATCAACCCAAAGGTAACCACGAGAATTACCGCCACCGCCACCGACACCGGCTTTTTTAAGGCATATTCGACGATATCCATGTTATTCTCCCGCAACAACAACCGGCTGATCCGGCCGCAGGCGTTCATTACCTTCGATCACTACCGGCAGACCTGGAACAATATAGGGATTGTCGACCGCAACCTTCCGGCCAAGATAGGCAACAATGTTGACCGGGAGAATGGCGGCCTTGCCCTCTTTGACCGTGTAGACAAAATCCTTGCCCTGAAATTTGATCACCGCCGCCCGGCTGAGGACACTGAGCTGGAGTTTTTCACTGCTCGGCACAAAAACATTGGCGGACATATTCTGGGCGACGAAATCCATCGGCGGAATCTTGATTTTCAAAAAGACATTTTTGGTTTTCAGGTCGGCAACCGGATCAATACCGATAACTGTTCCCTCCACCTCGCGGTTATAGGCATTCAGGACCACCTCCAGCGGCTCGCCGATTTGAATAAACTGCAGGAGATTTTCAGCAATAGGTGCTCGCACGAACAGGTCACTGCTCGAACCGATGCTCACCAGCAGGTTCCCCGGCTGCACCCAGGCCCCCGAGTCGACATTTTTATTCAGCACAACACCGCTGAAAGGTGCCTTGATGACCGATCTTCGCTGCTGAATGAGCAGCTTGGCCAGAGTATCTTCAACCACCTGTTTTTCCTTGCCGGCATCCTGGTAATGATAGAGGGCGTCGTCAAAATCTTTTTCGCTCACCCCGGAACTTTGAAAGAGCCGGTCGAGTCTCTTAAAATTTTTCTCGGTCGTATGAATACGTAGTTCAATTTGGGCGATACGGGTTCTGGTCAAGGCAATTTCCCGTTCGAGGATTTCGGTGTTGAGCTGCACCAGGACATCGCCTTTCTCGACATGGTCGCCCTGACTGACCTTAACCTCTTCGACCAGCCCGACCACCTCGGTGGATATCTCACTCACCCTTTCATAATAGAGAATACCGGTCACCGACTGGGTCGTCGAAACTTCTTCAGTCCGCACCTGCCCGACAACCACCTTGGCCGGCGGCGGACCTTCTGCATAGACCAAAGGACAACATGCCAACATGCCTATAATCAATAAAATGCCTCGCACAGTTTTCCCCCTTCCCATTATTTTTCCGACATCTTTTCGATATTTTCTCTGATTCCCTTAAGCACTTCGACTGCAACCAGCTGCTTTTCCACCTCAATGCCGTTGACCAGTTCAGAACGTAAGCCGTCAAACAGATTTATCACCTCATCATGCAGCGCTTTGCCTTCCTTGGTCAGAAAAACGAGACTGGATCGTCTGTCATCCGGATTAAGCTGACGGACAATTCTGTTTTTTTTCTCCAGACGGTCGAGGATCCTGGTCATATTGGCCGGGCTCTTGCCGGTAAACAGACTCAGTCTGTTCTGGGGTTGCCCACCATCTCCTTCGATTTGTTTCAATACCTGCAGCTGTTCGACGGTAAGATCGTAGGTTTTCAGCCGCTGATCGGCATAGCTGCGCATGGCCTGGCCGGTGAGGGCGATCAACCGCCAAAAAGATTCTTCACCCGTGGTCTTCATCTTTATCTCCCTAATAGTTAACGAGGCAACAATTTACGCGGTATCAATTATTCTGTCAAGCAAAGGTAAAAAAGGGGCAAATTTTTACGTGGATCTGGACAGTGCCGCGCAGAAGTACTATTCTAAGCTACGAGAATAAATAACAAACTAGCATCCCCCTATCATCTCACCTGGCAGGAGAAACCATGCAACGTCTTCGACGATCTACCCTACTCTGCTGCACCCTTTTTCTCCTTGCCGGCTGTGGTTATAACTCTCTGCAGATCCAGGAAGAAGCGGTCTTCAAAGCCTGGGCCGACGTTGAATCCACCCTCCAGCGCAGAGGTGATCTCGTACCTAACCTTGTGGAAACAGTCAGGGGCTATGCCAGACATGAAGCCGAAACCCTCGAGGCAGTCATCAACGCCAGGTCAAAGGCAACATCGATGCAGCTTCGGCAAGACGACTTGAGCAACCCGGCGGCCATGGCCCAATTCCAGCAGGCCCAAGGCGGCCTCAGTTCGGCTCTTGGCAGACTTATGCTGGTGGTCGAGCGGTATCCCGATCTGAAAGCGAACCAGAATTTTCTTGATCTGCAGACCCAGCTTGAAGGAACGGAAAACCGGATAAATGTCGCCCGCCAGCGTTACAACCAGGCGGTCGAAACTTTTAACGGCGCCATTCGCAAGTTCCCCGCCAGCCTCACCAACAGCATGCTCCTTCATCTGGAGAGAAAGGAATATTTCAAAGCCGACGAAGAGGCAAAGGCCGTCCCCAAGGTTAAATTTTAAAGCAGGCCGGCCATGACGAATACCACTGGGATATCGGCCCATCGGTTCTTGTTGATGCTTTTCTTGCTGCTGCTGCAGGCTGCACCGGCAACCGCCAGGGACATACCGTCTCTGACCGCCAGGGTCAATGATTATGCCGCCATGCTTTCCCCGGCCACCAGGCAGCAGCTCGAAAGCGTCCTGACCTCGCTGGAAAAGGAGGAATCGACACAACTGGCGGTTCTGACCATTGATTCCCTGCAGGGCGAAAATCTTGAGGAATTCTCTCTTAAAGTCGTAGAAAAGTGGCGGCTAGGCCAAAAAGGGCTGGATAACGGCGTCCTGCTGCTCATCGCTAAAAATGATCGAAAGCTGCGCATTGAGGTCGGCTACGGCCTTGAAGGCGTGCTGACCGATCTGACCAGCGGACGGATCATCCGCGACATTATTACGCCGCAATTTAAAAACGGTAACTTTGACCAGGGCGTCATCGATGGCGTGTCGGCGATGATCGCCGCCGTGCGTGGAGAATTCAGCGCCCAGACGGCTATCTCTGCCGGTAAACAGTCAGCAGATGACCTCAGCGGCTTCGTCGTGTTTCTTTTATTTATCCTGTTTAATATCGGCAGAATACTCGGCCGCAATAAAATGGTCGCCGCATCGCTCACTGCGGTCATCGCGCCGGTCATCGGCAGCTTATTTTTGGGCTTCCAATGGCTGCTCTTTCTGGCACTCATTCCGGCGGGATTTCTCGCAGGCTTTCTAGCCAGTTTATTCTTGGCTCATATCGGCTCATCCGGCGGCTTTCGCGGTTACTCATCCGGCGGTTTTAGCCGCGGTGGCGGAGGTTTCAGCGGGGGCGGCGGGGGTTTTGGCGGCGGCGGCTCTTCAGGAGGATGGTAAGGTGCAGCAGAAAAAAACACTGGCGGAAAAGTTTCTGACCCCAGCCGAACAACAGCAGGTAACCGAGGTCGTCCAGGAAGTCGAACGTACCACCTCCGGCGAGATTGTGCCGATGATTGTTTCCCGCAGCCATGACTATCCGACGGCGGCGGTGTCCTGTACTGTCTCCATGGTGCTGCCGCTGGCCCTGCTGCTGACCAATCTCATCGGCGAACGAATCTGGATCGGTGCAAATAATATGTGGCTTTTTCTCGCCCTCTTTGCAGGATGCCATGCTTTGCTCTATCCGCTGGTGAAACGCTCGGATCGCCTGAACTCTTTTTTTCTGAATCACCGGCAGGCCGAGCAGGAGGTAGAGAAAGGCGCGCTCTCGGCTTTTTACACGGAACAACTGAATAAAACCCGAGATGCAAACGGCATCCTGCTGTACATCTCGGTCATGGAACAGAAGGTGTGGATACTTGGCGATGCCGGCATAAATGCCCTAATAGACCAGGTGGAATGGGATTCGGTGGTTGACGCGCTGACTGCCGGGATTAAAGACGGCACCGCGGCCGATGCGCTTTGTGTGGCGGTGCGTCGGGTTGGACATATCCTGCAGACCCATTTCCCTTATCAAAAAGATGATACGGACGAATTACATAACCTTATCGTGCGCTGAACTGTTTGCCAAGATAACGATTCTGATCTGCGGACGCAACCCGACAACGGCCGCAGCCGGCAGGACACGCTGCACTATCGGCTATTCGCCCCCCTCCCCCTCGAGAATATCCCGGCACCAGGAGATGGCGGCCATAGCCTGGGGAAAGCCGACGGTTGAAATGAGCAGGAGCAGGGTGTGATAAATCTCTTCCCGGGTCGCGCCGGCTTTGAGAGCCCGACGGGTATGGGAATGGACGGATCCCTCCGATCTTGATGCCGCCGCTGCCGCAAGCTGTACGAGCTGGCTGGTTTTTTCATCGAGGGGACCAAGCCCCCTGACGGTTGTCCCCAAATTTTCCAACGCTGCAATAACTTCAGGGTAACGCTTAGAAATATCATGATAGGTTCTGCTTGGGGTATGATCTTTTGCCATAATGTATCCTCCTGTCTTCAATTGGTAAAAAAGGGGTTCCGAGTTGCAAGCCTTTCTCCACCCACTCCAGCATATTGTGCGGAAAAAGAAAATCCATTTATAACTTTTCCATGCATTTTATACAAGACAGTACTTTTCAGGGATGAAGGCACATGCACTTTGCCGCAGCCATGTTTTTTCTGCTTTCATACGACCATTTTCCAAAGCGGCACCATCCTGACGTCAAGGATATCGGACCGTCTCAGCTTAACAGCAAAGGTCTCGATTCCATAGTTCTCAACAGAAAAAGAGTCGGTCAACGCACCCGCCTTGTCCTCGATCTCCCCGGCAAGCTCCTGCAGGGCGTTTGGTATTTCCTCGACATCCTGAGCAACACGCCGGACATCACTTTTTTCCTTGGCCACCCGACCAATACGGCGCATTCTGGTTGTTGCTCGGCCGATATTGCTGGCGGAAAAAGACTTTCCACGGAAAAAAACCCCGACCGCCGCAACGCCAAAGGAAATAAGCGTATCCGTCGTTTTCGTCTGCACATCTCCTTGTTCTTTTTCCAACCGGGCGAGGGCATTGTTCAGTTTTTGCTCCAGACGATCTTGCCGCAACTGTTCTGTGCCCATCTCTTTTTACCGGCACAGGAAGTCATTAAAACCGACCTTCACATCCTTCAATGTGGGCAAAAGAGGAGGGCAAGGGATAATAGTAACTGCCAGCCGGAACACGCCGCGTACAGTCTGCCAGACCACAGGAACCGATCTCCGCCCTTTCCCAATCCGGCCGGGCTAACGACTCATCCAGATACAGGCCCAGACCGATCTTGTGGACCACATCAATATTTCGTTTTGCGTTAAAAAACCGAACCGGCGCCTCGGCGGCAAGCCAGGGCGCACAACGGACCTCTTCCCTGACAACATTCTGCAGATGATACAGCGGTTCAATAGCCTGGGACAGAAGGGGCGGAAGACCTGCACCCATTTTTTCCGCCGGCATATGTGCCGAAGGGTGCCTCTGCGCCTCGGCCGAGGTTGCCGTCAACGGCCTTCCCTGGTTCGATTTTCTTGCCGGCCATGAGTCTTTTAATATCATCATTTGACAAACCTTTATACTCAAGATCGACCGGATTCTGGGTGGCGAGAACCATCCCTATTCCATAGGCACGGGCCTGTTTCAGCAGGAGCATCATCGGTTTCCTCGATGTGGGGTGACGATCGGCGGGAAATATACGACGTAGCTCCCTGTTGTCGCATCCAGCCGATAATCTGGTTGAGCAGCACGGTGACAAAGAGCATTCCGGTCAAGATACAACAGGCCTAATTTTTCATACAGAGAGGTGGCATCCATGCGGCATTTGCTCCTTTGCAGGCGGCAAATCCCCCCAAAGAAAGGTTTTGTTGTCCAGATAACACGAAAATTTAATATACCAACGGCCTGTTAGCTCCTCTCTTCGCAACTGTCCCTTGAAAAATAGTTTTGAGTATTTACATTTGCCCGTAAAGATGGTTTTCTTTGTAATAATTATTCACCTGTTATTCAGGGTACTTTCACTGGTCGAACTCTTTGCGGTGGGAGGGTCAAGGAAGACGATGCCTCCAATTGCGCCAATTGACCCTGACATGGGGCACCGCTTTTGTTGATATGACGGACAAGACGGGTAAGAACCTCCAAAACTTCACTACCTGATGGTTTTTTAGCTGATATGCAGACGATTTCTCTACAAAAAGGGCTCGACATCCCCATTTCCGGCAGTCCAGAGCAAAAAATCCGCCAGGGCAATGCTATTCGCCAGGTGGCCCTTATCGGTGATGATTACATCGGCATGAAACCCACCATGCTGGTGAACCCTGGAGACAGGGTCACCCTTGGCCAAAAGTTGTTCACCGACAAGAAAAACGTCGGCGTCATCTTTACATCACCGGGATGCGGCAGGGTGAATTCGGTCAACAGGGGTGACAGGCGTAAATTCGATTCGATTATTATCGACCTGGATGGTGACGAGGCCGTCACCTTCTGCGACCCCACCGAACAACCGGAGCGGCTCGAACCACAAACCATCCGCGAGCGGCTGATCAGTTCCGGGCTGTGGACCGCTTTTCGCACGCGTCCCTACGGCAAGACTCCGGCCATAGATTCCGAGCCGGCCTCTTTATTTATTACCGCCATGGACACTTCACCGCTGGCGGCCGACCCGGGCGTCATCATCGATGCGTACCAGGCGGCGCTGCAACTCGGCCTGAAGATTCTTCAGCGGCTGGTCACCGGCCCCGTCCACTACTGCACCAGCGCAGAAAGACTGCAGCCATATGAAGAAATAGATGGACTGACCTACTGGTCCTTCCAGGGCCCCCATCCGGCCGGACTGCCTTCGACACATATCCATTTCATCGATCCGGTGCACGAGAACAAGACGGTCTGGCATCTGGGCTACCAGGATGTCATCGCTATCGGCCACCTCTTTCTCACCGGTCAGCTGCTCACCGAGCGGGTCGTCGCCCTGGCCGGTGCCGGGGTCATTCAGCCGTCACTGATAAAAACCAGGACAGGTGCCTCCCTGACCGAGCTATGCCGAAGAGAACTGTCCCTTGACGAACTAAGGGTTATCTCCGGTTCGGTCCTCAGCGGCCGCGAAGCACGCGGCAATTTCACGTTCCTCGGTCGCTTTCATGATCAGGTATCGGTCATCCCGGACGCCAGCGGTCGCTCTCTCTTCAACTGGCTCCTGCCGGGGAAGGGTCGTTTTTCCATCAGACCGGTTTTTGCCTCGGCGTACATAAAAAAAATGACCTTCCCCATGAATACGGCACTCTGGGGGGGAAAAAGGGCTATTTACCCACTAGGCACCTACGACGAGGTTATGCCTCTGGACATTATTGCCACCTCGCTGCTCAAGTCCATTTCTATTGGCGACACGGAGAAATCCAAGGCCCTCGGCGCGTTGGAACTCATTGAGGATGACCTCGGCCTCTGCGGCTTTGTCTGTCCGGGGAAAAACACGTTCGGCCCGGTGCTGCGCGAGGTACTGAGCGCCATCGAACTCGGGGGATAAGACATCGCAGTGCTCCATTGGGAAATACTCATTAGTGACAACACTTTTACATAAGGTGATAGGCGACAGATGAAATTCTTAAGCAAAATCATGCTGCAGGCAGGACGCTATTTTGAAAAAGACGGCCCACTTGCCCGCTGGTATCCACTCTATGAAGCCTTTGATTCCTTTCTCTTCGGCTCCAACCAGACGACGAAAATAGCCCCGCACATCCGGGATTCGATTGACCTGAAGCGGATCATGACCACGGTGTTGATAGCTCTTTTGCCCTGTACCCTGATGGCCATGTGGAATACCGGCTACCAGGCGAATATGGTCATCGAGGCGATGGCCCTTGCCGGGCCGGATGGCTGGCGGGGGGCGATCATGTCCCTTGTCGGCTACGATCCATCCAGCCTTCTCTCAAATTTTCTCCATGGCGCCCTCTACTTTCTGCCGATTTATATCGTCACCATGGCGGTCGGCTCCTTCTGGGAAGGGGTTTTCAACCTGGTCCGCGGCCATGAATTTTCCGAGGCGTTTTTAGTCACCGGCTTGCTCTTTACCCTGACGCTGCCGGCCACTATTCCCCTCTGGCAGGTGGCGGTGGGGGTCAGTTTCGGGCTGATATTTGCCAAGGAGGTTTTCGGCGGCGTGGGCCGCAATTTCATAAACCCCGCCCTGGCCTCCCGGGCTTTCCTCTACTTTGCCTATCCGGCCCAGATGACCGGTGATATGATCTGGACCGCCGTCGACGGCGTCTCCGGGGCGACGGCACTCGCCCAGTTTGCCGCCGCACAACCGGGCCAGGTCATGGCATCGATAAATGTCACCTGGGCCCAGACCTTTCTCGGCACCATCTCCGGATCCATGGGCGAGACATCAACTCTGGCCTGCCTGGTCGGTGCTGTGATCCTCCTGATAACCCGGATTGCCCCCTGGCGGGTCATGGCCTCGACCCTTCTTGGCGCTATGATCTGTGCTTCGTTCTATTATTTCTCCGGCAGCGACATCAATCCCCTGTGGGCAATTCCACCCCATTGGCACCTGGTCCTCGGCGGCTTCGCCTTTGGCCTGGTTTTCATGGCCACCGACCCGGTTTCCGCCGCCCATACGCACCCTGGCCAGTGGATGTACGGTCTGCTGGTCGGGGTACTGGCCATCATGATCCGAGTGTCCAATCCGGCCTTCCCCGAAGGGGTCATGCTGGCCATTATCCTGGGTAATGTCTTTGCTCCGCTTTTTGACTACTTTGTTATCCAGGCCAACATAAAGAGAAGGATGCTGCGACATGGCTGAAGAAAACGCTCTTAAACCCTTTTATTCCGTGCTGGTGTTAGCCTTTGTCTGCTCGGCTCTGGTCGCCGGCGCCGCCGTCGGGCTGCGTCCGCTGCAGGAAACCAACCAGATCCTCGACCGCCAAAAAAATATTCTCTATGCCGCCGAGCTTTTCGAAGAAGGTAAAACCATGGAAGAGATGTTTGCCCCCATCGAAACGAAAATTGTCGAGCTGGCCAGCGGAAAATTTGTCCCGCAAGGGACGATCGACCCGGAATCGTACAAGCAACTGAAGGCGGCACTGTCCGATGACACCGGCCGGCAATTAACCAGGGAAGAGGACATCGCCAAAATTCGCTATCAGGAGAAGTATTCCCTCGTCTATCTGGTGAAGGAGGGGCAGACAATCAGACAGATCATTCTGCCGGTACGCGGCAAGGGTCTCTGGTCGACCATGTATGCCTATGTTGCCCTCGATAGCGACCTGGCAACCATTCGTGGCGTGTCTTTTTATGAACATGGAGAAACACCCGGTCTCGGAGGAGAGATTGAAAATCGCCAATGGCAGGAGCAATGGCAGGGCAAACAGCTCTATGACGACAGCGGCCGGATGGCCCTGCAATTCGTCAAGGGCAAAGCTGCCGGCGAAGATCCGGCCATCTCCCACCAGATCGATGGACTCTCCGGTGCAACCCTGACAACCAACGGCGTCAACAACCTTATGGAATTCTGGTTTGGCGACCACGGGTTCAAACCTTTTTTCAACCAATTGAAGAAGGAAAACGCCAATGGCTGAAACAAAAACCGAGCTGCTCACCCTCTCCATTTTTAAACGTAACCCGATCGCCCTGCTCGTGCTCGGCATCTGCTCGGCCCTGGCGACCACCGGTCAGATGACCACGGCCTTCGTCATGTCGATCTGCGTTACCCTGGTGGTCGCCTTTTCCAGCCTGACCATCAGCATTGTCCGTTTCCAGATACCGAGCAGTGTGCGCATCGGCCTGCAGATCATGGTCATCGCCACCTTGGTCATTCTGGTTGATCAGATCCTCAAGGCCTTCTATTTTGAACTGTCCAAACAGCTTTCAATCTATGTCGGACTGATCATCACCAACTGCATCGTCATGGGCCGGGCCGAAGGTTTTGCCATGTCCAATCCGCCGATTGCCAGCTTTGCCGACGGCATTGGCAACGGCCTCGGTTACGGCTTCATTCTCATGTCGGTGGCCTTTGTTCGAGAACTTTTCGGGTCAGGGAGCCTGTTCGGCACAGAAATTCTGCCTTTGACCACCAACGGCGGCTGGTACCTGCGCAATGGCCTTCTAGTCCTGCCGGCCAGCGCTTTTTTCCTCATCGCCCTGCTGATCTGGCTCCTGCGAACCATTGATCCCAGCCAACAGGAGAAAGACTGATGTCCCATTATCTCGATATAATAATCCGCTCGATCTTTCTGGAGAACCTGCCGCTCAGTTTTTTCCTCGGCATGTGCACCTTTCTGGCGATCTCCAAGCAGGTGAAAACCGCAATGGGCCTTGGCGCCGCGGTGCTGTTTATCCAGGTGATAACCGTGCCCATCAATAATTTAATCCTCACCTATGTCCTCAAACCGGGGGCCCTGGCCTGGGCCGGGCAGCCGGATCTGGATCTCAGTTTCCTCGGCCTGCTCACCTACATCGCCATCATCGCTGCAGTGGTACAGATTCTGGAAATGTTCCTCGATCGGTTTATCCCTTCGCTGTACAACACCCTAGGCATCTTTCTGCCCCTTTTGACGGTCAACTGCGCCATCTTCGGCGGTACGCTCTTTATGGTTGAACGGGATTACACCTTTGGTGAATCCGTCGCCTACGGGTTCGGTTCGGGGGCGGGTTTTTTTCTCGCCGTGGTCTGTCTCGGCGGCATCAGGGAAAGGCTGGAATATGCCGATCCTCCGGCAGGATTGAAAGGACTTGGCCTGACCTTTATCTCGGCCGGCCTGATGGCCATCGCCTTCATGGGCTTGGCGGGATTGGAAATGTGAGAGAAGCAGCAATCCAGACACAGTCGAGGAACAATAGAGGAACAAACGGTGCAATAATGGGAGTAGCGGATGACTGAAATATATTACGGGGTGAGCTGTTTTCTGGCTATTCAGTTCGTGCTGGTGACCATTATCGTCATCGCGAAAAAGACCCTGCTGCCCAGTGGTGAAATTACCATCAATATTAACGAAGAAAAGACATTCCAGGCCAAGCCGGGCGGGAAACTGCTGACCACCCTCTCCGACCAGGGGATTATCCTCTCCTCCGCCTGTGGAGGTGGGGGGAGCTGCGGCCAGTGCCGCTGCATCGTCAAGGAAGGTGGTGGCGCCATCCTGCCCACGGAAAAAGGCAAGATCAACAACCGCGACGCCAAACGGGGGGTGCGCCTCTCCTGCCAGGTGGCGGTGAAAAGGGATCTGCGTATTATAATCCCGCCGGAAATGCTTGAAGCCAAAAAATGGCACGGCAAGGTTATCTCAAACAACAATGTCGCCACCTTTATCAAGGAACTGGTGATCGGTCTGCCGGAAGGAGATAGTGTCGACTTCAAGGCCGGTGGTTTTATTCAGATCGAAGTTCCACCCCATACCCTGGAATACCAGAACTTTGACATCGATGAACGTTTTCTTGCCGACTGGACGAAATTCAAGATGTTTCAGTATAAATCCCATGTCTATAATCCGGTGACCAGGGCCTACTCCATGGCCAACTATCCGGGAGAAAAAGGCATCATAAAATTGAATGTACGTATCGCCACTCCTCCGCCCGGGCAAGCTGTTCTTCCCCCCGGTCAGGTATCTTCCTATATTTTCAATCTCCAGCCGGGAGATGAAGTGACCATCAGCGGCCCCTTCGGCGAATTCTTCATGGACGACAGCGATTCCGAAATCATCCTGATCGGTGGTGGCGCTGGAATGGCGCCGCTGCGCAGCCATGTTTTTGACCTTTTCAAGGGGAAAAAAACCAAGCGCAAGGTCTCGTTCTGGTATGGCGGCAGAAGCCTGAAGGAGGTCTTTTACACCGATCAATTCAAGGAAATTGACGAAAATAACAAGAACTTCTCCTTCCATCTGGCACTATCCGATCCCCTGCCGGAGGACAACTGGAGCGGGCACACCGGCTTTATTCATAATGTGCTGTATGACCAGTACCTGAAAGATCACCCGGCACCGGAGGATGTCAATTACTATTTATGCGGCCCCCCAATGATGAACCAGGCTGTTTTTGACATGCTCGACAGGCTTGGCGTGGAAGCAGAAAATATTCACTGCGACGACTTTGGCGGATAAGCTCAGAGTGCTTACATTCCCTTCATGACAATTTTCATTCTGACACTGATCATTACCTTTTCTCTTCTGCTGCTCACTGCGGTGCTTATCAGTTACTGCAAGAGAAGACAGAACCGCACCAGCCACGGCTTAACCGGCATGTGCCATAAAAGCGGCGGTGCCATGAATAGTTGCTGCAGTGCACAGTTTCTCAATCATTCCGCAAAAAGCGGCAAAGACGGCGACTACCTGCAGCCGACCCAAGAAAGATAAGGTTAGCCTGCCCTTTACCCATAAGTATGCCAAATAACTCTACCCATCCTCTAGCAGAGCAAAGCCCATGCACATAAACTGAAGCGCTGCGTACCCCTGCCAAAGAATTTGATGCCCTGGGGGCGGGTCGTTTTTGCGTCCGAGATATCCTCCGATCTTGGCCACAAGCTGCACAGCTTCACCAAGTAACATGGGCGGTTTTATACTTTTTTTTAGCGTAGGCCTGCAAGGTTCTTAATTCTATATCCGAAAACAGAACTTCAGCCGGCAATTCCGGAACTTCTCTACCCAGCAGGGTCATCAGCATGATCCGCCAGGCGATGACAAGATTGATGGCAATCACCCGGCGCAATCGTTCAGCGGTTTTGTGAGCCAGATCTTCGATACGGCAACCTGATTTAAGCACACGGTGCCAGTCTTCGATACGCCACTGCAGAACGTACCAGCGCAAGCACTGTTCGGCATTTGCAGCCGAGGTGATTACGATGATTGTCAACAAAAACCACTCTACGGCTTTGGTATCGGCAGGCGGGTTTTCTTCCACGGCATGAACCAGCCAAAGGTCAATGGGCTCCTTGTCGCCGAGGTAGTGCGCCGGACGAAGTTGGATACGAAGAAAACGTACTGCGATATCTGCCAGGCGCCCTGGCCTTGCGGACCGGGCCTTTTGCTTGCTTTTCTTCAGCCGGGCGCTTTGGCGGGGGATGTTGATTTGACCCCGACTCGCAACGGGTGCCTGACGGGCTGTCTCGAATAGTTTGAAAGGTTCTTCCGAAGTGTTCCGGTTATGCCTGGCGCGTACCAACAGTTCGACGCAACGGTTTCGGCGTTGTTCATCGAGCAGCTCAAAAAAATCCGCTTCCGGCTCACAGACGTGAACCAGCCTTGTCCGAGGCAACCTGGCAGACAGTGCGGCCAAGTCGCGGTGATGTTCCAGCCAGACAAAGGTCTTTTTCTCTTCGATAGGGATGACATGGGCCGAACGTTTTTCCTCTTCAGATTTGCTTTGGGGAGCGATACATTGGGCATGAACAACCCCCAAAGGCAGCCCGTTGGGAGCCACTGCCAACGTGGAGTGCAGATACAGCCCCCGGCTCTTGGCCCCGGTCTGGTTGCTTCCAAGCTCCCCCGGGCCGCTGCATTTCGACAGGTTGGTGTAATTTAAATCACTGCCGTCCTGAATGCAGAGCACGGTTTTTGTCCCATCATCCGCCCCACGGTACGTTCACGGTGGGGGGCCAGGATGTTGGGCATGCTCACCGCCGAGTCTTCCGGCTGATCTATCATGCGATAATAGGCTTTGACTTTCGGCCAATCGCCCTTTGCCACTCCGCTAAAGGTGCGACTTGGAACTCGTTTTCCGTCCAGTGCTCATTCTCCAATCCCTGGACCGGTGTTAATGCACCGAGACCGGCATCGGGGGATAAGCCTATTCGTTTCCTGAACTCTTTTTCAAGCGGGTAAACATAAATCGCCTTTATGCTCAGTGTCGCCTGATTAAAACGATCCTGTCTTCCGCGTCCCTTGGTGGCGCCAATATGAATCCAATTTGCGGCCCGATAGCACGTCCCCGAATAGTGCTGGGTGTCCACAAAACTCTCTACCAGGTATGGCCGGTAGCCGTACTGCTGCTCAAAATCGGTTGGCAAAGAAGCAATGCTCATCCCCAAAACCTTGGATGCGAGATTGCCACATTGCACACTGGGGCGAATCAGAAAGCGGCTCATTGCCACCACGGCATGTAAATGAGCCTGACGCTGCTCACCATTCCACCCGATCCACTTATCCCGGTTGGCCAGTTGCAAGGCCGCTGCACCAAATCCAAAACCGCCGAGCCAGCCATGTTCTGAGGCGATGAGATAGCGCAACTGCCGTCCCACCAAAGGCCCTGCACCTTGAGGATGTTCGCCAATCATCCGTTCATTCCAGATCCGCATGTGATCAGGGTTTGTCACCAATATCA
>CAMBBS010000034.1 GCA_945863875.1 Desulfopila aestuarii DSM 18488
TTTCGCCCTTGTCAGCAATCAGGCCATGGACACATTTACCGCACTTGAAAATTATCGGCTGCGAGAAAAAATCGAAGAACTCTTTGCCGTGCAAAAAGGGAGGCTCGACGGTGCCAGGCCGCGCACATGGCACCCGGACAATCTGCGTAGAAGACAATTCGCACAATTTATCTCGCTGGGCTATCACTGTTTCCTGACGAAAAAAATAAAGCAAGTACAGGCCAAGCTCGAAAAGAAACGAGAAAACTGGCTTTCGCAACGTTCCCTCGCTCAGATCCTGGATTGGTTCGACTGCATTGAAACCACAAAGGTACAGACGGTCATGGGCAGTTATCGATGGTCCACCGAATCAGTGGCCAGAGACAGATTGTTCTTGGAGTACTTGGGAGTAGACACCAAATAGTGTACGCTTTATCCGACTTTCAGGTTAATATGGGTTGGCCTCGGTCAACCCATACTCCTGCACCTTGCGACACAGGGTAACCCGGGAAATACCTGACCGCCTGACCGTCTTGGCCATATTCTTTTTGCACGCACTCACTGTTGTAGTCACCACGATCAACAATCCGGCTTGCCAAAGCAAAGCCTCCAACCTCGCACATTTTGACGTGCATTCCTTAGTCTCTGCTTCTTCCCATTTACAGGGCTTAGGTTATAAACTTAGATCTTCTCAGAAAAACCCCCGCTCGATAATCAGTCTCCAGCCGATTGCGAACAAGTCGGCAAATATTCTATCTTTATAGCGACTGAAAATGGCCCCTTATCCCCGTGGCTGATGGGTGAAAAGATATATATACCATGTAAAAGGAGATTGCCGTGAAATACGCCAAGACATACAACAGCAAGTTGATGACGTCCAGTGAAGCAGTGCAGACAATTGAATCCGGCGACTGGGTCGATTACGCCTGTTTTCTTGCCACTCCTATTACGCTCGACAACGAACTTGCCAAAAGAGCCGGGGAGGTTGAGAATGTCAAAATCCGCGCGCTTGGGTTCCCAGGTCGCGCAGCAGTAGCCAAAGCGGATCCGGAAGGACACAGTTTCAGCTACAACAGCTGGCATTTCACCGGAGCCGACCGCAAACTCCATGACTCGAAGGTCTGTAACTATATCCCGCTGCTCTATCATGAGGGACCGGGCTATTATGAAAAAAACGATATTTCCACCGATGTCATGCTGCTTCGCACCACGCCCATGGACAGCAAGGGAAATTTCAATTTCGGAGTTTCCAACTCTTTTACCAGGGCACAGATCAAGGCGGCAAAAAAGGTCATCGTCGAGGTCAACGAGAAAATGCCCTATTGCTACGGCGGCAATGAAGAACAGGTGCATATCTCCGAGATTGATGCCATTGTCGAAAGTGATAATGAGGATTTATTCTGCCTGCCCGAGCCGACTATCACCGACATTGACCAGCAGATCGCCGAAATCGTCGTTTCTCAGATCGAAAACGGCTCCTGCCTCCAGCTTGGCATTGGAGCCATGCCCAATGCCATCGGCAAGTTGATCGCCGCCTCGTCATTGCGCGACCTCGGGGTGCACACGGAAATGCTCTGTGACAGCTTTGTCGATATCTACGAGGCCGGCTGTATCTCTAACCGCAAAAAGAAACATGACGCCGGGAAATTTGTCTATACCTTTGCCCTTGGTTCAAAAAAACTCTACGATTTTCTTGACCACAATTCGTCCTGCTGCAGCTTTCCGGTGGACTATACCAACGAGCTCGGAAAAATATCCGCCAACGACAAGGCCATTGCCATCAATAACGCTCTGGAAATCGACCTGTTCGGCCAGGTTTCTTCTGAATCGTGCGGCACCAGACATATCTCCGGGACCGGCGGGCAACTGGACTATACCTACGGCTGTTACCACTCCCGCGGCGGCAAGGCCTTCATCTGTCTTACGTCCTCGGTGGTAGAAAAAGACGGCACCAGGCGGTCACGGATCAGACCATTCTTAGATCCGGGAACAATTACTACCCTGCCGCGGGTTATGGTTAATTACGTCGTCACCGAATACGGTTTGATCAATCTCAAAGGAAAGTCGACCATTGAACGGGCCAAGGCACTGATCTCCATCGCCCATCCTGATTTCCGTGACGAGCTTAACGAACATGCCAAAAGAATGAATATTCAGATGTAGGAAGTGTTTCCGCGTCCCGGTTAATGAGCTGGGCCTTCCAGGTCATGAAGGGCAGAGACGATGCAAGCACCTTTGGTAATAATTCCATCCACCGACCAAACGGCAATCAAATCGTCCCTGCCCTTCATTTTCCAATCGCTCTTGTTCTTCTGGAAAACCCGTACAAGGCGAGCAACGGTCCTCCGTTGCACGGGAAACCTCTTGACGACGGGAAGTGACGAATTCTTTTACCGGCCTCCGTTTTCTGTTAAGTTCCTTCCTTGTTAATAGATAATAATTTCCTTTCAAGAACAGGATACGGAAGATATGTTTGCTTTGACACGGATTCGCCATAAGCTCCTTTTTTACTATACCCTTCTTTACGCCCTTTCCCTCTTCGTTGGTTTTGCTACCATCTATGTCATACTCCGCGACTCCCTGGAAAAAAATATAGAAAGCGAACTGCAAAACACCACCACAGCAATCTACAATCTGGTGCAGACCTCTGCCAACGTATCGATTAAAAATTACCTCCGGGCCGTGGCCGAAAAAAATGTCGAAATAATCGACCAAATTTACCGGGAGAGCCTGAACGGGGCACAGACCGATGCAGAGGCCAGGGAGAAAGCGGCGACCGTGCTACTAAGCCAGACCATTGGCGAGTCCGGCTACATTTATTGTCTCAACAGTAAAGGAAGGGTTGTTGTCCATCCGCAACGTGCTCTGCTCGGCTCGGATGTTTCTAACTATCCTTTCGTGGGAGACGTGTTTGAACGAAAAAAGGGCTATCTCGAGTATGACTGGAAAAATCCCGATGAACATATCGCCAGACCAAAGGCATTGTATATGCTACATTTCGAACCCTGGGACTGGATCATTGCCGTCTCCTCCTATCGCGAAGAATTCAAGGATCTGGTAAACGTCGACGACTTCAAGCAGAGTGTCCTGGACCTCAAGTTCGGCAAAACAGGATATGCCTTTGTTGTCAATACGGAAGGGAAGGCAATCATTCATCCCAAACTCGAGGATGTCAATATTCTGTCGGTGGATGGCCAGTCAAACGAATATCTCGCCGAGATCATCAAAAAGAAAAACGGCCAGATTACCTATCCCTGGCAAAATCCCGGCGAGCACAAGTCCAGGCAAAAGTTATGTCTTTTTAACTCGATAGAAGAGTACGATTGGATTGTCGCGACAGCCAGTTATCTTGACGAATTTTACCAACCGCTTCGGACCATCGGCACACTGGTGCTGATTACTTTCCTATGCACCATGCTGCTGGTCCTGTCACTCTCTTATAAGATCAGCAACTCAATCACCAACCCGCTGCATGAGCTGATGGGTTACTTGGACAATGCCGGCAAGGGTGATTTCAGCCTGCGGATGGCGGTAACATCGAGCGATGAAATAGGCAAGCTCGCCGGGTTTTTCAACCGATTTATGGAGCAGCTCGGCCAGTACCACAGCGACCTGAAGCAACAAATACAGGTGAGGCAAGAGACGGAAAACAGCCTCAGGCAAAGCGAACAGCGCTATCGCTCGGTGATGGCCTCCGCTGCCGATCCGATTATCACCTATGACATGGCAGGCCGGGTGACCTATTTCAATCCAGCATTTCATCAGGTCTTCGGCTGGAGCCTCGCCGAGTGTCTCGGGCGGAAAATGGACCATTTCGTGCCCCAGGAAAACTGGCCAGAAACCAAGGAGATGATAGCTGCCATAAAAGGCGGCAGGGTTCTGTCGGCAACCGAGACGAAACGCTCCACCAAGTCAGGAGGTATCCGCCATGTCAGCATCAGCGGCGGAGCTCTCAAGGATCATAACCAGCAGCTTTCCGGCAGTGTGGTTATTCTCCGCGATATAACCGAGACCAAAAAATTGACCAAACAACTGATGGATATCGGCGATAACGTTCGTCAGACCATTGGACAGGATCTCCACGATGATCTTTGTCCTCATCTCATTGGTATTGGTGGGCTCGCCTCGGTGCTGCACGCGACCCTGAGGGAAAACAACAGCGGAAGTGCCGCCCTGGCGGAAAAAATCGTCAGCCTGATTGGTGATGCCGCGAATAAGGCCCGGGGGCTTTCGCAGGGCCTCTGCCCCGTGCATCTTGTCGCCTACGGCCTACATTCGGCGCTCAACCAGATTGCCGAGCACACCGAGATGACGGCGGGGATCAGCTGCACCTTCAGCGGAGATGATTCCCTGAATATCACGGATAATACCCTTGCCACGCACCTCTACTATATCGTGCAGGAGGCGGTAAACAACGCAGTGAAACATTCCGGGGCCTCGGCCATCGACATTTCCCTTGGCGAGCGAGATGAATATCTTCACCTGTTGATCACCGACGATGGTCGTGGTATTGATGAACAACAGAGCGGAAAAGGCATGGGCATACAGATCATGAAATACCGGGCGCTGGTCATCGGCGCCTTTCTCGAAGTCATCAGCTCTGAGACAAAAGGGACTACTGTTCATATATTTATGAAAAAGTCGGACATGATCCAACACCAAGAGTGATAAGAAAAACCCTGGGGGAGAACCGATGGTTCCACGAAAAAAATTCAAAGTGCTGATTATCGATGATCATCCCATTTTCTGCCTCGGCATGAGCGAACTGATCAACAAGGAGTCCGATCTCATGGTCTGCGGCGCCATCGAGTCGATGCGAAAGGCCTGCGCGGCTATAACCGAACTGACACCCGATCTGGTCATCATCGATATCTCCCTGAAGGATGGCAATGGCCTCGATCTTGTACAGGAGATCAAAAAAGAGCATGAGGGCCTACCGACCCTGGTTTTGTCCATGTATGACGAATCGCTCTATGCCGAGCGTGCGCTGCTCGCCGGGGCTTACGGCTATATCATGAAACAGGAGGCGATACCCAAGGTCGTCGAGGCAATCCGCCATGTCTTGAAAGGCGAAATCTACGCCAGCAATAGCGTCAAGGAGAAGGTGTTCAAACGGCTGATGAACCCGCATAGCGCGAACAGCAAATCCCCCCTCGATATCCTCACCAATCGCGAGCTCGAGGTCCTGCGGCTGATCGGCCAAGGCTACTCAACCAAGGAGATTGCCGACCGGCTCCATCTCAGCATCAAAACCATCGGCACTTATCGTGAGAATCTGAAAGAAAAGCTGGAACTCAAACACTTTACCGGTCTGGTTAAATTCGCAGTACATTGGTCTGACAAGATCCTGCTGTAATATTTCGGGACAGCCCGTCGACAAAGGCATCCTTAGCATCACATCGATTGCGATCTGGATCAATTGGTTTCCTCCGCCCCCTTTTTTTCCTTCCGTCTAGGTTCTGAGCCTATAGCAGATCAGTTTTTTCTGCAGAGACAAATAGGCTTTATGCCGATTGTTCGGCACCCTGCCATACATTACTATCCCGGTTACATAAAATGTTGCCTGAAGTGCCGGGATACTCCCCTGCCTTTCAGCTTGTTTCAAAATCCATTCGAGTCATCCTCGCAAGGAGCGCCGATCGATGTGCAGGCCAGAAGTTAATCGAGATATACTCAGTCCGGTTTCATTTCTCAACCGCAGTGCCGGTGTCTATCCGGACAAGATCGCCGTGGTCTATGGTGACAGACGTTTTACCTATCGTCAGTTTCAGAGCAGGGTCCACCAGTTGGCCAATGCCCTGCTTGCCAGAGGGATAGAGCGGGGTGACAAGGTGGTCTTCGTCTGTCCCAATACTCCTCCCATGCTCGAAGCCCATTTTGCCATTCCGATGATCGGCGCCGTCCTGGTCTGCGTCAACACCCAGCTCTCCAGCCGGGAATACCGGTATATTATCGATCATTCAGATGCGAAAGCAGTTTTTGTCGACAATGAGTTCGCCGCCCAACTCCAGGCGATCGCTGAGGAATTAGAGAAGGTTTCGTTTTTTATAAATATCTGTGACGGTGGCTGCACACTGCTGTTGAAGGGAGCCGAATATGAGTCTTTTCTGGCAGGTGCCCCGGCGACGACGCCCGAGATAGCCGAGACCTGGGATGAAAACAGTGTTATCGCCATCAACTACACTTCGGGTACCACCGGCAGACCAAAGGGGGTGATGTACAGCCATCGAGCCACCTGTCTGCAGACTCTGGGTGAAATCATTGAAGCAGCCCTCCGACCCAACTCCATCTATCTCTGGACCCTGCCGATGTTTCATTGCAACGGTTGGAGTTTTCCCTGGGCGGTAACGGCTGTCGGGGCAACCCATGTATGCCTGCGGCACTGTATGCCAAAAGAGATTTTTCATCTCATCGAGAGAGAAAACGTATCGCATCTCTGCGCATCGCCCAATGTACTGTTGATGATGATCTGTTTTCCAGGGGCGACCGCGGTGAAATTGCACCGCCCCCTGCAGGTGCTCACCGCTGGAGCCTCTCCTTCCCCGGTTATCATTAAGGGCATGGAAGATATCGGTGCCGATGTTACCCATGTCTACGGCCTCACTGAACTGCATGGACCATATAGCATCTGTGCCTGGCAAGCGCCCTGGGTTGAGCTCGATCCGGAAAGCGTTTCCAGAATGAAGGCACGCCAGGGGGTAGCTTCTATTACCAGTCTGCATCTGGCGGTTATCGACCCTGAGACCATGCAGCCGGTACCGCATGACGGCCGGACCATGGGGGAGGTGGTGATGCGCGGCCACAATGTCATGCTTGGTTACTATAAAGATAAGGAGGCAACCGATTTTGCCTTTCGCGATGGCTGGTTCCACAGCGGCGACCTGGGGGTTTTGCACCCCGACGGATATCTCCAGATAACCGACCGGGCCGGCGATGTCATCATCAGAGGTGGAGACAAGATTTCCTCGATCGAAATCGAGGAAATAATTTATCAGCACCCGGATGTCCTTGAGGTGGCGGTTGTATCAACCCCGGACCCGGTCTGGGGTGAAGTCCCGAAGGCCTTTGTCGTACCCAAACGGGGCAGGACACCGACGGCTGAAGAGATTATCGAGTTCTGCCGCAGCCACCACGCCCAGTTTAAGGCCCCGAAAACCGTAGAATTCGGTCAATTGCCCAAAACCGCGACCGGTAAAACCATCAAGGCCAAGCTGCGCAATCGCGAATGGCTCGGCCTAGAACGTAAAGTCAGTTGAGGAACACCGGACACAGAGAAATCCATCCAAGGTAAAAAAGGAGTTAATGCAAAATGAATAAGGTTGTCATAGTCAGTGGATGCAGAACGGCGGTGGGGGCATTTGGCGGCGCCCTGAAAGATGTTCCGGTGGTTGACCTGGGGGCGACGGTTCTCCGGCAGACTCTACACAAGGTCGGGCTGCGGCCGGTCCGTGGAAAAAACTTTCAAAAGAATGTCCCAGGAAAACTGGCCGGACAGGCAGAGCTGGAACTGGAGAGGAAGTATGCAATGTGGCCCGGTGATGCCAGAGAGCTGGCCATCGACGAAGTGATCATGGGCAACGTCCTGCAGGCCGGCCAGGGGCAAAACCCGGCCCGCCAGGCGTTGATCCGGGCCGGTCTCTGCAAAGAGACTCCGGCATTTACTCTCAACAAGGTCTGCGGCTCCGGCCTCAAGGCGATTGCCATTGGCGCCCAGTCGATCATGACCGGCCAGGCCGAAGTGATCCTCGCCGGCGGCCAGGAAAATATGAGCCAGGTGCCCATGGCACTGATGCAAGGACGCTGGGGCTACCGCATGGAAGTGACCGGCATAGGCGAGATCCACGACCTGATGGTCTACGACGCGTTGTACGAGATTTTTTACGGCTACCACATGGGCGTTACCGCTGAAAACATCGCCAATATGTACCATATCAGTCGCGCGGATCAGGACCGTCTTGCCTGTATGAGCCACAGCCGGGCTATCGAAGCGATGGAAAAAGGCTATCTTGCCGAAGAGATCGTGCCGATTAAGGTGACTTCACGCCGGGAAGAGATAACAGTCGACCGGGACGAGCGGCCCATGGTCACCAGTCTGGAAAAACTTGCCCGACTTCGTCCTGTCTTTGCCAAAGACGGAACGGTTACCGCCGGCAACGCTTCCGGCATCAACGACGGGGCGGCAGCGGTGCTGCTGATGAGTGAGGAAAAGGCCCGGCAGCTTGATCTCAAACCGCTGCTCACCATCGAGAGTTTTGCCTCGGGCGGCCTTGACCCGGCTTACATGGGTCTTGGGCCGGTACCGGCTATCCGCCAGGCTCTGCACCGGGCTAAAATGACTCTCGCTGATATCGATTTGATCGAACTGAATGAAGCCTTTGCCTCCCAGGCCATCGGCTGCATGCTGGAGCTTGGCATCGAGATTGAGAAACCAAATAAACAGGGCAGCGCCATCTCCATGGGCCATCCCGTCGGCTGTACCGGCGCGCGACAGATGATCACCACCATCCACCAGATGCGGCGCGGCAACTTCGGCACCGGACTGATCAGCATGTGCATCGGCGGCGGTATGGGCATGGCCATGGTGGTCACCAACAACAGCAAATAACAATGGAGAGCAGCATGCAAGAAAAAACAACAACCTTTGGCGTCATCGGCGCCGGTCAAATGGGTGCCGGCATTGCCCAAGTTGCCGCGGCAAGCGGTATGAATGTCATTCTTCACGATATTTCCTCGAACTTTGTTGAACGGGGCCTGGCCACCATTGCCAAAAACCTGCAGCGCAGTGTCGACAAGGGAAAGCTGGCAGAAGAGGCAAAACAGGCCATCATAAGGCGGATCACTCCCAGCACGGATATCGTCGACATGGGGTCCGCCGATTTTGTCGTCGAGGCCGCCTCCGAGAACGAGGAGATCAAATTCAAAATTTTCGCCCAGCTTGACGAGATCTGCCCATCCCATACGATCCTCTCGTCGAACACCTCCTCCATTCCGATCGGCCGTATCGCCTCGCGAGCAAAAAGACCGGACAAGGTGATCGGTCTGCATTTTATGAATCCGGTGCCGGTAATGAAACTGGTCGAGGTGATCCGCGCCCTGCCAACCTCCGAGGAGACCTTTCAGATCACTGTGGCGCTCGCCGAACAGATGGGTAAAACCCCGGCGGTGGCCGCCGATTTTCCTGGATTCATCGCCAATCGGATTCTTCTGCCGATGATCAATGAGGCGATCTTCTGCCTCTACCAGAGCGTCGGTGACTGTGACGCTATCGATACGGTAATGAAACTGGGCATGAACCATCCCATGGGGCCCCTGGCCCTGGCCGATCTTATTGGCCTGGATACCTGCCTGGCTATTTTAAACACCCTGCATCAGGGCCTTGGCGATCCGAAATACCGCCCCTGTCCCCTTCTCCGCCAGTATGTCGAAGCGGGCTGGCTGGGCCGAAAAACCGGCAGGGGATTTTACAGCTACTAAATGAGGTCGACCTTGGTCGATGGTGGAGCAGCAACCGCGATGGACTTTGAAATTCGCGGTAGGGTGACCGGGTCATCATCGTCCAGATCCCTGACACGGCGCAGCTGTAACTAAAAATGACTAACTAACGATATTTCTCCGATCCGTGCAGGGTCGATGGCTGAGTAACATTTCTCGTTAAAAATACAACAATTGGAGTAATACCATGAACTTCGAACTGACAGAAGAGCAGAATCTCATTCGCGAAATGGTCCGAGGCTTTGCCGAGGCCGAGGTTGCGCCGTCGGCCACCCAGCGTGATGAGGATGAACATTTTGACCGTGACCTGATGTTCGCAAGGCTTGCCGATCTCGGCCTGACCGGTATCGTTTTTCCCGAGGAATACGGCGGCGCCGGCGCTGACTACCTGAGCTATGCAATCGCCGTCGAAGAGTTGTCGAGGGTCTGTGCCTCGACCGGCGTCACCCTCTCCGCCCATCTTTCCCTGGGCTCCAACCCAATCTATCTCTTTGGCACCGAGCGGCAGAAAAAACAGTTTCTCACCCCGCTGGCCCAGGGCGAGGCAATGGGCGCCTTCGGCCTTACCGAACCCTCAGCCGGTTCCGATGCCGGCGGGACCAGGACCTTTGCGGTACGGGACGGCAATGACTGGATCGTCAACGGCAGCAAAATCTTTATCACCAACGCCGGGGAGGCGGAAATTTACGTAATTTTCGCCAGGACGGACAAGGCAGCGGAAAAACATCACGGTATCAGCGCCTTTATTGTCGAGAAAGGTACCCCCGGATTCACCTTCGGCAAAAAAGAAAAGAAGATGGGCATCCGCTCCTCTCCGACCATGGAGCTAGTCTTCGAGAATTGCCGCATACCGCATGAAAACATGCTGGGTGAGGAGGGCAAAGGTTTCAAAGTGGCCATGAAAACCCTGGATGGGGGTCGAATCGGCATCGCCTCCCAGGCCTTAGGGATCGCCCAGGGTGCACTCGACGCAACCACGACGTATGTCAAAGAACGGCAGCAGTTCAACAAGCCGTTGAACGCCTTCCAGGGCGTACAGTTCCAACTGGCGGATATGGCCACCCAGGTCGAGGCGGCCCGGCTGCTCGTCTATAATGCTGCCTATCGGGCCAGTGCCGGACTTTCCTACTCACAGGAGTCGGCCATGGCGAAACTGTTTGCCAGCGAGACGGCGATGCGGGTGACCACCCAGGCGGTCCAGCTGCACGGCGGCTACGGTTATACCCGGGAATTCCCGGTGGAGAGAATGATGCGCGATGCCAAGATCACCGAGATCTACGAAGGTACCAGCGAGATCCAGCGTATTGTCATCGGTGCGGCGCTGACCCGGTAGTGCCAGGAGCCTCTCCGAGAAACAAACTTATCCCGTTTATCCTGGATAAAAAAGGGGAGTTCTCCCGCCCCATTTTTTCGGTGGGTATGGATACTGGGGTGCCGTCTCGCGCTGTTTTTTATCTGTAACTTGCAAATTTCTTTCCGGTAACAAATGAAGACAGCGATGGAATTTATCCGTGAAATATACTGGAATATCGGCCATGGACCCGGAACACTGGTGCCGATGCATCTGTTCGCCGCCCTGGCCCTCGTCGTTCTTGTCTTTGGATTTGTCAGGCGCCTGAAAATATATCAGCCATTAGCCCGGTGGGGGGAGATGATGCGCACCATGCTGCTGCAAACCAAGGTCCTGAGGGTAAGAGGGCCGGAACTGGCCCACGCCATGTTCTTCTCGGGTTTTTTCGTGCTCTTTCTCGGCACCGGACTGATAGTCATCCAAGCCGATTTCACCGACCTGTCCTTCGACTATGTTTTTCTCAAGGGCGCCGTTTACGAGCCTTTCAGCATGAGCCTCGATCTCGCCGGGATGTTCGCAATCATCATGCTTTTAGGCCTGCTTGTCCGGCGCTGGGCGGCACGACCCGAGGGGCTGGAGACGAAAGTGGACGATGCCATCATGCATTGGCTGCTGCTGGCCATTCTTCTCACCGGTTTCGTGGTCGAAGGTGCGCGGATGACGGTCACCGAGCTGGGTACCCCGCTTGCTCAGTGGTCTCCTGTCGGCCTGGTTATCGCCCGGGGATTTTCAGGCACGAACCCGGAGCTGCTTCTTGCCCTGCAGAGAGGATTATGGTGGTTTCGTCTGGCCCTGGCAATGCTGTTTATCAGCCTGATCCCGCTCTCCAAATTTCGCCATATTCTGACCACCAGCGCCAACTATTTTTTTGCTGACAGGGGGCCGGTAGGCCAACTCATTTCTCTCGACCTGGAAAACGAGGAGACAGAAAGGTCCGGTGCGGCCAAAAAAACCGATCTTAGCTGGAAGGATCTGTTCGATGCCGGCGCCAGCACCACCTGCCCGCATTGCTTCAACACCCTCAGCAAAGACTACCGCGGCCTCGGCCTCGACTGTCAAGTCCAGTCCCATCCGGAGTTTCTCGCCGAACTGATTACCCAGGGCAGGCTTGCCTTAGGTGGGCAGCTGTTTGCTTGTACCTACCACGATTCCTTCTATCTCGGGCGCCATAACGGCATCTACGACCCGCCGCGTGAGCTCATCAAGGCGGCGGGTGGAAAGATTGTCGAGATGACGAGAAGCCGAGATCAGGCATTCTGCTGCAGTGCCGGCGGCGGGCGGATTCTTGCTAAAGAAAAACCCGGCACGAGGATCAATATCAAACGGGTGGAAATGGCAGTGGCAACCGGGACCAACCAGCTGCTCTCCAACTGCCCCTTCTGCCTGGCCATGTGCGCGAAGACGGCGTCAAGGGTGCGAATGTCGAAGAGAGCATGCGGCCACGTGATATCGCCGAAGTGCTGGCGGAACGACTCCATTAAATAATATTTTTCGAGGGAGAAAGACAGATGAAACTTCTTGTATGCATAAAACAGGTTCCGGACATGGAATCAAAATTCAAGGTCGGTGCCGAAGGGCTCTGGTATGACCGCCACGATCTCGCCTGGCTGATGAACGAGTATGATGAATACGGCGTCGAGCAGGCTGTTCAGCTCAAGGAACAGACCGGGGCCGATCTGACCGTGCTCTCTATCGGGCCGGAACAGGTGAAAGAGACCATAAAAAAGGCCTTGGCGATGGGCTGTGACCGCGGTGTCCATATCGTCGACGACCAGGCCCACCTGAAAGATCCCTTTGAAATCGCCTCGATGATCGCCGAATTCGCCGGGGATAAAGGCTTTGACTTGATTTTCACCGGCATGCAATCCCAGGACCGCGGCAGCGCGCAGGTTGGAGTCATGGTTGCCGAGCTGCTGACCATCGCCGCAGTGACGACAGTCGTCGATTTCGCTTTCGTCGACGGCCAGGTTACCGTCAAACGCGAACTTGAGGGCGGCGTCAAGGCAAAGGTTGCCAGCAAACTGCCGGTGCTGATTACCTGTCAATTGGGACTGAACGCCCCGCGCTATCCGACTCTACCGAATATCATGAAGGCAAAAAAGAAAGAAATGCTCAGTCTACCCGCAACCGACCTACGCAAGGCTGCGGCCTTGCAGGAAACAATGAAAATCGAGTTTCCGGCAAAAAGGAGCGGGGGCCTGTTTCTCGAAGGCGAGGTGGCAAGCATTGCCGACCGCCTAATCAGGATACTTAAAGAAAAAACCACCGTGCTGGCGTAGTCCGCTACAAGCTACGGTACGAAGGAGAATGTCATGAAGATGTTATTGGTTGCGGAATACAGACAGGGAGAGTTACTGGAGAGCTATACCGAGCTGCTGGCCTTTGCAGGAATCATGGGCGCGGAAAGTGCGATGTTCCTCACGGCCGGCACGGCTGGAGAGCTGCCAAAATTTTCCGGCAGGCTCTATCTGGCCGAGGTTGCCGAATTTGGAGAATACAATCCGGATGTCCATAAACAACTGCTCCTTGAGGTGGTGGAGAAGGAACATCCGGAGATGATCGTCTTCTCGCACAGCTCCTACGGCTGGGATCTTGCCCCGCGTCTTGCCGTCAGCCTCAAGGCGGGGCAAATCTCCGAGGTGGTTGCGCTGCAGGATGGCGCCCTGGTTGCGCCGGTCTGTAACGGCAAGCTGCGCCGGACCATGAAAAGTCGTGGCCGCATAACGGTTGTCACCCTCCAGGCCGGGGCCTTTGGTCTTGCCGATGCCGCCGTTGGTGTGCCGACCGTTATCCCGGTCACAGGTAACGCCAAGGGCAATATTGACCTTCAGGGCTATGAAATGGCGGAACATGGCGGAGTCGACTTGAGCAAGGCCGAGATCATCGTCAGCGCCGGACGCGGGGTGGGAAAACCGGAAAACATCGCTCTGGTCGCAGGACTGGCCAAGGCCCTGGGCGGCGAATATGGAGCCAGTCGGCCGGTGGTTGATTCGCTCTGGGTGGAACACAACCGCCAGGTCGGTACTACCGGCCTGACCGTCTCCCCGAAACTCTATGTCGCCTGCGGCATTTCCGGGGCGGTGCAGCACCTCGCCGGGATGAAAAAATCCGAGTTCGTGGTGGCCATCAATACCGACAAAGATGCCCCGATCGGCGACATGGCCGACGTCTTTGCGGTGGCGGACCTCAAACAGCTCCTGCCGCTACTGATCGAAAAGCTGCAGGCGCTGTAAAAAAAATCACCTCAGGTGCGGTTTTTGGTAGTTTACAAAAGACAACCTCCTTGGGGGCCTTAAACCGGGCGAGATTCGCCTTACAGAATTCGATGATTTCCTCGGCTGTCGAACTCGTTCATGGTTTAGGTGTAGCGAAGGCCCTGGCGACTTCCCCCCATTTGCCATCGGACGAAGAGACGACGGCCACTTCCTGCACCATGGAATGACGGTAAATGACGTTTTCCACCTCAATTGACGAGATGTTTTCGCCCCCATGGTCTTGCCGTCCCGCGGCACGGGTTCCAGAGTGGCCATATCCAGCACATCCATATACAGGGCGGTGACCTAGGCAACCCCCTGACGTGATTTTATCAGGATAGACTGCGCATAACCTGGTGTGTTGAGCAAATCGAGAACTGCCGAAGAAAACCCGACATCTGCTGCATAAAGCAGACAGCCGATGGTCGTTTAAATCCCGGCGCCGAATTGACCCACATCCAGGCCGGCGATCATCCAAAGGACGAGGTCGAGAAGCAGAACTATCAAGATTAAGGGAACAGGACTTTTCAGATAGGCTGGGGTGACGGCGGTGAGGAAGGCACTAAAAAACGAAAAAGGGGCCTTAGGTGATGAGCCTAACCGGTGAAATAAAGCAGGGAACGGGACGAGCGTATCAACCCATTTCGACAACGCCGGGGTTCATGGCTGAATTGAACGGGAATCGCCTTCTTGCTTCAGGACATCGCAGACTTCGGGGCTTTCGACAAAAGTCGCCTTGCCCTGGTCTTTTTATGGGTTGCCCTCGGCCAGGCCATATTCCTGCACCTTACGATACAGGGTCGCCCGGAAAATACCTCAACACTTGGCCATCTTGACCATATTCCTTTTGCACGTACTCAGGGTTGTGTCAATCATCTCCTGCTCCATCTGCTGCAGGGTGCCGATTTTTCCTTTCATCAGGCTGGGGGCTTTACGCTCTATGGCGATATGGGCCGCCTGCAGTTTCTTGTTATCACAGAGAGGCAGCCCGCGCTGGATGGTGTTTTCCAATTCCCGCACATTCCCCGGCCAGCCGTAACTGACCAGCTTATCCAGGGCTCCGGCAGTGAGCGGAGTGCCGGGGCAGTACCGTTTGATGAAATGGAGAGCTGGGGCTTCAATATCTGCCACGCCTCTTTCCCGAAGAGGCGGCAGAGTGATTTCGATGATGTTCAACCGATAAAAAAGATCTTTGCGTTGGTCCTGGTACCCTTGCGGCCGCCGATTCGCTCGACTTCTCCGGACTGCAATACCCTCAGGAGTTTGACCTGCATGTCATGCGGCATATCGCCGATCTCATCGAGGACAATTGTCCCGCCATCGGCCAGTTCAAATTTACCCGGTCGGCCAGTTTTCGAGGCGCCGGTGAATGCTCCGTCGACATAGCCGAAAAGCTTACACCCCAATTATTCGCCAGGAATGGCGCCGCAGTTCATCGGTACGGACGCCTGATTCCGCCGCTTACCGCCGTTGTGGATGGCCTGGGCCATGGCTTTTTTATAGGCTTCCCTGTTTTCCGAAAACAGGCGCGGCGGCACTGGAAAAACCGTGGGCGTGCAGACAATAATGATCCTGATCATTGAGCTGGATGGAGAATTGTCTTTTCAGGCAGATGCTTATCGCGGAAGTACCGACGTCTTTTTCCGTCCAGCGGTATCCGGGCGAGCAGTTTCTTTCGCCAAAGACGACCTTTATCGCCTCACCGTCGGCAAGGAGCAGTATATAGCCATCACTACTGGCATAGGCGACCATGAAGTCTTCAGGTGAGAGCATCTCGTAAAATTCTTCAATGTGGGCGATCACCACATCGAGCAGGGCTTTTTTTCTCTCCCTCTTGTCCTCCATTTCGATGGGGGACGCCTTGGCCTGATTCTCATTACGTTCTTCGCGGCAAATACCATATTTCCGGAAACGGCTTAGAAAATCAATTTACACGAAGTATAATATTGAAACGGTTTTGCCTTAACAGAAAAGGTTAATACTAACGAAAAAACCGTTTAGTGTATCAATATGAGACATAAAGGAAGGAATTGATCTTTTCATTTTAGACAACTGAAAAGGCCTAAGAGGGATGTCTAACGAGGAACCAACAATCTCCTAACTATTTTCTTACCGTATTTTAGCACCGGCCTAATATGCCGGGGATACAGTTCCCGGTATGAATACAAACAGATACCCACTTGCCCCCATATATGATGCCGAAGCAGACGTCAGTCTCTTTCTTGATGCCATAACGGCCCGCGGCCTCCAGCCCTTTGCCGGAGAAGATACCAGCGTCGGCATGGAATACGAGCTGCAGGTGGCCGTTGAGGGTGATCATCAGGATGTCGACCTGGCGGCAACCATCCGCAATTCCAACTATTTTAAAAATATCACAAAGCGTACCACGCGCGGCGATTTACCACCCGCCTGCCTCGATTCGCTGAAAGGTTTCCTCTACAGCAACGATACGGGTGTGTGGGAAAACAGCTGGGTTCGCTTCCCTGAATATCGCTTGACCCCGTGGACCCGAAAACTGCTTGCCCGGGATTTTCTGGCCGACAAAAGCATCCTCCATCCCCGACAGCGAAGCGATGTACAGAGATTTCGCTGCATGCACAAGGGAGAGACCCACCTGCGGCTGCCGATCAGTTACCTGCTTAAGCTTTCTCTGGCTAATGTCATAAGTGTCGACGATTCTCTTTCGCCGGTCCTCTTTAAGACCGGTAAAAGTTTAATGGACAACTATATCAGCGACAATACCTCGCCGGAGGTCCTCAGCTTCACTATTCCCACGGCGGCACAGGGCAAAATTGGCGATCTTGCCGCAGCAGAAACGGCCAGAACCCTGCTTTTCAGCCAACTGCTCATCCAATATGCCAACAAAAGTTTCGGCCTCGAGGCGTCTGGGCAGAAATGCCTGCTCTACTGCGCACCCCATGCACCATTGCGGCAAAAACAGCTCAACGAAGTGGTGCCGGACGGCTTCTATCGCCATCTGTTTATGAGCCCCTGCCTGTCAGGTTGGGATAAAGGTGAAGAAAAGCATCGCTACATGGAGATCTGTCACAAAACCCTCTCCCGCAGCCAGTTGAACACCATCGGCAAGCTAAAGGATGCCGGCATCATCACCAACAACTTAGTCGTTCTGCCGAATACCTCGAACACCTGCTTGGCCAACAACGGCACCCATGTCTCCCTTGGCAGCCGGCTGCTGACCTCGCTGGCCACTGATCGGGAATCGATGTTTACCCCCGGGGTGGAAAAATATTACGGCGATCTGGTCATCAAGATCGTCGAACACTTCCTGCCGCTGTTCGTCAACACCTACAGCGCCGCCCCCTACCGCCTTGATTTTGCCGACTTTCATCCGGAAAAGGTACTTGGTTTCTTACCCCATGAACTCGATTACACGCACCTGCGCATGATCTGGCGAAGGTGGAAGAAAAAAGCCGATATCAGCTTTCTTGGCCGGACTATTACCCCCTTTGGCCCGCGCTGGCTCGACCGAACTCTCGCCGACCTGCTTGGTCTGAAAGGCGACCTGGTGCCGGACTTCCGTCTCATCGACTATCTGGTCACCCTGCTGTCCACTGAGATCTGTCCCGGATTGAATGGAACACCGGGCAATCACGAACGTCTAAAGGCCGAACTTTCCGAGATGGGCATTTTTGATCCGCGAATGTCCATCTACCTTCTTTACCGGCAGCGTCTCTTCGCCTCTTCCGGCTACGCCGGATTCGAGGGACGGAGTTACTCTCTTTTCCACAGTCTGGGTGAAGATATGGCGGAAGCGGTGGGCCTGCAGAATCTGGTGACCGCTCTGGCCTGTCGATATATCCAGGAAGGCCGGGTCCACCATCATGATATCCCGGACCAGCCGTCTATTGAAAGCGAACGGCGGCAGATTTTCTTTGCCGGCGCCGTCGGCATCCCGACTTTTTATGTGCGCGCCGAAACCGGCAACAGACTGCTGCGCAAGATTCTCACCCATGTGCAGACCCAGCGCAACAGCCTGCGATACAAAGGATATGTCCGCGTAAAAATAGACGATTACAACCTTGCCCTGCTGCACATACTCGAATCCGATGGGGCGGCGCTCATCGAACAGCTGGGGCTTGCACCGCAGATGCAGTCCCTGCGCAGACGCCTGACCGACAGCACGGCTTCGACCTACGCCAAGATCATGACCGCCGTCCAAGGAGAACTGCCGCGACGACGCACGCCGATGAAAGTTTCCGCCGGCGAGTTCAATGCGGCCACAGAACGCTATTACCGCACCGGGCTGAAACAAAAGCATCTCAGCGAATCCATTGCGGTTTTTATTGATGACTGCAAGCGCCTGGAGCGCCTTGAAGACCCGCACTTCAAACAGGTCATGGCCGCAATAGGCCAGGACATCACCGCTGCCGATTTTATAGCAGCACATCAGGAAACACTGATCCGGGAGACCGCCGGGCCGGAAATCCTGCTGCACATGCTGCGCCTTAACCTGGCCATTATCAACCACGAACGCAACTCCAACTAAGATGGCATTTTCCCTATGACTCTTTCAACCATGCCGCACCAGTATATAGACAGAAACTCCCTGCAGGTTATTACCGAAAAACCAATTGCCGACCGTAGTATACAATTTCTCTATACGACGCTGCGAGAAAACGCTCCGGCGATGTTCCGGGCCCTGACCTCGGGGCGAATGTCCAGTCTGCTGGGTTATTTTCACTACGATATGCCGGGAAAAAACCGGAACTGCGGCAAGGATCTTTTCAATCGTTTTGGCGCTGATTGGCAGGAATGTATCAACCCGGTCGGGTTCTACGATTCCCACCGCAAATTTTTTGAGCGGCAGATTCGCTATTGGGAAACCAGGCCGATGAACCGGAAACAGACGACGATAGTCTCTCCAGCCGACTCGCGGCTCCTGATCGGCAGTTTTACCGAGACCTCTACTCTTTTTATCAAGGACAAATTTTTTGATCTAGCGGAACTGCTGGGGCCGGACACTTCCTGGCATCGCCGCTTTCTCGGCGGGGATTTTGCGGTCTTTCGGCTCACCCCGGATAAATACCACTATAATCATGTGCCGGTGGATGGCCGGGTGGTCGCCATCTACAACGTCGACGGCCGCTACCATTCATGCAACCCATCCGCGCTCATCACCACCGCCTCCCTTTACTCAAAAAACAGAAGGGTGGTGACCATCATCGACACCGATGTTCCCGGGGGAACCGCGATTGGCCTGGTGGCGATGGTGGAAATTGTCGCGCTGATGATCGGCGACATCGTCCAGGCCTACAGCGAAGAGCGTTACGACCATCCCCAGGATATCCGTCCGGGGCAAATGGTCAAAAGGGGCTGTCCAAAATCTCTTTTTCGGCCCGGCAGTTCGACCGACGTCGTCATCTTTGAACCGGGGCGGATTGCTTTTGCCGAGGATCTGGTCAACAACTCACAACGCCGTGATGTACAAAGCAGATTTACCAGCGGCTATAATCGGCCCCTGGTTGAAACCGATGTCGCGGCACGTTCCTCCATCGCCGAACCATTGCGGCAAACACAACAATTTTAAGAGAGGGAGACAGTCATGAACGATCTACTTTTCCTGTTCGGCCTCGGTTTTGTTCTGGCCCATTTTCTTGGTTGGGGCTTCAAACATCTGCCGGGTGAGCGCTGGCAGATGCTCGCCGTAGTCCCGGTGAGAAAAGGAGGCGATGACCACTGGCAGGGTGCGAACCTGACCTATTACGGTTTTTTTATCGCCACAAGTCAGCTCATCGCCCTGGCGCTTCTTCTTATCCTGCTCGGCGCGATGGGACTGTCGATCCCCGCAACCATGCTCGCAATCCTGCTTGTACTGGCCTGCTGTATTCCGGCGGCCCGGCTAATGGCCATGCTCGTCGAGAAAAAACGCCATACCTTTACCATCGGCGGCGCCTCCTTTATCGGCATCCTGCTCGCCCCCTGGTCTATTCAGCTGAGCAACAGTATACTTCCGGCAAACCATGCCGAGCTGCCGCTCATCCCCGTCCTTGCCGCCATGGCCATTGCCTACACACTCGGCGAAGGGCTCGGCAGACTTGGCTGTATCAGTTACGGCTGCTGCTATGGCAAACCGCTCAAAAATTGTAATAAGCTGCTACAATGGCTCTTTGGCCGGATTAATTTCATCTTTTACGGCACAACCAAAAAAGTCGCCTACGAAGCAGAGCTGGCCGGCGAAAAACTGATCCCCATCCAGGCCATCACCTGTGTGCTGTACACCTTTGGCGCTCTTGTCGGCAGTTATCTCTTTCTTGTCGGCCTGTTCACACCGGCACTTCTCTTCACCATCGCCCTGACCCAGCTCTGGCGTATTCTCTCCGAGACCATGCGCGCTGATTTTCGAGGGTTCGGCAACATTTCCGCCTATCAGAAAATGGGCATCCTCAGCGTGCTGTACATCTTCGGCGTGATCTATTTTGTCCATGCCGCCCCCTATTCCGATCCGGAGATCCTCAACGGCATAGGTGTTTTATGGAATCCTTCGGTGATCATCGGCCTGCAACTCCTCTGGCTCGTTTTCTTTTATACCTTCGGCCGCAGCACCGTCACGACGTCGACGATTTCCTTTGCGCTTATCAGAAAACATATCTGATGTTTGCAGCCGGATATACCACAAGGCGTTTTTTAACCTTACGCCGTGTTCTATGTACCCTGTTGCTGCTTATTTTTCCTTTCACTGTTCAAGGACAGGTCACTCCCGCTCCTGTGCACAGCTACCGTGAGACAGTGGACAATGCATCCACTTACTTTTACTGGCGGATGGAAGAAAACGGGCAACAGAGAATAATTTTCGTCCAGGAGAAAAACAAAACCTTTGTCATATCTTGTTCAGATAACGGTGAGACCAGACGGTACCAGGTCAAGGACAGTAACATTCACCACGACATACTGGCTGAAAGGCAGGATGACGAATTGAAAATTTCCGGCATTCGCCATGGCAAAGCGTATAGTGAGACGGTAAAGCTTGATAAACGACCATGGTACCAGGCGCTCTCGTATTCCCTGAGGACGTTTCTTGAATCGGAGGACGGCACAATGACGTTCTGGACGATTCGCAACGATACCTTGAAAGTCACCAGCCTGCAGGCTGAAAAAGAAGGCGAGGAAGAGATTCTCGTCCATGGCAAAAAAATAGCCGCCCACAGGGTAGTGCTACGCGCGGACGGCTTTTATGCGTCCTTCTGGCATGGTACCTACTGGTACAGAAAGGGCGATATGCTCTTTCTCATGTACCGAAGTGTCCATGGTCCGCCGGGGACTGCGGAAACCGTCGTGGAGCTGCTGGAAGAAGCTGCGGTACCAGGAAAATTTCTTTTTACCGACGGACAATAAAATTTTAGCTTTGAAGCGTTACGTCAACGATCCGCCTCTGGCTCCTCGACAAACTTGGCCTCCAGGTAGATCATCGTGCCCTGGGAAACCGCCTTTACCTCATAATTGAGGCTGTTAAAAAGTTTCACCATCCGTTTGTTCTCTTTTGCTGTATAGGCGGTGAGACCCTTCATGCCGTTTCCCTTGGCCGCCTCGGCCAATTTTTGAATAAGGATTGACGACAAGCCCTTTCCCTGCCAGTCTTTTTCGACGGAAAAGGCGATCTCCGCCATCTCGGTTTCCGGATTGAGGTAGTACTCGCCAACGGCAAGAATCCGCTCATAACCGGACTGTCCTTCAACGGCGACGATGGTCATATCCTTGTGGTAATCGATGATAAAAGTGCGCTCGATCTGTTTGCTGACAAAACTTTTTTTCTCGTGGAAAAATCTGGAGATGACATCGGTACTGTCCAGTCGGTAATAGTGCTCCTGGATACCTCGCTCATCGATCAGCTTCACCGGTCTGAAGGTGATCTTCTTTCGATCAACGATTCTCGTCTCCTCAAGCATAAGAGGATAGACCGAGCGCATTTCCTCACGCAGGGTTCGCTCCGGTCCGAGCAGGCCGAGTGTTTTTGCCTCGTCGAATAACTGGTCGCGGAAATCGGGATGGGCGATGGTGATCAGGGACAGAGCCCTTTCCTGAATACTCTTGCCAAAGAGATTAACCGAGCCGAACTCCGTCACCACGTACTGCACCTCGCTGCGCGGCACGACCACCGCCTTGTTCTGCAGCATCGGCACGATACGGCTCTGTCTGCCGTCATCCCTTGTCGAGGTGAGCATCAGGATCGACTTGCCCTTTTTCGACATCGCCGCACCCCGGAAAAAATCGAGGATCCCGGTGACTCCGGAAAAGTAATTAAAGGGCAGTGCATCGGCGGCCACCTGGCCGGTGAGATCGATCTCCCGGGCCGTATTCATTGCCACCATTTTCCTGTTTTTAGCTATTTTCCGAGGATCATTGACATACTTGGAAGGATGAAACTCGACGGCGGTATTATAATCGAGCAAATCGTAGAGATCCTGATTGCCGATGGCATTACTGCAGATAATCTTGCCGTTGTTAAAGCCTTTTTTCCGGTTAGTGACCACGCCCATGGCCATAAGCTTCATGACCGTATTCGTTACATACTGGGTATGAATGCCCAGATCATTTTTACCCAACAACGCCTCGATATTGGCTTCAGACGTCCCCCCAAGCGACATCTGCATCGTCGAGCCATCATCCACCAGCCGCGAGACATAGCGGGCTATCTTGCCGGCGGATTTAACATCCGGATAGTGACCGATCTCGATCAGGTTTTCATCATGCTCGACAAAATAATCGATATCGTTGACGTGGATCGAACTCCTGCCCAGCACCCGCGGCATCTTACTGTTCACCTGGGCGATAACCAGATCCGCGCCAGCCGCAGCCGAAGCGGTTACATCAACGGAGATGCCCAGGCTCATCCAGCCGAAATCATCCGGGGGAGAGACCTGAATGAGGGCGACCTGGATGGGCAGCATTTTCGATTTGATCAGCTTGTGGACATCGGAAAGGTTGATGGGGGTGATAAAACGCAGATCCCCCTTGAAACTGTTCGAGTTGGCCGAACCCAGATAAAAAGAGCGAATATTGAGATTCTGGGATTTCGATTTTTCGGCAATCTTCGACAGTGAGGTACTTTCCCCGCTGAACATTCGAACAATTTCAAGATCAGTGAAGGTGAGACTGGCGTCAGCCAGCCCTTTTACCAGCCGTTGCGGTTCACCGCACGACGAGCCGATAAAGATTCGCTGCCCCGATTGAATCTTGGCAATGGCGTCTTCAACAGACAGCTTGTTTCTCTGATAGTTATCCGCCCAATATCCTGACTCACGCATCAGATCACTCCCTTGTCGAGATTTATTTAATTCTTGTCCTTGCCTAAAAGAAGTCCAGGAGAAGATCATTAAACTGTATTGGTTCCTGGCCCGTTAATCAAGACTGCTTATCCTTCATTCCTTTTTTTCGTGGTTTACGTAAAATCACATATTTCCGGTTTATTTCCTACATATTTCCATACACCCGGACAAAAACCATTTGCCTGCAGCGTATTTATTCTGATAGGTTGCAGTGAGGCAACTCCCCCATCGGAAAAAGGCTCAAGATTGAAGACGCCACTGGAAACAATATTGCTGTTTGGTCTGTCTGCTGCCGAAAAGACCCTTGTCAAACGGCTGGTGTCGTCCTTTGAAATTGACCTGGTGCCGCTTTCCATCCGCACCATTCGTCATTTCGTCCAACGCTTTCCCGAAAAAAAAATCTGCCTGATAATCATGCATGTCGATGCAGAACATCCTCGACCGGACCGGGTCATTCGACTGATCCGCGATTTTGTCGGCCCTTTCGTCCCCTTTCTCCTTCTTGTGCCGGAAGCAAAAGAAAGGGAGATTAAAAAATATCTCGATGCCGGTGCCGATGATTTTATGGATATCCCCCTCAATGAGGATAGATTCGCCATAAGTTTCCTGATTCTGCTTGAGATGGGCCAGGCCGAAACCCGGCCACAGGCGAGAACGCCTAGGGCACCAGTCGACGACGCACAGCCCGATCGTGACGTCCTTAACCGGCAGGTGGGCTTCAACCGACTGATCGTCTATTTCCAAGAGGGCTTGAGCTACTTTGCGCCGAAATCTCTCATCAAGAGAGTACGCCCGGAAAAAATCTCAGACCGATGGGAGCAGGTGCGACTCCTTGGCTCCGGCGGCTTCGGTGTTGTCTGGCTGGTAAAAGAAATCGGCAGCGGCAGGCTGGCGGTGGCCAAGACACCCCACTCGGCGCAGATGAACATCAGGGTCCTGCGCTCGGCCGCCATTCTCAAGAGACTGGTGCACCACCCGAATATCGTGCAGCTGCTGGAAATCGTCAAAGACGGTGGTAAGTTTATTATGATCCAGGAATACGTCGAAGGCTCGACGCTGCAGCAGTTACTGGAACAGGGCATTTCACCCCTGGACAGGGAGGCCATCTTTCTGCAGCTCGTCTCGGTCATTTCCTATGCCCATAAACATAAAATCCTGCACCGGGACATCAAACCAGAAAACATCATCATCAGCAAGAGCGGACGGCTCAAGCTGCTTGATTTCGGTATCGCCCGGGACCTTTCCTGGCAGAGTCCGGGTACGGGTTCCGAAGGCACCGTCAATTTTATGCCGCCGGAACAGTTCGAGGGTCGAAGCTGCATCGCCAGCGACGTCTGGGCCCTGGGCGTCATCCTCTACATCTTTGCCACCAATGCCGTGCCCTATTTCCAGCTGAACGACAAATACCCTCTGGATATCGACACCACCTTGGAAAGCAGGGCTCCGCGCAAAATCAACCCCCAGCTCGACATCAATCTTGAGCGCATCATCATGCGCTGCCTGCAAAAGGATCTGGAGCTGCGCTACCAGAATGCAACGGAACTGCTGGAAGATCTGCGGACCTCCCTGCCACTGTTTGGTCGGGGGGAATTGCTGCCAAAATAGGGATTTTTCGTCCAGGAACGACTCGAATTCGGCACAGCTACCGGGCGTACTATTGCCCGGGAATTCCAAGTGCCTGTATTGAAATGGCATTTCTTCCTTCTTCATACGCCAGCAGCCGCCCTTCCTTACGATCGATGCGAAAGGCCAGGGCATAAGAAAGGACACGTATCGGGTAGTCACGGGGAAGCCGCAGCAGGTAGGGCTGGATGGTGGTAAAATCCGTCACGCCATACTGCTGCATGATAAAACGCAGGCCGCCATTGGCCGGCCCAATATTATAGGCGAGAAGGCCGAGGAACAGGTCATTGCGCATCTCGGTAAGATAATGACGCAGAGTGGCCGCACCCAGGAAGGCATTATACCGAGGATCGGCCATTTCCCGGCTGCCTGTCGGAAAAATTTCATCGACATCTTTTATGACCGCAGTCGGCACCCTGGTTATCTGGAAGAGTCCGTGACCGCCATCCTTGCTTTTTCGCGGCAGATAGGAAGATTCGGCGGCGGCAAGGCCCTTGAGAAGATCGATGTCAATATCATAGACCGCTGCCGCCTCTTCAATGGCCTTCGCATACTGTTCGGCCCGGCTGATCATTTTTCCCAACTGCCCAGTGTCATAGCGGCGATAGGCGGCATAGACCTGGTGGGCGAGGACGACACGACCAGCTTCTTCCTTGCCGCCAACCAGGGTGCGGTAAGAGCCGTAGGCACGAGTGAAAAGTCCCTGCGGAATAAAACTGCTTACCAGAAGAGTCAAAACGAGGACAATCGCCGGCGGAAGCAGGGGAGATCTGCCCTGCAGCCACCTGCGCAGTCTCTTCCAGACGAGCAGCAGAAAGGAACCCAGAACGATCAGGCCAAGGATTCCTCCGGCAAACGGCAGGAGGCTATTGAGAAAGTCAGTACCGGAAAACCAGTTGGCGAAATACCCCACGAGCGCAATGGTCCCGGCCACGCCGCTTATCGTCAGGCCGAGACACTCAAGACCGAGCAGCAAAAAATCTCGCAGCAGGGTGCTCTGCGGTTTTTTCTTTTTCTTACCGCCGCTCTTTTTCCCCGGATTGGACGGAGAGGTTTTCGCGCGATTCGAGGTGGTTCGCCGTTTCATTTTCGGCGGTGACGAGGCAAGTGGTTGGGCCATGCGACACGGGAAATAGAGATTGTCAACTTAAGACAAACCGGCAGAAGGATTTCTGAAAAACCAGGCGGTTAGTCGGTAGCTGTGCAAGCCTTTCTTTTTTTATTGAGCTGACCGAAGGCTCAGCAACCTTATTCGACGATGCGTTGATGGTCAATTATTATCTTTTCAGGAATTACCATTGGTTGAAGGGAGTCGACTGCATATACTTGTTTTTCCATCACATGTTTTGCAGAAAGTTACCTTCTCACCTGTTTTACAGGTCGATATAATTCAGGATATTTTCCATCAATTTTATGCACTTGCGCAAAAGATGCAGTAACACAACTCAATCGTGGCACAGAGAAAAATTCTGCCCCATGAGCTTGACTTCCTGCTTCTCCCACGTATAAAATCAAGGATAGTTGATCGCCAGCCAATGATGCGGCGACGTAAGAGAAATATTGCACAGGAGGCAGTGATGAAGAGTCTTTTGCTATTAGTACTTGCTCTAGCTTTTACCGTGAGCCTGAGTGTTTCCCCTGTATTTGCAGGTGGTGACAAGAATCATGGGGATGTCGGGCAAGGCAGCTCGGATCAAGGCACTACTGCTGATGCTCCTGGTGACAATGCCCAAGACAATCAAGCACCTTAATTTTGGTCAAAATGTGCGCGTCTCTAGGAATTCGTCCAAAGGAAGCTCCGACTACCGGATCGACCGCGACTCAAATGCTGATCTCCATGCCCGCATATCCTTTGATGCAGTTAAATTCAGTCGCTAGATGGGCATAGGCTCGATCTCCCGTGCAATGGCAGGGAACAATCGTGTTGATCTCAAACTTTTTCAGTTCGGTAATGACCTTTTGCAACTGCTTTTCCTGGGCATTGAGGAGATGTAGGCCGCCGATAAGGGTGTGTATTCTTGTCTCTCCAGTCAGCTCTATGATATACTGCAGCGTGTTGATGATGCCGGCATGACAGCACCCGATACAGACAATGAGTCCCTGTCCGGTCTTGATCCAGAAGGCCATATCATCCCTGATGGGATCAGCCCTTTTCCCGTCCTGGTCAAAATAGAAGGCCCCGCCGGTCGTCTCAAAGTCGTTGCTCCGGGGGATTTCCCCCGTTATACCGATACGATCGGTAATTTGTAACGATTTGGTAACCCAATGGACCTTGTCCTCGGCAAGGCTGTTCACACTGATCATCGCCTGAGGCACCATTTTCACTGGTTTGGCAATCCCGTCCCTGATGCTGTAGCGAGGCAGGAAGGCCGCCGCGTGGCAATAGAGATGAATATGGTGTGGCGGGCGTAGAACATCCGGCAGGCCGCCGGTATGATCATAATGACCGTGACTGAGGATCAACAGCTCGGTTTTGTCGAGGTCGACATGCATTGCCTGGGCATTATGCCGCAAAGCCGGACCCTGGCCGGTATCAAAGAGAATCTTTTTATTGTCGGCTTCAACCCACAAGGAAAAGCCGTGTTCCGCCAAAAGACCAGTGGCTGCGGCATTATCAACCAGTATTTTCATTGTTACTTCAGGAATAGTCATAGCTTACGCTTGCACGATGTGAATCAGGTTTTGGTTATGCAGATTATTTATTTTTGACTGCGTCGACCACCCTGACCACCTCCACCTCGGCCCTTGCCACCCCCGCTGCCATCCCGCCGACCGACGCCGCCACCTTGCCCTTTCCCTCTACCGCCACCACATCCGGCATTATTATTTTGATTGTCTTGCTGCTGATTCTGCCCACAGTTATCGGGATTGGCACACTTCCCTTTGCTGTCATTTTCTTGCGGCATCCTTCTTCCTCCAACAATTATTTTTTTGCTGCTTTACCCGTTTTATGGCAGACCTCGAAAAACTCATGACGTTGCCAATCACGCCATCTGTTTTAAGTATATACACATTAACTCCGTCAAAATAAAGGCCGCAAAAAATATTAACCTTGAGAAAAAATCCACGCTTCGGCCTGGCTCACCTCATTTATCACCGTGGTGCCCTCGGGTATCTCAACCAGGGCATTCGCCGCGGCCATAGCCTCAAGTCTTCCCATACTGCGCAATGGCATAGCGGTAACGACACCATCTTGGTAACTCACTCTGCTGTAGACCAACTGCGTCCAGTTTTCCTGCCCGACGAGTTCTTCCGTCACCAGCACCCGCCTCTTTTGCGGCAGGAAATTACTCCATCCCATTAATCGACGAACACCAGGCAGGGCGAGTAAGAGCAGCGCTACATGGTTGGACGGCGGGCCGCCCGGCAGATTAAAAACTATCGTCTTGCCAATCCTTCCCATACAGGCGCCCTTGCCGGGGCCTATGCGGACACGATGAAAAATTTTCTCCATGCCGATCTGTTCCATAGCACGCATGGTCAGGTCCTTGTCTCCATCAAGTACGCCGCCACAGGTTATCAAAACATCAATCTGCCGCACAAGGTTCCCGAACTGCTCTTGCAGCTGATCAAAGTTGTCACGAAGAATTATAGTCGAAGCATCTATCCCGAGCGCCTGCAGTTCCGCAGACGCTGTTACCATATTACTCGCCGCCACCTTCCCAGGGGTGACAGGTTCACCGGGCCATACCAGCTCGCTGCCTGTTGCCGCTACGGCAATCTTCGGTCGTGCATAACAGATAACCTCACGCAGGCCGGCTGCAGCCAGCAGACCAAGGTGGGCGGGACCGAGCAAACTGTCTTTGGCCAGTAGCCTTTGGTCCTGCATAATATCACTGCCTTTGCGAAGGATATTCCTACCGGGCCAGGCGTCGGCAATGATCGCCACCGTATCGCCATTGACCTCTGCAAACTCCGCGGCAAGCACCGATGTTGCCCCACGAGGAAGAGGAGCGCCGGTCATAATACGAACTGCTGTTCCTGATTTAACACGAAATATATCAGCATCCCCAGCCGAAACAGTACCGACAACATTGAGTGTTACGGAATTGCCCCGTGACGCATTGGCGATGTCATCGGCAACAACGGCAAAACCATCCTTGAGTGAAGAATCAACGCTGGGGCAGTTTGCGGCGGCATAGACATTTTCAGCACAAACCAAGCCAAGAGCCTGGTCAAGAGGAAGACAAACCGGCGGCAGCGGGTGCAGCATGCCGATTAAGTTATGTGCCTGGTGCAGAGAAATCATGACAGTACCATTATGGCCAGCTACTGGCTTTATATATTGTTTTCATTCGAAATAATTTCTTCGAGTATCGTTCCAACATTAAACGTATCCTGCAAGCCATGGTGTATTCTCTTTCCGTCATCCAATGCATCCATAGTCCAGGTGACGTCGAGATCATTTTTGTCATATTGATAAACAATAGCCGCCGCCTGCGCTTTGCTGTTATAGGCCACGCGTATCTGCGAAAGCAGAAAACCATTCTCAATCAACTGTGTAATGACATTGATCAAACTTTCCAGATGGGGAGCCACGACAGTAAAAACGACACCTCTTCTTTCGATAGGATAAATGTCAAAGTTCTTGACTTTTTTTATGATCTGAGACACCAGATTGGTGTCATCCTGGTCGTAAATCCTATCCTTCGGACTTATGTGGGCCAGGTAAGCAAATTTTTCCGGTAATGCGGCGATGAGAGCCGTACAGGTGGATACCCCCCAGGTCTCCAGCGCTTCCTTGTTTTGCGCCTTTAAAAATTCATCCATATCCACTCGTAATGCACGTGGATGATTGGCGGAAGAAGACCCATTCGATGGCACTGGAGGCTCTTTCTGGAGATATTTGACCAGCATGTCGCCATAGTATTTTTTATGACGTTTGTAATGATCGGTGGTTATCTCTTCCTTATCTATTTTGGCGACCACCAGCCAACGCGTATCAAGAAAGGTAAACAGTTCAAACGAACTCAGGGCGACCGCCCCCCGATAATCGGTGACAACGCGGTGCCCTTTTTCTTCATTAAATTTGACCTTGATATTCCGATCATCAAGCTGTTCTCTAAGGATGGTTGACTGTCCCTTGAAATAAGACTCTGTCAGCATCAACCCGTGACTGTTGACGAGAAAGGTTTCCCCCGATTGTCCAAGGTCGTCTGTCGCCGCAAAAATGGAATTTAGTTTATTGATAGGACATTGCAGGATGATCCACCCGACCTGGACATTTTCTTTGTTAACCGGTTCGATAAAAAAAGCTGCTGGTTCAGAAGAAGGACCATAGTCATAAAAATCAATGAAAATTTCTTGATTCGGCTTCCTGGCAATTGCTTCACTGAGGCGCCCCAAAGACTTTTGGTCTTCGATCAGGTTCATATTCCTGTCCGTTTCCTTACGGAGGGTGTGCAATACTGAACCATCCATATCGACAAACAGGATATCATAAAAAATAAAGTAGTTGGCTAAGTAATAGCCGTTAAAGTGCTGTCGTGCTTTTTCCACGTTCGCGCCAAGGGACACAGGAGTTTCCGGGGACTTCACGGCATTGTGGTAGAGACGATTTATCTCAAAAAAGCTGACAAGTGTTTGATCTTTAGCAGCCTCCTGGGCGAGAGTATGTATTCGCTGCATGAACCTCTCTAGCTGCTCAACCTTTTCTTGCAGGACATAGTCTAATTGGATATTCGCCCAGTCATAGGGCGTTCTTTGCGCCGATGCGGAAATGGCCCAAGCAACGACAAAGGTGTTCAACAGGATGCAGCTTATAATAATCGGCAGCTTAAATTTCATTTTTTTCATCAATTCTTCCAGTACCTTCTCGGCAAAGCCCAGTGAAAGTAAATGGTCCTGGCGCCTACAGACCAATGCAAAACGGCACTTTAGCTGGAGTTTCGTCTGATTTTTTCGACAATACTTCATGTCAGCCATTATATGCCAATCACCGACGAAATACTACCCATGCGAACGAACGGATACCGATTTTTCTCAGCTCTTCGTTATCTTATATGTTATGTTTTGATCTTTTTGATGTAAAACCGTATCCTGAAATCGTATCCTCCAGTTGTGCTGGAGATCAACTCACTGCCCCCAGCAAAAAAGTCCCTCTTGCTGGCTCGATGTAAACCCTTGCAGGTGCTGTATGAAAACGCCGGTTAATAAATTCAGTGATGCAGTTTTCCTCATCATAGCGGAGCAATCATGTCCCCTGTATAACGCGGGTGAAGAGCTTAAAGTAGAAAACTTCAGCCTGTCGGTGTCCTCCTATAAACCCGGTTGCCTCTATCTGGCAAAGAAAATTGCCGACATCGTTTCGACAAAAGAGAGCATCAGTGGATTTCCCCAGACGGGTGGTGGTCGAACCGCTCGTTTTGACTGCGGGGGGTGCGAAGGCATGATTCACTTTGAATATAAAAAGGAGAAGGAATTTGCCACACTGCAGATGAAATTGCTCCAAGAAACCGAACAACGGCGACGCAGGGCGCGTCTCGATAAATTTTTCGGCCAACTTCGCCAACTGACTCTCTTCAAACCGCTTGACGATAAGTCCCTCGGCGATCTGACCATGCTGCTCGAGGTAAAAAGCTTCCTCGCTGATAAGATAATTATCAAGAAAAGTGCCCCTGGCAGCCATCTGTATATCGTTTTGAAAGGATTGGTGGCGGTCATTGCCGAAGATGGTTCAAAAGTGGCCGAGATGGGACCAGATGAGATCTTCGGTGAAATGAGTCTTCTTACCAGCGAACCTGTGGCCAATTCCATCCACACGCTGGAAGGCACGCAAGTGGCAATGCTCAGTGTCAAAAATTTCCGAGATGCCCTGAAAAAATACCCGATATTGCAGATGTTTTTGCTGCGCATGCTCGTCGATCGGGCGCAAAAAATGGCCCTGCGATCAGGAAATATTTCTTCTGGCATGACCGGGGAGCTGTCAGAAATAAATGCAGTCGATCTCTTCCAGCTGATCAATTCCTCACAGAAAACGGGGATAATCGAACTCACCCTGCAACAGGGCAAGGCCATTGTCTTTTTTAAGGAAGGGGAAATCATCTATGCCCGGTTTCTCAAGTTTCGACAAAAAGACGCAGTGTATGCTCTTCTGGGTGCGAAAAATGGTCGTTTTCGTTACACGAGGGGGATTCCTGAAGAGGCCGAAAAGTTGCCGCCCATCGGCGGCTTTATGGGATTGATGATGGAAGGCGTCCAGAGGATCGACGAACATCAGGCCTGATGGTTCTGCAAAGCTATAATCCGTTTGCCAGCCTCCGGGCGTAGATCGCCGGCAATCCGGCCTCGAGAATCTTCTCTCCGGCCCGTTCGAAATCATAGGCTACCCGGTAAAACTCAATACCTTTTTTTTGGGTATCATAGATAAGATAAGAGGCCCGCGGGTCTCCGTCTCTGGGCTGCCCAACGCTGCCGGTGTTGAAAATCTGTCGATTGAGCACTGCGGCGGGCACCACCATGCTATGCCAGGGCGACCTGATGTAAATGCAGAAGAAGTTTTTACGGGTTATAGCAATCGGTACATGGGTATGCCCGACAAAGAGAATCTTCGCCTTCGAACGGGCAAATGAACTGGAGATATAGGTTTTCTCCGAGACATAATACCAGTTACGGGGCTTATACGGATTGGAATGACAGAAGGAAATATCGCCCCATTTAATGAGATCTTCCATTGCCCGCAGGAACACCATGCTTTTCTCGGTGAGGATCTCCCGGGTCCAGGCAATGACGCGCCGGGCATCCTGCTGCATATTACTGGGAATGCCCAGAACAGCGGCGTCGTGGTTGCCAAGCAGGCAGAAAAAATCAGGCAGGGACTGCAGCAGTGCAATACATTCATTGGGATTTGCCCCATAGCCGACCACATCCCCCAGACAGACATACCTGTCAACTATCTGACGAAAAGCATGATCGAGTACCGCTTCCAACGCTTCCAGGTTGGAGTGAATATCCGAAAAAACAGCGATTCTCATTCGTTCCTCTTTTGATGCCGGCCTGCGAGGAATATCTCCCCTGCCGTGACAGCTAATGTACCTTTGCACAAATACAAATATATAAGCCAGTTTACGCTAACCCCGGTATACGGGAAATAAGCTGGGATAAGTACCTTGGGTACAGATTGTTTTTTTTCAAAGAAAAGAAAATAATCTGTAAGATACCAAATAGCAAATATCGGGTAAATTTCCCTTTTCTTCAGCTCGTTTTTCCGCTATTTGTGTGTGTGTAAACTCTCCCTCAAATCAATGCAAACAATAGGACCAATCAACCAATGTTGACGGCTACAGAAAAGAAAAACCTGAAAAATCTCCTGGCTATGGCCGAGGACCCCGATAATACCTTCAGTTATGATGAATTACTCGGCTATATCTTCGGCCTGGCCATGACCCCTGCTCCTCTTGTACCCAGTGAATGGATGCCGACTATCTTTGGCGGCGAATTACCGACATTCACTACTCTAGAGCAAATGCAGAAAATGACCGGGTCGCTGATGGAGGTGTACAATAATTTTGTCTCCGCTTTCCATAACAACAAGCTCCATTTGCCGTTTAATATAGAGAAACTGAAAGAAAATCAGTTCGAAGCTCTTTACGAGTGGGTCTCTGGTTTCGAAGAAGCTATTGCCCTGCACGAAGAGGTGTGGGACCCGGAGGAGTTCCCTGAATTAAGTGAGCGCAAAAAAGAGGACCTGTACCACAGCCTGATGACCATCCAGGGGCTGGTCGATCCGGTAGAGGTCATGGATTATTTTGAAGAACTGCCCGATGAGATGTTCCAGGAAGCCTTTGCCGGAGTGGATACGGAACAGGGCGATCGGGAGCTGCAGATCCAGGTCTTCCTTATGGCCTCCCTGCCGCTGGCAATCGACACGTTCCAGAAACATGCCCGCACAGTCGATAAAATACGGCAGAGAAGAATTACCGGCGCCGATAGCCCAACGCCGATTCGCCCCATCAAGGTTAAGCGCAACGACCCACCGTGCAGCTGCGACAGCGGCACATGTTGCGGCGGCATTGCCCCTGCAAAGAAGGCCCCCTCCCCCACGTCAAAAAAAGGCGCAAATGTTATCAAGGTTGATTTCCCGCAGCATGGCAAAAAGCAGACAAGTCCTGTCCCCGTCTACCAGTTGAAGGTGGCACTGCAGGGTGCTAAGCCGCCGATCTGGAGGAGGATTCAGGTTCCGGGGAATTTCACCCTGGAACAGCTGCACGAGGTCATTCAGCTCTGCATGGGCTGGACCGACAGCCACCTGCATCAGTTTCTTATCGACCGGACCTGCTATTGCCTGCCGGACGAGGATGATTTATGGCAGACCAGCAGGCCGAAAAATGAAGCGAAGTACACCCTGCACAGTCTTGCCAGGAAAATTCAGCCGCAGTTCCAGTATATCTATGACTTCGGTGATGACTGGATGCATCAGATAACCGTGGAGAAAGTTCTCGCCCTGCATGAAGGGGCATCCCTACCGCTGCTCATCACCGGCCGACGTGCCTGTCCTCCGGAAGATATCGGCGGTATTTACGGGTACATGCATCTTATCGAGGTTCTTGGTAATCCGGAACATGAGGAATACAAAGAAATGGCCGATCTGCTCGATGTCGATTTTTTTGACCCGGCGCAGTTCAGCAAGGAAGATATCGCTGTGATCAATGCAAGCCTCGAGGAACTTTTTCGACAAGTCAAATGATGAATTTGGATAATCCTGAACTCCAGCTTGCCGATGAATTTGTCCGGGACACCGGCTGCAATATTTATCTGACGGGAAAGGCCGGAACCGGCAAAACGACCTTTCTGCACAATCTCAAAAAGGACAGTCCGAAAAGAATGGCCGTCACCGCCCCTACCGGCGTTGCCGCCATCAATGCGGGCGGGGTGACCTTGCATTCCTTTTTCCAGATGCCATTTGGTCCTTTCGTGCCGGGCAGTGAAGCGACGTTCAAGCAGAGATTCAACAGGGAGAAGATCAACCTCATCAAAAGCCTCGATCTTTTGGTGATCGATGAGATCAGTATGGTCCGGGCCGATCTCCTCGATGGCATCGACAGCGTTCTGTGCCGCTACCGTCGCAGCAGTCTGCCTTTCGGCGGCGTGCAGCTGCTGCTGATCGGCGACCTGCATCAGCTTTCCCCGGTAATCAAGGACGTCGACTGGCGCATCTTGAACCAATATTACGACTCGCCCTATTTTTTCAGCAGCAACGCCCTGCGCCGAACGGAACTGCTCACCATCGAACTGCAGCATATCTATCGCCAGGAAGACGACCACTTCATCTCGCTTCTGAACAAAGTCCGTGACAACAACCTTGACCAGGCCACCCTGGCAAGCCTGAACGTCCGCCACATCAAGGGCTTCGCCGACAGTGACCACGAAGGTGCAGGGTATATAACCCTATGTACCCACAACAGCAGCGCCGACGCCATCAACTCCTCGAGGCTAGAGAAACTGACCCGGAACATACATCGTTTCGATGCCGAGATTGAGGGTGAATTTCCCGAGCACTCTTTTCCAACAGCGCTGACACTTGAGGTCAAACCACAGGCCCAGGTGATGTTTGTGCGGAACGATTCGTCGCCTGAAAAACGCTTCTTCAATGGAAAGATCGGTACAATCACCCGCATTTCCGACGGCAAGATCTGGATACAATGTCCCGACGATACGGATGAAATCATGGTAGAACCAGCCACCTGGGAGAACATCGAATACGCCCTCGATCCGGACACCATGGAGATTACCGAGAATAAAATCGGCGCCTTCATCCAGTATCCCTTAAAACTGGCCTGGGCTATCACCATCCACAAAAGCCAGGGGCTGACCTTTGACCGGGCCATCATCGATGCCCAGGCGGCGTTTGCCCACGGGCAGGTCTACGTTGCGCTCAGCCGCTGCCGGACCCTGGAAGGAATGGTCCTTAGCACACAACTTTCGCCAAGGGCGGTAAAGACCGACAGTGCCGTGCTTCGATTCGTCCAACTGGCCGGGAAAAGCAGGCCAACCGTGGCACAACTGGCGATGGCTAAGATCCGCTACCAGCAGCGATTGCTCCTGGAATGTTTTGACTTTCAGCAGCTGCAGGGGATTTTCGGCCGCCTGCTGTCCATCGTTGACCGGAATCCGGTTCTGCTGAGGATCCTCGGCGCAGGGGATCTCCAGGCTTTACGGCAAAAAACCGTCAGTGAAATATGTACAGTCGGCGCCAATTTCCGGCGTGAATTACAGAGGCTCTTTGCGGATAACGTTTTCCCGGCAGAAGATGCGGCGGTTCTTGAACGTATAGGCAAGGCTTCGGCCTATTTTCAGGAAAAAATCGACACCGGCCTTGGTGTCCACATGGACCTGCTGGAGGTAGAAACCGACAACAAGGAACTGCGCAAAAATGCCAAAAACCTGTGCAAGTTATTGCAGGAAGAGGCTGCCGTCAAACTGGCTGCCGTCAGATGCTGTGCGACCGGATTCAGCTCACCCACATATCTTCGGGCAATTTCAGCAGCGGAGATCGAGGCCGCACCGAAAACCGACCGGGAAAAAAAAAGGGGGGCGAAAACCACACCCACCTACTCGGAAGCCGATATCGACCACCCCGAACTCTTCCATACCCTGCGGGAATGGCGGGCAGCCAAGGCCAAAGAAGCTGACCTGCCCCCCTTTCACATCCTGCACCAGAAGACCCTCATCCAGATTGTCGTCAACCTGCCCGACACAATTGATGCTCTGACGGGCATAAAGGGTATTGGCAAGAAGCTGACGGAAAAGTACGGCGAGGAGCTGGTCGCCATGGTGGTCGATTACCGCGAAAAAAACCATATCGTTGACGTTATCCTGCCCAGCAAAATCGATGTACCGCCCGATGGAGTCAAAACAGATACCGGCACAGACACCAAGCAGCTCAGCCTCGACCTCTTCGAACAGGGCTTGACCTTTGCCCAGATTGCCACGCAGCGCGATCTTGTTCTCTCGACCATCGAAAGCCATCTAACGCATTTTGTGTCAAGGGGAGAGCTGGCCATCGGCAGACTGCTCTCCCCCGAAAAACTGCAGGCAATCAAGGAAAAACTGCAGGAGATGCCGGACAAAAAATACAGTGAAATAAAAGTGGCGCTTGGTGACGGCGTCAGCTACGGCGAAATCAAGATGGTCCAGGCCCATCTGCACCAATTGGCAGGCAAAGATTGAGTTCCTCAACGCACTTTGCAGGCTGTTATCCGACGACGCGTATCTCCCGGCTCATAGTGCTCAGCGACTCGGCACCATCCACCGTCACCAGCACATCGTCTTCGATACGCACGCCGTTGCGGCCGGTAAGATAGATGCCCGGTTCAACGGTATAGGCCATGCCCACCTCCAGCTGCTGCTCATTATCTCCACGCATATACGGTTCTTCATGGCATTCCATGCCGATACCGTGACCTGTCCGGTGGGTAAAAAAACGGCCATAGCCCGCCTCGTCGATGACCTTTCTCGCCGCTCTATCAACCGCCGCACAGGGTACCCCCGGCCGTCCCGCCGCCCGCCCGGCTGCATTTGCCTGCTGGACGATCTTGTGAATTTTTCCCGCCTCGCCATCAATCTCACCAACGGCAAATGTTCGTGTGATATCGGAGAGATATCCGGCATAACTTGCCCCCCAGTCGATGACCAGCAGATCGCCGGCAATCAGTTGCCGCCCGGAAGGCAGCGCATGAGGATTGGCACCGTTTGGACCACTGGAGACAATGGGTGGAAAAGGCAGGGAGGTTTCTGATCCCTGACGAACAAGCTGCAGGAAAAGTTCTCCGGCGATATCTTTTTCGGTCACACCGATCTTAATCACCTTCAGGGTCGCCTCCAGGGCAGCCTCGGCGATCATCACCGCCTGGCGCATCGCGGCAATTTCTTTATCATCCTTGATTGATCTGAGCGCCGAAAAGATTGCCGAGCCGTCGGTGAAATGGCCATCCCCGCAGGCAGAGCGCAGATAGTTATACTCGAGCAGGCGCAGTTGCCCGGGTTCCACGCCGATCTTTTTAGACGAAAGGTCGAGTGGTTGCAGTGCATCGCCAAAGGCTTTCGACCATTCGGCCGGACTCTCGCCGTAGGTATGCACCCGGGCCGGAAAAGACAGCTGGTCGAGTTTGGCCTGCTCCAGTTCCGGCAGAATGATGGTAGGCTCCTCAGCCGGGGTAAAAACGATAACCACCGGCCGTTCCATCAGGTGAAAATGCAAACCCGTCAGATAGGTAAGGCTCGGGCCGGCATTGACCGCGACAGCGGAAAATCCCTTTTCTTCCATGTACCCTTTCAAGCGGTGCAGCCGTGTTGCAAACATAACATTCTCCAGCAATAAGAATTGGTAAACGGTTAGGTAAATTATATACAATCGGTGCATTGGTCAGTTTCCATTACCGAACTCTGCAGCACATGTCCCATACAAATGCACGTCTCATTCAGAAAGAGGTGGGTTCCCGGGCCATTTCAGGATACACACCCCACCCTTCTACCCAATTGCCGACTTTCTAACTCAAGCTGTTACAATTCAATCTTCGCCCCCAGTATCTCGACAAATTTGGCCAGCCAGGCCGGATGGGCGGGCCAGGCCGGGGCAGTGACCAGATTACCCTGCACATGGGCGCTGTCCATTGCAACCGCTACATACTTCCCACCGGCAAGATTGACTTCCACAGAACAGGCCGGATAGGCCGAACATTCACGGCCCTGCAGGACACCCGCGGCGGAGAGCAGCTGCGCCCCGTGACAGATGGCGGCAATCGGTTTTTCCGCCTTGGCAAAGTATCTGACAATGTCCAGTACCTTTTCGTTGAGCCGCAGATATTCCGGGGCCCGACCACCGGGAATGAGCAGTCCGACATACTCTTCCTGCTGCACCGCGTCAAAGTCGGCATTGAGTGTGAAATTGTGGCCGCGTTTTTCGCTGTAGGTCTGGTCCCCTTCAAAATCATGGATCGAGGTTCGGACGAAGTCTCCGGCTTTTTTGTCTGGACAAATTGCATCCACCTGGTAGCCCAGCATCAGCAGTGACTGAAAGGGTACCATTACCTCGTAATCCTCAACATAATCACCAACGAGCATAAGAATTTTTTTCGCAACCATGCAATGCCTCCTTTTAAGTTTATTATTGAACCGCCGTTCGCCTAGACTAACGCTCTGTCATTCCGGGCTTGACCCGGAACCCAGTTCCAGAGACAACGGGAGCCCATTTTTCAATCATTAATCCCCATGACTTTACCAGCCATTCCTGTATAATGCCAACGAACCATCTTGAAATCCGATTTTTTCATTTTCTTCAATGTGGTCTCGACAATATCCTATTAATTTTCATTACTTTCCGACACATGAACGAACAACAAGTCAAAGACCCCCTGCACGGCATCACCCTGGAACAAATGATGAACCTTCTGGTTGCCGATTATGGCTGGGAAAAATTAGCCAGATACATCAAAATCCGCTGTTTCACCAGCAACCCCTCCGTGCCGTCGAGCCTTAAATTCCTGCGGAAGACCCCCTGGGCAAGAGAGAAAGTTGAAAAACTCTATATCGCCAGCCAAAAGCGCGCACAAAAACGCAAATAACCGAAAAGTTACGCTGTGATTTCATCTGCCCTAAGAATCAACGCTTGGGCTTTCCCTGCGCCTTCACTTAATTTTGAAATGTACATTGAGAAAGATCTTCCCCGCAGGTGATGGTCGCAGCACAAACTGCAGAGACTGATTATGCCTTATGCCGGCGGGATAACGCAGCAAGACGGTTTTTTCTCCCGGCAGAACACCCGCCCCATGACACCGGTGGCAAGTGGCATACCTGGAATAGCCCTGTCCGTGACACGAAGGACAAGCTATGCGGATGGGTACCGGCCGACGGAGCCGGCCGCCACTTTGTGCCTGTTCCGGAGTCAAGCTGACCTCAACGCTGACATCTTCAGGCCGGCTCGTTTGCGGCTGTTCGCGGCCCCTTGACGTACCGAAAAACTGGTCGAAGATGCCGTTGATTGATGTGTGGGGATGGTAACGAGAATCTCCCCTCGGCACCAGAGGTTCAACTGTCTCCCGGTAATAACGACGACACACCGGTTGCACATTTTGCGCCTGCTGTTTCGGGGGAGTGTTCTGTAAGGCGTCATCATATATCCTGCGGCTATCCGGGTCGCTAAGGACCGAATACGCCTCCTGGAGAACCTGAAAAGGTTCATGGTTTTGTCCGTAATAATCCGGATGAAATTCTTTTGCGAGCCGCCGATAAGCGGCTTTAATATCGGTTTGTGTAGAATCGACAGGAATTCCTAAAATAACATAATAATCCTGAGACATCTCAGATCCTCCTGAAGTAATTCCAATTTCACCAAGAATGTTCAGAACAATCCGTGTTCTCTATGCGGATACAGCTTTCTGCAGCGGTGGCTGGTAGTCTACCACTCCTCCATAGGCATGCCTTTTTCGATAATAGCCTGAACCGTCACAATGTTTTTTTGCGTGAGACTCACCTGTTTTTCCAGCATGTCATAGAGCACGTCATCTTTTCCGAGCAAATTTTGGGTTTTATCCAGAAGATTCTCACCAATCTTTAAATAATTTTTCATCTCTTTGAGAATTGTTTTCCGAATAATGTGTTTTTCCAGCTCAGTCTCAATAATCGGCAAAAGTCGTTTGATGGAAATTTCCACCAGAGCATCCCTGGAAATGTTTTGTTTTTTAGCTATGTCATTGATTGAACGCAAAGAACTTCTACTTATAACAAATGTCTTTTGCCGCCGCGTCGTCTGCTCTTCCTGCAACTGTTCATTTTCCTGAACCAGTTTGACCAGGACGGAAGTATCTTCGACGAGCTGATCGAGTAAAGACTTCTGCTTGATCCCCAACTGTCCGGCAATGACACCCAGGAGATCGATGATCTCCCCAGGAAGCTTGAATGTCGCTCGAACAGACTGTTTCTTGCGCAACGCATCAAAAGAAATTTCCCTGTCATTCAAAGCTGTTTCGTCCCTTTTCATATTCATTTCGAGTCTCCTTTCGAGGAAATTATATCATTTGCATTATTTTGTCAATAAATGACTAAAAAGTAATTTCTAGACAAAAAGTAATTTTTTTTATTTATGATATTGACATGGAATTTACCTGTATTTATTTTTTTGACAAAGAAAGAAATCTTAAAGGATTGGTATATGATTTTTTGCAGTTTATTTGTAAAAAATTTGAACGAAATTGCGTCAAAATCCCTCCCTTCAGGCATGAGGCAAAGACGTATCATCATGAATTCATTCAAAAAAATATCGAAAAGCAGAAACGGGATAGATATGATACAAGGTCAGCTCAAACTCAAACTGACTAAAAAGCAGGAAACCGCAATCATCGAATGGCCTCCAAGGCTCACGTCTCTATGGAATTGGGCAATCCGTAAGAAAGAGTTGGAGGCGAAGGGTGGGATTTACTGCACCCCGAAGGGATTTCAGAATCCTGCTTTCAGTAAAGATAGTATCCGTGGCCTGTCCAGAACTGGCCTTGGCAAATCCGTTGCTGCAGCCGCGCACGGACAGCTTCGATCAATGCTTTCCTGCAAGAGACGTATAGGCGGTATGCAATACATCGAGGTTGCCAGCAAAGGTTCCACCAGGATCTGTTCTTCTTGCTGCGCCAGTGGGGGACCGCAAGGAAGTGCAGGACTGTCGGTAAGGCAAGGGACGTGTTCGGCGTGTGGAGCGCACCATGACCGCGACGTAAAGGCCGCGATCAACACGCTCATTGCTGCGGTTGGAATAACCGTCGAGTGGGCCGCTTGAGGCCCGTCAGGAATTCCCTGGATTCATCCATGGGGAGGTTCAAACCTTTTAGGTAGTGTCTTCTGTGACGAGAACCGCCCAAAAAAAACAAACGAACAGGAGGAACAGCTATGTGGACAAGAATAGGTGATATTGATCGGATGTTCGATACCATGGACATGCTTCGTTCCAGGTTGAACAGAGTGTTCACGGAGTACGAAGGGCCCTATGGCGAAGATTATGGGTGGCAGGTATTCAATGGCTCTCCACGAACGAATCTTTATGACAGCGGCGATTCATTTCAGATTATTGCCGAAGTTGCCGGGCTAACCAAGGAAGATCTTAATATCAGGATTCAAGGAAATTATCTGGAATTGAGTGGTAAACGTCGCCCCGATGCCCCGGAAGGCTATAAAGTCCATCGTGTTGAACGGGATATGACGTCATTCACACGTAGTTTCACCCTTCCTGCTGAAGTTAATGCCGATAAAATCGAAGCCGTATTACAAAATGGCCTGCTGACTCTCGTATTACCAAAAGCAGAAGCGGCAAAACCAAAGCAAATCAGCATCAGCTAAAATTCTATTAAGCTATACATACTTTTTCGGAGGTGAACTATGAATGAGAAGACTGATCTGACGACAAGAAAGGAAAATATAGTGGCAAGAAGGCCGGATATGCCGAGAGTAGCCCCGGTGGTCGATATCTATGAAAACGACAACGAAATATTACTGCAGGCCGACATGCCCGGGGTCACCAAGGAGCAAGTGTTGATAAACGTCGATAATGGCAAACTGGAAATATCCGGAATGCGCAAGTTACAAACAAAAGGTACCTCAACCTGGCAGGAATTTGGCGACGTTGAATATCGGCGTGTTTTTTCAGTTCCCCAGTCAATAGATGTCGGCAAGGTCAATGCGGAACTGAAAGAAGGGGTGCTTAAACTTCATTTACCCAAAACGGAAGCGGCTAAACCACGAACCATCCAGATCAGCACATTATAAAAGAAGGTTTTTATAACTGCGGATGGAGGAGCGGATGTATTGCCTGGAATGAGCCGCCGGCAGGCTGTTACATCCTCACAGCGAATGAGCACAAGCGGGAAATCGTTGCACGACGGTTTCCCGCTTTTTTGTTAGAGAATCATATATCCAAAAAACACCAACCAATGATCCCTTGACATATCCTAAAATGATGTGCGACACTTATTTCGTTGATAGATGCACCTACTCACCCCTTTACTCAGGAGATATCGATGCGAAATAAGATGCTTAGCACTGCGGTTGCCACCCTTTTGATGCTCGGCTGTGTCTGTCATGCCGGAGCAGCTGTAAAATTTGGTGTGCTGGCCAAGGACGGAGCGGCCAAAGCCATGCAGCAATGGGCTGCGACAGGTGAATATCTCACCGAAAAAATTGGCCAGCCCGTGGAAATCGTACCGCTCGGTTTCGACAAGGTCTTCCCCACCGTGGAAGCGGGCGAGGTGGATTTTTTCCTGGTCAACTCCTCCATGTTTATCACCACCAAGGTAAAATACGGCGCAACGCCCATCGCCACCATGATCAACTCCCGCCAGGGAAAAGCACTCAATTCGTTTGGTGGCGTCGTCATTACCACTGCCTTTAACGAATCGATCAATTCCTTTGCCGACCTGAAGGGGAAAAAATTCGCCGCCGTTGCCAAATCATCTTTCGGCGGCTGGCAGATGGCCTACAAGGAATTTGTCGATGCCGGTATAGATCCATTCAAGGACTTTGCCTCCATGGAGTTTTCCAACAAGCATGACAACGTGGTCTTTGCCGTACAGAACGAACAGGTAGACGCCGGCACGGTGCGCACCGATACGCTGGAACGAATGGCTGCCGCAGGCGCTATCACCATGGCAGATTTCAAAATCATCGGCCAAAAAGATGCCGCCGCCTTCCCCTTTGTCTATTCGACGACTTTGTATCCTGAATGGCCGCTCGGCAAGGTTGCCGCCACCGATGACGCACTGGCTGCAAAAATTGTCACGGCCTTGAAAGAACTTAAACCCGAAGACAAGGCAGCCACGGCCGCGAAGATTGTCGGCTGGTCCGATCCTCTCGACTATGGTGGCGTCGACGCCCTGCAGCAATCATTGCACATCGGAGCCTACGCGGAATAATTTCGCACCGGATGACCATCGAAAAGCATCAAATGGAGGCGGAACTGCCATCCATTTGATGTGGCAGACAACTGACTTTTCTGCTCTTTGACAGAGCAGTTCCACTCACAGGGGGCACCGTGCTACAATCATTACTGCGCAACAATTTTCGGGCACAACTCGTCGTTCCAGTTGCCATTGCCCTTCTCGTTATGATCATCAGTGCCATCACCTTTACTGTCTTCACACAAAAACGCAGCAGCAATGCTCTTAATACCCAAGTGCAGTCTTCCTTTGCCGATATTGAATCCTCGATTGCCACTGACCTGGGCGAACTGTCGAAACAGCTCGACAATAACCTGCAGGGCATGCAGCAGGAAGTGTCGAACCAGCTTGCGGCGGCATCCTCCAAGGCTCTGCAGGCAACGGCCAATACCTTGCAGGATAATATGCAGACCCTGCGGCGTCAGAGTGGAAATAACATGATCGAGCTCATGGCCATATCCGCAGTCAACTCGGTGCTGACAAAAGATTTTGCCACCTTGAATAATTACGTTCGCAGCGCGCACCAGAATCAAGATATCGTTTTTCTTTTTTACCTGGATAAAGACAAAACCCCCTTGACACGTTTCCTCAATCGAAAGAACGAAAAACTTAAAACCTACCTGCCGCAAGATAAACCGGATATCTCAAAAATTATCCAGGCTGGAGAAAGCGATAAAAACGTGCTCGTATTGACCCAGGATATCAAATCCGAAGGAGAGACCATCGGCAGCGTCATCTTGGCCATGGACATCACGCAGGCGCAGCAGCAGGCCCAGGCGATGAGTGCGCAGTTCGATACACTGGTCAGCGGCAACAGCGAACTTATAGGCACCGTCCTCGGCGGGAAAGCAAAGACCATCAACAATGACCTGCAGACCGTCGTTACTAATGTTCAACAACAAATCACCAAAAGATCCGCCGGCACCGTGGGCGAGATCACCGCCAAGAGTAACAGTTTAAGCAGCCGCACGCGCAACACATTTGTCATTGGCGCAGTCGTCGGTTTTCTCCTTGTCCTTGGTATTCTCTTACTCAATGCCCGCTTAATCCTCAAACTGCTCGGCGGCGAACCGGGAGCCATGGTGCAACTCGCCCAGCGCATTGCCGACGGCAATCTTACAACAGCCGGCGAAAAGCGCCGTATACCCGGCAGTCTCCAGGCAGCTCTTCAGGAGATGAGTGAAAAACTGCACCGCTTGATCGGTAACATCGTCGAAGAAGGCCGTGCACTCCAGTCCACCTCCACGGAGCTGGCGATCGCGGCTGAAAATATGACTGGCGGCGCGGAACAGTCCGCCTCCAGGGCCAACGCGGTAGCAACGGCAACCGAGGAAATGAGTGCCAACATGGGAACGATCACCATGGCAAGTGAACAGGCCGCACAGAATGTCAATGTCGTCGCCACGGCCATGGAAGAAATGACCGCGGCGGTGCAGGAAATAGCCCAGAATACGGCAAAGGCCAGTTCCATGACCAGGGACGCGGTCAACTATGCGAAAGACTCTTCGGAAAAGGTCAATCAGCTCGGACTGGCCGCCAAGGAGATCAGCAAAGTCACCGAGGTCATCACCGAAATTTCCGAACAGACAAATCTTCTCGCCCTCAACGCCACCATTGAAGCCGCTCGTGCCGGTGATGCGGGCAAGGGATTTGCCGTGGTGGCTAATGAAATCAAGGAACTTGCCAAACAGACGGCAAACGCCACCAGGGAAATTAAAGCGAAGATTGAATCGATCCAGTCCTCAACCGATGGCACGGTTATCGAGATCACTGAAATCAGCAAGGTTATCAACAGCGTCAACGAACTTGTGTCCACCATCGCCGCGGCCGCCGAACAACAGTCCGTCACCGTCGGCGACATATCCATCAATGTCAACGAAGCGGCAAACGGCATCAGCGAGGTTAACGAAAATGTGGCCCAGGCCTCGATTGTGGCAAGTGAAATAGCAAGAGACATTGCCGATGTCAGCATGGTTTCCAGGGAGACCAAAGAAGGCAGTCTCCTGCTGCAGGAAAGCTCACAGGAACTTAAAGAGATAGCCCAGAGCATCAGCCGGGAGACGAGCCAGTTCAATCTCGGTGAGCGTGAACAAAAGAAGACAGGGTCCCGCTCCGTCTCAACATCTCGGCCTCTGTTGCGATGGTCGGAATCATTGTCGGTGGGCATTGACACCATAGACGAGCAGCACAAAAAACTTGTCGGCATGATCAATGAACTGCACCGACAAATGCATACGGGATCGGCAAAGGAAGCTGTGGAAAAGACCCTTGACAACCTGATAAACTATACCGGCAGCCACTTTCAGTACGAAGAAAAACTCTTTGCCAAACACGACTATCCGGAACAGACGCGCCACAAGGAAATGCACGGCAAACTGGTCGGTCAAGTGCTGGATTTCCAGGTACAGTTTAAAAAAGGTGACAGAGACGTAGGGATCAAGTTGATGGAATTTTTGAAAGACTGGCTCATCAACCACATCAAGAAAACCGACCAGCAGTATAGTTCCTTCCTGCTCAGCAAAGGGGTTGTTTAACAGGAATTACGGGATGTAGCAGATCCGCATACCAGTGGCGAGGTTGCGATGTGAAAAGAGCACGCCCGGTGCGAGGGCGTGCTTTGTAACTGCAGTGTTGCAACAACCGATCTTTGCGCGATCAGTCTCTGCTGCCGCCGAAAAATCGAAGCAACATAAGAAACAGATTGATAAAGTCCAGATAAAGCCGCAAAGCCCCCATGATCGAACCTTTGCGAATAGCCTCCTCGCCCTGGGCCATTATTCCATCCTCGCCTATTTTTTTAATCGACTGCACATCGTAAGCGGTGAGAGCGGTAAAGATGAACACGCCGATCAGAGAGATCATCCAGTACATCCCGGAACTTTTCAGGAAAATATTGACGATTGACGCAATGATAATGCCGACAAGCCCCATAAAGAGAAAGGATCCCCATCCGGAAAGATCACGTTTCGTCACCAGACCGTAAACGGCCATTGCGCCAAACATGCCGGCGGTTATAAAAAAGGTCCCGGCAATGGACGAGCTGGTATAGGCGAGAAAGACCACCGACAGAGTAAGCCCGTTGAGCACCGAATAACCGACGAACAGACTGGTAGCGGTTGACGCCTGAATTTTCTCGATCCGGGCGGACAGGTAAAAAACGAGTCCCAGTTCGCCTATCATCAAAATGAAGAACAAAGGGCTGCCGATAATGGTCATGGCCAGGCTGGTATGGGCGGTAAAATAAGCAACAATCCCGGTGATTCCCAGGCCAACGGCCATCCAATTGAAAACTTTTGCAAGAAAAATAGTCGAGGCCTCCTGCCGGGCCTGTGCTAATGGTATCTGTCTGGCATTTTCGTACATAGTCACTTCCTCTCATTTAAAGGTTATTACTTGTCCTTTTGCTACAAAGTATACGGGTATAGTAATCACTCGCCAAGAAGAAGGTAATACTTTTCGGCATATTTTATGGGCCCGGTCCTGCCGATTAATATACCTTTATATCGAGAACCGTTGGAATAGACGCGGTATTTGCTGAAACAGGTTTGCATTCGGCTGCTGCTTCGATTGAACTGTCTTACGACAATGATTTTACCTTCAACAGGAGTATCGGAGATAATCCTCGCGGCGGGCCGCGATCCCTCGCAGAATAAAAGATTAGCGCTCCACCCGGCCTGCGGAGGGGTTTATCATAAAGTTATTTGAAAGACGACGGGCCATTTAAGCTCCCACTCTCATCAACTTGGTAACCAAAAGCCGATAGGACTTCGCTCTGGCCCTTGCTGGGCGTTTCCAGGCTACGCTCAGCTGTCCGGCTCCTTTTTTTGCCCTCAGGACATTCTGTACTTAGAAGATGAGATACCTTTGGTTACACTTTTTCTGCAGATTCGCACCTCCGGGACTAATCTTCGTCTCCATTTTCTTCTCTCTACAAGGCAAACCCGGCGGCCAGGTCGAAACGAGAGTTTTCACAGGATGCCTCCTCGACGGGATAGCCTGTTCTTTTTTGATAATCCGGCCACCGATTTTTTCATTTGTAAACAGCAAGCTGAGAAATCCATCTCTTTGCCATTTCGTCTTTTTTCTTTGCCAACTTTTGAAACTCGGAATGCCTGGCAGGCAGAAATGAACAAACTTCAGAACTCTTGATCTGGGTCTGTTCAGTTATCAATCACAATACCCAGCGTAGCGCCTGTTAATAAAGGAATTATTTTAAAATTAACGTTCGAGAAATAAACCGTGCATCAGGAAATCGAAAAAAACACTCTCTACCCTGTCATAGATAGCAATTTAAAGAGGGAGAAGGTGCTATGAAACAACAGCTCATCTTGCCATCCATTCCTGCCGGCGCTACTGCAATCAATAATCGGGTCGGAGTTAGGCGTGAAAATGATCGATGGACATATTTTCTCGGTGGCCATCCTATCTATTCGCATAAAGCAGACGACCTACGGATGTTTCGAATCGTTACCGCTCAATTGATTGAATCAGGCGGATGCCGGCAGGTTGATATTCCATAGCAGATCCGAAGCAGCCAGCAAACTCGGAGTGAAATACGATACTCTTCGAAAAGCGATAGGTGATGAGAGACTGAAAGAACCTCCCTCTCCTCAGACAATCACCACCAAATCATCGCGAAGTATTGTGGATACAGAAGCTGCCGGCGGATTGGGCACAGCGTGCACCAGAACGGAAGAGCGCATCGACGATTACTGGGTGAACGATGCAGTCGGCAGGCCCTTTTCTGCCGTGGAGAAGACTGTTGATCCAGGAATGCTCAAAACCCTGGAGGAGGACATTATTCCCCGCTTGCTGCGCGATGTTCCTGAACAGCCCGGTTTGGAAAAACTGAAGGAGAACCCTTATCTCAGCAGGTTGATCCTGGTTTTTGACCGGGAGGGGTACAGCCCGGCCTTTTTTAAAAGAATGTGGAAAACATACCGGATCAGCTGCATTACCTATCATACGTTCCCCGATGATGCCTGGCCCGAAGAGTGGTTTGTTGAACAGCAAGTTACCATGCCCCGAGGAGAGACAGTGGCCCTTCGTCTGGCCGAGATGGGTAGCTGAGTTGGTTCCGGCAAGGATGCCATGTGGATGCGGGAGGTTCGAAAGTTGACGAATTCCGGTCACCAAACCAGCTTGATCAGTACCGCCTATGCCTTGCCCCACATACATCTTGCGGCGCGAATGTTCAGCCGTTGGTGCCAGGAAAACTTCTTCAGTTACATGATGCGCCACTTTGCCATCCATAGACCTGCTTGCAGAATATGGGGTGGAGGATTTACCTGTCGACAAAGAAGTGATAAATCCAGCCTGGCGGGAACTGGCTAAAATGAGAAACTCACTGCAGAGTAAACTCAGATACCGTCAGGCTCGATTCGCTGGGATGACAATACATCCACAAGCTGAAGAGGATACCAGGAAATACCGTGATTGGGTGCAAAAGAAGGCTGATCTCTTTGAGGAAATCCAGCATATTGAGCATGCTTTCCTGGAAATAAAGGCGAAAATTAAAGCAACGGCACACTACATCACCCGGGAAAAGCTGGAAAAGGACGACTCGTTTCAGCAATTAGTCCCGGGACGAAAGCGCTTACTGGATACGATTAA